>DATKQX010000137.1:0-5018 GCA_035532495.1 Saccharimonadales bacterium (SeqCode)
TGTTCTTGGTCAGCGAGCCCGACGGGTCGTACTGATGCAGCAGCGACTTCGCCTGGTTCGCGTCGAACTTGGCGAGCGGGTCGCTGTTTGGACCGCCGTTGCCGACCAACCCGGTGGTGATCAGACCGCCGGTCGCGGCCGTACAGATCACGTTGTGGCAGACGGTTGTGGCGAGGCCCTTCTTGTCGACTGCGAGATCGAACGCCAGGCGCAGACCCTTTGCCGCTGCCGTCTCACCCTGGAAGGGTCCGCCAGTCGGGTAGCCGATGCTGAAGCTCACCCAGGTGGTGCGGCCCTTGGGCTGCGTCAGGAGATCCGGCTTCTCACGCGAGTTCGCCTGGATCGCAAGGATGTTCGCCAGCGGGATGATTGGGCTGTCGCCGCCGTATCCGATGATGTCGTAGCCCTTCTGGAAGAAGGAGTCCACGGTGGTCGGCGCGGTCGAGGGATCCTTGATGTCGATGTTGATGGTCTGCAACGTCGGCTTCGGCGAACCCCACCAGTTCGGCACGACGCTGAACGTCAAGGACTGCTTGGGGGTGTAGGCGGTGAGCTTGTAGGCACCGGTGCCGACGAGGTCGGCCGGTGTCTGCCACCAGTTGACGGGGTCGACGCCCGAACCGTGGATGACCTTCTCATCGACGATCGCGCCGACGGTGCCCTCGAGGGTCCATGCGGTGAGGCACCAGCCGCAGGCGGTACCCAGCTTGACCTGCACGGTCTCAGGATCGGGCGCGGTCAGGCCACTCATCATGAAGGCCGGGTTGCTCGCGGCCAGCTGCGTCTCGATGTTGCCCTGGAACGTCGTCGGGGTTCCGGAGGACGGCGGGTTGCCGGCAGCCTTCTGGACATCGCTGTAACCCTGAATTGCACTCAGGATCGACGAGTACGCCCCGTGGAGGTCGGCGCCGCGGTTCCATGAGTAGAGCACGTCCTTCGACGTCACCGCGTCACCATTCGAGAACTTCGCCGCGGGGTTCAGGTGGATGGTGTAGGTGAGACCGTCAGCGGAGATTCCCCCGTTGGCCTGCGTCGGCACAGCGGTGGCGATGTCCGGAACGATGTTGAGGCTGTCGTCAAAACGCCAGAGATTGTCGAACACGTTCTGCATGAGCTCGGTGTCGACCTCGGCGTCCATCTCGCCGGGATCCCAGGTGCCGGGGTCCTGGAAGACGGGGAAGTGCAGCACCTGCGACGACGCCAGCGCGCCGGTCGTTGTCTGGGTGCTGCTCGTGCTACCGCACGCTGCGGCGGTGAGCAGGCCGAGCACTCCCAGGCCTATCCCACCAATTGTCAATTTGTTCGGTCGCAAGTCGAGATCCTCCCGTTGTATGGCTGATGCGCCCTGGCCCTGGTTTCGTCGTCCCGGACCAAGCCTCGGAGTTGTGAGACGTGCGCCGGATCATATCGATTCGATCCGCGCCATGCGGTTCAGCGGGCCGAAACTCACCCTGTTGGGTGATCGCCCGCTGTGGAATTCGTCACGTTGGGGGATGCCGGCGACCCCTGGTGGAGCCAGGGAGGATCGAACTCCCGACCTCTTGCATGCCATGCAAGCGCTCTCCCAGCTGAGCTATGGCCCCGCCGGACATGGTACCGGCCCGGAAGGATGACGACGGCGGACGTGTGACCCGGGATACGGCCGGCGCTGGGGCGACGATTGCAGTCCACGCAATACGGCGATTGCATCCGCGCCATCGCGTGGCGGACAATGCGCGTACGTGGTGCGGTGGCGATTTGATCGCCGCGATTGCGCCAATGGCACGTATTCGGGGGCCTCATGCCTGACCTGACCGCTCGCGATATCGCCTCGGGGAATGCGGCGCCGATCGTGCAGGCCGCCGAGCGGCTCGTGTCGCGCATTGAGGCACTGGTCAGTCAGGTGGCCGAGTTGAAGGCTGACAACGCTGCACTGCGTCGTGAGGTCCGCGCGGCTGTTGCATTGCTCGAAAGCGCCGGCGATGCCGCATCTCCCGCTCGAAGCGCCAGACGGGGGTCTGCGCCGGCGGCGCGCCATGCCAAGGGCCGCCGTCGTGGCAAGGGGCCGAAGGGACGGGCCACTCCGGCGTCCGTGACGCCGGACATCGTCCTTGCCACCATCGGCAAGCTCGGATCGGCAACCGCGTCGGAGATCGCACGCGAACTGAGCGTCCTCGGCGACCCAGTATCAGGTCGGGCGGTGCGCTGGCTGGCAGAGCGCGCCGGGGCGGCGACCACTGTGGGCGAGGACGGCCAGTTGCGATACCGGCTTCCAGCGTCGCCACCACGACCGTACTGAGCGCAGGCAGGCAGCGCGGCGCCAGGGACTTGCGTCCATGGTCGACGCCTACCTATACTGTTTCGTATGGTGGCAATGACAAACAAACTCCTTTGCATGGGTGCTCGCCGGTTGGCGATTGCGGTGGCCGGAGCGCTCGTCCTCATCGGAGCTGCGGGCTGGCTTGCGGTGCACCAGAACACGGTGCAAGCACCTGTCCCAGCCGGGGCGACCGTTGACCCGCCGGCGCCGTCAACTGTGCTCGTCTTCGTCAGCGGCGCCGTGGAGCACGCGGGTCTCTACGAGCTGAGTCCCGACGCACGGGTGGCGGACGCGCTCGCCGCGGCCGGTGGGATCACGACGCTCGCAGATCCGGGGCATCTTCCCAACATGGCCGAGCGCGTGCATGACGGCCGGCAGATCAACGTGCCGTTCCTGCGGAGCGGCACCACCGCGGCGAAGCTGGACATCAATAGCGCGGCGCCCGACGAGCTTGACGCGATACCGGGCATGCCGATCGGGCTCGGGCGCGCGATCGTCGCCTATCGCGACGAGTGGGGTCCGTTCACGTCGATGAGCCAGCTGCACGGCGACCTTGGGGTGGACGCCGCGACGGTCACAGGTCTGGAGCACTATCTCCGCGTCGTCCTTCCTGCCCAGTGACCTTGCGCGCACGCACTCGCGCCGGTCGTGCCGCGACCTGGATCTGGGGTGGCTTTGCCGTGGGGTGCGGAGCCGGCTTCGCCGGCTCCGTCAGGCCCTCGCTGATGCTCCCGCTGGGCATCGGCGCTGCAGGCGGTGGCCTGCTGGCCGCGTCCATCAGTCGTCGGTGCGCGCTGCCGGCCGTCGTCGCAGGTGCGGTTGCGATGGGTCTGGTCCGCGGCTCGCTGAGTGTCGCGGTTGCGGGTCCGGCCACCATCGACGGCAACCTCGGCGCACGGCCTGTCGTGCTCATCGGCACGGTCCGAAGCGCCGATCCTGGAGCCGGTTCCACCGCCATCGTCGATATCGCGCATCTCTCCGACATAGATACCGATCGAGCGGTGTCAGGAGCGGTGCTGATCAGCGGACCGCTCATACCGGCGCTCTCGCCCGGCGACCAGGTCGAGATCGATGCCTCCGGGCTGCGAAGGCTGAATCGCCGTCCGGGCGCCACTGGTGCGGACACGCTCGAACGTGAAGGCGTTGAGGGGATGGCCACGTCGCCCCAGGTCTTCGTGCTTGCTGGTGCGGGCTCTTCGCCCGCAACGGCGATCGTCTGGGTGCAGGAGCGCCTCATCGGCGCTGTGAATGCGGAGCTCCCCGAACCCGCAGCCGGGCTCCTCCTGGGCATCGCCTTCGGTATCCACCAGCCCCTGAGCGCCGACGTTCGCGCGCCATTGCAGGACGCGGGACTCATTCACATCGTGGTGGTGTCCGGTCTCAAGGTCGTCCTCATCATCGGGCTGCTGAGCGCGGTCGCCCGCGTGTTCGAGTGGTCGCGTCGGCGCACCGTTTTGATTGCCCTTCCCGTGGTGGCGGCGTACGTGCTGGTCAGCGGGGCGGGACCTGCGGCGACGCGAAGCGCGCTCATGGCCGGCGCCGCCATGCTCGCCTCCACCGGCGGGAGACGCACCGACCCGGTACCGATGCTCGCGCTTGTCGCGGCGCTGATGCTCGGTCTGTCCCCTGCGCTGGTCGAGGATCCGGGTTTCCAGCTGTCGTTTCTCGGCACCGCCGGGATCCTCACGCTCGCGACTCCGATCGCCGCGCGGTTGCCTGGGCCGCGAATGCTCGCCGAGCCTTTTGCGATGACTCTGGCGGCCCAGGTCGCAACGCTCCCGATCATGGCCGGGATCTTCGGCGTGATCGCGTTCGGTGGACCGATCGCCAACGCGCTCGTGCTGCCGCTGCTGCCCGTGATGATCGTCGCCGGTGGGTTCGGCGCGGCGCTGAGCGCGCTCCATCCTGGGCTCGGATGGATCCCGCTGCAGTTCGCGAGCCTCGGAGTATGGGTGACGACGACCGTCGCGCGTCTCGTCAGTGCGATACCGGGCGCCGCCGTGCAGATCGGCAGCTGGCCGGCCGTGTGGTCGGTTGCCGAGGGGTTCGGACTCGTCGTTGCGTGCGCAGTCCTGATGACAGCGATGCGCAGGACCACACAGACGCGCGCATGACCCTGCGGACGATCGCGGCCTCAACCCTCGCCGGCGTCATCGCTGCGGGGGCGGCGTTGGGATTGTTGTCGCGTCCAGACGGACGGCTCCACGTCAGCGTGCTGAGCACCGGGTCGTCGACCGCGGTTCTGCTGCGCACCGGCGACGGCAGCACCGCGCTCGTTGACGGAGGCGGGTCACCGACGCAACTCCTCGCGGCCCTCGGTCGGGTGATGCCTCCGGCGACGACTCACCTCGACATGGTGGTGATCACCGGTGGTGAGCAGGCGGCGGTGAACGGCCTGAAGGGATTGCCAGGTCATTACTCCGTGGGGACAGTGGTGAGCCCCGGAGGACTCACTGCGGGCGGCGACGCCGTCATCGCCGCGCTGGCGAGCGACGGTGCGACTGTCCTCGATGCCGCTGGTGGCGCCTGGGTATTCGGTGGAGCGAAGTGGCACTGCCTCGGCTTCACGGCACTCGCCACAGCGCGAGCGATGTGCGCGCTTGTGATTGATGACCCGACTGGACGGGCGCTGATCCTCGGAGATGCCGGGACGGCGGACCAGGAGGGTCTCTGCGCCGTCTACGCGGGTCAGCTCGCCGCCGACCTCCTCGTCGCGCCA
>DATKQX010000138.1:0-2679 GCA_035532495.1 Saccharimonadales bacterium (SeqCode)
AGCCTTGCGCGGGGAAGGGGTGACTGACGAGGAGATGAGGGTCATATGGCCCGACAATCGCCGTCAGAGTGTCGTCGTCAACGCGACCACGGTCTTTGACGACGATGGCCGGACGCTCGGCGCCGTCGTGATGATGCGCGATATCACGCCGCAACGCGACGCGGAGGCAACAGTCGCATTTCAGGCGCTGCACGATCGTTTGACAGGCCTGCCGGGGCGCCCTCTGTTCGTTGAACGTGTCCAGCGCGCTCTGGGTCGCGGAGCCCGCCATCGATGGTCGACGGCCGTGCTCGCGGTCAGCGTGGACGGGTTCCGGTCGATCAACGCGGAGTTCGGGCATGACACCGGGGATCAGGTCACCAAGGAAGTTGGGAAACGGCTCCAGGCGTGTACACGCGCATCTGACACCGTCTCCGGCGAGACCGGAAATGTCGCGCGACTCGGCGGCGATGAATTCTTCCTCATTTGCGAGCGCATCGGCGGCGTGCGCGGTGCGACCAGCATGGCCGCAAGGGTCGCGAGTCTCTTTGAGGACCCAATTTCAACCGATCGCGAGTCGATCCGGATCTTGGTGCACATCGGTATCAGGGTCGTGCGGGGTGCACGGCACGATCCCAACGTTGTCATTCGGGAAGCCACCTCGGCGTTGCACCTAGCGCGGGAATCAGGGGCGGGCCATACCGCGTTCTTTGCCGATGAGATGCGCTCCGCTCAGACCGCGCGGTTCGATGACGAGCACGCCTTGCGTGCCGCGTTGCAACGTGGGGAGCTCCGAGTCGCGTTTCAGCCCAAGGTCTCGCTGGTCACAGACCGTGTCGTCGGGGTTGAGGCGTTGGTGCGCTGGGACCATCCCCAGCGTGGGTCGATCCCGCCGGCGAGCTTCATCCCGCTAGCTGAAGCGACTGGTCTTATCATTCCGATCGGCGCGTGGGTGTTGCGCCAGGCGTGTCAGCAGGGTGTGCGTTGGCGTGAGCTCAAGGTGGGGGTCTCGGCGCCAATCGTGTCGGTCAACCTCTCGGCGCGTCAGTTCGACTCCGGCCTGCTCACGACGCTTCGCACCGTGCTTGCTGAGACCGGCATGGATCCCGCCCACCTGTGCCTTGAGGTCACGGAGAGCATGGTGATGGGCGACCCGGAGCTCGCCATCGGCATGCTCCACGAGATTAAGGCGCTGGGCATCTCGATCTCCATGGACGACTTCGGCACCGGATACTCATCACTCGCGTCCCTGCGCCGGTTCCCCTTGACGGAGCTCAAGATCGACAAGTCGTTCGTCGATGGTCTGGGCCGCGACCCAGAGAGCACGGCCATCGTCGCGGCCATCATGGGCATGGCGCACGCGATGGATCTAACCGTCGTCGCTGAAGGCGTCGAGACCAGCGCGCAGCTCGACGCACTCCGCGCCCTCGGGTGCGACGAGGCCCAAGGCTACTATTACGCTCGTCCGCAAGCCGCCGAGCGCATCGACGAGCTGCTGACCAAGGCCCGTCTCGACGGCGATCGGGCACGGGCACCGCGCCCGGGCGGGGCTGCCGAGCGGGGGGCAGGCACCATCGTGATCGTCGACGACGCACCGGAAGTCCGGCTGCACGCGCGCATGAGCCTGACCGCGGCCGGTTTCGGGGTGCATGAAGCCGAGTCTGGAGAAGGCGCCATCGATCTCGTTCGACGGGTACGTCCGGATTGCGTGCTACTGGACATGCACATGCCCGGCATGAGCGGTCTCGACGTCTGTCGCGTCCTTCGCGCTCACGTTGCCACGCGGGATGTGACGGTGGTAATGCTCACCGTAGATGGGAAAGCCGCCGAAAAGGCGGAGGCATTTGCGCTCGAGGCGGACGACTACATCGTCAAGCCTTTTGCGCCGCGCGACCTCGTCTCCCGGATCACGGCGGCGATGCGCCGACGGGCAGCAGCGCTCGACGCATCGTGAGGTGCCTAGGTGTGCAACTGACGACGGCCGCTAACACACGGGCTTCAGTCTTGTGGCGTAGTCGCTCGTAGGCAGCTTGGCCGCCCAACTCGTCGGCCCACTCCTGCTTGAGGCGCAGGATGCTGCTCGGCGAGAGCGCAGCGCTGCCGTCCACCAGCTCGCGGAACACCGGCTCGAAGTCACCGCTGGCCAGGCCCTCGAGGTACAGACGGGCGAGCAGCCGCTGCCTGGGTTGCAGAGCGCCGCTCATAGCGGGCCACGATCCCCAACGCGAACGGCGCCGCAGCAGCGGGCACATCGCTCACCCGCAGTTGCCGAATCGCCACCGCACCCATGCCTGGCGCCCAGCGTTCGCTCCGGGGCGTAGCCGTTGCGGTAGCCACGGAACTCGCCACCGCGCTGATAGTGAACGCGGCCGAGGAACTCCTCGCGTTCGATCGCCAGCGCTGCGGGGACTAGTACTTCTTCGCGGACTCAGTGCCTTCCTGCGATGCCATGCGGTTCGCTGCGGTCGACACCCCAGAGTCTCCAGTTTTGCCGGGGCGGTTCACGATGGCCTTGACCGCCAACCAATTGGAGCAGTTCGTCGAGGCGGGCTTTGTCAGGCTCGAACGGGCGTTTCCCGAGAACGTTGGACAGCAGTGTCGACGGGAGCTCTGGGACGCCATCGGGTGTGACCCATCCGACCGATCGACTTGGACTCAGCCGTTCATTCGCCTTGACAGCTTCGGCACAGCTGCCTTCCG
>DATKQX010000139.1:0-15223 GCA_035532495.1 Saccharimonadales bacterium (SeqCode)
CTCCTGACTCTCGCCGTCTACATGTTGCTCGGGAACTACGCGCGATATGTGGCCGACGACTACGGGGAAGCCGTCGCGGTCCGGCTCCGCGGGTACTGGGCGCAGCAGATCGCTGATTACAGCCGTTCGGACGGCCACTTCGTCGCGACGGCCTCCTATACCGCCGCCGCGCTGCTGGGCCAGACCTTCGTACGGATTCTTCCGGCGATCCTGCTCGTTGCCTGGGTTGCGCTGCTCACCCTGGCGCTTCGCCACCTCATCCCCGCAGCCGGCCGTCGGGGGAGGGTGCTGATAGCAGCAGGGATCGTCTACACGACGTTGCGAGTCACCCCGAACCCGTTCCTCGCACTCTACTGGATGACCGCGTCGCTCGAATTTATCGTGCCGTTACTTCTCGCAGCCGTCGTCGTGTGGCTGATGTCGCGGCCGAAGGGCGCGCACCGCACGTGGATCATCGCTTTCATCGCCTTGCTTGCCTTTCTCGCGTCCGGCGAGGCCGAGATCTACACTGTGGCCTCGAGCGCAGCGTTGACACTGACACTCGCTGTGGCGCTGCCAGGGTTTTCGGCGACGTGGCGGCAGAAGCTGCCAGAGCTGGCCGCAGCCTGGGTTGGGTCCCTTGCCGGCTTGGCGGTTGAGCTGGCCGCGCCCGGAAAGGCGGTTCGCAGCGAGGCCATTGCGAGGATCGTGCACGTACCGCGCCCATCAGGTCTCGCGCTGCCCGGGTTCACATTCGGTCAGATGCTGCACTTTCTTGGGGCGTTGGTTCAAACACACTGGTGGGAGCTCCTCGTCATGGGGACGCTTGCGGCCTTGATCGGCGCACGGTCAGCACCACCGTCCAAAGTCGTTGGAACGGCCGGGGTGGTCGCCCTCATCCTCGGGACCTTCGGCGCGGTGGTCATCGTGTTCTGCGCAATGACGCCCGCCGCCCTGTACTACGGTGGATCACCACCGGTATGGGATCAGGTTATCCCGGTCTACGTTTGCGTGTGCGCTGTCGCAGTGTTGGGATGGCTCTGCGGTCGATCGTTCCTTGCACTGGCCGACGTGACCTCGCACCATGCGGGTTGGCCTGAGCCGGTTCGAGGCCTGTCAATCGCCGGCGCGTCGGTGATACTCAGCGCAGCCGTCGTCATCGGGCCGATCGCCACCGTGGCCGCGATCAGTCGCGAGCTGCCTGCCATTCAGACATACGCCGAGACCAAGGATGCCCAGGCATCGGGAGCCGAGGCAGCCCGCGCTGCCGGCGAAACGTCAGCGACGGTTCCACGGCTCCCCGCGGTCGACAACCTCGGCGTCTTCAGTCACCCGGTCTATGAGGATCTAATGCGTGATCCGCACTTCTGGATCAATGAGGATGAAGCGGCGTACTACGGTCTTGAAAGCCTGGCGACCTTTCCCTAATTGATTGCACCTCGTGTGACCGAGTGCTCTCGCCCGTCCCTCCCTGCCGTTGCTATTGGAACTCTGTATCGAGGTCATGCAGCATGCCTGCGGCCAGCGCGAGGCCGAACCACACCCAGTTCTGCTCGAAGTAGTTCTGCGGGTCCCCGAAATAGGCGGGGGACGACGGATGAAACGATGCCACGAGAAGCTGCTCGATCTGAGCTGCGCCGGCAGTATCGGTTACCAAGAAATTGCCGATGTCGCCGCCATAGAGCGTCGGGTCGTCGTACGAGCTGACGACACTGCCATCGTGCCCGTAGACCGCCTCCAGGTGCTTGCTCGTGTTCCACTGCGTGCGAAGCAAGGTGCTGCCCACCAAATACGAGCGAGCGCGCGGTTCGTTGTTCCACAGTGCATCGAGCGCCACGCGCCACATGACTCGGAACGCGTCGTACCCATAGTCGTTGGCGTCCGCGATCGTCGGGAAGGACGTCACCCGGCCGGTGGCGCGTGAGATCGCGCACCAGTTTGGCGGCAGGCCGCGTGAACGCGTGTTGTCGAGCACCGCATCGGTGCATTCGTTGAGCAGCGTGTATGAGCTATCAATGAGCGTTGACCACCGGTGGGCCGGATCCTCGACGGCGAAGATCCGGTACGCGTATGGCGCGAAATAGGAGGGATTGATCACCGGCCCCGGTGTCTGTTGTCTCGTGGCCCAGTCGCCAGCCGTCAGGACGTTCATGCCGTCGATGGAGACGACGTCGTCGTTCCAGATCGCAGTCAGCGTGCTGAGCGCGTCCTCTCTCAGCGTGGGGTCGCCGAAACGCCGGGCCGCGAAGAGCAGTGCCAGTGCGATGTCCGAATCGGCATCACTTGCCGAGTGAGCGTCAATGGGCTTGCTGTCACTCCAGAGCGATGCGAATGGAGCGGTCCCGCCCAACTGGAGGTTGCTCGCTGTCCAGCGCCACACGGTGTCGAACGTCGTCTGGTCACCCATCCAGACGGCGCGCAGCAGTGCGTAGCCCTGTCCTTCCGACGTCGTGATGCCGTTTCGAGTCGGGTCGATGACGCGCCCATCGCGTTGGATGAAGACCTGCTTGTACCCGGCCCAGGTTGCATCGACCACAGCTCGGAGCCGGCTCGAGGTCTGTCGGGCCGGTGTGGTTTGAGGCGGCGACGCGACGCCACCGCATGCAGCAATGACCAGACTTGCCACCAGTGCGATAGTCGCAATCCTTGATGCGACGAATGATTCGGGGCCGCCACGCGTCGTCGCAATCATGGTCGCGGCATGTCGCATGCGATCGCGTTTGGTGTGTCCAGGCCGATGTGGCAACGCCAGACGACTCCGACGCTCATCGCGGCCGAGGAGGCAGCAGCATCGTAACGAGCGCAGCGCTCAACCTTGTGAGACGTCGGATGACGGCGCTCGGTTCGAGCGCCGGCGTGAGAAGCAGTGCGTTGGCGCCCGCAAGATGCTCGCCACGATTCGCGCCCGACAGGTGAGTCGTGAAGGCTCGAGGTCGCGGTCCTCGTCCGAACGGCCATATCGGACAGCCGGCCTGACGCGCACCCGCGGATCTCCTCGCTTGCTCAGCCGAAGGCGCCGACCAGATCGCCGTTGATGGTGTTCGCGGAGTTGAGCAGCAACGGGACGCCGTACGCCTCCTCGATCGCCCGCAGCGTCCCGTAGTGGTCGCCGGTGCTGATGAATGTGCCGCCGCCCGCGTTGGTCGAACTGATCACGATGGTGGGGATGTGGCCGCCTGCCGCGACACCACCGCAGCATCCGCTCTTGTCGCTCGGCGTGCCCTCATCCCAGGTGATGATGACCGTGCCGTTCGCCGCGAACCACGATGACTTGAGGATCGGCGGAAGGTTGACGGATAGCCACGTGTCTCCCGCGGTGACAAGCCGCGTGCCAGCGACGCCATAGCACGGATTGCCGTTCACGAGGTCGCCGTGCATGTCGTGGCAGTCGTTCGGGATGAGCGTTACGAGGTCGGGCGCACCCGAGCCGTCGAGCGCGGAGACGAGGGCGGATGCTCCGGGGTAGCGAACGACCCCTTCGGTCGCGAGATTCGCGCTGCTGCACCACTTCCCGGTGGTGGTCCCGTAGCGCGTGAAGTAGTGGAACGGGTTGTGGAACACGTCGTACTGCCCGGTCGGATCCGTGCCCTTCATGCAGGCCGAGCCGAGGCCTTCGTAGTACGCCTTCCACGGAATCCCCTTCGCGTGCAGGTTGTCGACCACGGTGAGCGCCGCGTACGGCTTGCCGTTCGGGATTCCGTGGTTGGAGCCAGAGATCAACTCGACGTAGTCGTCCTGGCTCGTGTGCTGGACCGCGTACCAGTTGGTCGCCGAGCGATAGGTGTGCGCCAGGCTGTTCAGATAGGGCGCGTTCTTGCTGCCGACGATGTTGCTGTACGAACGGTTCTCTTCGACGATGAGCAGAATGTGCGGAGCCGTACTCCCGGCCGTAGTCGGCGGTGCCGCCGTGGCCTCGACATTCAGGCGCCCGCTGCCGAACAACCCCGTTGCGATCAGGGCAGACATCGCGAGCACTCCGAACACCCTGTGTGGCGACCACACACGGCGCAATTGGGTTCGTTCTGTCTTGCTCATCTCACCGCCCTCAAATGGTCAGCCCTACCTGCTACACGGCGCCGACTCCAACGACAAGGATGCAGCTTTGTACCGGTCGCCGCTGAGGTCTCCGACAAGACCGAATCAAGTCGTCCGGTAAGGTGGTCTATTGATGTGTTCGACGTCTTCGCATGGATCGCCGCGTTGCCGCTTCAAGGACGAAGCCCGGCCGATGAGGGGTGTCGTAGGGTCGCTCAATCCGCGCTGGTCGAGGCAATCATTCCTGAACAGAGGAGGTGCATCACGATGGCTGTCGAGTCCACTCCCACCCCCGGCGCACCGCCCTCGGGCGCGGCGCGTCGCGGACACGCTGGCGCCGACCGCATCATCCGGCGGCTGTCCGAAGCCGATCTTCCTGTGGCCGATCAGATTTTTCGCAGCGCCTTCGGCGCCTTCCTCGGCATCCCCGATCCGACCGCGTTCGGAGGCGACAGCGATTGGGTGTCAACCCGCTGGCGCGCTGATCCGAGCGCGTCACTGGGCGCATTTGTAGACGGTGATCTCGTGGCATCCAACTTCGTGACGCACTGGGGGTCGTTCGCGTTCTTCGGCCCGCTGACGGTACGCCCCGCCTACTGGGGCCAAGGCATCGCGCGTGACCTGATGGAGGCAACCGTCCCATTGCTCGAACGCGATGGTGCTGTCCTGAGCGGTCTGATGACGTTCCCGCACAGCACCAAGCACATCGGGCTCTACCAACGGCACGGATTCTGGCCGCGATCACTCACGGCGCTGGTTGACCGGCCGGTCGCGGCACCGGCGAACAAGGTGGCATGGCGGGCCTTTTCTGCTGAGACTGACCGCGATGTCGCACTGTCAAAGTGTGCGCGGCTGACCGGTGAGATCTTCAACGGCCTGGACGTGCGTCGCGACATCCTCGCCGTCGCCGAGCAGGAGCTCGGCGAGACCGTTCTCATCGACGACGCGAACGGAGACCTGTCGGCTTTTGCGGTTTGCCACGCCGGCGCTGGCAGCGAGGCGGGTAGCGGCTCGGTGTTTGTTAAGTTCGCCGCAGTCCGACCGGGGCTTGGTGCGACCGGCGTTTTCGGCAGACTCCTCGACGCCTGCGACGATCTGGCGGCGCGCCGCGGAGCGACGACGCTCACCGCCGGGGTCAACGCGGAGCGCCACGCTTGCTATGCCCGGATGCAGGAGGCTGGATTTCGCGTGCAGATGCACGGCGTCGCCATGATGCGACCCGACTCACCGGGTTTCAACCGCGCGGACGTGTACGTGCTCGACGACTGGCGCTAGAGGAGATCGATCTGGTGCCGGGACTTGCTGGCTGACCAGAGCATCTCCCCATATTCGACGGTTTCCGGCGCTGTGCGATCGTGACCGGATCGGCACCAGCCGGCCGCCTGGCGTACCGGTAGTGAGAACGGCAGACTGCGGCACGAAGCGACGGATCACGCGTCGGGCGTAGCCCGTACAAGGGGGCGCGCGCTCCGTGGCCCCACAGCGGCTCGCGCGTCGAGCTGGGAAGAATCCTTATCCTTGCCTGATGTTCGCGAACCCACGGCTCGCGTTCGAGATTCGCGCCGCCACCGAGTCGGATATCGAGGGGGTGCTCCGGCTCTGGGAGGTATCGGGAACACACCCGACGATCACCGACGACATGGCGGGCGTGGCGCGGCTCCTGGCAGACGCACCTGGCTCACTCCTGGTGGCGGTCGACGGGGGGCTGGTTGTCGGTGCGGTCATCGCGGCGTGGAACGGTTGGCGCGGGGGCATCTACCGGATCGCGGTGGCACCCTCACACCGTCGGATTGGGCTGGCGCGAGCGCTGCTCACCAACGGCACCGAGCGGCTCAGCCGGTTGGGAGCGCGACGGATCGACGCCTTCGTCGTCCGTGACGACTTGTTTGCGCGAGCCTTCTGGGACGCACTCTCGCCGGAGTGGGTGCCTGACCCACTGGAGAAGCTGCGCTACGTTCACATGACCTGAGCCGCGCGGACGCGCTGCATCTCCGGGAAGTCCTCCAACCCCCTGCAGACTATGTCAGCTCGTGCAAACGCCTGTCCTCGAAGGTGTCAGGTTAGGTGTCAATTTCCCGCGATCCCTTGCTCGAGTGAAAGCACGCTCGGGTGCGCCACGCCGTCCTCACTCGAACGCTCCCCCAACACGCGGTCGAAAGGTTCTGGCGTTAGGCCTACGGCTCGGATTCGTCAAGGCTGACATTCACCGTGCGTCCCGCGGCGACGACGACCGTCCGTTGGTACGTCCCTGGCTCCGGTGGCTGCGGCGCCGTCGATCTGGCGGGAGATTGACAGCGAGGCTGACGTCGTCCCGTGTCGTGCAGGCGTTCGTAGCCAAAGGTCCTAATCGGCCTGACTGGACTGGCATGCAACGCCGCATCCGCGACGCCCACACAAGATGGGACGTGGGTCCTTGACGTGATGAACTACTCCGCCGGCGCAGTTGTGGTGACGCCGTGGATTGGTGGGGACAAGTCCACGATCACATGCGGCAATGGCGTGGAGTTCCGAGACGGATCACGCGGCGCGCCGCCGCTCCCCTGGGCGGTCATCGTGGCCGTCAAGGCGGATAGCAAGATCGTCCTGGACCAGCTCGCCGGTGCACATGGAATGCCGAGCCAGGAAGTCGTTGTCGAGAATGATGCCTCCGGCAACGCGGCGGCTTTCATGAGGAACGCCGGCGGCTCACTGGCCTTTCCCGGCCCGTGCCCGGCAGCCTGACGAGGCCGGGCCCACCCCGATACGCCGGAGCATCAGTGTCGTCAGCCCGCTGACGGTGTGGTTAGGTGGTTATCCGCCCTCGAACTCCGCGGAGATCGTCCGCAAACTCGGCAGCAGCGTCCCGGCGTCGAACGGCGGTTCGCAATCGAGGTGGTCGGCCTGGCAGTAGCATCTACGAATGAGGCGCGTCGTCACGAAAGGGCTCCTATTGGCTGCGGCGCCGGTGGGGGTCGGCGTTGGTCTGTGGATGGCGCTCCTGACGTACTTGCCGTACTGTCCCGTCAAAGGCCTGGGGACAGCGGACCTCTGCGCGGCGCGGCCCAGCTTTGATCCGAGACTGTGCGTCTTGTCTGGTGCAGCCGCAGCGGCTTTGACGCTCCTGCTCTCCATCGCCGTGAGCCGCCGCGCCTCAAAAGTCGGGATCGTTGATTTAGCAGCTGCCGGAGCCGGTATCGTGATTGGTCTCTGGACGTCGCTTATCACGTATGCGGACCCACCGTGCGGACCGCGCCAGCTCTGTCTCGGCTCCATCGCGCAGCGCTTCGCGAGCTGGCAGAGTGCTCTCATCGGTGCCGCCGCCATGATGGTCATCCTGATGGTGGGCGCCGCCGTGGACACGGACCTCCGCCGCGTCAACTTCGGCGCCGCTCGAACGATGCAGCGGTGGCTCTTCAATGACCTATCAGATACCGCTCCTGTCGCCCGATCCGGCTCCGACGCCGGATAGCGGCGCTCGCCGCATCACCAACCTCAGCCCGCTTAAGGACGCGATGTTGTTGCTGAGCCGCAGCGGGCCGGGACCAAAGGTGTTCTGCTTCGCCGGCCGCCTCAAGGGACTGGCGGAACCTCGCATGCGCAACGCTCATCCCCCACGACGGCCATGTTTACGATGAAGCGGCCTTCCCCGTATCTGTAGGACGCCAAGCCGCTACGGCGCCGGAAGCATGAACCGGCTCGAAGCGCGCCGTGAAGTGGCGCAGCGCGGGCGGCTCCTCGACGATCCGGTATCCGGGAAGGTCACCCGCGTGCTCAGCCACCTCGCCGCATAGCGCGATGACGTAGTCGATGTGGCTCTGGGTGTACGTGCGCCGCGGGATAGCCAACCGGACCAGGTCCATACCCGCGGGTTGCTCTGATCCGTCAGGTTGTCGACCGAACATCACCGTGCCGATCTCACAGCTGCGGATCCCTCCTGTCTCGTAGAGCGCGACAGCCAGCGACTGACCCGGATACTGCAGTGGCTCGATATGCGGTAGCAGTTCGCGAGCGTCGATATATATCGCGTGTCCGCCGGGAGGCTGAACGATCGGTACGCCAAGCTCGGTCAACGCCTCGCCGAGATACGCCGTCGAGCGGATTCGATAGCGCAAGTAGTCGTGCTGCACGACCTCATGCAAGCCCTGGGCAATCGCCTCCAGGTCACGGCCTGCCAGACCTCCGTAGGTGGGGAACCCCTCGGTGAGGATGAGTAGATTGCGACACTTGGCGGCGAGATCGTCATCGTTCATCGCGAGCCAGCCGCCGATGTTGGCGAGCCCGTCCTTCTTGGCGCTCATCGTCATACCGTCGACAAGCCCCGCCATCTCACGCACGATGTCGCGCACCTCGCGGTCCTCCTGGCCCGGCTCCCGCTCGCGGATGAACCATGCGTTCTCGGCGAACCGGCACGCGTCGAGAAACAGCGGAACGCCGTACCGGTCGCACACTTGACGTACCGCGCGCAGGTTTGCGAGGGAAACCGGCTGGCCGCCGCCCGAGTTGTTGGTGACGGTGACGAATACGACCGGCACGGTCCCGGCGTGGGTCGCCAGAAATCCCTCGAGCGCATCGACATCCATGTTGCCCTTGAATGGATGCTGCGCCGACGGGTCGTGTCCCTCTGCCACGAGCAGGTCGACCGCCGCGGCACCCGTGAACTCGACGTTGGCTCGCGTTGTGTCGAAGTGCGTGTTGTTCGGCACGCTCTTGCCCGGTCCACCGATGGCGGTGAAGAGGATCTTTTCTGCGGCTCGGCCCTGATGCGTCGGGATGATGTGCCGGAATGGGAAGAGGTCCTGGACGGCTTCGAGGAAGCGGAACCACGACGGCGAGCCCGCGTAGCTCTCATCGCCGTGCTGCATCGCCGCCCACTGGTCACGCGACATCGCGCCGGTTCCGGAGTCGGTGAGCAGGTCGACGAGCACGTCGTCGGAATGCAGCGCGAACAGGTTGTACCCGGCTGCCACGAGGTGCCGCTGTCGCTCTTCGAGCGTCGTCATGCGGAGCGGCTCCACGGAGTGGATGCGGAAGGGCTCGATGATGGTCTGGAATGGCATGGGCGGCATCATGCGCGCCGGGGACCGGCCTCGGGTCGGCGTCCGCCGCGAAGGTGTCATTTCACACAGATCCGTGGACGCGCACCGAACACCGGGCCGCCAACTCACTCATCGGTCTTGGACCGACGTTTCACGGTAGCCGAGGCTCAAATACAGGGTGCGCGCGACCGTGTTGTGCCCCCCAACGCTCACAAGAGGGCGGGCGTGATCCTGGGGTCGACTTGGCCCCGAGTGAGGACGTCCGGATGCTTGCGGCGCGGAGGGGTCTAACCAGCACGAAGCAGGAAGCGCAAGGTTGACACGAGCCAGCCGGCAAATTGGTGGCTGTTCCAGTTGCGATCCGACACGAAGCTAACGATCGTGCGCGGCCCAGCGAGCGCCCACAACGTGTCTGACAGGCCTTCCGCGCTCAGGCCTTTCGGCAGCATGTCGTCTGCCTCAAGGCGCTCAGCGAATGCGCGCAGCTGGTTGAGCGCATTGCGTAGCCCGGCCCTCTCCATGGCAGCTATTTCGGGTTCGATCGCAGCCGCTTGAGAGCCCACGGCGAGCAGCGCGGCAGAGCGATCCATGATTCCACTCGAGAGGTCCGCCAGAGCGCGGATACGCTCGTCCAACGTCGGTGCCGCAAACGCGATGTCGTGTGAGCGGTTGAACTGCGATCCCTCCGACCCATCTCCGGCGACGCTCGCTCCAATACATCGATCCAGCAGCCGTGCCTTCGTGCCAAAGCGCACATACACCGTCCGTGGAGCCACCCGGGCCAGCTCCGCCACCGCCAGCAGGGATGTCCCGACATACCCCCGCTCCAGGAATAGACGGGTCCCGGCCTCGAGGATCCGCCGCTCGGTGAGGGCTACATGTTCCTCGCGCAAGCCGGCATACGGGCGCTTGACTTCTCTGCTCATTCGTTACATGATAGCCGCAACTAGTGCAGTTACACTGCAACGATGGTGTGATCAGGAGGTTGGCCGTGGAAGCTCAGGATGCTGCGATCCCTTTGGCGGGAGTTCACCATCTCAAGCTTCCCGTGCGGGACGTCGAACGGTCGATGGCGTGGTACGAACGAACGCTGGGGTATGTCCGAGGCATCGAGTTCGTCGAGGGTGGCCGTCTGATGGGGATTGGCATGCTACATCCGGCGGGAGGGCCAGACCTCGGGGTGCGGTTGGACCCCGAACGCGCGCAGGCGGCGGCCGGCTTTGACTATTTCGCGATCGGCGTCCCCGACAAAGGTTCACTTGATGCGCTGGCGGCGCGGCTGGACTCGCTCGGTGAGAAGCACGCAGGAGTGCACTTCGCCTCAATTGGGTGGATCCTCCCCGAGCTTCACGACCCTGACGGGCATGAGGTCCGCTTCTACACCATGGAGCACCACACCTCGCTGCCTGACAACGGAGAGACACTGACCGTGAACGATCCGCGCGAGACTGCGTTACATCACGAGGCGGGGGCGGCCCGCTAAGTGCAGCCGGGGCCCCAGCGAAGTCTGCGAGGTCCTCCCAACCGGGTGATCGATCGATCGAATCGCTGACGGGAGCGGGTGGGCGCGCGTGCGGCTGGATGGCCTGGCCCACAAGTTCGTCGACGGGTCGGGCTCGCTTCATCGGCAGGGGACCCCGGGGCGGACGTCAGGTTGCAGAAAGGCCTTCGCTGCATTTGAGGTATTGCGCAAGAGCTAATGTCTGCCAGCGCATCCGAAATCAGTTGTCGCGAGAAGCGATGCCGCCCGGAGGAGTCATGGGTACAGGTCTGGACCTCGGGTTGGTCCTGCTGATGGTCGAGCGACCTGGCGACGGTGCCAAGCCGACGTGGGCGGACGTCGCCACGATGGCGCGACGCGGCGAGGAACTCGGCGCCGATACGGTGTGGGTGCCGGACGAGATCGTCTGGCGAGACCCGGAGTGGCCCGGCCCCCGAGGATGGTGGGATTGCCTGACGATGACCGGCGCGATCGCGGCGAGTACGTCCACCGTGAACGTGGGGACATGGGTCATGTCGGCCCTCCAGCACAACCCGGGAATGGTGGTACGGGCAGCCGAATCGCTCGATGAGATCTCGGGTGGACGCTTTGTGCTCGGGCTCGGTTCGGGTCACGGCGGCGGAGCCGAGGCTTTCGGGTATCCGGGGGACAAGACGGTCTCGCGATACCTCGAAGCGCTGGAGATCATCGTGCCACTGCTGCGCGGCGGGTCGGACGTGACGTTCGACGGCCAATTCCATCACGCCAAGAACGCCGAGGTGCGGCCACGCGGGCCTCGACCGGGACGGATTCCCCTGATGATGGGTGGACACGCCGATCGGACTATGACGGCGGCGGCACGGCACGCCGATACGTGGAGCGGATACGCGAGATCCAGCAGCGGCAGCCTGCCCGAGGCATTCGCCGAAATGACCTCGCAGCTGGATCGGATCTGCGAGGCGATTGGACGCGATCCGGGATCGATCGGCCGCTCGGTGGGGGTGTTCGTCGAGCCGGGAAACGTGAAGTCAGCCGAGGCCACTGGCTTCGGTGCGGCGATCAGCGGCTCCGTTGACCAGATCACAGAGACCATCGCAGGCTTCTCCGGCGTCGGTGTCACCAGGGTGGAGGTGATCCCCTGGCCAACGACCCTGGACGTCGTCGAGCAGCTCGCGCCGGTATTTGCCACCTTCGCGGCGGGCGCTGCACCGGGGGCTCGGTCATGAGCACGCGGGCTGCCATTCTCGGTACCGGACGTATGGGCGCTGCGATCGCTCGACGCCTCGGCGATCTCGAACCGACTCTCTGGAACCGGACAACTGCTCGGGCACAGGAAGTTGGCGTCGGACTGGTCGTCGCGACGCCTGCCCGAAGCCGTCCGCGATGCGGACGTGGTCATTTCCAGCCTCACCGGCCCAGAGGCTATCCGCGCGACATTCCGTGGTCCGTCAGGCGCCCGTGCGGGTGCTCACGGGCAGGTGTTCGTTGAGATGAGCACAGCGGGTCTCGACGTGCTGGTGGAGCTCGAACCGCTGATCCGCGCTGCGGGCTCGCGCAGAGTTGTGTTCGAAAATGGTGGTGCCGAGGGACAGGATCGAACTGTCGACACCAGGTTTTTCAGTCGAACAAACCGACGTTCGCTGAGGTCCTCTGAGATCCATGATCGTATTCAAACTGCGCCGAATCAGCGGGTTGACGTCCTCCAGTTTCCACCATCGTCCAGGGACGAAGGTGTCAGGTTAGGTGTCATTTTGACCGCCACTATCCGTCGCTCAGGATCCTTCGCGACGGACCTCGTAAGACCGTCAAATCGTTCATGTGAGAGGACGCTCGCCTGCGCGAGGGTGTCGAGAAGTTACCCGACGCCTCACGTCATCGCTTGGCCCAGTGACCAATAGGGAACACTGAGAAGTCACGGAAGGAGCAGGTTGATGTCCCGGGTCACCACCATCATCACCGGACCGGACGGCAGCGTCACCACCATCGTCACGCGCCGATCCGGGTGCGGCTGCCTTACATTCCTGGCCGCCGTGATCGTCCTCTTCGGCCCGGCAGCGTGGTTCGGAGCATGGGCCGTGCCCGCCTATATCTTCCTCGGAGTCTTGGCAGTCGCTGCCGTTGCGAGTTCGCTCCGAAAGAACGTGCATCGAACCCCTAAGCCAACCCCTGCTCCCGCGCCACCTCCTGCCCCGTAGCGTCGGTCGATCCGGCGGAACCAATGCGGGCGCGCGTCGTTCTACGTTCGGCGGACAGAGACCCCCGACACGATGTCAGGGGTCTCCTTCAGGAAGGGAATGAGTTGCAGGTGCCTCCCCCCTTTCTCGCCACATCTTGCACCGATCGGAAGCGCCCTGCCTATGAGCGGAGAATAGACCCGGACGGCTCCTGACGATCAGTGCAGTGCACCTTTGTCGGTGTGTCTGGTGAATCGATGTCGGTGTGTTTGTGGGACGCGGGAGCGTCAGCGCGAGGGCGGTTCTCTGGGACGACCGCCGCCACGACGTAAGCGCCAGCCTCAACCGAGCGTCCAAGAAACGTAGGCTGTCAGGCATGGACGATTCGCACCAGGTGATCGCTGCCTACTGGGCGGCGGCCGAGGCTAGGGATTGGCCGAAGTTCGCTGCCCTAGTCGCCCCGAACGTCGTGTATGAGGCTCCGCAGACTCGGGAGCGAGTCCGCGGCCGGGATGCATACGTTCGGTTCAATGCCGAAGGTTTTCCTGGCGACTGGCACCTCAGAGTGGAACGGATTGTCGCCGAGGGTCGGCACGCAGCGAGCTGGACTCAGTTCTCCGAAGCGGACGACGAGTACCCGGGGTTGTGCTTCTTCGATCTCGATGAGAAAGGCTCGATTGCCCGGATCATCGACTTCTGGCCCACTCCCCACGACCTTCCAGTAACCCGCACACACCTGGTCGAGCGTTTCTGAAACTGACCAGCTCTGGTGTGTTGATTGCACGCTGGGGTGGGCTGCGCATATATTGCTGAGGCGTCATCCGGCGGGTCCGCAGCGTATTCCAAGGGCGCTTCTGGATGCTGACCGAGGCATAACATGGCAGCGTGTTCAAGCCTGTCCTCCTGTTGCGAGTCGCGTCGGTGTTTGTCGGGGTCGGTGTTGGCCTCCTGATGGCATACCCAACGGTCCCAAGTTGCGCCTCGAATTCCAATCGAGGACCTAGCACCTACCCGATCTTCTGCGTACTCCACCCGTTCGAACCTCGGTTCGCCCTCTGGTTGTGCGCCGTCGTCGGCGCGGCTGCCGCCGCCGCCGTGCTCCTAGCGTCCCTTGTGGTGCAACCACCTTCGATGGGAGGCAGACGCGCGCTAGGGCGACGCTTCCTCAAGGGACTGGGATGATGTCGCCGAGGACCTCTCGGGCACGGACTGACTCTTCAAGAGACGGGCGCATTGCCTTCCTAATGATTCGTCGTCCCTAACCGGGGTCCTTGTTGGGGCCATCAGCGGGGCGAACGTGACCTGATAGGAGCCTGTGCAAGAGGCCCGTCCCAGTACTGTCCGTCCACCTGCCGCTGACGCACCAACCTCAATCCCCATATCACGAGGACGAGGATGACAGACGTCAGGATCGCACACAGAACCGAGCGTGTTGTGGTGGGAGTCGACACTCACGCGGATCTTCACGTCGCCGCGGCGCTCGACCCACTCGGGCGCATGTTGGGCCGTCTCGAGGTCGGGACGAGCACGCGTGGCTACGCGCAATTGCTGAAGTGGGCGCAGACGTTCAGTCCGACAACAACATTTGGTGTCGAAGGAACTGGCGCGTACGGCGCTGGCTTGGCTCGCTTCCTCGTCGATGCTGGCTGCGAGGTCATCGAGATTAATCGGCCGGATCGTCGCGCCCGTCGCGGACATGGGAAGTCAGATCCCATCGACGCCGAAGCAGCAGCGCGATCGGTGCTGGCTGGTGGTCCGCTCTGCATC
Source organism: Saccharimonadales bacterium (SeqCode) (assembly GCA_035532495.1). Taxonomy (GTDB): domain Bacteria; phylum Chloroflexota; class Dormibacteria; order Aeolococcales; family Aeolococcaceae; genus Palsa-851. The sequence continues at coordinate 14,451 of DATKQX010000139.1, forward strand.
GCCAAGCGTGACCATGACCGGGTCGGGATGATCCGTACGCTGCGGGTCGCACGTCGCTCCGCGATCAAGATGCGTACCCAGGTAGCGAACCAGATCCATGCGTTGGTGGTCACCGCTCCGGATTCACTCCGCCATCAACTTCGCGATCTTCCCCTCGACAAGCTGGTCGCTGTCACCGCAGCTGCGCGGCCGGGAACAGTCACGACATCGAGCGCGGCAAGCAAGCTGGCGCTCCGCTCGCTGGCGATCCGCCATCACGGGCTCACCGCGGAGCTCGGCGTGCTGGACCGTGAGCTCGGCCGCCTGACCATGGAAGTCGCACCCGCGCTGTGCGGCCTCACCGGTGTTGGGCCGGACGTTGCTGGGGCTCTCCTGGTCGCCGCCGGCGACAATCCCGAGCGCCTCCGTTCCGACGCCGCGTTCGCCAGCCTATGTGGCGTGTCACCGCTGCCCGCTTCGTCCGGGAAGACCAACCGACATCGCCTCAACCGAGGTGGCGATCGCATCGCCAACAACGCACTCTGGCGCATCGTCATGGTGCGCATCACGTGTGATCAGCGCACCACGGCCTACGTCGCCCGTCGCACCGCAGAGGGAATGGCTAAGCGCGACATCGTCCGTTGTCTCAAACGATACGTCGCCCGCGAGGTGTTCCACGCGCTCCTGGCGACGGCCTCGGCGTTGACGCGCATCAGTGCTTGACAAGGCATAGGAGCATCATTAGCGTATCCTGGCTCACGCCAACATCTCCTCCCTCGGGCCGCCGACTGTCG
>DATKQX010000140.1:0-42488 GCA_035532495.1 Saccharimonadales bacterium (SeqCode)
CGCGCCTTCGGAACGCGCCGGGTAGCCGTCGCGCTGGCTGGACTCAGCTCGTTTGCCGGGCTCTGGTCCGCCACAGGAGCCACCGCGGCGCTCGCCGCGCCCAAGGCTCCGGCCGCGACCCGCGCAGCCACCACCGTCAAAGCCGCGGCGGCCACGACGCAGGACTGGCCGGCGTATCTGCATGATGCGGCGCGCACGGGTGCCAGCGGCGACACCACGATGAGTGCGGCGAACGTGCAGTTCCTGCAGAAGAAGTTCGCCGCGGTCACGGGCGGGGTGATCGCTGCCGAACCAGCGATCGTGAATGGCGTTGCCTACGTCGGCTCGTGGGACGGCTACGAGTACGCATTCAACGCGAATACGGGCGCGGTCATCTGGAAGACATTCCTCGGGACCATCGCGGATCCGCCATGTGCGCCGCCGAACATGGGCGTCACGTCGTCCGCCACGGTGTACAACGGCGTGGTCTACGTCGGAGGCGGCAACGACACGAACGGCGTGGAGCAGTGGTACGCACTCTCCGCCTCGAGCGGCGCCATCCTCTGGAATGTTCCGACGGGCCTTGGTCCGGTGGCAGGCCCGTACTACAACTGGTCGAGCCCGCTCATCGCCATCGATCCAGCGGATGGACTCCCGTATGCGTACATCGGCACGGCGAGTGTCTGCGATGCGCCGCTCGCTCAAGGCCAGCTCCTGAAGGTGTCGTTGATCACGCATCAGGTGGTCGGCACCACGCCGATGGTTCCCACCGGACAGGTCGGCGGCGGCATCTGGACGTCACCGACATACGACGCCACGACCAACAAGATCTTCGTCTCCACGGGGACGCTCAACCTCTATTCGCAGACGCTCTCGCAGGCGGTCGTCGCCATCAACGCCACGACGATGGCCGTCGTCGACCACTGGCAGTTGCCCTTCGAGGCGGCGGTGAGCGACTCCGACTGGGGCACCACGCCGACGCTCACAACGGACGCGAGCGGCGATCAGCTGGTGAGCCTCGCGAACAAGAACGGCATTCTCTACACGCTCAACCGCAACAACATGGCGGCAGGGCCGGTGTGGCAGAGCCAGATCGCGTACGGTGGTGACTGTCCCACGTGCGGTGACGGCTCGATCGCCTCGGGTGCATTTGCCAACGGTGTCCTGTACTACGCCGGTGGGAGCAACAGCGATGCCGGCGGCGTCGGTCATGGAGGGTCGGTCACGGCCTTCAACGCGGGCACGGGCGCCGTGCTCTGGAAGCACGAGACGAATTCGCCGATTCTCGGCTCCATCATCTACGACAACGGTCTGATCTTCGACGGCCAGGGCCCGGTCATCGAGGCGCTGAACGCCGCCACCGGCGCATCGCTCTGGACGTACAACCTCCGCGTCGGCACGTATGCCGCGCCGGCCGTCGCGAACGGCATGCTCTACCTGGGTGCGGTCAACGGCACGTTCTACGGATTCGCGCTGCCGGCGACGCTCCCCGCGTCACCGCCTCCGGACCCCAACTGCCCCACCGGTTTCACCTGCCAGGACCTCGGCAAGCCCGGGATCGCCGGGAGTGAGATCGTCAACAGCGACGGAAGCGTCACCGTCACCGCATCTGGAAACGGACGCAGCCAGGGCGACCAGATGCGCATCATCACCGAGCCTGCCAGCGGTGACTTTCAGATCTCCGTCCAGGACATGTCGGAAACCGCGGGCAACCTGACGGGCTACAACCAGCCGCAGCTCGGCATCGTCATCCGGCAGAGTGCCGCGGCCGGCGCACCCTTCTACACGGCGCTCCAGGATCCGACATATCCGGCCGAGGGCGAGAACGTCGCCAACGTCATCATGTATTACCGCGATTCATGGGGCGGCCCCGTGGTGGAGTTGACGCAGAACTACCCGCTCGCCTTCCCGCGATACCTGATGGTGCAGCGCCACGGCGACACCTTCCAGACGCTCTTCAGCTCCAACGGCACGAACTACACGCTCATCAGTGCAACGGTGCACACGATGGTGATGCCGACGACCCTTCTGGCCGGCGTCGGGGTTGCATCCGGGACCCCGACTGCGACGACGACGGCCGTGTACCAGAAGCTCGTCATCGCGCCTCCGACGCAGACCTACGTCGAGCAGAACGAAACGCACGCATGCCCGGCAGGATGGTCCTGCACGGATGTCGGCGCGGGCTCTCCGATCGGCGACGAGACGCTGGTGAACGGAGTCTGGACGATATCCGGCGGCGGCGAGGGCATCAACCTCACCGGGGACGGACTCGGCAATAACCGAATCGCCGATCAGTTCCACTACGTGTACAAGACGATGACCGGTGACGGTGCGATCATCGGAAGGCTCACGGCGATAGCAAACGGCAGCGCGACGGCACAGACGACGCTGATGATACGCGCCGACACCTCCATCGGCTCACCGTTCTACGGCGTGGTGGTGACTCCCAATCTCGCGGCGACCATCGAGTGGCGGACGAACAACCTGATCCAGCAGCGGGTCACGATTCCGGTCGGCACCCTCACGCTGCCCACGTGGTTCCAGATCAACCGTTACACCGATACGACGCAGTCGCCCGCGGTGACCTATTACAGCCTGCTCACGTCGACGAACGGGACAGCCTGGACGGAGGTCAACGGATCCACCGTGGCACTCAATCTCGGTGCGCATCCCCTGGCCGGGATCGGTGGTTCACAGGCCAACCCGCGCGCGCTGAACAAGTCGACGTGGGACAACGTCAGCATCTCCACCGTCAGCACGAAGCCGCCGGGCGTGTGCCCGCAGGGCTACACGTGTCAGGACGTCGGCAACGGATACCAGTCCGGAAGCCAGGAATACAGCGGTGGCGGCACCTGGACGTTCTCAGCCGGCGGGCCGGACATCTGGGACGTGTTCGACTTCTTCCATTTCGTGTCGCAGACGCTCACCGGGGACGGCACGGTGAGCGCGGAGGTGTTGTCGGCCGGTCCTGCGAACTACGATGCCGAGTGGCAGAAATCCGGTGTGATGCTGCGCGGATCGAGTGATCCCCAGTCGCCGTATTACGGCGTGTTCGTGACACCGCAGCACGGATTGGCGGTGCAGTGGCGCACGACGCAAGCCGGTTTGACAAGTCAGGTGCTCGTGCCCGGCCCGTCGTCGGAGTACCCGGTGTACGTGATGATCGGACGGTGGACCGACCCCCACGCCGGTGGTCAGACGTACTACACCGCCTACTGGTCGACCGACAACGTCACCTTCACAGCGATCCCCGGTTCGACCATCGCGCTGACCCTGCCTGCGACGGTGCTGGCGGGAATGGCGGCGGACTCAAACAACGAGAAGACCACTTACCCGGTCGTCTTCAACGCCTTCGCGATCTTCAGCAACACCGAGCCGGTGCCCCCGGGCGCCTGCCCGGCGACCGTCGCCGGGTGTGCTGACATCGGTGGCGCAGCACCGGCCGGCGTCCAGACGCTCGCCAACGGCACCCTCACGATGAGCGCCGGCGGCGGCGACATCTGGATGGGGGCCGATCAGATGCATCTGGTCTGGCAGAACCTTGCCGGCGACGGCGTGGTCAGCGCGCGAGTCGTCTCGCAGCAGAACACCGGCGCATGGGCCAAGGCGGGCGTGATGATGCGGGCCACCACCGACTCTGGATCGCCGTATTACGCGGTGTTCGTCACGCCGAGCAACGGTATCGCCGTCCAGTACCGCGCCACGGCCGGCGCGAACACCGCACAGATCGTGATACCCGGCTCGACCCCCGCATACCTGGAGGTGGGTCGCTTCACCGACGGTTCCGGCACCACCTGGTACACGGCGTACACATCCGCAGACGGCACCACGTGGACCGCAGTTGCCGGGTCCACGGTGGCGCTGGCGATGCCGGGCACGTTGCTCGCCGGCTGGGGTGGCGATGCGACAAGCCAGACCACAGCCAGCGAGATCGTCTTCGACACCCTGGCAGTGACGGCGGGCGCATCCGCGCCTCCCGGACTCTGCCCATCCGGCTGGAGCTGCGCGGACCTCGGGGGTGCAACGCCTGTCGGAGGCCAGAACCTCTCCGGCGGTGCGTGGACCGTCTCCGGAGGCGGTGGCGACATCTGGGGCGTGAGCGACCAATTCCGCCTCATCGATACGCCGGCAAGCGGTGACGGCACGGTCAGTGCCGAGATCACGTCTCAGCAGGCGACGAACCCATGGGCGAAAGCCGGCGTGATGATGCGCAGCAGCGTCGATCCCGCGTCCCCGTATTACGCGGTGCTGGCCACGCCCGCCAACGGAGTCGTCGTGCAGTGGCGCACCGCGCAGGGCGGGGCGACCAGCCAGCTCGCGGCTCCGGGCACCGCGCCGCTCTACCTCGAGGTGTCGCGATGGACCGACACGAGTGGCGCGACACCGGTGACCTACTATTCCGCGCTCACGTCACCTGACGGCGTCACGTGGACGGTCGTCCCGGGCTCCGCCGTCGCCATGACCCTGCAGACGAACTACCTCGACGGCCTCGCGGTGACCTCGCACGACACCACCCAGATGAGCAGCGTCGGGCTCGCAGCGGTGAAGATCGGCACGACGTCGACGGAACCGCCCGGGGTCTGCAGCGCTGCATACACCTGCGTCGACGTCGGGCCCACAACGCCTGCCGGCACGCAGACACAGACGCCCACGGGATGGACGATCCAGGGGGGTGGCGGTGACATCGCGGGAACGAGCGACCAGTTCCGCTTCGTCGAGCAGGCGCTTCCCGGAGACGGCACCGTCAGCGCACGACTCGTGTCGCTGAGCAACACCAACGCGTGGACCAAGGCCGGCCTCATGGTGCGCGCCGATACGACTGCCGGAGCCGCGTACTACGCGCTCCTGCTCACGCCCGGCAACGGCCTCGTGGTGCAGTACCGCAATGCCGCCGGCGCTGTCACGAACCAGCCCGTCCTGCTCAGCGGACCGGCGGCACCGCTCTATCTCAGCATCACGCGCAGCGGGACGATGTTCTCGGCGTCGACCTCACCCGACGGCGTCACCTGGACTCCGGTCGCCGGCTCGTCGGTGCCGCTGAGCGGTCTCTCGGGCTCGCTGCTCGCGGGGATGGCGGTCACATCCCACGACACCAGCCAGCTCGCCACCGCGGTCTTCAACGCCGTCAACATCTGACGCGGCGCTCAGCACACTACGGGCGGCACAGTCGCGCAGCGGCGAACGTCGCCGGTGTCGCCGGGCCGATGTCGTAGCTCGTCGGTGCGACCTGGTATCCGAGGTTCCAGAAGTTCGCGCCACTCGCCCCCTCAGCGAAGATCTCGCGGCACATGTCGCGCAGCTCCGTCGCCCGCTGCGCGTCGCCATCCGACTGCTGCCAGCCGAACTCCTCGTCGATCCATGGTTTGCCGATCGACCCGCAGTACGCCGCAACCGTTCCGGAGTACGCGAGCATGCCGCCGTACGTCTTGATATCGCAGAGGTCGACCGTCGGCAATGCGAAAATTGCTTTCCAGTCAATCCCCGAGGTGGGTTCGTTGAGGTATCCGAGCCCACCGGGGTTCACGGCGACCGTCGCGCCGAGACGCTTCCACAGCCCGGTGGTGCGGGCGTAGTAATCGGTCAGCACCTGCGTCGTGTACGTGATCGTGCACTCCTGCCCGGTTGCGGGCGCCAGGAAGGTGTGAGTGCCCACCGGGAGCGGCTCACCGCTGATGCCGAGCGTGGCGATCGTCGGGTCGTCTGCGTAGATTCGGCCCGTGACCGTGTTGCGCCGCGTGGCGACGAACCTGATGAACGCTGTCCAGTCTGACGCGTAGGGATTGACGCAGTTGTTCCACAGAATATTTCGATAGTCACTGAGGTCCAAGTCGACGTGCAGGCCGGCCGCGCCGGCGTCGGCGATCATCTCATCGACCTGTTCCCACGTGGCTTCGGCGTATGGCGTCGCCGACGGGATGCCGTCGTCCGAGAAGAAGTTGACGATGCGGATCGTGTTCAGCCCGGCCCCTCGCGCGAGCGCCACCGTGCCCGTCGGATTGAGGAACCCGGACTGTTCCGGCCGTAATCCGGGGTTGTAGACGCTCGCCCCGTTCATGTACCAGGACGACCCGTTCAGGCAGAGATGCGTGCCGCATACGGTGATGTGTGCGGCAGCGGGCTCCCGGGCGGGCGTCGGCGTGGGCGTCCCACTCGGCGATGCGTTGACGCGCTCACCGCTGCCCGGGTGCGGCGTCACGGCGCGATCACCCAGCACGAGCAGGAGCACGAGTACGACCGAGAGGGCGGCGACCAGCGCCACGACTCCGGCGGTCGCGAGGCGTCGGCTCCTGCGTGCGTCGATGGCGCTCCTCCGGCGGCTCGCGCCGGCGTTCTCCACAGCCGGCTTCGGTTTCGCGAAGACCGTCACCCTGTTGTATAGGATGTGCCGGTTTCAGCCGATGACGCCGAGCCCACGGGAGAGTGCCGAATCCGAGCATCCGACGACGAAGTTGCAGCGGCCCGTCACGACGCCGTTACAGCCGACCACCTGAGAGGCGGCCGCCGGGGCACGGCGAGCCTAAGCTTCGTGAGGCCACGACAAGAGCAAAGCCTTTGTGAGGAGGCGACGCAAAGCCACGGGTCTCAACGCGAGACAGCCGGGCTACCGAACGATCGTGGGTACCGGTTACCGGAGCCCAGATGATCAGAACCGTGTCCGCTGCGACCGTTGTCCTGATCGCAACCGCTGCGTGGGGCGCCACCATTCCCGAGTCTCTGCATCAGCTGACCGCCGCTCCGCAGAGCACGGCCTCAGGCCAGGCGACGGCACCGCCACGCGTCCCCGCGCCCTCCCACCAGGTCGAGCATCGGGTCCCGAAGAGCATCCACATTCCCGAGCCTGAACCGACGACGGGTCCCACACCGACGGCCGTCGCGACGTCGACGCCGTCACCTGCTTCAGGCTCGACACCAAGCCCGAGCCCCACGCCGAGCCCGAGCCCGCCACCGGCGTCGTCCTTCGTCACCGTATGCGGCACGGCGTTATGCGCGGACGGCGTCCGGTTCGTTGAACGAGGCGCGACCGCGTATGGTCAGTACGGCAACGCTGCCAATGAGGTGGCGCTCGCCCGACGCGCCGATCTGAACACGCTGGAGCTCGTCGAGTTCGACACGCGCTACCACACGCTTTCGGACACGGAGTCGAGCGCGACCTGGAGCCGCGTCGACGCCTTCATCGCCGCCGCCAAGGCGGGAGGTTTGCACGTCATCCTCAACCTGAGCGAGTTCGGCCAATCGCTGCAGGCGGCGGGACAGCCTGCGGTCACAACGGATTGGGGTCCGTATCTCAAGTTCATCGCGACCCGTGTGAACTCGGTGACCGGGGTCAGATATGCCGATGACCCGACCATCGCCATGGTCGAGCTGTGGGGCGAGATCCCCGCGCCCAACTACCCGAATTCGGTCGGTACCACCCAGCAGATCACCGACTTCTACTCGCGGTCGCTCGCCGAATGGGGGACGGACGCCCCGAACATCCTCGTCAGCAGCGGCGGTTTCTCATACATCAACGATCCTCGCAGCGGGATCGACTGGAAGACGATCATGGCCGATCCCGCCAACGCCGCCTGCGACGTCGAGGTCAACTCAACCGCCGACCTGAGCGTCAGCGTGCCCAGTGTGTCGTCGTACTGCCGATCGCTCGGCAAGCCCTGGTTCCTGGCCGCGTGGAGCTCCTGCTTCGGGGCGTCCCGGGGCGCGTGGGATCTCGACTACTGGTCTTCCGATGCTGCGATGGCCGCGCACGCCAGAGCGATGATCAGCGTCGCGGACGGTGTGTCCGTACCAACGCCGCTCGGCGACGACTTCTGGAACATCGGTGACACCGCGGCGGTCACCGGGACATGCGACATTGGCCCGCAATTTCCTCTCGCCTTCGCAGCGCTCCAGTAGCGCCGATCGGGGACGCGCCCTCAGCCCGCCCCGACCACCCGGTACAACCGCCAGTCGGTCGCATCGTCGCTGACGCTGCTGAACTGCTTCACCAGCGTCCCCAGGCCGCCGCCGTCGGCGTACGCTGCCGGGTACGCGCGGTTGATGGCGTCCAGCTTCCCCAACCCCTGCACCGACGGGACGAGGAAGTAGCGCACTCCGTTCCCCGCCGGATCGGCGAGCACCTGCTGGAAGTCGCGGTCCGAGGTGATGACGTACTGCTGCGTGTTCGACGACGCCATCACGATGTCGAAGGCGAGGAAGTCGTCGACAAGGACGGTGCCCCGGCCAAGATGCAGCGAGTCGACGTACCGGCTCACCTGGTGATCGGTGACGAATCGCTGCGACGCCTCGCGTTCCGCCTGGGTGAGCGGCCCGCGCTGTACCAGTGCCTGCAGCTCGGCCGCGTATCCGACGTTGATCGTCGGATCCATGACGGCACGGTACCCGGCCTGGATGGAGAGCGACATCAGCACAATCCCGACCATTGCGGCGATCGTCATGCAGGCGGTCCACACCCACGTCAATGAGCGACGCCGCCGGCCCTCCGCGGGTCCGCGCGTGGCGGTCTGCGATGAGCCGGCTCTGCTCCGGCGCGCCAGCGTGACCCCGACCATCAGCACCACCAGCGGGATCACGACGATGAAGTAACGGAGGAGCCGGAGCACGCTGCCGCTGACCTGCGCATAGAACATGAACGCGACGACAGCCCCGAGCACCGCGGGTGCCGCCAGTGCGATCCAGTCACGCCGCCACGCGATCACCGCGATGCACGCCACGATGACGACGGGCAGGAATGGTTCGAGCGCGAGCATCCAATGCAGCGCCTGACTGGAGGCGGCAAGCTCCTGTCCCAGCGTGAGCGACGTCGACAGCCCGCGCGACTGCAGCTGCGCTGCGTTGCCATAGCTGGACGAAAGTTGTTGGAAGGCGGTGCCGGTGATGAGCCAGCTGGTCAAAGCCCAGAGCACAAACGCGGTCGCAAACGGGGCCACGACGATGAACGAGTCGAGCACCGCGGCATGCACGCGTCGTCGCGTCGCACTTCTGGTGCGCATGAACGTGGCGAAACCGACGATGACCACAACGGCCGCGGCGGCTGCCGTTGCCTCATATCGCGTGAGATAGAGCGCGGCCAGGTAGAACCCCGTGCTGACGAGCGCTGACATCTGCTGTGTCCGCAACCATCGCTGCAGGTGGCGTGCGACGAGCAACAGGAAGAAGATGAACATCGCCTCGCTCATCGAGTTGATGGCATAGAGAATGATCATGGGATGCAATGCGAACGTCGCCGTCAGCAGCCAGCGCACCCAGCGGCGTACGCCAACCTCTTCCAGGAAGCGAAAGACTTGATACGCCGCGCCGGCCATGAAGAGCGCGGACACGATGTTGCCTGCGAACGCATCCTGCACGAGGGCGGGCCACACCGACTTGAGCGCCACCAACGGCACCAGGACGAGCTCCGGAAGCGGGCTCCACACGAATCCGACCGCCGCAAGGTGGGGATCACCGCTGAACAGGATGCGATTGGCGATGGCCACGCGCGAGACTCCGTCCTGACCGAGACCCTGGCTATGGGCGACCAACGTGACGTAGAAGGCGACAGCCAGGTATGCGACCAGGGCCGACCAGAACCAGATGAGCGCGTCCGACGGCCGGTGCACGCGCGCCAGCCGGCGTGGCATCGCGACGAAACGGGGTCGAAGCGCAACTGCCTGCACGGTCAGGCCTCCGCCTCGACGACATGCGGCAGGTCGAGGCCGTGCGCGGTCTTTTCCCAGAAGAAGGGAGAGATCAGCAGCTGCAGGAACGCGCGCAGCGCGCCGACCGATATGAGTATCCAGTACAGCGGAGCGAGCACCGCCGCCTTCATCAGTTCGGGCCGGCCGGCGGCGCGGATGACGATGAAATCAACATACAGGGCGAGGAAGTTGCCCGCGATCATCGATGCCAGCCCCGGGAAATACACCCAGGACGGGAAGATGCTCTGGATGAAGGTCGGGTGAACGAAGAACCAGGTGAGGGTGAGCGCCCAGAACACCGGATTGAGCAGTGCCGTGAGTGTCGTGGCGCCGACCAGCATGTTGAACCCGCAGAAGCCGCGGCCGCCGAGCTCGCGCCAGAGACGGCGCGGATGACGCATATGCACCAGCCAGGTCTGCGCGTATCCCTTGTACCAGCGAGAGCGCTGCTTGATCCAGTTGATGGGGTCGCTGTTGGCTTCCTCGTACGTCGTCGAATTGAGGAACTCAGTCCGATACCCCATGCGGTACAACCGGACGCCAAGGTCGCAATCCTCGGTGACATTGAACGGATCCCAGCCGCCGATCTTCTCCAGCACGGAGCGGCGCATGTGCATCGACGTGCCACCCAACGGCACCGGCGTACGGCCACCGGCGATCGCCGGCAGGGAGAATCCGAACCAGGACAGATACTCGATGGCGAACCACGAGGTGAGCAGATTCTGGTGTGGGTTGTGATATTCGAGGCGTGCCTGAAGGCATGCCACCTGCGACGCCGCACGCGAGAACGCGATCACGGCTCGGCGGAGCTGCAGCGGCTCGGGGCGGTCCTCCGCATCGTAGATGGTGATCAGCTCGCCGCGGGCGCGCAGCAGGCCGAAGTTGAGCGCCTTCGGTTTGGTGCGCGGTTGACTCGGCGGCACGAGCACCACCTCGACGTTGGCTGCCGGATGCGCCGCCAGCACCGCGGAGCGTGTGGCGTTGTCGTCGGCTTCGAGCAAGAGCTTGATGTCAAGCAGGTGCGCGGGGTAGTCCAGCGCCGCGAGTGCGCGCAGTGTCGTCGCAATCACCTCGGGTTCGTGGTATGCGGCGATCATCACCGTGTACACCGGCAGCCGGTCGTCGGGAATCGCGCGCGCTTCCTCGTCCGTCACCGACACGACGTGCGGCGTGTGGATGAGCCGGCGGAAGACGCCGACGTTGCCGGCGAACACCAGCAGGTACACGGCCGCGATGCATCCGGAGAGAGCGATGCCCGTGCTGACGGGGGCGATGACGAACCCGAGTGTGCACGCGACTGCGATGCCGAGGATGACGAGCGCCTGTCTCCGGGTGAGGACACGGCTCGCAGAGAGTTCGGGATGGCGCATTCGGAGTCCGTCGACAGCCTCTGCAGTTGCTTCAGCAGCGCTCAGTGTCCGCGCGGCCGTGTCCACCGTGCGGCGTGCATTCGTGCGCGGGCGCTTGGTGACTGGCATCAGTAATTCGCCGGACCGGTGGTGGTTGCTTGATGAGCCGCCTGTCTGACGAGTTCTCGGGCCAGGGTGACGAGGCGCTGTGCATTGGGCTCATTCGTCGTGAGGCTGGAGTCGACGCTCAGCACTACCCGCTGGTATTGCTCACCGCCAGGCACACTCACCGGCCACTCCCAGTACAGCCCGAGCCAGTGACCGCCGGTTCCGGGGATGCTGTAGCCCATCAGCTTTCCGTCGAGCCCTCCCCCCAGGTCCACCGTGCTCGTGCTCGTCAGCGAGTAGTTGTGAAAGCCGTAGCAGGCTTCGAGCCCGTAGGTCGAGAAGGTGCCCAGATCCGCCGTGCCGATGACGTCGACGGTGATCGCGGCCGGCGGCGCCGTGTCGGTCGGCGTCGAGGTCTCGATGTATGCGTAGCGAGTCCAGGTGCCGCGAGTCCCGAAATATCGTGGCGCCCAGCTGTACGTGGCCTCCTCGGAGAGGGCCCAACCGCTCACGGGGGCGCTGGCAACACTGCTCGGCGCGAGGCGAGACGGGCCAAGGCCGAAGGCGAGGAGCTCGAAGCGTGACATCCCCGCGTTGGCAAACATCGCGACAACGCTCGCGACAGCAAGCACCGACAGGGGAACGCGCGCCTTGCGCACGGCGAGCGCGTGCGCCGCGAGCGACGTGGCCTCCGGTCTGCGTCGTCGCCGAGTCGCGTCGATACCGAGGCTGAGGCCAAAGTGCGGGAGCCAGAGCAGCATGAGCAGAGTGGCCCCGAGAATCGTCGCCAGGCCGATGAGCGGATGCAGGATGTCGATGGCGAAGTGCTCGCCCCACAGCCCGCCAGCTGCAAGGACCAGCACGATGCGTCCGACGTTCACGACGAACAGGAGGGCCGTACCGGACACAAGCCAGAGCACCTTCATCGCCAGACGGCCGCGCATGAGGATGGCGGCAGCGGCGCCGACGATCAGGAAGCCGAGGCCGCTGTTGATCCCTGAGCAGGCGGAGCTCACCGACACGGTGAAGCTCTGACTCAGGCCGGTGGCGTGTGCGACGAGGAAGTCCCCATTGGGCGCCACCGACGCCACCGGAACGAGGTGCAGGACGGCCTTCACCACCGCCGCGGTCGTGTCGGTGAACCAGGCGAGCTCGTGATCGAGGAGTACGACATATGGATAGGGCCACGCGAGAAACAGAAAGAGCACCGCCGCGCGCACCCGCACCAGAGCCCGCACGCCGAATGCCAGGGATATGGCGCCTGCGGCGAAGAGCGGCAATGAGAGCAGGTCGAGTCTGTGCAGCCAGTACACGCTCGGCAGTCCGTCCGGCGCGACGATCAGCAGACCCATCGCCAGCGTGAGCAGCGGGATGCCGACCATGTAGTCGAGGTAGCGATCGTGGATATCCGGCGCACCCGAGCGACGCTGTGCCAGAACGACTCCGAGCAACAGTGCGATGAGGGGCACCAGTCCGAGATACGCAAGGGGCGTCTGCTGGCCCATCTCCTGGACCAGCGTCTGCAGCGAGTAGTTGTAGGCAAGTGCCACGCACACGACCACGGCTACAGCGCGCCACAAACCCGTCGCGTGCACGGCGTCGTCGAACCAGCCCACGCCGCGCTCGAGGATCGAGCGGCGCGACATTGGCGCGACATCGCCTGGCGCGGGCCGAGGTGTCCCTGCCGACCTGCGGCTCGCGATCATGCGGCTGCTTCCCTACGCTGGATCAGGCAGGAGCGGGTGCTGCAATGGTCTGACGCCGGCGAAGGAAGAGGACGTAGCCGGCGATCACGAGCACCATCCCAAGGGGGATGAGGATCGCCAGCGGAACCTCGGGAACGGGAGGACCGGCACCAGGGAGGACGGACTTCGAGTCCACCTCGGTTGCGATCGTGCCGTCCTTGTTCACGATCCAGAAGTCGTTCTTCACGCGGACGGCCTTCACGGGAATGTTGCCGGCGGGGTAGGCCAGCGTGTACGTGCAGCTGAACACCCCGTCCTCGTTGGTCTTGATCTTGATCGGCGTGGGAGAGGGTTCGGTCTTCGGCAGCTTGTGCGGGTAGGAGCCACCGGACTCGATCCTGAAGCTGCCTCCCACGGCCGATCCGTGCGCGCAGTGGCCCCAACTGATGGTGTAGCGGCCATGGGCGAACCCGTTGCCGTCCGGAAGTCCCTCGATGGCGTCAACGCCGGAGTACGTCGTGAGCGGCGCGAGATCCGTGAACGTGATCTTGCCGCTCGTGGTTGGCGTCGTCAGCCTCCCACCGGCGTCGACGGAGACGGTCTTGGTGTTGGCACTTGCCTGCAGCGGGAAGACGACGATACCCGCCGCGACGACGAGGAGCGCGGACACCTTGAGATTACGACGCACCACCTAGATCCCCCTGAACGGAGCGGATGCTCCTGACTTATGCAGAGCGACCTGAGGGATGAGTCGAATGGAACCAGTGTGCCAGCCCCCGGTCCGGCAGCCGTGCCGAAGAGAAGTAGGCGTGAATGTCCCACCCACCGTGAAAGCCCCCCAAGTCGTCGGAACGTGAAGCCGCGTCCCCACGCGGTTCCTTTGCCTGCCGGCGTTCGGCTCAGTGAGCGTACGGGGCGTAAGGGATGTTTGTCAACTTTGGCGCGATCGGTCGACTCGTCGCGATGGCATCAAGCGGCGTGTTCCACACTGCAGAGAATCGCGGACGAAGCGCGGAGAGACGGCCCGCGACATGCCGTACTCCTCCGCCATCGCATCAGTTGGCGTATCGGGATTCCCCGGCATCCGGGTCACGTCGGCCTGTGCGCTCCCCCGATCGTCAGGAGCACCGCACTCTCGTCGATACCCGTGACCTGGTGGGGTATGCCGGCCGCAACGGTCAGCAGGCGCCCGGGCGTCAACTCGACCCCACGGTCGGCCACCTTGAACTCGGCGTGGCCGTGGACACCCTGCACGGTGATCGCCCAGTCAGCGTGGTGCTCGTGCATGCGCCCTCCGGGCTTCAGGGCGATGAGCACCACGCGGACGCCGGGCTGCTTGGCAATCGTCTTGGCGGCATGGTCTGCCGCCTGGTATGAGTCGCTGGCCCGCAGCGCCTGCAATTCTGCGACGAGGTCGACCTCGACCAGTGAATCAGCGACGTGGTGAGCCTGCGCTCTCGGTGTCTCGCTAGCGTCCATTTCCATGGTGATGCCTCCTCTGTTGAGACCGTCGTCATTTGTCGCTGCGCATTCCAACTCCGCGGAAGACTGGACGGACGTCGCATTGGTCACATATTCGAGAAGAGAGGAACGTTCGCGTCGCCGGCGATGCTGAAGGGGCTGTCTAAGGATTCACGCCGGCAGAAGCGCGGTATGGGACTCGTGGAGCTCATCAGCACGTCAACACTGGCAGGTCAGCCCGGAGCATGGGGCCAGGGTTGCCCGATCAGAGTGATTGCGTCCCATTGCTCCGGCGCCCTCGCTCCCGTTGGGACGGCTCCGGTTTGACCTGACAGCAGTCCCACAGCGAGCAGGGCACGACCTGGCCCGTTCCAGCGCGTCAGCACGATCATCGCGCTACTCGCCTTGCAGAACGATGGCTGATGGCATTTCGGGTTGTTCCCGCCAACGCAATAGTTTGTGCACTTTGGGTTGTTGGCCCCGTAGCAATAGGTCACACACTTACTGTTGTTGTTGCCCTCGCAGTACGTCGTACAGTTCGGCAGGCTGCTGTTCGAGCAGTTATGGGGGCACTTCGTGTTCGCGGTGGCGTAGCAGGTCGCGCAGGTCGTCCAATCAGGCGGCGGCGTCGGACCCGCTGTGGGATTCGGGGTGGGTTTTGCGGTCGGTACAGGCCCCGATTTCGCTGTCGAGCCCGGCGACGTGATGGTGCCGGCCGTCGGCGCAGGGCTCACGGACGTTTGCGGCGGAGGGCTTGCTGCACGTGATGGCGATGCATAGGCAGGGCTGGGAACGCTGAATGCCGCAGGTGGCACGCTCTGGGCGGTGGGTAACGGAGTCGGTGGGGCGAAGCCGCCGACCGTGACCACTGTCGCGGTCACGGCGGTGAGGGCGCCGCTCCCAGCCCACGTTCCGATGCTGCCGAATTCCGACCACAGTCGCCCGATGGCCGGTATGAGCCCGATCCACGCGCCGATGCCGACCGAGCGCCACAGACGGCCGATCGAGATATTGAGAAACGCCCGGACGATCGCCGGATCAAGCTGCGTTCCCGCGACACGCGTCAGCTCCACGCGAGCCGCCGTGACACCCATGATGGTCTTGTACGGGCGGGGAGACGTCATCACCTCGTAGACGTCGGCGACGGACACGATCCGGGCGGCGAGCGAGATCTCAGCGCCTTTGAGGTGGAGGGGGTAGCCTGTCCCATCCCACCGCTCGTGGTGCTCGATGACAGCGCGACCCCACTCACCGAGCCAGGCGAGCAACGGCGCGACCAGTCGCGCCCCATCCGCGGGATGGCGTTGAATCACGACCCATTCCGCGTCGGTTGGCCTGCCCGGCTTGTTGAGCAGCGTCGGCGCGATCTCGAGTTTTCCGACATCGTGGAGCAATGCCGCCCACCGCAACTTGCCCTTGGCGTCGTCATCGAGCTTGAGTTCGTCGGCGATCATGTCGGTGAAGACCCGGACGCGTTCTGAGTGCCCGCGCGTCGCTTTGTCATGAACGCTGAGCGCGAGGACCAATTCGATGACCGCCTGCATGCTCGTGGCGTCGTCCTGATGTCCTGCGGCATGGGCTCGCTCGAGTTGCGCCCGAAGCTCACTGGGGCTCCCCGTGGTCCGGGCCACGGCAAACCGCGCGGGAGCCTTGTCTGGGAAGATGAGGGAGACGTTCAGCAGCGCGGCCATGGGAAGCAAGCGGCGCGCGGCGCGCTCGAACACCACGAGTGTGAGCATGGAGCCGCCGATGACGACCGCGATCCAGAATGTCGCCGTCAATGGGCTGGTGGCGTGAGGCAGCAGATGGCTGAGCAGAACCGCGATCAGGAAGGATGCGCCGATCGGGGCAACAACGATTGCGGCGCGCAGGGCGCGGCTCAGCGCCGGGTGGCGCTTCCACAGACCCGGATCCAGGCGTTTCCGCGAGCGTCGAAACTGCATCCCGTCCCCAGTACGTGGGTTTCTCGCGTTGGCCGGAAGCCACAGCGCTGAACCTCAGCTTGAGTTCCGGGACGAGGTGCGACCGGACGGTTCCGTGACGATCACGTGGCGATCGCGGTCTCAGGAGCGGGCCTCGGGTTCAGTCCCTCGAACTGGCACTGATGGCCGATGCCGGTGACCTTCACCCCGACGTCGACGCGACGTTCACACTTGCGGTGTCGCGTGCAGCGTTCGAGCGAAGCACGGCAGGCGGGAAGCACGGCAGGCGGTATTCCGAATGCATGACTAGTCAGGAGCAGAAGGGGGCGGCGTTTCAGGCGCTCCATGAGAACGGGGCCTTCGTAATCCCCAACCCTTGGGACGCTGGGTCCGCTCGGGTGCTGTCCGCGCTCGGATTCAAAGCGCTCGCCACGACGAGCTCGGGGTTCGCGTTCACCCTGGGGCGACTCGACGGCACGACGACGCTCGACGAGGTGGTCGCGCATGCCGCGGCGATCAGCCGGGTGTCGGATCTGCCCCTCTCCGTGGACCTCGAGAACGGATACGGATCGGAGCCGGCGCATGCGGCGCTGGCGATCCAGCGCATCGCGGACGCCGGGGCGGTTGGGGGGTCGATCGAGGATTACGATCCGTCCGGCGCCATCTACCCCATACCCCAGGCGGTGGAAAGGATCGCCGCGGCGGTCGAGGCCGCGCGTGCGCTGCACTTTCCGTTCACGCTGACGGCGCGCGCGGAGAACCACATCAGAGGCAATCCGAATCTCGCCGACACGATCGACCGGCTCCAGGCGTTCGCGGCTGCCGGGGCTGACGTCCTCTATGCACCCGGATTGCGGACGCTCGACGAAATCCGGACACTCTGCGCTGCGGTTGCGAAGCCGGTGAATGTGCTTGCCGTGCCGGGGCTCTCGTTGTCTGATGTCGCCGCTGCCGGCGCGCGTCGCGTGAGCGTCGGCGGCAGCCTCACCTGGGTTGCCGTCCGCGCGATGGCCGATGCGGCCATGTCAATCCGCGATGACGGCAATTTCGCTGCGTTGTCAGCCAGACTCCCGCTGCAGGACTGGTTCCAAGGAGGGTCAGAGCCATGACGGATATGCCGGCGGACGCACCGCGATCGGAGGACGGTCGGTGGTGGTGGGACGGATCGCAATGGCAGCCGGTGACCGGGCATCCGGCCGCCGCAGCGACCGATGCACCGCAGAGTCAGGGCGCGGCCTCGGCAGCCCCGGCGGAGACGGTCGGGCAGCTCTCTGATGACGGCCAGTGGCGATGGGATGGCACGCAATGGCAGCCGGCGCAGACCGGCGCCGCCGCCACAGCCGGATCGACAGCCGCGACGCCCGCAGCCCGGCAGGTCACCGTTGGCGTGCCCACTGCGGAGGCGCGCGCTACGAGCGACGGAACGACGGCGGTCATCGTCAAGTACAGCGTCACGAACTCGGGAACGACGCAGATCGACGCGCGTTCGTTGCTCACCGGCTTCTATGTCCTGCCGGCCGGTCATACCGCCGAGACCGCCGCATACGTTACCGGGGATCTGTTGGTCTCACTCGCGCCGGGGGAGGAGCATCAGGGCCAGTGGCCCATCCAGGTCGACCCGGGCTCGTGGAAGGTGTGGGTGGCGGTCTCGGATGAGACGACCGGCGACGTCATCGCGACCAGCGACGACGTTCCCTTTGAGATTGCAGGGCGGGTCGCGGCCGCCCAAGCGTTTGATGACACTCAGGCGTATTCGTTGAGCGTGGCCATCACCAACGTCGAACATATTGTGGGTGTCCTGTATCGCGTGCACTACACCGTCCATTCCGATCGCGACGTGCCGCCGGGGCTCACGGTCACCGGCGGAATCGAAGGCGCGGAAAGCCGATCGGGACAGATCTATGACCTCACGACCGGTATCACGGCCGGTGCGCCTCACGCGCACTACCTGACATTGGAAGCGGACGTGCCGAGTCACTCGACGGCGAAGATCATCATGGATCCGGGCGGACCGAGCGAGAAGTCGGACTCGGTCATTGTCGATATCGCCGAGGACGGCACGCCGACGATGTCGCGGTAGCGCCTAGACCAAGACCGTTTCGAGGATCATCGTCGCAGGCGTTCCGGCCAGACCTGGCGCATTCTCTGGGTTGGCCCACACCTGCGTGGTCAGGAAGCCACGAAACGCTTGCGCTTCGGCGGCGCTGTCGAAGTCGAGGTCGATGACCACGAATTTCGAGTCGTCCACTGGGCGTTGGACTCGCTGCGCGCGCACCCCCGCTCCGCGCCGTGCGTCGGCGAAGCGGGCGAAGGCAGCCGTCCATGTCTCGAAGTCGGTGATCGGATGCTGGATGTGCAGCGTTGCCATGGTGTTCTCCTTTCGCGGTTCGTGCTCCGAGACTAGTTGACGCTTCGGCAACCCGCCATCCCAGAAACATGGGATCTCCGATGTCGTCGATCATTGAGTCGGGTGCGCGTACGATCGGTCGGTGACCGGAACCAACGCAGAGTCACGGGCGATCGACCGGATCGCCCGCATCTGTGCTGCGACGACCGCCGATGCGGTCTCGTTGCGGCTTGCCGTGCTCCAGGAGATCCATCGCGTCGTCGCGTTCGACGCCTACGCGTGGTTGCTCACCGATCCTGAGACCGAGGTTGGCTCGGCCCCGCTCGCCGACGTGCCCTGCCTCCCGGAGTTGCCACGGCTGATCCGGCTCAAGTACCTGACACCGATCAACCGCTGGACTCGTCTCGACGGTGCTGCCGGACTCCTCTCCGCAGTCACGGGTGGCCGGTTGGAGCGCAGCCTGGTCTGGCGCGAGATACTCGCGGACCACGGGGTCACGGACGTGGCCTCGCTCGCCTTCAGATGTCGTTACGGTTGCTGGGGATTCCTCGACCTCTGGCGGTCCGGCTCCGCGGGCAGTTTCACGCCATCGGAGGCCGGATTCCTGGCGACGCTCGCGAAGCCGGTCACCGAGGCGCTCCGCCGGTGCGCGGCGAACACCTTCGCGCTGACTGCACCGGCAATCGTCCGCATCGGACCCGTCGTGCTCGTGCTGTCGCCGAACCTCGACGTCCGAGCCCAGACGCCGGAGGCCAGCGAGTATCTGAAGGTGCTGGTCCCGGCAGGAGGTGACCAACGCCCGATTCCCGCGGGCGCCTACAACGTGGGCGCTCAACTCCTCGCGGCGGAGGCCGGGGTCGACCACCACCAACCAACCGCCCGAGTCCACCTGTCGAACGGAGTCTGGCTGACGTTTCGCGCTGGGCGCATCGATACGGCGGGGCCGGTTGCCGAGCAGGACATCGCGGTTGCGATCGACATCGCGTCACCGGCAGAGCGCACCAGCTTGTTCGGCCGCGCGTGCCGGTTGAGTGCCCGCGAGTTGGAGTTGCTCGGTCACCTGCTCACGGGCTTGGACACCCGTCACATAGCTGCGGAGATGTTCCTGTCCGAGAACACCGTGCAGGATCACCTCAAATCGGTGTTCAGCAAGACGGGAACGACCAGTCGGCGGCTTCTGCTCGCCCGGGCCGGCGGCCACTGATCAGCTGCCACGTGTCGTCGGAGATACCGCATGAGCGAGACGAGCTTCGACTTCTGGGTCGGCGAGTGGGACATGCGGTGGAATACGTCCGCAAGGACGCGGCGGGTGCGACTGCGCCGAACTGAGTCGGTTGACGAACGCTGTGGGCCATACTGGCGGCAGTGGACGACCCTCAGGCGCCGACCCTGCCGAGGTCGCGGCAGCTGGCCCCTGAACGTGAGGGATCCGCCGGAGGGGAGGGGTATCCCGAGTCCTTCGGCTACAAGCTGAAGAACTGGATCCTTGGCCCGCCCATGGTGTCCGAACTCCTTTCGCAGGAACGCCTGGCGACCCCGGTCGCGATCGGCGTCCTTGCCCCGGACATGATCTCGTCCTCCGCCTACGGCACCGAGGAGATGCTCCTGATCATGGTGCCGATCATCGGTGTCGCCGCCTTCTCGATGGTGATTCCGGTCACGCTCGCGATTCTCGCGGTGATGCTCTTCGTGATGACCTCGTACATGCAGGTTATCGGCGTGTACACGCGCAACGGCGGTTCGTACGTTGTTGCGCGCGACAACTTCGGTCCACGCATCGCGCAGATCGCCGCGGTTGCGCTGCTGATCGACTACACCGTGACCGTTGCGGTGCAGACCTCCGCGGGGACGGCCGCGCTCACGTCGGCACTTCCATCGTTGGTGCCGTACACGGTGCCGATCACGGTCCTCGTTGTGCTGGTGATGCTCGTCGGCAACCTTCGCGGGATTCGTGAAGCCGGCGCGATCTTCGCGATCCCCACGTATTTCTACGTCGTCTCGCTGTCGTTCGTGGTGATCACAGGGCTGGTGAAGGCGGCATTGGGGGGACTGCACGCGCACGCACTGCCGACCCCCAGTGCTCTTGGATACACGCCGGGCCACCAGACCGGATTTCTCATGGGGTTGGGCATCTTCTACTGCTTGCGAGCATTCGCAAACGGCGGCGCATCGCTGACCGGGCTGGAAGCCGTCTCGAACGGCATCTCGACATTTCGCAAGCCTGAGGCCAGAAACGGTCGCATCGCTCTCCTCATCATGTGCTCGATTCTCGGATTCCTCGTCCTCGGCACGTCGCTCCTTGCTCACTGGACGCACGCGGTGCCATATCAGATCGGCACGCCGACGGTTGTGTCGCAGGAGGTGCGCTTCGTCCTCGGCTCAACGTGGATTGGCACCGCCATCTTCTTCCTCGTGCAGACAGCAACGGTGCTCATCCTCTTCACGGGAGGGAATACGAGTTTCAACGGTTTCCCGTACCTCGCGAGCTTCGTCGCCGGCGACAAGTTCCTGCCCCGTCAGCTGACGAAACGCGGGCACCGTCTGGCGTTCTCCAACGGCATCTTCGTACTTGCCGCCGTGGCGATCCTCCTCATCATCGTGTTCCAGGCCCAGCTGAACGCGCTCGTCGGCCTCTACGCCATCGGTGTGTTCACCGGCTTCGCCTTTGCCGGGTTTGGCATGGTCAAGCATCACCTGAGACATCAGTCGGGGCGATGGCGACTCGGCACTGTCATCAACGGCTTCGCCGGAGTGCTGTCGCTCGGCGTCGTTCTCATCCTGTTGATCACCAAGTTTCTGGAAGGGGCGTGGATCGTTGCCGTGGTGGCGCCTCCGATGTATTTCGGGCTGATCCGGCTGCATCGCCAGTATGTGGAGGAGGAGGAACAACTCGAGACTGGCGCAGTCGCGGCGACCGAGGCGCCGGTGTTGCGCCGGCACGCCGTTGTCGTCGTGGTCGGCCGCCTCGACATGCCGACTGCCCGCGCTGTTCAGTACGCGCGCACGCTCCGTCCTGACCTGGTGCGCTACGTGCACTTCGACCTCGACTCCTCCGCCACAGAGCTCCTGAAAGTTGCCTGGAGCAGGTACGAACTGGGCCATCTGCCGCTCGACATCGTTGAGTGCCGTGACCGCCGGCTGGAGCGCGCCGCCATCGAGTACGTCGCAGACATTGCGGCCGACGGCACGACGGAGTGCACGGTGCTGCTGCCGCGCCGGCTGCTTCGCTCGCGCTTCGAGCGTGCCTTGCATGATCGGAGCGCCGAGCTCATCGCATCCGCGGTGGGGACTGTGCCGCATGTGGCAGCGACGATCGCGCCCTTCAACGTCCAGACGCACGCCGACGGTCTCAGTGGGTCCGGCGAGCCGCACACGGACGCGCCCGCGCGCAAGCAGCCCCGCCGATCCGGTGTGGATCTCGAGCTGGAGCGCCGCGCCACCGGAACGGTGCCGGTCAGCGCGATCGCATGGCGTCAGCGCGTCCGCGTTGCGGGCAGGATCCGATCGTTGCGGGTGCAGACGGCACGCGGGACGACGAACCTCGAATGCGTGATGACCGACGACACCGGGCAGCTCCTCCTGGTATTCCAGGGACGCCCGAGGATTCCGGGGATCGAGCCGGGAGCGCGGCTCATCGTCGAGGGCATGGTCGGGTCGTGGTCGCACCGGCTGGCGATCCTCAATCCCGACTACGAACTGGTGAGCGAGTAGCACGCCGCGACCCGGACACGGATTGCCGACCTACACCTGTGCCCCTTCGGCGTCGGGATCATCAGGCGCTGACGGGTCGCTCATCTTCCCCTCCGCGCGCGCCAGTTCAGCGAGCACCTCTGCCTCGACTCCGACCACGCCCATGAGGGTGCTCTCGTCGGGGATGGTGTCAGCAGCCTCAGGGGCGGTGACATCCTCACTGCCGTCAGCGAGGTCCGGATCGCCAGGGGACTCTGTTGCGTCGTTCATGGATTGGCCTCCAATCTGGTGAATCGGTCACCGCTATTGTCTCCAGTCGATGCGGCATGACGGACGAGAAGGACATGTAACGATGAAAGTGGTGATCGTTCTCTCGGGAGGGATGGACAGCGCGACCGCCCTGTACAAGGTCAGCAACGATGCTGCGTCATCACGTTCTGACGACGTTCATGCGTTGAGCTTCGATTACGGGCAGCGGCACGTCAAAGAACTCGCGTTCGCCGCGCGGCTCTGCGCGAGGCTCGGCGTCAGGCACACCGTGAGCGCCCTGCGGATACCGCTTGCGTCGGCGCTCACCGACCCCGAGCGCGAGATTCCGCTCGGGCACTACACGCACGTGACGATGCGGCAGACCGTTGTCCCGAACAGGAACGCGATCATGCTCGCGATCGCATGGGGCGTCGCAGTCTCAGAGAGTGCGGAACGGGTCGTTGCCGGCATGCACGCAGGCGATCGTCCGATCTATCCTGATTGCCGTCCCGAGTTCGTGCACGCGCTCGAGCACGCGCTGCGACTGGGCAACGAGGGTTTCGGCGATCCAGCGCTGGCGTTCTTCACGCCCTTCATCACCATGACCAAGGCAGACATCGTTCGAGAGGGGAGTGGCTACGTTCTGCCGGTCCCGTACGACCTGACATGGAGTTGCTACCTCGGGCGCGACCTGCACTGTGGGCGCTGCGGGACGTGCGCTGAACGCAGGGAGGCGTTCGCACTGGCAGGGGTCCCGGACCCTACTGAGTACGAGGGCGACGCCCGCTAGTCCGCTGTCGTGTTCGTCGTCTGCGAACGGTAGTTCCAGAACTTCGGCAGGAGCGCGCTGAGCACGACTGTGCCGATGACGCAGAGGATGCCGCCGCTCACCACCGAGGCGCGCACACCGGCAAGTGAACCGACTACACCTGATTCGAGGTTGCCCATGGCCGGCCCTGATGAATAGCTGACCATCTCGATGCCCGCAAGGCGGCCTCGCATCGCATCGGGAATCGTCTGGTTCCAGAGTGCGGAGCGGAAGAGCCCGCTGATCATGTCCGCCGCGCCGGCTGCCGCGAGCGCGAGCAGCGCGACCCAGAGCGCCGGTGCGAACCCGAACGCGATGATGGACACCCCCCAGGCTGCCGCGGCGCATGCGATCGCGCGACCATGGTGGCGCACTCTCCGTGTCCACCCGCTCGTCACCGTGGCGAGCAGCGAACCTGCCGATGGCGCCGTGTAGAGAAGACCGAGCACCGCCGGACCGCCGAGTCCCGACGCGATCTGCGGAAACAGCGCCATCGGCATGCCGAAGAACATCGCGTTGATGTCAACGGCGTACGAACCGAGCAGATCCTGACGCCTCGTTGCGTAGCGCAGTCCCGCGATCGCGGCGCGAAGGTTCACTCCGGTGGCATCCGCGGCGGGTGGAACGGCTCGCATGAGCGTCAGCGCTCCGGCCGAAACGATGAACGTCGCAACATCCACCGCGTACGTCAGTGGCAGACCGACGGTCGCTATCAGGACGCCGGCCAGCGGCGGGCCGAGGACCATGCCGAGGTTCCCCTGGAGCGAGTCCAGAGCGGCTGCAGCCACCAGCGTTTCCGGCGGGACGATGCGCGGCACGATCGCGTCGAGCGACGGCCGGCGGATCGCGTCGAGCGCCGCCGCGGCAATGACAACGACGAAGAGCACCCAGAGGTGCGGATGCGGCAGTGACGAGTTGACGACGAGCACGCCGACGCTCAGGCAGAGTCCGAACTCCGACAACCGGACCATGCGACGCCGGTCGACGGCGTCGGCGAGCGCGCCACCGACGAGCGCCATCAGCAGAATCGCGATGAGCTCGGAGAAGCTGATCAAGCCCACGACGAGTGACGAGTGACTCAGCGCATACGCCTGGAACGGAATGGCGACGTAGGTGATCATGGTGCCGGCTGTCGAGATGCCCTGCCCGAAGAACAGGAGCCGGAAGTCGCGCGACGCCCGGAACGGCGCGGTGTCGAGCGCCAAGGACAGGAACGTCCGCCGGAGCACGGATCGGCGTGTGCCGGCCGCTTCGACGCTGACGGCAACGCCCGCCTGGGGGTCCGGCGTGGCGCGTGTGTGCGCTGGAGTCTCGTCGCCCATGAGCGGTTCGATCCCTCGGTCCGGCGTCAGCCGGCGCTCAGAGGGTGACCGCGCTGCCAGCCGTGCCAGCTGAGGACGTCGATGATCGCGGTCCAGCTCTCGCGGGTCCGATCCCGGTATGGCACCCCGGTGTAGTGCTGAGCGAGGCGGTCGATGTCGGCGAGGTCCGGGTCGCGACGAAGCTCACGGACGTGGCCGATGAGCGAGACGTGGCGGTACCAGCTCTTACCGTCGAGCATGGTCAGCGCGACCCGCGCATCCCGCCGCAGGTGTTCGAGACGTCGCCGCGTCCCGTCCATGTTGAGGAGCACGCTCCCGTCGTCGCACCACTCATACCACGTGGCCGCCGTGTGCAGTTCCCCGTCGAGGGCGATGCTGGCCACGACACACGGATTCGGTGCGCGAAGGAGATCCTGGAGTTCCGGAGGCAGCGGTGGCTTGGGCATTCCGGCAGCCTACCGCGCCCCGCGGCGGCAGCGATCCCAGAATCAGTGGCGCAGGCGTGTCTGCCCGATGTCGCGGTGGTTCATGCCGAAGTAGTGCGCCACCTCGTGGAGCACGGTGTCGCTGATCTGCGCCACCAGTTCGGTTCGGGTGGAGCACCAGCGCTCGATGTTGCCCTGAAGCAGCACGATCCGCTTCGGGAACTCGTACGCGCTGAACGTCGAGCCGGAGGTCCCCTGGTAGAAACCGAGCACGTGCTCATCGATGCCGTTCTCGCGGTCGTCGTCGCTCGGTGCCTGCTGGACGGTGATCATGAGGTTGTCAGCATCCATGCGCGCGCGCAGTGGAGCTTCGACACGGTCAAGCGTCGCTCGGACCATCTCCTCGAATTCCTCGGCGGTCACGTGATACGCCACATTGCGAGCATGACACCGAGCAGACCGGGGGCCGGCGCCGCTCGTGGCCGGGCCGCGCCCGACGATCAGCCGATGCGAGGCAGCGCCGGCAGGGTCGCGGAGCGAGCGGTCTAGCGCGGAAAGGTCTCGCCGGTTGCGAAGGAGGACTGCCGGCTGCCCGCTCGGACCTCGACGACACCGTCGCCAAAGACGCGCCACCGATCGCCCTCGGTCGCGATGGCGGTGTGCTCCGCGATGCCCACGAACTGCACGCTCCGTGGCAGCCGGCGAGGGGCGAGATCGCGGAGCCAGCGGATCCACCAACCCGAGAGCGCATCCCAGTGGACGCCAAACGCTGTGTCGTGCACGAGGCCGAGCCCGCTGGCAAACGGGAACGGCAGATGGCCGCGCCTTCCGATCGCTTCGTCGGCGCCCGCGACCATGGCGCCCGCACTGCACCCGGCGAAGACGCCGCCGCGGGCAAGCAGTCTCACGACCGCATCCCAGACCGGCGTCCCGACGACGGTGGCAGCGAGGTGGGCCGGGCTCCCGCCACTGAAGAACACCATGCTCGCGGCGTCGATCGGATCGGCCACTGCAGGCGCGAGCGCGTCGGCACGATCGCGGACTCGCACCGCGCTTGCTGGAATGTCCAGCGATGCGTAGTGAGCAAGGCCCATATCCGTCCATCGATCGAATACCGCCTGGCCCTCACGGCCGCTGGCGGTTGCCATGACCACGACGCTGCCGTCCCCCGCTGCGCCGCTCAAGGCGAATTGCTCGGCATCGGCTGACCATGGCTCGAATTCGCCGGAGCCGAGGAGGAGGAAGCGACCGGGCTCCGTCATGACGCTCGGAGCGTGCTCATCAGACGGCGTGGTACCGAGCACCGATCGCGTTGGCGAGCGTCCGGTGCGCGGGGGTGGTCCCGATGACGGTCGAGCGCGCGGTGTCCACGCCGTGGGCCCGGGCGAACGCCAGGAGGAGCCCCGGCAGCGGAGGCCGGCACCAGCAGGTCGGCGGGCCGCCCGGGTGCGCGCAGACTGCGACCTCCACACCGCCCGTGACCCTGGCCGCGAGGCGGGCGACGTTCTCGCCGATCGTGTCGACGTTGCCATCTGGTGCCCAGTCGAACACGAGATGAGGGGCGCTCGGATCCGCGAGTTCGATCGCTGTGTGCCAGCCGGATCCGGACAAGACATCGGCGGCGACGAACACCCCGGCGTTCGTGCGCGAGCCCGGGCTGCGCACAAAGGGCACATGGTCAAGGGAGGCGAAGCCTTCGTCGAGTACCGGCGGTTCCAGCTCGCGCAGCATGCGCATCTGCGACGTCGGCGTGAGGACACCCGGTTCCCGCCGGGACAGCGCCTGCAGTTCGGCCGGCGCGGGCAGCACACCGAATCGATCGAGCAAACGCTCGATCATGTTGACCTGTGCCTGGGCAAGCGGCGTGTCCATCCATATGCACCGTACGGGTACTGCATGGCGAATCGCGATCTCGATGACGTAACTCCGCGTGGCGCGGGTCAGGTACGTGTTGTCAAGCACGAAACGCCGGCCACCCGATGCGAGTTCGGCGTCGAGCGCACCCGCGATCCCGTGCAGCGTTCCTCCACGCTCGTCCCGGTTGAGACGTCGGTATCCGTTGGCAACATGCTCCGCGGTCGCCCGGCTCTTCCCGGACGCTGGGATGCCCATGACCATCACGATCTCGGCACCGGCGCTGGCGCTGGCGCTGGCTGCCGGCGATCGCACGGTCGCGCGCGCCTGGCCCAAGGCGGCATGCAGTTGCGCGCGCTCGCTCGCGTCGAGCTTGAGGGTCGCAGCATGAGCCGATGACACTGCGGACGCGGGGCGTCGCGCGCCAGGAATCACGACAAGCGCCGCGGAAAGTGACAGCAACCAGGCGATGGCGACCTCGGCGGGAGCCACGTGATGGTACGCGGCAATCTGGCTCAGCACCTCGACTCGCTCCAGTCCGGGTGCGCGGCGCGGACCGCCGAGCGGCGAGTGCGCGATGACAGCGACCCCGCGGGTGTCGCAGCGTTCGACGATGCCACCCCGAAGCGCGTTGCGGTCCACAACGCTGAGCGCGACCTGCACGGCCGCCACGTCCACGAGATCCAGCGCCTCGTCGAGCTGACGACGGTTGATGTTGGAGAGCCCGATGCGACGGACCATGCCTTCGTCCAGCAGACGGCCGAGTGCACGAACGCTGGTCCGCCATGGCGTCCGCGGGTCGGGAGCATGGATGAGCTGGAGATCGATCGGGAGACCGTCGAGCGCTGTGAGGCTCGCCTCGCAGTCGGCGAGGATCGTCTTCGCCCGGCCGTCTGCAACCCAGCCGTCGTCGGTACGCGTCATGCCGCACTTGGTCACGATTCGCACCCTCCGCTCCACACCGGCACTGCGCAGCGCACGTGCGAGCAGGCGCTCGTTGTGGCCGGCGTCGGCGGCGTTGAGCCCATACGCATGCGCCGTGTCGAAGATCGTCACCCCGGCGTCGGTGGCTGCAGCGATCGTCGCAACGCCCACCGCCTCGTCGCGGTCGACGTCAGTGGAGAGTCGCATGCAGCCGAGCCCGACCCGGAGCTCGGAGGGAGCGATCCAGGAGGGGTCGCTCATCGCCTGCACGCGAGTCCGCGCAGCATCGAAGCCGTCACGTCCGTGGCACCGTCCATTCACAGACGCGCCGTCGTCGCCGCAGGTGCGAAGAATGCCGTATGGGAGCGGTGACCGTCTGCTGCCCGACCTGCTGGACGTGGTCGGAGCTGAAGCACTCGACGACGTGCAAACGTTGCAGCACACCGCTGATCCTGCCTGATGGGAGAAGTGTCGAGCAGGTCGCGAACCCATCGCCCGACGCGCCACCACCGCCTCCCGGGTATGCGTTCAACGGGCCGACGGCGTCGTTTGCGACGGCGCCCACGGGAATGGACTGGGTCGCGCTCGCGCGCTGGATCCTGGTGGCACAGGGCGCGCTCGGGCTGCTGGCTGTGTTTGTGATCGGGTTTGCCGAGCAGTACATCAACGTCCCGGTGCAGGATGCGGCAACGGGCCGGGTCGTCCTCGAGACAATCAACCTGCGTCCCATCCTGCTCGCTGCCGCGATCGCCATCATCATCGTCATCGGGCTGTTCACGTGGCTGATCGGCTTCGCCATCGCTCGCCTCATCTATTTGATGCTCATCGTGCTCGGTGGCTTGGAATCGCTCTCGCGAATCGGCGGGGCGCCGGCATCCATCGTGGGGGTGACCCTCGCGGGCCTGCTGTTCGACATCGGATTCGGGTTCGTGCTCGTCATGTCACTCATCCATCAACCGGACCGCAGTTCCAGCTCCTAGGTTTCCCTGGGCTATTCTCGTCGGGAATGCGCAGGCTCCTCCTGGCGGTGACCGCCGGCGTCGTGTTGGTCGGATGCGGGTCGTCCACGCTGACACCCGCGTCAAGCGCGACGGCACTCCCGGCAGCGACGGTCCCCTCGGCCGTGACGCCGACGCCGGCGCCGCCGAGCCCGGGCGCGACGGGCGGATTCGGTGATACGACGACCAATCCCGACGCCCAGTACGTCTGCGCCGCCAAGGCCACGGAGAACAGTCAGGTCATCGCCTACACAACCGTCGCCGGTGCCGACGCCTCCGGAGCGCAGGGAGTCTGCACGGCGATGGAGCAGGGGAGCCAGGGTGCGTGGACGGACGTGACGTCGATCTCGAGCGGGTCGTTTGAGGCGACGCCGATCTGCTGGGTGACCGCGTCGAACACTCAGGTGACCCAGCGCGTGTACACCGCAATCCCCGATGGCGACGACCAGGCGACGACGGTCCTCTGCCACGATCTGTTCAGTGGGGCCGGGGTGACGCCGCAAGCATCATGAAGGAGCTGAGCGGTACTGCTATGGAGCATGTCGTCGACACAAGCGATGGGCGCCGCCTGGCCGTCGAGGAGGATGGCGATCCGGAGGGGATTCCCGTGCTCGTGCACAACGGCACCCCCAACTCACGTCTCCTGTACAAGCATCACATCGCGGATGCGGTCGCACGCGGCATCCGGCTGATCAGCTACGACCGCCCCGGATACGGCGGGTCGAGTCCCGCGCCGGGAAGGTCCGTTGCGGAACTGCGCCGGCGACGTTCGCGCGATCTGTGCGGCGCTCAAGATTGACCGGCTGCTGACGTGGGGCATCTCCGGTGGCGGCCCGCATGTGCTCGCCACGGCAGCGCTCCTGCCCGATCTCGTCGTGGCTGCGGCCTCCCTGGCGTCGCCGGCGCCATACGGTGCTGAGGGTCTCGATTACTACCAGGGAATGGGCCAGCTCAACGTGGACGACTACAAGCTGTACTTCCGCGACAAGGCTGCTGCGCGCGCCAAGGTCGACACCGATCGGGAGGAGATGCTCGCCGCAACGCCTGAAGAGGTCACGACGCTGCTCCAGTCGCTCCTCTCAGGACCGGACGCCGCAGTCCTCACGGGCGATCTGGCCGAGTACCTCGAGCAAAGCGCAGTCCGGGCTTGCGCCCGGTGCCGAAGGCTGGTGGGAGGACGGGAGCGCGCACGTCGAGGCGTGGGGCTTCGATCTCGAGGCCATATCGGTGCCGGTCCTCCTGCTCCACGGTGAGCAGGATCAATTCGTGCCCTTCGGTCACGGCGTCTGGCTTACAGCGCGGCTTCCGGGGGTCGAGGCCCGGCTCACCGCAGAGGACGGCCATCTGACACTGGCCGAGCGGCGTGTCGGCGAGGTGCACGAGTGGCTGCTGTCGAAGTGGTAGGCCTGAGCCTCGTACGCTCGACGGATCAGCCCTCGGTGTGCTGCAACCACTGACGCGCAATGACGGCCAGTTGCGCGGGCGGTGTGTCGACCTTGATGAGGTAGTCCTGAGCGCCGAGGCTCTTGCCCCGCTCGAGCATGCCGGGTTCGCTGAAGTTGGTGAGGATCACCACCGGAATGCCGGCAGTGTCCGGTTCCTTGCGCAATCGCTCGAGCACTTCGAGGCCGCCCATGCCGGGGAGCCCGAGGTCAAGGTAGATGAGGTCGGGCGGACGGTCGGTGACCATCAGCAACGCCTCCGCTCCGGAATGGGCGGTGGTGACGTCGAACCCGCTCGCTGTCAGGCGGAGCGCATACATCTCCGCAAGGGCATCGTCATCGTCGACCAGGAGCAGCCGAGGACTCGACGCCGCGTCAGTCACTGGCGTGTTCCGCGCGCGGCGCGGGTTGCGCCGGGAGGCGCAGGGTGAATGTGCTGCCGGTACCCGCAACCGAGCGCGCTTCGATGTCGCCGCCAAGCTCGAGCGCGAGGTTGCGCGAGAGGTACAGGCCGAGGCCCGTGCCCTCGATGCCTGCGGAGAGCGCGGAGTCGAGCCGCCGGAAGGGCTGAAAGAGCCTAGTCATCTCGTGCTCGGAGATGCCGATGCCCCTGTCGGTCACCTCCACAATTGCCCATCCAGGTTCATGACGTACCACGACCCTGATGTCGCTCATACCTGGCGAGTATTTCAGCGCATTGGAGACGAGGTTCGTGAGGATCGTTTCGACGCTGTCGGGATCCGCTCGGACGTACAGCGGTCCGTTCGACTGGACGGTAATCCTTCGCAACGCATCCTCATCCATCGTCTGCGAGGCCACCACGGCCTGGGCCGTGTCGTCGATACGGATGTCGACCGGCGCGGAGTCGCGACCGCGAATCTCCATCCGGCTCGCGTTGAGCATGCGCTCAACCAGATGGCTCATCTGTCGCATCCGCGTCGCCATGACCGGCACCACTTTGGCGGCGCTCTCCGGCAGCTGACCGAGGGAGCTGTCCTCGAGCATGGACAGATAGCCACTCACGAGGGTTATCGGCGCCCGCAATTCGTGCGACGCGAGCTGGAGGAATTCTGATTTCTGCTGGTCCAAGTCGGCCATGCGCTGTGCATGCACCGCGAGACGCTCCATCTCCGCGGCCTTCAGGCGCTCGGCGCGGTGTTCCGCGTCATAGCCCTGCCACACGAGCGCTGACGCTCGGGCCGCCAGCCGCATGATCCATTCGTCCTGTTGGACGAAGGTCGAGCGCGAATTGCATGCCATGAGGATGCCGAGCGGGCCGGCGGCCGTTCGCCAGGGCACGGCGAGGAGGTTATGGATGTTCCCGAGCGCGAGCACCGGCGCCGGCAGCACGTCGGTGGCGACGCTCTCGGGGCGAACCGTGAGGGCTTTGCCCGCGTACAGGACGCCGGCAAGGCCGTCTTCACTGTCCGGGTCGGGGATCGGCATGCGCGTGGCGCCGAGCTGCTCGCTGCCGACGGCGTCCCATGGATGCAGTGCCAGGAGCTCGTCGCCTGTCAGCTGCCAGAAGTACGCCCGTTCCGCGTTGGCGAGCACCGCGACGGTTTCGCTCATCTTCTCGAAGAATGTGGCCGGCTCCATACTCGACGCGATGTGCTGCGACATCATCGTCAGCGCCTCGAGGCCACGCTGCTGCGAGCTGTGCACCGCTTCAACGAGGCGCGCGTTGCGCAGCGCGAGCACGGCGAGCATCCCGACTTGTTGCAGGCCCTCGAGGTCGCGTATCACGAACGGCCGGTCGACCTTGCGGCTGAGAATCAAAACCGCGCCGACCGAATCCCCGACCGCGAGCGGGACGATGCCGGTGTGCTTGACATTGAGGAGCGTGGGCGCGAGGTCCGGGTCGATGTCGTTCCCGTCGCCGAGGCTGCCGCCGATGACGATCGAGCCGCTCGTCACCGCTTGGTCGAGCAACGGTTGCCGTGCCAACCAGCTGATCGGGTACTCGTGCCCGATGAAGTCGGGCGGTCCGTCTCGTTCGTAGCTGGCCTCGACGCGAAAGACGTTCTGATCAAGGCTGGTCAGCGTGCAACGGTCTGCCCCGGTACTGGCAGCCGCAAGAGTCACGAGGCGACTCATGATCTGGTACGGATCGCCGCCCGACAGGAGATCGATGGCGAGACCGTCGTCGAGGGAGCTCACCGGCCGATTCTAGGGTCACGGGGGTGCCAACCCGTTGGTGTTTCAGACGTTTCGCGCGCCAATGGGCGCGCTGTGAGCACTGTGACCTTTGCGTCGAACCGCTCGTGCGTCGGCACCATGACCTGGAGCTCGGCGAGTGTTGCCTTGGCGCCATGGGGTTCCGCAAGGCCTTCCAGGACCTCGTCGTTGAGCTCCTTGCTCAGCGAGCGCACGAAGGGGTAGAAGACCTCTTCCCCCATGTGCGTATGCGTCAGCTCGTGGAGCATCTTGGGCACCAGCGCCTGACGTGTCGCAGCGTGAATATTGTCAGGGCCTTCTCGGGATCGATGCCCGCGTTGGCCGCGGCCTCCTCCGGATCGCTGTAGGTCATATCGCGTTCGTGGTGGCGCTCCTCGGCCTCTCCACAACCGATGCACATGGCGCCACCTCCTGTACCGACCTGCAAATATGATGGAGAACCTATCCCGAAACATTGATAGCACAGATGTATGGCGCATCCGCGGGAGCACTGACTCGGCTAGGCTGACCTCCGACTCCAGATCGATATGGAGTCAGATGCGAGCGCCGCGAATCCTGCCGGTGTCGCCGTCGCCGAGGCGAGGAGCAGCGTTGCATCAGAAGCCTCGGGAACGGTCACTTCGTTGTCCCCGAGGTTGCACGCGACCAGCAGTCCCGCATGCGAGTAGATGAGGAGGTTGCGCGTCGCGTCGTACGTCGCCGTCGCTTCGGAGGCGTCGCCTTCCGTGAGTTCGGGAGTCTGCCGCCGGAGTGCGATGAGCGATCTGTACCAGTCGAGCATGGCGGCATGTTCGCCATCGCCACGTTCGTCCCAGTTGAGTCGTGAACGCTCGAAGGTCGCTGGATCCTGGGGGTCCGGGACGGACTCGGGAGCCCAGCCGAAGGAACGGAACTCCTGACGCCGCCCGTTGGTGACTGCCGTGCCGAGGCCCTCATCGCCGAGGTCGGTGAAGTACTGGAACGGCGTGCTGGCAGCCCACTCCTCGCCCTGGAACAGGAGCGGGATCATCGGCGAGAGCAGCGTCAAAGCCGCGGCCATGCGTGCGCGGTCGTGGCTCACGAGATGGCAGAGGCGCTCACCCGCGGCGCGATTCCCGACTTGATCGTGGTTCTGCGAATAGACGACGAAGCGTCTGAGCGGAAGGTCGCCGATCGCGCGGCCGACCGTGTGCCGTCGATGGTACGAGTAGCGCCCCGTGTAGACGAACGCCTGCCGCAATGCGGTGCACAGGTCCGTCGGCCCGTCGAAGTCCTCGTAGTATCCGAATCGTTCGCCGGTCAGCAGCGTGTGCAGCGCATGGTGGAAGTCATCGTTCCACTGCGCGTCGAGTCCGTATCCGCCCGACTCGCGCTCGCGGACGAGGCGCGGATTGTTGCTGTCGCTCTCGCCGATCACCCAGAGGTGCCGGCCCGTCTGCACGGCGAGCTCGGCCACGCGGCTCGAGATCTCCTCCAGGATGTGCGTGGGCGACATATCGATGATGGCGTGCACCGCGTCGAGTCGCAGACCGTCGCATCCGTAGTCGATGAGCCACATCTCGGCGTTCTCGACGACGAACCGGCGGACGTCGTCGGAATCCTCGCCGTCGTAGTTGAACGCGGTCCCCCAGGGGGTCGCGTAGCGGTCGGTGAAATAGGGCGCGAATTCCGGCAGGTAATCGCCTTCGGGCCCGAGGTGGTTGTAGACCACGTCGATGATGATCGCGATGCCTCGCTGGTGACACGCCTCGATGAGGCGTCGCAACCCGTCCCGGTCTCCATACGCGCTGTGTGGCGCGAAGAGATCGACGCCGTCATATCCCCACCCGCGATTACCCGGGTATGCCGCGAGCGGCATGAGCTCGATCGCGTTGACTCCAAGCGTCTGCAGATGCTCGAGGCGAGCGATGCAGCCGTCGAACGTGCCCTCGGGTGTGAAGGTGCCGATGTGCAACTCGTAGATGATCGCCTCGTGCAGCGGAAAGCCGCTCCACGTCTGGCGCGCCGATGGTGGCTCCGAATCGACAACGCGGGAAGGTCCGTGAACGCCCGCCGGCTGCGATCGTGAACGCGGATCGGGAACCGGATCACCGCCGTCGAGCGCAAACGCGTAGTCCGTT
Organism: Saccharimonadales bacterium (SeqCode); assembly: GCA_035532495.1. GTDB lineage: Bacteria > Chloroflexota > Dormibacteria > Aeolococcales > Aeolococcaceae > Palsa-851. The sequence continues at coordinate 34,512 of DATKQX010000140.1, forward strand.
CCGTGTCCTGCGGTGTCCACGTCGCATGCGAACCACCCGACGCCGGCGGGAGTCATCGGGTAGCGCGCGTCTCCGATGACGAGGTGCATCTCGCTCGCCCGCGGTGCCCAGACGCGGAACGTGCGGCTCAACCGCGTTCGAGCAGCGCAACCGGCACCTGTGCGAGCACGTCGCCGAATGCCTGCTCGCCGCCGGTCAACTCCTGTCCCGTGAACGCGTTTTGCCATGAGCCTGCGGGGAGGTGCAGCGTCGTGTCGTGCCACGCTCCACCGAGCCGCAAGGGCCAGCGGAATGCGACGGTCACGATCGTCGGCTCGTTGTCCGGAGTGGTGCGGCTGAAGCAGATTGCATGCTGCGACCTTGATCCCTCGACAGCAAGCTGCGCATACCCTGAGCCGGGGGCGAAGGCATCAGCATGCCGGGCGCGCACCGCGAGCGATGTTGCAATGAGCCGCAGTTTGGGAACGCCCTCATCGAACCGGGACATGAAATCGTCGCCCGTCTCGGCGTCGAGTGTGCGCAGGAGGTCCTGTCGCAGCGTGAAGTCGACCGGCGTGCGATTGTCCGGGTCGACGAGACGAAGATCCCACAGCTCACACCCCTGATAGATGTCGGGAATGCCGGGTGCGGTGAGCTTCAACAAGGTCTGCGACAGGGACAGTTCCTGCCAGTGCGGTGTCAGCGCGGCGACGAAGCGACTGATCTCCGATCCCACGTGTGGGTCAGCGAGCATGTCACGAACAAACCGTTCAAGAGCCGTCTCATAGGCCTCGTTCGGCTCGAGCCAGTTGGTGTCCTCCTTGCCCTCGCGCGACGCCTTGCGCATGTATGCGCACATCCTGTCTGCGTCGATCGGCCACGCCGCGACCAGCGTCTGGAAGAGCAGGTATTCCGCCTTGCGCGACGGCGCGGCCGCGTGTCGATAACGCTCGGCGCTTGCATGCAGCCGCATCACCAGTGCATGCCACTCGTCAGGAATCTCTGACAGCAGAAGGAGGCGAAGCCGCGCGTCCTCGCCACGCTTGGTGTCGTGCGTGGCGGTGGCGAGCAGTGACAGCGGATGGTCGGTCGCCGCTCGCCGGCAGAAGTCGTGGAAGCCGTCCACGGTCGTCGTTCGGCCTGGGTCTGCGCCCACCTCGTTCAGCGCAACAAGCGGCAGGTATCGATAGAACGCCGTGTCCTCGACGCCCTTGGCCATCACGGCGCCCGCGACCTGCTGAAAGCGGGTGCGAAACTCGGGCAGCTCCATCGATGCGTGCTCGCGACTCGAAAGCGCGGTGATCAATGCGGAGAGGCGCGTCGTGTCGCAGCGACCGCGCTGCCGCGCTGTTTCCGCGGCCTGGTGCAGCGCGTTCCCGTCCGTCGCGCAAAGCGGTTCATCCCCACGCGGGTACAGCCGATAGACGGGCATCGCGCTCAACAGCTCGGCGAGCTCGGTGCGAGCTCCCGGGATCCCGGCCGACTCGGCAGCGCGTGTCAGGCGACCGAGTTCCGCCGCCAGCAGCGACTCCAGCACGTCACGGCGGGCGGCGTTCGAGTGCTCGGCGAAGTCGAGGTGATCGCCGCTGAAGTCGCGATAGCAGTCGACGACGTCGCTCACGCCCTGCGGATCGACGAGCAGGGTGGTCATCACTGCGGTGAAGTCGTATCCCGTGGTGCCGTCGATTGGCCACGCAGGCAGCCGTTCTTCCATCGCAAGAATCTTCTCGGCGATGATCCACGTGTCGGGCGCCTGCCGACGCAGACGCTCCGCAAAAGCAGCCGGACCGGCGAGCCCGTCGATGTGGTCGATGCGAAGGCCGTCAACGACTCCGTGATCCACGAGCTCGAGTGCGCGCCCGAGCACCGCGCTGAAGACGGCGGCATGCTCGACGCGCAGGCCGGCGAGTGACGACACGTCGAAGAATCGCCGATAGTTGAGCAACGCGGCGGCGGTCAGCCAGTGTCCGAGCACGTAGTGTTGTTCGCCGAGGAGCTCGAGCGTTGCCGGCCCGGTGGACGCAGCGGTGCCGGGCGCCAACGGGAATCGACTTCCGCCGTAGTCGAGTTCGAGACCGTCCGAACCCTCCGCGACGAGGAGTTCCCCGCGCTCCAGGATGTCTTCGAGAGGGTCGCGCAACACCGGCAGGAGCACGCGGTTGCCGGCTGCCGGGGCGTCCCAGTCGATGTCGAACATCGTTGCGAATGGGCTGCTCCTGCCCGTGCGCAGCACATCCCACCACCACCTGTTCGCCGGATCCGAGATGCACATGTGGTTCGGAACAATGTCGAGGAGCTGACCCATGTGGGCGCTGCGAAGCGCCGCGTCGAGCGACGCAAGTCCACGCTCACCGCCGAGCTCGAGGCTGATCCGCGTCGGATCGACAGTGTCGTAGCCGTGCGCGCTGTGCGGCGTAGCCCGCATGTAGGGCGAGCAGTACAGGTGGCTGATGCCGAGCCGCTCCAGGTACGGCACGACCGCTGCGGCCGCGTCGAAATCGAATTCCTCGCGCATCTGAACACGGTAGGTCGCGCGCGGCTGCACCCTCACCCGTTCGTCCTGAGCACTGTATAGTTCACTATCACGATTACTGATACGAAGACTGTAGCAAGCCGAGGGATGGTCAGTGAGTCCGGCAGCGACGGCGCCGGAACGTCGGACGGGGAGCGCATCCAATCGCGGGTACGCGGCGTGGCCGGGCAGCGAAGCGCCGCCGAAGCATCCTGCATCCCGACGTTGGGAGATTCTTCCGACGCCGTTGATGATACGATCGCTATCACCTAGTATGGTTACCACAGGGTCGGATTCATAGTGCCTGTCGTGAGCGACACCCATCCGGCCAATGCCGCGGCGGAACCAGCGACGGCCGAACCGGGCGCGCTGTCGGATGGCGACGTCAGCCGTCTCCACGAGGCGATCGGGCGGATCGTCGCCCGGCTCATCGACTACGCGGCGCCGGGACAACCTTCGACGGACCGGTTCGCCGAGATCCTGCACTCGATGGCAGTCGAGGGGACGGGAGTGGTCCTCGAAACGGAGTGCGTCATCTCGCTCGTCCCCCCCGGCCGGCCCGACGTGTTTCGCGTCGTCGCAGCATCGGGGACGTGGGCGGAGGCACTGATCGGGAGGGAGTGGCCGCTCAACGACGGCATGCTGCACGGCAGGGCGATGCTCACCGGCCGGACCGTCGAGACCACTGACGCTCCGAGCCAGAGTGCTGTGCCTGAAGTATTCGGCAACGACATCCGCATCGGGCGGCTCGTGCCGATGACGACGGGCTCAACCCTGCCCGGTGCGCGCGTGGGGGTGGGCGTGGTCGGCTTCTGGCGAGAAACCCAGCGGCAGTTCACGGACGTCGAGCGGGCGATCATGGATCGATTCACGCAGCTGGTGAGCATCGTGCTCGTCGGCGACGAGGCCCGCGCATCGACCGAGCGTCTGGTGCATCGTCTCCGGCTCACCGCCGAGGCGACGCGGGAGCTGTCGTCGTCACTCGATCCCTCGCAGGTCGTGCAAGCGATCGTCGAGCGCGTCGCGGATCTCGTCGAGGTTGACCGCATCACGCTCACAACGTTCCGTGCCGATGAGGTCGAGGTGATCGCCGGCTACGATCGCACCAGGATCAGCGCCCAGGTCGGGGCGATATGGGGCCTGACGCCCGAGCTGCGGGCGGCCATTGACCGCGGTGATTCCGCGATCGACGGCTTCCCCGACGCGACGGGGATGCCCGAGGACATGCGCGAGCAGCTGTCGGACGTTCGCCGGCGCCTGCTCGTCCCCCTGACCACTGGCGGGAGTGTCCGCGGCATGCTCGCGGTCAGCCGTCGTAAGGACCACGCGTTCAGCCCGCTCGACGTCGAGAACCTGGAGCAGATCGCGCTCTCGGCCGCACTCGCGTTGCAGAACGCACGGCTCTTCGCCGAATCGAAGGAGGCGCAGGCGAAGGCGCTCCGTGCCCTGCTCACGGTGTCCGAACACCTCGATTCCTCCGAGTCCGAGGAGGAGCTCTATGCGCGATTCGCCAGCACCGTCGCCGATCTCGTCGCTGCCCGCCGCGTCACGTTCTGGCGCCTGAGCGCCGACGGGAAGCGGTGCGTCCTCGCCGCGGGCGCCCATGGCGTCCAAGCCGAAGGAATCGACGCCATCCGCCCCATCCCATGCGACGCCAAGGGCGGCTCGATCGGTGCGAGCGTGGTGTTTGGGGATGGATTCTTCCTCGGATCAGCCCGAGCCTTGGGGATGACCCTTCCTGGTCGAACCGGGTCTCGCGCATCAACGGCCCCCGACGCGATGGCCGTTGCGTGGCGGGCCGGGGCGAAACGGCTCGGTGCCCTGGCGGCACACGACCCGGTCGGTTCGATGGGGTTCAGCGAGGAGGATGCCTGGATTCTCCGCCTGGCAGCATTTGCGGCCGGGCTGGTCTGGCAGATCAAGACCGCCGAACGGCACATCCGCGCACTCGGGGAAACGGAGGCCGGCCGCCTTCGCGAACACATCGAACGCATGGAGTCGATGGAGAAGATGAAGGCTGACTTTCTCAAGCTTGCGTCCCATGAGCTCCGCGGCCCGATCGGGATTGTGCGCGGCTACTACTCGATGATGTCTGACGGCTCGCTCGACCAGAACGGCATCGATCGAGCGATGCCCGTGATCAGACGCAAGCTCGATGACATGAATTCGCTCGTGACTGAGATGCTCGAGGCGGCTCGGCTCGACGAGGGCCTCACCCGACTCGATCGTGAAGCGCACGACCTGCGGTCGATCGTGGTGGACGCCGTCACCGCCATCCAGGCGCAGGTCTCACCGTCGCACCGCGTTGTGACCCGGATGCCCCGCGGCCCGATCATGGTTGACGTCGATGCAGGACGGGTCGTGACCATCCTGCGCAATCTCCTGGACAACGCCCTCAAGTTCTCTCCGAAGGGTGGAGAGGTCCGTTGCTCCATCAGCGTCAGCGGTGATACCGCGCGGGTCCACGTGCTCGATCACGGGCTTGGCATACCTCCTGAGCAGATGCACCAGCTGTTCACACGCTTCAGCCGTTTGGTCACGCCGGACAACAGCCACATCTCCGGCACTGGGCTCGGGCTCTATCTCTCGCGAGAGCTCGCTCGTCTCCACGGCGGCGATATCACGGTGAGTTCGAAGCTCGGAGCCGGGACACGCTTCGTGCTGTCGCTTCCACTGCTTGCGGCGCCGGTGTGACGGCGTGAGAGGGCTAGAATCCGAGCAGGATCCAACTCGGAGCCAGATGCTGCGGAAGTTCGCCTGAGAGTGTGAGGTCGGAAGTGGACGCTTCGATGGAGGATGCCGTCAAGGTCCTCTTGATTGAGGACGACGAGTTCGCCGCGGAGATGTACCGTGTGCGCTTGGTCGCCGACGGCTATACCGTCGTCATCGGGGCGACGGGTGAAGAGGGTCTCCGGATCGCGACCGAAGAGCGCCCCGACTTCATTTACCTCGACCTCCGCCTCCCGGGACTCGATGGGTTCGAGGTGCTCGAAAAGCTCAGAGCGAACCCGGAGACGATAAACATCCCGGTGATCATCCTGAGCAACTACGGTGAACCCGAGTTGCGCCAGCGTGGTCTCAAGCTCGGGGCACACGAATTCCTGGTGAAGAGTGACACGACGCCTGCCCAGCTATCGACGAAGGTGGAGCGAGGTACCGGCGGGCGCGACCGCGAAACCGCCTGAGGGCAGCCTGGGGTCGCGTCAGAGACGCACGTCGTCGACCCGGATGTTCGCGAGCTCCAGCGGCCGCGGCATGTGCTGCCTGTCGAGGAGTTGCAGGTACCGGATCACGTAGCGCGCGCCGGTGATGTTCAGCCCGTGGCGGCGGGTGAGGCGTCGCAGCGCCGTCAGCCCGAGCATGTCGCGAGTCGAATATCGCCGGCGGCCCGGTCCCCTGGGAGTCGCGATGCCCAGGTCTTCGTAGACCAGAAGCGTGCCCGGGTAGCTTTCGAGGATCTCGCTTGCGACGTTCACCGAGTAGATGGGCTTGTCGAGGCGTTCCGCGTCAACGGTTGTCGCAGCTGCTGTCATCGTCGGCACCTCCTGCCTGACCGAGGGACCCTGGGTCGACGACCCAGCCATCCGTCCGCACTTGTATGTTGTAGATATCATAACATATGATAGTAAAACTGTGGGTTTAGGCGATACTGTTTCCCACAGAATGCACACCCTTATTCACAGGGGCGAACCTGCAGTGGATCGCTCTGCACGATGGAGGACGCCACGGATGCGGATCGAGATGCTTCCTGAGAGGGCCTCGCTTGAGGCCCGGTTGCACTTCATGCGCCGCCGTCGCAGGGACGCAGTTCCGCGCCGGGCGCTGACCATGGTCGGGGTCATCGTCGCGGTGACGTGGGCGGTGATGTTCGGACTGGGTCTCTTCCTGCGCTGACCGGCTTCAGGGCTCCGGGGCCGTCGCGAGGATCGCGACCCACAGGATCCTGTCGCCCTTCTGCAGCTCCGCGAGCGCCGGCAGCCCTTCGGTGACCTGCCCGAAGATGTCGTACCGGCGGGCGACGCCGGAGCTGTCGCCGGTGCTCATGAAGAACTGGCTGCCGATCAGCGCGGGATTGGCGCTCAGCATGGCAACGGACCCGAAGAGGTACTGACCGACGACCGGGTCCGCTTTCACGGTGAAGCCAGGGCCGCCGGTGCCACTGGTCGTCGGGTCGCCGGCGACCGCTGCGGTCGCATGTGCGGGGCATGCTGCGCCGGCAGCGTCGGGACACGTTTGATAGAAGGTGAGCCCGTCGTAGAAGCCGTGTTGCGCGAGGTACACGAAGTCATTCACCGCCGTCGGTGCGTGCTCTGGACGAAGACGCACAGAGATGACCCCGCGGCTTGTGTCGAGATATGCGCAGTAACCGACGCTGTGCTCGATCATGCGTGCAGGTGCAGCACTGAACGTTCGTGACGGATTGGTAACAGCCACATGCACCGGGGGTGCGGGGCACGTCACCGCGGACTGGATCGACGCGAGATGCGGTGATGTCGTCGACACGACAGACGGCCCACAACTTGTTATCAGCAGCGCGGCAGCAGTGGTGCCAAAGACGAACGTGCGAATCTGCATGGTGGTTGTGACGGTCCTTCGTTTCAGCATTGGCGACCCAGTGTACGTAGCACGCGATGCGCGGCGAAGTTGTTGGTACGCAACGCGACATAGGTCAAGAGTGGATTTGACTTTATGAGCGCAAGCTGTGAGGATCCGGTGCAGAGGGGTCTCGACACACCGGCGGAGGCCAACTATGGGTCCATTCAGGAATCGAGACCAGGTAACACATCGTCGACGGTGGTACGTCGGCGCAGGTTTGTGCTTACCGCTGGCGCTCGCGCTGTCGCAACCGGTCGCCGCGGGCGCGTCCGCGAGTGTTGCAAGCGCATTCACGCCGATCACGCCGGTACGCGTGCTCGACAGCCGAAATGCCGCTCAGGCGGGCTGGCATCTCACTCCGAACAAGACAGAATCGTGGACGGTCGGAGGAGCGCACGGAATTCCCGCCAACGCTACGGCGATCGTCATGAACATGACGATCGTCAACGTGACGACGTCGACCTTTCTGACGTTGTTTCCGACCGGCTCGGCGTATTCCGGTACGTCGAACATCAACCCACCCGCCGGAAAGAACACCACGAATGTGGTCGTGGTCCAGATCGGAACAGGCGGCAACATCGAAATCTTCAACGATCTCGGTAGCGCCGACATCATCCTCGACTACTTCGGTTACTACGCCGCCACGCCGACCGCTGGGCCGACGGGTGCAACCGGTGCCACGGGTGCCACGGGTGCCACGGGCAATACCGGGCCGTCCGGCGGCGCCACGGGCGCAACCGGAGCCACCGGACCAACCGGAGTCACGGGACCGACCGGCACGACTGGTGTGACCGGGCCGACGGGTGTCACCGGTGCAGCCGGAGTTTTCCCCGTCACCGGAACCACCGGCACCACGATTACGGGCGTCCATGAGGTGATCGGAACCGGCA
>DATKQX010000141.1:0-21975 GCA_035532495.1 Saccharimonadales bacterium (SeqCode)
TGGGAGGTCGCCGGGGGCAGCGGCACGCAGAGCTATGGCGCGGATCTCAGCCAGGCGGTCGTCTGGACGGCGACGATCGCCACGTTCGATGCCGCAGGAAGCGGGTCGCCAACGCCAACGCCCACGCCGACGCCGACATCGACACCGACGGCCACGCCCACCCCAACCGCGTCGGCAACTCCCTCGCCGTCGCCGTCGCCGTCGCCGACCCCGACCCCCACGCCCACCCCAACGATCTCACCGCCTAATGCGACGCACGTGATGGTGATCATGGAGGAGAACAAGGGGTACCAGGCGACACTCGGCGCCTGCGGCAGCGACCCCTACCTCTGTTCCCTCGCGTCCGGGTACGCGAGCTACACCAATTGGAACGCCATCACGCATCCGTCACTCCCCAACTATCTTGCCTTTGTCAGCGGAAGCACGCAGGGTTGCTCCGCGGATACATGCTCCGGCGGCTATAGCGCCACCTCTCTGGGAGGACAGTTGAGCAGCGCCGGCATCCCATGGACGGCGTACATGGAGTCGATGCCCTCCGCCTGCGACACCAATGGGCAAAGTGGGCTCTACGCCAAGAAGCACAATCCCTTCGTCTTTTTCAATGACGTGCTCAACAACGGTTGCGCGAGCAACGTCGTTCCGTATCCGGGAGCGACCGGCCTGGTGTCCGACCTCAATGGCGCCGGCGCACCGCAGTTCGTGTGGATCACCCCCAACCTTTCCGACGACATGCACAACGGCAGCGTTGCGCAGGGGGACGCCTGGCTTCTCGGCAATGTCGCACCGGTGTTGTCGTCCCCGTGGTTCACGAACTTCAACAGCACGGTGATCATCACGATGGACGAGAACAACGGGCAGCCGTCGCCGGGCGGCGGTGGTCAAGTGCCGATGGTGGTCATCTCGAGCCATGCCCAGGGACAGGGAGGGATCTCGAGCGCGGGCAATCTCTACGGGACGCTGCGCGGCATCGAGGAAGCGTTCGGGCTCGGCTATCTCGGCGCCGCGGCCGACCCGTCGAACGGCGATCCGATCGGCTCGTTCTAGCGGTGGCTGGCGCCGGTCAGAATCCCAGGTCGTCGAGGCTCACGCCCAAGGCCTTCGCCAGCCTGCGCCGGTAGAAGGCGCGCGGAACCGCGTCACCCGCCTCCCAGGCCTTCACCGAGCGCACCGAGGCTCCCACCTTACGGGCGAGTCCCGCCTGCGTCCACTCACCGGAATTGCCCGCATCCGCCTGCCGCTGCGCGCGAAGGTCCGCGATCCTGCTCCGGCCGGATTTGGGGGGAAACTTGCGATCCTGCACCATACTGCCTGATACTGCCTGTAGCGGGCGGCGGCTCACCTACAGGAGAACCGGCTCGATGCTGACTGGTTTCAGAAGCGCGACCGGCCCCGCAGCCTGACGACGGCACCGCGACCTTCGCCCCCCCTTACGGGCGCTCCGACGATTTCGACCGGCGGGGCGCCTTTCTCCTGTCAACGATTTGGTGCAGCTTGTGATCGACCTCAGGCGGCCGGGTGCACGGTACCCTTGACGAGATGACGGAGAGGGCTCGCTGATGTTCGTCGTGTGCTTCGGGACCGGGCGGTGTGGTTCGACCCCGATCGTGGAGGTGGTGAGCCGCCATCGGGAGGTCGGCTTCGTGTCCAACGTCGATGACAAGCTGAGCCTCCTCAATCTCAAGGGGACATGGAACAACCGGCTGCATCGCCTGTCCCCCCCCCGCGATCCGAAGATGCGACCGTTCCATGACCGGCGGAAGCTCCTGGAGCTGGGTCGCGTCCGGGTCGCCCCGGCGGAGGCCTGGAAGATCCTCGACCGTCAGGTGGCGCCGATCATGTCGATGCCATTTCGCGATCTCGAGGCGGAGGACTGCACGCCCTGGCTGCGGGACCGCTTCCGAAACTTCTTCGAGCGCCGGATGGCCGCGCAGCGTTGCGACGTCTTCATTCAGCACCTCACCGGGTGGCCACGCGCAGGCTTCATCCGCGCGGCGTTCCCTGACGCGCGATTCGTTCACGTCGTTCGCGATGGACGTGCGGTTGCCAACTCCTGGCTGCAGATGGGCTGGTGGCGCGGGTACCAGGGTCCCGAGGCATGGCACCTCGGTCCACTTTCTCCCGAGGCGGCGACCGTCTGGGAGGAGTCGGGGCGGTCCTTCGTCGTTCTCGCGGGGCTCGGATGGAAGATGCTCATCGAGGCTTTCGAGCGGGCGCGCGATGCGATCCCCGCTGACCAGTGGCTGGAGGTCCGCTACGAGGATGTCGTCGCCGAACCGCGGCGTCATATCGAGTCAATCCTTGACTTTGTCGGGCTTCCGTGGTCCGACGAATTCGAGCGTGAGTTTGCCGCCTACCCGTTCGAGGGCGGACGCGTGCAGGGTTTCCGACGTGACCTCGATCAGGCGAGCCTTGTGCAACTCGAGAACGCGATCGGCCCTACGCTTCGCGCCTATGGATACGACACGTCGGAGGCGGGTTTGAGCGCGACGATCTAGCAGTGACTCCGCGGTCACACGACCATCGCGGCTGCAGAGATCACCATCGCCATGACGTGGTGCCGACCGCGTCCGCGGGACAGCGCGGCCACATCAGCCACGCTGTTCCGGGCGCGCGTTAGCTTCCGTTGAATGCGGGCGTCAGGTCGCCATCACTGGTGCCGGCCGAAGCGCCGAGGTATCCGATTCCGTACGCCTCCTCGATGGCACGCAGGGCACCGAACTGATCCCCTCCGCCGGTGTAGACGAAACCGTGATTGCCTGGATTCGAGCTGATGACGAGCGTGGCGATGTGCCCGCCGTCGTCCGGCTTGGTGCCGCCGGGGAGACCGAGGTTGGTGCTGCCTTCATCCCAGGTGATGATGATCGTCCCGTTCGCGGCGAACCATGAGGAATTGATCACAGGACCTAGGTTGTTCTGGAGCCACGTGTCCCCCGCCGTTATCAGCGCCTGCGATCCGTACTTGAGTTGCGGGCACGGCGAGCCTGACATCCCGTCGGCATGCATGTCATCACAGGTGTTCGGAGTGAGCCAGACAAAGTCGGGCGGGTTTGCTCCGTCCAGAGTCGAGACCAGGCTGGAAGCTCCCAGATATGGCACGACGCCTTCGGTCGCGAGATTGTTGCAGTACGACTTGTAGTTGGGGAATTGCTTGAACGGGTTGTGATGCGCGTCATAGGAGAAGTCCGGCGTCTGTGTCGCTGTGTAGCAGTTCGACGGCATGCTCTCCATGTACGCCTTCCACGGGATACCAGCTTTATTGAACTCGTCCGCGATCGTCGGACCGACACCGGGTTGCGCGTCGCTGCCCGAAACCATGTCGCGGTAATCGGCGCCGCTGATGTGCTCAACCGCGTACCAATTGGTTGCCGAGGCGTACGTCGTCGCGAGGTAGTTGAGGTACGGCGCTGACGGATTCCCAATGATGTCCGAGTACTCCTCGTTCTCGTCCATCACCACCAGGATGTGCGGCGTGCCTGGCGGTGGCGTTGCGGTCGGGGTGGGGGTTGGAGTTGGGGTTGGCGTCGGCGTTGCGGTCGGCGTCGGAGTCCCGGTTGGAGTCGCGGTGGCCGTCGGCGTTGGTGTTGGAGGCGGCCCGCCCGTCACCAGGAATGTGGCGATCGCGCCGGTGAATGACGTCGACTGACTGAAGGTGGCCGTGTAGCTTTGAGGGCCGGCGGTGCTGAGCACCGCAGAGGCGGTCATCTCACCCGCGACGTTGCTACCCGATGTCTGTTCGACCGTGGGGGCCGTGTACCCGGTGTCGCCTGAGCCCGGCGTGGCGGTGAGCTTGGCGTTCCAGCCGATGGCAGCAACGGCCAGCTCATTTCCCTGCGACGTTGTTGGAGTGGTCCCCGTCGTGGCGGCGGTGCCGCTCCCTCCCGTGGAGGCCGTCTTGTCAAGTGGGTTTGCGGCGGCCCCGGTGACATCGAGCACGGTGAGCGCGATGGTCGCACCACTGCTCAACGTGACGGTCACGCTGCCGGTTGCGGCAATGCTGTTCGCGCCGGCCGCGTACCAGATCTCCTGGTCCGCCTGCTTACCCTGATTGCGACGAACCGCCAGAACCCACGCGTTGGCTGCGGTGTCGGTGACTTTCGTGACGGTGGAGAGCACCCCGCTGGTGGTTCGATCTCGAACCGTGGCGACGAGGAGATCACCGGCCCCCGTCGCGACACCCGCGGACGCGCTCAGGGTACTCCCCGTGTCCGAGGTGCTCGCCGCGCCGAAGGATCGGGATACCGCGAGAACGGAGTTCTGCGCCTCGACGTTCGTGCCGGCGGTCAGGACTGCCAGAACGAGCGTGGATCCGGCGATGAGCAGACCGATGTTGTGAGCGCGACCACCTCGCGTACGAAAACGACTGCCGTTTCGCGACCCTGCCGCCCCATCGACTCCCACCTGGATCCCGAGTCCTCCCCTCACGCCTGATCCTCCGTTTTTCCCAACCTGATTGACGTGATTATGGCATGTTCACAAATGGTTCGTGGAGGGCTCACCGAGCCAGAACAGCGCTGTACACGTCCTCAGTCGCAGCCGTTACTTCGTCCCAGTCGTACTCGCTGACGACGCGGTCTCCGAGCGTCCTGGCAGCGCATCGGGCCTGCGCCGCATCGTCGAGCGTTGCTCGCAAGGCCGCGACCAGCGCCGCGACGTCGCCACTGGGGAAGAGCCGGCCGCCCGGTCCGTCCTCGCCGATGATTTCGCGATTGGGGGGTATGTCGCTCGCTACCAGCGGCAGCCGGTATGAGGCGGCCTCGAGCAACGTCAACGGAAGTCCCTCCAGGCTCGACGGGAGGACGAAGACGGCGGCGTTGCTGTAGAGCTCGTGGAGCAGCTCACCGTGCACCGGTCCGACCATGAGCACGCGGTCATCGCGCGCGGCCAGTGACTGGAGCCCAGTGACGTAGCTGTCGGTAAAGCTCGAGCCGCCGGCGATCACGAGGCGCGTTCGAGTGTCAATGCTGCGGAAGGCGCGCAGCAGCAGGTCGGGCGCCTTCTCGGGCACGAGCCGGCCGAGAAACAGCGCGTAGTCGCCACCGGCCAGACCGAAACGGTCACGGATGAGGTCGGGGTCGCGCCGAACCGGTGCCGCCACCCCGTTGGGGATGTAGCGGGCGACGCGACCGTAGCGACGGAGGTAGAAGTCCGCCAGGTTCTTCGACACGGTGATGGTCGCGTGAGGCACGTGAGCGCTGATCCATCCCGCGCTGCGCAGCGCGGTCCGCGCTCCAACCCCCCACTTGTCCCGATCGTAGTCAAGGCCGTGCACGGTGAGGACGACACCTCGTCGGGTCAGTGCCCGTGGCAGCGGCGTGAAGACTGATGGGCCGATTGCGTGGTAATGCAGGATATCGGCGTGATGGGCGCCCGGGAGCATCGCCGTCACGGTCGAAAGACCGCTGTGCACGAGCGCCTCCAGATGCTTCGTCGGCGCCGTCGGGACGTAGCGCACGTGCATGCCGCGATACTCGGTGGCGCGCGTCGCCGTGTAGTTGGCTCGGGCGTAGACCGTGACGTCATGCCCGCGAGCCACCAGCCGCGACCCGATCTCCTCGACATGGTGTTCGATACCGCCGATGGTCGCCGGCACGCCACGTTGCCCGATGAAGGCGATGCGCGCCGGCTTCATGCCGCATGCAGCCGCGTGGCGCGCATCGCCATCGCATACGTGACATCGATGCGTTCGAGGTGGCGTTGCGGCGAGAACTCCGCGACTATCGTCGCGCGCGCCCGGTCGCGCATCGCGAATCCATGTGCGGGGTCGGTCACGTACGGACGCAGCTTCTCGGCGAGCGCGTGGGTGTCATTGGCGGGTACCAGGTCACCGGTCGCGCCTGGCTCGATCAGTTCGGGCATGCCGCCGAGGTCGCTGCCCACCACGGGCACTCCGCGCGCGAGCGCCTCGAGCACCACCATCGGCTGGTTCTCGTACCATCGCGACGGGACAACGACCACAGCGGCCGCAAGCATGAGACGCTGCACCTCCGCCTTGTCAACCAGACCGTGGAACCGAACCCTGCCCGGAGCGGTCGATTCTGCGAGACGGCGCAGCGCTGTCTCATCGGGACCGGTGCCGGCGATGTCGAGCATCGCCCCATCGATCTCGCCCACGGCGCGGATGGCGACGTCGACCCCTTTCTCCGGCGACAGCCGCCCGGCCAGAAGGATACCGGAGCCCGGTGAGACCCGGACCGGGATGTCGGTGGTGTCGATGAAGTGGGGCACGTGATGCATGCGTCGTGGAAACACACCCGCCGCGCGCATGCGGCCCTCGAGGAACCGGCTCGGACAGATGAAGACGCGCACCGGCGAATACGCCCCCGTCATCGTGTGCACGAACAACTCGCCCGCCATCACCGCACTGGAGGCAAGCGAGCCGTCCTTGCACCGGCGCAGGATTGCGTGCTGGAAGTGGCCACCGAGGCACGCCTGACAGAGGTTGCCATGGTCAAGGAACTGGTAGGTGGGGCAGGCGAGCTTGTAGTCATGCAGCGTCATCACCGCAGGGATGTTCCGCCGCCTGACGGGACGCAAAATCGACGGCGACAGCTGGTGGTAGATGTTGTGCAGATGCACGACGTCCGGCCGGAAGGCGGCAATCACTGCATCCATCCCCCGGCTCGCCGATGTCGAGTAGAGCATCCGCGCGACAGCGCGCACGCGACCCGCCATCCTCGGCGGCGGTGGTTCAAGCTCGATGTGAGCCGGAAAGTGCGACGCGTACTCGAGGTGCGTGTTCAGCGGATGCGCCATCCCGAAATAGGCGACGGTGTGACCGGCAGCCACCTGCAGGTCGGCGAGGTCCTCCATGTACGCCTCGGCACCGCCGCGACGGTAGAGGAACTTGTTGACGTGGAGTATCCGCACTAGGTGCCTGCTGCTGAGGTTCGTGGTTGCCCGGAGCGCTGCGCTCCGCTACACGCCCACTAGAGCCGGCACATCGTCCTCAATCGGTGCGGGCCGTCCGAGAAACGCGGCGTTCTCGCTGTACCTCGTGACCGCATACGCCGCCGCCGCGAAGGCGACGTAATACCAGAGAACGACCACCTGCGTGATGACGTTGGACACGATGCTGAGGAGCACGAATGCCAGCACGCACGCCGCAAAGCCGACCGCTACTGATCGCTCATAGCTCCACGGCCGGGTCTTCGTGAAGCGCATCGCCTGACGTGCGACGACTCCCATACTGATGAGCAGGGCCAGGTACGCGAGAGTCCCGAGGATGCCCGTCTCGACGTAGGAGCGCAGGAAGTCGTTGTGCGGCTCCTTCTGCTGGCCGGTCTCCACGGAGCTCATATTGAGGCCGATGCCCGTGATCGGGTCGGAGTTCGCGAGCGGGAGCACCTGACCCCAGTAGTCGAACCGCCACGACAGTGAGTTGGATGCGTAACCGGCCGCGCTCGTCGAGGTGCCGAGGTCCGCGAAACGCTGCAGGATCGTCGGGAACGCCACGAGCGACAGCATCACACCGGCGACCATGACCACGAGCGTGATCCGCCTGCGTCCCATGAACGCGACCGCGAACACGCCAAGTACCGTGGCGATCCACGCGCTCCGCGTGTAGGTGAAATAGAGGCACACCACCGAAAAGAAGAGCAGCGTCGACATGGCGATCTTCTTGTTCCGTGTCAGGTGGGGCAGCAGTGCCGCGCCCATGACAATGAGCAGCGTCAGGTAGATCGCAAACGGGTTCGGTTGCGCGAACGTGCCCTCGAAGCGGCTCACGCCACCGCTGGTGAACTGCGAATGGTGGGTGACGACGTTGAAGATCGTGTAGCCCACCGGGACCACCGCGGAGATGTAGATCGACGCGATCAACCTCTTGATCATGTCGCGGTCGACGAGCATCACCTCGAGCACCGCGAGCATGGCCACCACGGCCAGCACTCGAATCGCCTCGAGCAGGCTCACGGTCGGGCTTGCGGAATCGATGACGCTGAGGAACCCGGCGAGCGCGAAGAGGATCAGGCAGACCCGGTGGACCGACATCGGCGGTGACTTCCTGCCCTCGCGCATTCGCGTCAGCAACCAGAAGAATGAGATGAGGATGAAGAGGATCGCGAGAGCGCCCGTGGGGTCAAGCCCCGGTGCCGACGCCGTGGCGCTGTTGACGCCGGAAGCGCCTCCGTTGCCCGCACCCGTCTTGGTGATGTCGAGGCTCGCACGGATCGCGATCGTCGTGAAGACGAAATTCTCGAAGTTCACGAGCCCCAGCACGAAAAAACCCAATCCGACAAAGGCTGCGATGGGAACGACGAGCAGGAATTTGCTCCCGCCAAGTGCCGCTTCGACGCTGCTCTCGATCGACAGCCCGAGAATGGCAACGGTGCACAACGCGAAGATGATCTTCGTGCGTCGCGGCATCAGATCGATGTCCGGCGTCCGACGCACCATGAGCGTTGCCATCACGAACTCCCTCTGTCCTCGGGAACGCTCAGACCGCGAGATCTGCGGTGAGCCCCCCTCCGATACGCTGCACCGGCCGCCTCGACACGCGAGCGGCGGACGGTCCCCTGTTCAGTGTACGGGGCGGCGTTCCTCATGGCAAGTTTGCGGTTATTGCGGTGCTCTCGAGGTCCACCGACTCGTCGACGTCGACACCACCCTCGACGACGTGCTGGTCGGGGGTCGGCGCACTCCCGCTGTGCGCGGGGTCGGCGGCCGGCGCAAGATCCGCCGAGGTGCTCGGACTCATCTGCGAAGGCCGTCGCCGGAGTGCAGCCCTCCAACCGGTCATCTCGCGCCCGTTCAGCACTGCCATCACGACGGCAAGCACGGCAAGCCCGGTCAGACCGGCAACGGGCGTGAATGCCAGCAGATGCGTTCGGTCGACAGAGCCGTACAGATCGAGTGCGAACGACACCGCGATCATCACAGCGGCGGTGACGGCCGAGGCGGCCAGAAGCTTCACCGTGTATGCGACCATCCCCCGGCCGGGGCTCCCATCGACCTGGGCGAGGCGATACCAGCCGTGCGCGACGTTGACGTACTGGGCGAGCGAGTAGGCCAGCGCCACGCCGACGATCGCCATCTGATTGTGCAGGCCAAACGGCAGCACGAAGATGGGGAGCAGAACGAGGTTGGCGAGCACTCCGTAGATGGTGTTGCGAAGGGGAGTTCGCGTGTCGAGTCGCGCGAAGAACGGTGCGAGCAGCGCACGCTGCACGGCCGATCCCACGAGGCTCACCGCGTACACGGCAAGCACGGTGCCGAGCAGCTCCGCGTAGGCCAGCTTGAAGCTGCCGCGTTCGAACACCGCGATCGCCGCGGGCCGCGCGAGCACCGCCATGAAGGCCGTGAGCGGCAGGCTGATCGCGAGCATGATGCGCATGCCGAGCGCCGTGTAGCGACGCACCTCGACCTGACCGCCGCGATTATGTGCGTCGGTGAGACGCGGAATGAGCGCGACGATCACCGAGCGGAAGAAGACGGTGCCCCCCACCGCGGACACCACGAGGTAGCCGTAGTTGAGAACGGTGATCGATCCCGGGGGCAGGAACGACACCACGAGCTGTTCGCCGATGCGGGCGACGGGGTTCAGGCCGGCGGCCCCCACCGGCCGGATGCACAGCTTCCCAATGCCGCGGAGATGCTCGTCGTGGATGTCGAGCGCCGGCCGGAACCGATTCCCCTGACGCAGCGCCATGGCGCACATGAACACGGCCTGCGCGACAGCACCGGCCAGGAATGCGTAGGCAACCAGATGGATGTCGTGCACGCCGAGGAGGCGGCCGGCAATGATGACCAGCGCTGCCAGCCCGTTGAGCACCACCGTCATCAGCGCGGGGGCGACGAACGCGTATCGCGCATTCAGGTAGGCGCGCATCACCTCGGCCACGGCCACCAGCGGAACCATGGCGAACACGATCGGCAGCATCGACGCAGCCAGGTTCACCTCGCTGCTCGAGATGCCCGGCGCGGTGATGCGCATCAGCGGCACGGCAATCAGCCATGACAACAGCACCAGCGCGACCCCGACCGCGACCACGGTGCAGAGGACCATTGAGATGAGATGGTCGGTGGGTCCCTCTCCGCGCTTCGTCGATGACGTCCTGAAGGCGGGGACGAGTGCCTGGTTTGCGGCCACCATGACGACCGCGACGAGTCCTATCGGGATTCGCGACGCAACGAAGAAGGCGTCGGTGTTCTTCCCGGCTCCGAATCCGAAGGCGATGCTGACGTCGAGGATGAGCCCCGCGGCCACGCCCGCCGCCGCCGCAACCCCGGTCAGGCTCGACTGGCGCACGATCGCGCGATCCGACTGCCGCCCGGACCCCGGCGTGCTCCCGTCAGCGTTCACGGCGCACCGACTATGCGGCCCAACCCTCGCTCTGCAGGCGCAGTGCTTCGTCGAGGCGATCCTGAAGCTGGGTGCAGAGCACTCGAACCCTCGGGTCGATGTCGAGCGCACGAGCACCACCTGGAGCGCGCGGTGAGATGTGCTCGACCAGCTCGTCGCGAAACGGGAATCCGAGGAAGCGGCAGATGCTCTGCATCGCGGCGGTCGGGTTCGCGAGCAGGTCCTGGTATGACGTGAGCAGCACGTCGTCGCGCTGATCGAGTCCACGGTCAAAGAAGAGACCGTTGCGAACCCACCAGAACAGCGCGGCGGCCGTTTCCGGCGTCATCGTCGTGTAGTCGAAGCTGCGGATCTGCTCGAGCGTTGCGCCGGACAGTCGCTCGGCCTGCCACATCCCAGTGCGACTGCCCGCCGCAATGTCACCGAGGACGAGCAGGTTGTTGCGTCCGAACTTCGACACGGCCGACCGGACACGGCCATCGACGTCGCGGTACGCCCAGATGGCGCGCCCTGGAGTTGGCGTGTCGAGCGAGTCGAGCAGGTCGTCGACCCGATGCGAGTCGCACAACGGTTTGAAGAGCACGAATTGATGTTTGCTCGCCATGACGATGCTGCGGATCTCCGCGTCGCTCCGAAGCAGGTACTGGTTGAACGCCGCACGGTCGTTCTCGTTGTGGACCTCGAACTCCGGAGCCGTGTCGAGCCCCCGCGCGAGCATGTTCGTCCCGGAGCGCTGCAGCCCGACGAGATACACGGGCGTGGCGGTACCGGCCTGCTGCGGATGGGATCTCCGCCAGCGCCGCTTGGTGGAGGCCACACGGATGCGTGTCACCGGGTTGAGCTCGTCCTCCTCGACGATGCGCGCCCAGCCTTCGTTCCGCACCCAGCGCACGTGCCTGCGTACGCGGCGGGAGAGACGCCCGGCTGGGCCCTCGCCACGCGGCGCCCGGTCGAAGATCGTTTCGCCGTCCTGCAGTTTGGTGGCCTTGGTGCGCAATGAGTACCCGTAGTACAGCAGCAGCGGCAACGTCAGCGCGCTGACCAAACGCTGGTCGCGTCGAGGCATGCCGGTGCGCCAGCGATCGTCCTGGCGCAGGCGGATGAGACCGTGGCGAAGGCGATCCGGGTTCCCGGCGACGCTGTGGTTGACCGACGTGATCAGCTCACCGCCGCTGACAAACGGGAGTTGGGCATCCTCCATCCCCACCATCGCGAGGATCCGGCGAACGGCAGCCTGTGGATCCGCAATCAGATCCTCATAGCGCAGACGCATGTAGCGCTCCGGGCCGCCGCGGAACAGGATGCCGCCGGAGAGGTTCCACACGTCCCAGAGGAAGGCGCTCTTGGCCGGTCCGATCTGTTCCATGTGGTTCCGCGCGGCTCCATCGGTGAGGGCCTTGTGGCTTGACCATGAGTGTGCGGCACCGCGCGGATCTCGGATCAGGTGCACGATGCGCAGGTCGATGCCCGGGGTCGCCGAGAGCACATTCGCGTAGGCCGGAAGCTTCGACGAATCGACGATGACGCGGTTACCGGTGACGCCGGCCATGGCTGCGTAGATGTCGCCGAGCGCCGTGCGGGCTTCCGCACTTGCCACCGAACGTGCTGGATCGAGACCTGGCCGGATGCTTCCCAACAGCATGGCGGGGAGGTTGCGAATCCTTCCGGTGTGCTTGAGGAGCGAGACGACGCCTTCCATCCGAGCGGGCTCGTCGAGGTGCCCGGCTTCGGCGAGGACGCGGCTCCACACGGGGCACTCGCGGACGGGCACCCCGCAGCCGCAGAGGCGGCGCTCGGTCAGGCCGCGCTGCCAGAGGAAGCGAACCTCGCCGGCCGCAAAAACACCATCAACCTCGCCGAGGATGTTGGCCAGCAGCGTGCTGCCGGATCTTCCGGTGCCTGCGATGTAGAGAACACGGGTAGTCATCGGTTCAACGCGTCCCGCCGCCGCCTGCGATGGCGGCATGATGCTATCCCCGCCGAACCAGACCGCTACGCTGCGGATCGGCCTCGACTTCCGTCACATCGGCATGACCGTTGCCGTTGCCGTTCGCATGGCCGTTGCCGTTCGCGTGGCCGTTGCCATTGCCGTTGCCGCCCGTGACGGCAACGGGACCAGTCCCGGCAGGGCTCGCCCGCCAGGGATCACGCCGCTCCGCAGGCTGGGTCGCCGGCGCGCTCATCGGAACCGGCGCATCGGCCGTCTCAGGCGCGGTTGCCGGTGCGACCGGGGCGCTCCACGCGAAGGCGCCCTGCTCCGGGGCCTCGACCACCGCAACCTTGCGTCCCGAGCGCATGAGCTCGAGGATAAGGAGGAGGCCGAGCATCATCACGAGTGCGAGAGCGAATGCGATGCCCGCGAACTTGATGGTGTTGGAGAGCTTCGAAAGGCGTCCAACGTTGACCGTGGTGACGGTGCCGGAGGCCGAGTCAGTGGTGACAAGCGCCTGCGCATCGACGACTTCCTGGTTGGCATGGTCGCTTGCGCTCCGTGCAGAGGAGAGCGCGTCGTTCAAGGTCTGATATTGCACTTCCTGCTGACCGAGCGGGATGAGCGCCTTCTTCTGCGCGGCGATGCTGAGGTTCGCCGCAGCGACGCGCTTCGCGTCGCCGCTCACCTCGGCCGACGCCAGGATACCCTCCAGCTGACTGAGACGGGTCAACGCGTTGCTGAATTCCAACGGGGGATTCGGATTTGTCGTGGATTCGACGAAGGTGTTGTAGGCGGCGTTGGCCTTCTGCAGGCCTGCTTGAGCATTCGTCCAGGCGTTCTCCGCCTGCGCGAGACGCGGCTGGGCGATCGCATTGAGCGAGTCCACGGTCGCTTCACGCACGGCCCCCTGGAGGTTCTGATGATCCTTCCCAATCAGAACGACGTGGATGTTGTTGCTCGAGGTGGTGACGGTGCTCGCGGTGAGCCCACTCGCCAGTTCGGTGATCGAGATGCCCGGGTATTTCTGGGAGACGTCGACCAGGACGGGCCGAGAGACGAGCACGTCCTTGAAGGTATCGACGTACTGGGTGGCGGCACTCTGCGAGTAGCCACTCGCGCTGATGGCCGGAACCACCACC
Source organism: Saccharimonadales bacterium (SeqCode) (assembly GCA_035532495.1). Taxonomy (GTDB): domain Bacteria; phylum Chloroflexota; class Dormibacteria; order Aeolococcales; family Aeolococcaceae; genus Palsa-851. The sequence continues at coordinate 13,373 of DATKQX010000141.1, forward strand.
GACGCATCGGCTTCATATGCAGACGGCTGCATCTCCATAAGGCCCCCCGTCACCAGTCCGGCAACGACGGGTATGAGAATGAGCAGCCACAGAACGCGGCGAATTGCCCGTAGGTAGTCGCGAATCTCCATGGCTTGTTCTTTCCCCCTTAGCTGTTGGCTAAATATGGACGCGACGGCCGCGTTTCCCGACGACAAGCATACCGACACCCGCGATGACGAGTGCGGCTCCCAAAGTGAGCCATCCGCCGCCAGCGCCGGTGGACGGCGTCGAAGTTATCCCCTGAACCCCTCCGTCGGGTGTGGGCGTGCTCGTCGCACCGCCGACGCCCCCACTCGGCGACGGCGACGGCGACAAGGTTGGTGTCGGCGTGGGCGACGCGTCGCAACCGAGGACGCGGATGAAACCCGAAGCGAGCGTTGCGCGATCACGCCCCCCACCGGTCCACGGAGCCCATACGTCGAGCTGGTAATAGCCGCAGGCGTCGAATGTGTACGTCAGCAGGATGGTCTTGGATCCGTTGGGGCTCCAGGTATCGCTGAATGACTGCGTTCCGGGTACCACTGCCTGCGTCGTCCCGGCGGGACCGGTGAAGGTGATTCCCGCCTGGCCGGGCTGACCGTCGGAGACGTCCACACCGTTGTACGTGAGGATATGGTCGGCCGAGAAGTGCAGCGCGACGGTCTGCGCCTTATTGGTGAGATTGGTCGCCGCGACGTCGAAGTCGACCGTCACAGGACCGCCCGAGATGTCGTACGCCTGCGGGCTGCTCATGAACCCGGTCGGCGTGGCCGAGGAGAGTATCCCTTCGAAGTTCGGATTGCCTCCTGCCGCCACGGATTGGGATGCCATGAGGGCGACGCTCAGCGCCACAACTCCTCCGAGGCCTGTCAGGCCGCCGGCGCGGCTGAGCGTGAATCCGATGCGTCTGTTCATGTGGACCGCCCTTCCCATGCGTTTCGTCGAACCCTCATGCGTTGTCATTATTCACCGTTGAGCGATAAGTTCAAGGATCTTGCTGGAGTCGGCCGTAGCTTTGCCGATCTCGCCCTGTGGCGAACGCAACTGGATCACGGCGGAGCGGACCGCCGTGACGGTCGTCTTGTTGGCGGGGTAGTTGCTCGGTGTCATGCGGAGCACTTCGCTGATGTCCGTGCCCAGGACTGCTCTGCCTGCCGCGATCGAGGACGACAGATCGCGCAACGCGGCGGCTTCCGAGCTGTAGTTCGCGTCGGTGCCCTGACCGGTGGCCACCTGGGCTTGGAGTTGTGACTCCTGGCCGGCAAGCGTATTGAGTTCGTCGAGTTCGTCCCCGGCGGCGATCACCAGATGGGTCATCGGCTCGTACACGCCGTAGATCCGCGACGAGGGTCCGATGCTCAGGACGTCGGTGCGTAGCTGGTCCGCGAGCTGGTCCGAGACAATCTTACTTGCGAGCGCCTCGAGCTGGGTGTTGACGCCGTTGAGGAGTGAGATGACTGACTGCGTGAGGCTGCGACCCGATACATCGATCCCGGAAAGGTATTTGTCGGCCGCAACATCGGCGATCAACGCATTGACATATGCCACGCGCTTCGTGATCTGCTTATTGGCGGTGGCGAGGAGGGCTTCCAGCGCCTGCGCGTGATACAGGGACCTGATGTTATTCAGCGCGTTCAGTTCGGCCACGACGGTCGCCGATTCGCCGGCGGGGTCGCCCGCAGCGTTCACCTGTGAGATCTCGTTTTCGACGGCCTGGCTGATCGCGTTGAACAATGTGCCCGGCGTCGGTGTCGCCGGTGGAACGACGTTCGGTACGCCAATCACCATGCCGGTGCTGCTCGAGCACCCGGACAGCAGCAGCCCGACGGCGGTCGCCCCCGCGATCAGCGCCGCGACTCCTCCGATCGGCCGTCCCATACGTCCCCCCAACATTGAAGTCAACTACCCGTGAGAAGCACATCCAACGGCTGCGCCGCCAAGCGCCGCTGGCCCTTCCCTGAGGTGATCCGTCCGAACGCATCATGACGGACGGATCGCCTCTTGTCAAAAGTCGCTGATGCCGAAGCGTCCTCCTCCCAGCTGGGAACGAACGTTCGCGTTCTGTATTCTGACATCACGTCAAGCTCCTCAAGGGCGTCATTTGACGGAATGCAGAACGCGTCGCTAGAATCACTCGGATAGGGAACGAATCTGGGGGTTGGTGCGGACCCCGGTCGCCGTTCTACGGCGTGATTGGGTACGACAAGGGGGAACGGTCGTGGCGCTTGCGGAAGAGGCACATCTAGCCTCGAGTCTTTCGTCGGAGGCCGCGTGGGGGGAACCTGCAGAGATCGATCTGGTTGGCGAGGCCAGGGCTCGAACGGCCCCCGCGTCCACTTCGGACGCGGCCAGGGCGGCGGACCCATTGCCGTGGCCGGTGATCCTGGCGATCACCACCTTTGCGGTGGACGTCGTGGCGGTCATCGGGGGCTACCTCCTCTCGAAGGGGCTGCTCGACATGTTGTTCCCGGTGAAAAGCGGCCAGCTGTTCCGCGGGCCGGTATTCGCTACCGTCGCGATCTGGCCGGTGGTATTCGCGGTCTACGGCCTCTACGACCTCCGCCGCCCGACTCATGCCACCGCCGAATTCCGCCGCCTGTTCAACGCCGCGGTGATGTCGGTGCTGCTCGTGGTGCTCGTCACGTTCGTTGCGGAAACCGATCCGCGCCGCGAACTCATTCCGGCGCTCCTGGTGGTCTGCTTCGTGACGGTGACAACAGGCAGGCTGATCAGCCGCCGGCTGACACATGTGCTCAACGCCAGGGCTGTCACCAGCCAGCTCACGCTTGTTGCCGGCACCAACGACGAGGCTCGGGCACTTGCGCGCACGCTCATGCGGCGGCCGTGGATGGGCTACCGCGTCTGCGGCTTCGTCGAGGTCACGAGGTCCGGTCTCGAGGTGATGGACGGGATTCCCGTACTGGGCACCGTGGACGATATCGCACAGATCAGTTCCGCGCACAGCGTGCGTGCCGTGATCATCGCGGGGAGCGCGGCCGGCGGAGCCACACTCCAGAACATCGACTCGGCGCTCCCGGCCGACGTCAATGTGCGGGTCTCGCCGGGACTTCCGAACCTCGGCGCAGCGCGAGTCATCCTGGAGCCGATCGACGGCATGGCCCTGTTCTCCCTGCGCCGGCATCGCTTCTCACGCCGGCAGCGGGTGCAGAAGCGAGCCCTCGATCTCTTCGTCACCTCGATCGCCCTGGTCGTCGCCGCCCCGCTGATGCTGGGCATCGCGCTGCTCATCCGAATGACGAGCCCCGGTCCGGTGCTGTTCCGCCAGCGCCGCGTGGGCGCGCAGGAACGCCCCTTCACCATCCTCAAGTTCCGCACCATGGTCGTGAACGCTGACGCGCAGCGAGATGGCCTTGTGGCGAACAACGAGGCCGACGGCCTCCTTTTCAAGATGCGCCGTGATCCGCGCGTGACGAAGGTCGGCCGGCTGCTCCGTCGCACTTCGCTCGACGAGCTGCCCCAGCTCTTCAACGTCCTTCGCGGCGAGATGAGCCTGGTCGGACCCCGGCCGGCGCTTCCTGATGAGGCCACGCGGTATGTGGAAGCACAGCGCGCACGGCTTCGTGTCAAGCCGGGTGTCACAGGACTCTGGCAGGTGAATGGACGTCACGACCTTGCGTTCGAGGATTACGTCCGCTATGACCTTTTCTACGTCGAGAACTGGTCGCTGACGATGGACCTGTACATCCTGGCGAAGACGGTCCCGGCCCTCCTGACGGCTCGCGGCTCGTACTAGATCAGCCTGGCAGCGGGGTCAGGCGCTGGCGGGAATCGCGACCTGATCTCGGGGCGGGGCAGCAACCGGTGGGTGTGACCGCGAGGCTAGAGTCACCGGATGCGAAGAGGGGCGGGCCTCGCAGTCTTGGTTCTGCTGTTTGCGGTCGGGTTGCCGATCGTCACGTCGACCCCGGTTGCCGCACAGGCACCCCCGACGTTCTCGCTGGTTGGTGGGCCGACCAGCGGGCCACCGGGGACAGCGGTGACGTACGACTACGTGTGGACCACCCAAGACTGCGACGCTAACGGGGTTTCGGCCGGCGACGTGCTCGAGATACAGGTCAGCTGGAACAATCCGCCGACGCAACTGCCCCCCGTCTTCGTCGGCGACAACTGTTCAGGAACGGTTTCAGGCTCAATCCCCGGCGGCGCCGTTCCAGGGCCCGTCGTGGCGACGGCGCAGCTGTGCGATGACACACAACAGGTCTGCCCGGTCAGCGAAAGCGTTACCACCGACTCGTCGTTCGACGTGACCCCGCCTCCGACTCCAACGCCCACGCCCACGCCCACGCCAACTCCCACCCCAATCCCAACACCCACACCGACGCCGAATCCAACACCCACACCCACACCGCACCCGACCCCAACGCCCACACCGAACCCAACCCCAACCGCGACAGCAACCGCGACGGCAACCCCGACCGTGGGGCCGACGGCGACTCCCACAGGGACCACGTCACCAACGGCGACGGGCACCTCGGGTTCCACCACCGGGTCGACGACCTCGGGCACGTCGACCCGGAAGGTTCCGCCGACACCGGCTCCGACTCCGACCCCGTTCATCGTCGGTCCCGGTCCGAGCGAGTCCGGGGGTGGACCGCCCGAAGGCGGTGCTGCCTGCTCGGCTGGTATTGGACGCAAGCCGACCTCCGCGGAGCTCGGGACCATGACAGCGCAGCTCAATGCAGGTGCGGATGGTACCTCCGTCCAAGTGGATCTCCTCGCCTCCGCCGAGTACTACCGTGACGTCGGCTCCAATCCCATTGACTTCACCACCCGGCTGTACGACGACGTCCTCGAGCACGACCCCACGCCGGTGGAGGTGGCCGACGCGCTGCCGATCCTCGGCGGCGGCGGGGTCGCAGAAGCCCGGAGCCGGCTCGCGCAGGACGTCGTCATGAGCCCCGAGGCACGCGCGATCCGCGTGGACGCCGCATTTCACACCTTGCTCAAGCGGTACCCGGACAGCGCCGAAGTCGCCTTGTGGGTCAACCGCCTCCCGGGTTCGGTGGACGGTGGAATGTCCGGCGCCGAGATGGTTGGCGCGATCGCGGCCTCAGCGGAGTACTACGCGCGAAATGCCGATGTCGCAGCGCGTTTCCTGCCACAGCTGTACGAGGATCTGCTGAACCGAAAGCCGACTACGGCGGAACTCGCGATCGATGCGGCGCTGGTCACCCAGGCCAACGCTGGGTCTACGGCGGTGAGGCTGGCAATGGCTGAGCGCGTCATCTCCGGCAACGAGTTCCACCACGACGAGATCACGTCGTTCTTCGAGACCTACCTGCGCCCGACGTGTGCCCGGATCGCGTCGCAGGAGTGCGCCGCTCCCATTCAGAATCCGTCGGCTGCACAATTGTCGGCCGCGATGACCGCCCTCGCGAGCGGCTCGACCGAGGAATCCATCATTGCCGGCGTCGTCGGGAGTGACGCGTACTACGAGAGGCAGGGCTCCACGCAGGCTGGCTTCATCCGCGGTGTCTATCAGGATCTCCTCGAGCGAGCGCCAACCGACGCCGAGATGTCGGCAGCGCTGAGCAAGTACACGAACGACTCGACGGGCCACGCGCTGTTTGCAGACTCGATGGCAAACACCATCACCTACCAGGATCTCGTCGTGTCACTGGACTACCAGCAACTCCTGCTTCGTGCGCCGTTTCCCGGAGAGATGAACACCGGGCAGCGGTTGCTCGCCGGAAACTTCACGTCCCCGCAGCCTCCCGACGACGTGCTCCTCGAGACGATCATGGCCACCCCTGAGTACTTCGCCGACACGGGTGGCAGTGACGGTGACTTCGTCGCAGGTACCGTCGCAGCGTTGCTCCTCCGTCCCGGAACGACGCAGGAGGTCTCGGGATATCTGCAGCGACCACTGCCTCACGATGCCGCGTGGCAGGACGGGGTGGCGCAAACCATTCTCGACAGCAGCGAGAATCGAACCGATTTCATCCGTGGCGTCTACGAACAGTTGCTCAGCGTGCAGGTCTGCGCTGCCAACATCGGCAGTCCACAGCCCGGTGGGGGCTCGCTCGCCAAGATCGGGATCCTGCTCGTATTCGGGGTCTTGCTTGGAGCACTCGTCGTCGCAATCGGTGTTCCGGCGATCCTCAAGCGCCGCGGCCCCCAACAGTGATCCACCCAACCCAGTCCGGCGCACTGCGGCGCTCATGAGTGCGGTTGAGGACGGGGCGATCGGCCGCCCCGTCCTCTCGATAAGGGGGTAGAAACCAATGGTGCCGTCCGCCATCTCGCGATTGCAAGCAATTCGGGAAGTGTTAGCGCGGTCTTAATGCGCTACGCGCCGCGTCTTAACCCTTCTGCGGAGTCAGAGCGGTGTGGCTCGGATCACGAAGTAGTCGACGGACTGTCCATCTCTGATGAACGCTTCCTGCGCGACGATACTTGCAGCAAATCCCTCTTCCTTTGCCAACTCGATCAGCGTGGCCTGTCCAGGTGCGGGGCCGACGAAGAAGAGAATCCTGCCGCTCACTTCGATGAGGTGTCGGCGTGCGTCATGAATGAACACGGTGATGTGTTGGGCGTCGTCAATCACGTCGTCGAAGGTGAACCGATCGTTCGGTGCCCCAAGTCGCACCTGTGACTCGTAGATGATGACGTCGAACTGTCCGACAACGCTGCCGAAGTGATCGCTCTCGAGAACGTTGATGCGCGCGCTCATTCCGCTGCGCTCAGCGTTGTGACGTGCCGCGTCGAGAGCGTGCGGGATGCTGTCGACGGCCACGACACGAGCGCCGCGCGAGGCAGCGAGAATCGCGTTCACTCCGCTGCCCGTGCCCACGTCGAGGACACGGTCCGCGTCGCTGACCTCCGCAAGCACCGCCTCGCCGAGCAGGTGCGAGACGCCGGTGATCCGATGGACACCCGGCGGGACGGTCAGCTTCTTGCCGAGGTAGGCGAACGTCTGCTCCGAACCGTTGTCACGCGCCGCCGCACGCGCGGCCGCGTCGTGCCACTCGCGGATACGTTCGGCGACCTCAGAGGAGATCACGGAACGATGCTCGGCCGGAGCCACAGGTCTACGGACCACCATTCGCTGTTCCGCACCGTCTTCAGCACCTCGATCAGTGTGTGGAATCGAAGCTCCCTAGCGTCACACTCTGTGAAAGCGACGCTATTACACCATCGAGTCGGCGCGTGCGCACGCCCTTTCGCGAACTCCCGGCCGCACGCGATACGCTCTCATCTGTGAACGTCCCGTTGACTCTCATCGCGATTGCGGGGACCGTGGTGCTCCTTCTCCTCATCGGCGCAACCGCTGGAATGCTTCGCACACGCAGGAGCAACGCTCGTCTGCTCCTTCATGTGCATGAGACGCGGGGCGACGAGCGCCGAGCCGCCGCGTATCTCGAGACGGCGCTTGGCTGGCACACCTATCTGCAGACCCTCCGACCGCTCGCTTTCCCGGAAGAGGGACTTGCAGTCCACAGATCCCGGGACCTGGCCATAGTGCTTCGATCGCGAGCTCAGCTCGAGCTCTTCGGCTCGGCTGCTGTCCAAAAGTTGCATGAGGAAGCACTCGACGAATCCGTGACACTCATCGACCTCCTCCGCTCGATGCCTCGGGCGCCGGCAACCGGCGATATCGACCTCGCGGCGGGGCGTGTGGTTCTGCGCTTCGTGCTCAAAGAGGTCGGCAAACGGGTCAACGCGCTCGAGCGGCAGATGAACAGCGAGCTACGGGCCCGAGATGCCATCGCAGAGCCCTCGATCGAGATCACCGGATGGCGCCAAGGCCATCCCGAGGGGTACGAGAACGGCAAAGACCGGTCAGACCTCGCCGAGACGGTGCAGACGCTTCCGCGTTGAGCGTCCGAACGCGTCAATCGCTGGAATCTATGCACTCACCCGCTCGACGTCGGATGACCCACGTTCGCTCGAGTGCAGCTCGGTGAAGAACGTCCCCCGCCGGATCACCCGGTCGAGCCATGCCCCGGCCATCATCGACGTGACCAGCGCCAGCAGAACCAGGTCCACGTAGAACGCCTCGGAAATGATGCGGGCGTCCAGTGCGACTGACGCCATGACGATCGCCGGGCCGCCCCGAGCGTTGAGGGCCATCGCCAGATTGAGCGCGCTGTCCCGCTTCTCGCCGGCAAGGCGCGCACCCGCATAGATGCTCAGCGCTTTCACCCCGCACGCGTACAACAAGAACAGCGCGAAGAACGGGATGTTGAAATCCCGGATGAGATCGAGCTTGAGACCGACGATCGCGAAGTAGATCGGGATGAAAAAGGCGAAGGAGAAGCTCTGGATGCTCGTTTGCGCACGCGCCGCGTCGATCGAAACGGTGCTCTTGCCCTCCTGACTCCCGGTGAGCGTGCCGGCGAGGATGCCCGAGACGAAGGCGCCGAAGATCGGCGAGATACCGATGAAGAGGGCGAGGCTGGTCATCGCCATCATGAACACGACTTGGAAGGCAAGCGCGTTGCTCCGCCCGAGGAAGTTGAAGCGCATCGCTCCCATCCGTTCGACGAGCGAGCGCCCGAACACGAGCGGCACGCCGAAGATGGCGATCGACGCGATCACGTAGTAGGCGTCGGAGAGAG
>DATKQX010000142.1:0-12434 GCA_035532495.1 Saccharimonadales bacterium (SeqCode)
GCCCCCCTGACCGGCGACGCCGCCATCGATGCGAAAGAGGATGGGAAAGATGAGCCCATACTCGGGACGCGGACTGTACTCCATCTCCACCTCGACCTCTCCCTGCACGGCAACGGCGCGTCGCAGCAGCAGGTGAGGCGCTCCGCGACCCAGGGCGTGCCCGCGATTGTCGGGACCAACCGCGAGCGCGTCGACGAGTTGCATGGTGCCCGCTGCGGTGTGGAACGTCGTCTCCAGCACCATGGTGCGATCCAGATACCGTCGCGAAACGCTGGTCACGCCGCGCGGGCGAATCGACCATGATCCAGCTCGGTCATCGAGCAGCCGGGCGAACACCGACGGACTGTCGAACCGGGGAAAGCACAGCCAGTCGATGGAGCCAGCGCGGTCGACGAGTGCCGCCGTATGGCAGTCGGAGAGCATCGCGTACTCAGCGATGGGCTGACTACTCATCGTCCGCAGTCCGCCGGGACAGAGGGATGACGCTCTGGGCGGTGAACAGTTGCGGAACGTCGATGCCGATCCGCTGATAGGCGCGCCGCGGAATCGAGATGTCGGCGAGCCACAGCTCCCCGACCGCCGCCGACGACGTCAGCAGCAGACCGCGCTTGGGCAGCGCCAGGGTGAGCGTTACTGTCGCGGCAATGCAGGGGTCGAGGGCTTCGCCGGACGTGACGTCGAGCCCACTCGGCGTGTCCAGGGAAAGGACTGGGGAGCGCTGCCGATTCGCCCAGCGGATCAGCTCCGCCGTCCGGCCACGCGGCTTGCCGTCGAGGCTATAGCCGATCAGCGCGTCGATGACCAGACCTGTCGACGATGGTGAGTCGTCGACCGCGACATCCATCCTCTGCAGGATGTCGAGCTGGTGGGCCGCTGCCGGCGTGAGCGTCTCCGGTTCTGAGGCGAGCACCACCCGCGCATCGACGCCACGGTTGACCAGGTGGCGCGCCGCCACCAACCCGCCGCCGCCGTTGCCCCCTTTGCCGGCGAGGACGGTGCAGTGCGTGGGCTGGAAACGCTGGATGGCGAGCTGAGCCAGACTCTGCCCGGCGTTCTCCATCATCTGGATCAGCTCGACGTGGAAGTCAGCGATCGTGACGCGATCGATCTCGCGCATCTGCTCGGCGGTGAGGCTGGGTATCGCAGGGTTCATGGGTGGGGTGGTCACCGTCGGCGGCGTGTCGCGGCGAGCAGGCCGTAGTTGGAGACCAGGAATGGAACGACGTAAGTCAGCAGGGCCTTGAACAGCAACCCGAGCCCGATCTGTCCTTTGAGCACGGTGTCGAGCTGATTGATGACCAGCAGCAGCGTGCCGACGATCGCGGCGGCAGCCAGGGTGGCGCGCAGGTGATATGGAGCGAGGACAACACCGAGTGCCTCCCGCCAGGTGGTCCACGCATCTCGTGGTGTTGTGTCTGGCGGCGGCCCGGCGGCGCTCGGTGGCAACTCGCTCAGCAGTCCCACGCACGCTGTCACGCCGCGTCGGCGCGCAGCGGATCGATACGGGCGTGATGATGGAGTCTGAGGAGGTCTCGCTGGTTCAGATCCGGCTGTGGGGACGCCAGCCATCGTGTCGTTGCAACCCGCGCTCGCTCGATGAGCTCGGCGCTGTGGCGGAAATCGGCGGGTGCCACTGCAAGCGGACACACCGGGGGGACCACGCGCAGCTCGACGACGTCCTCGTAGCGCGCGACCTCGTGGAGGAGCTGGTGCTCGACCAGCAGGGTTAGCGCCTGCAGGACCATGCCCAGAGCGCTGCGTGGGGTCTTCGAGATCGCACACGGATAGCCGGCGGGCAGAACATACACCCGGGTGGCGCCGCGCTCGACGGCGTGGGCGATGGGCGTGTTGCTGACGACCCCGCCGTCCATGAGCTCGAGCGCGCCCACGCGAACCGGAGGGAACACCCCCGGGATGGCGGCGCTGGCGAGGATGGCCGGGAGCGCCTGCCCCTTGGAGATCAGCACCTCACGTCCGGTGGTCACCTCGGTGGCGACGATGTGCAGAGGGATGCGGGCGTCCTCGATGCGCTCGTAGGGAAGATGGTGCCGGATGAGGCGCGAGAGCCCGTCGGCGGCGACCAGGTGGTTGCGCCGTCCCAGGAAGCCGAGCAAGCCGCCCAGCGGGTGAAGCGGAAAGATGTCGCCGCGTCCGAGAGAGATCCAGATGTCAGCCAGTTGATCGACGCACGCTGGCTCAGGGCAGCCCGCGAACCACGCCCCATTGATGGCGCCGACCGAGCTGCCGACGATGAGGTCGGGAACGACACCCTTCTTGGCAAGCGCTCCCAGCATGCCCACCTGCACCGCACCGAGGCTGCCGCCTCCGGAGAGAACGAACGCAGTTGTCATCTACGCGGCCCGCTGTGACGGTGTGCCGGAACTATCGCGCCGGAGGTCAGTGAGGTGCTGGATCGCATACTCGAGCCGGAGACGAGCGTCCGCCTCGCGAGCCGCCCGTTCGACCAGCCGGGCCAACCATTCGTAACGACGACAGCGACCGATATTCTCGTTCTCTTGCAGGCTTGCCCACCTCATCTCCCGCTCCTCGCTGGGGAAGCGGATCCGCTTTCTGTGTGACTGGTCTGAGCGTGCCACCACTATTTCCTCCAGGACCGGGCGACCCGGTCCCGTACGTTGACCTCCTGATGCTGAAATTGCGTCGGGAGGGTCCGCTATGACCGTGGTCACAAAACTGTGACGTGGATCACGCTGTGGAAGGCGCGACTTGGGCTTGGCGACTCCCTTGAGACCTGCCCCGGTAGCGGTCAGTGCGGAGCTCGCTCGACCGCAGCGGCGGGCCGCGAGGTGGCTCACGCAGACGGGCCGCGCAAATCAGGCGGCGGACCGGGTACCTGTCCCGGATTTCGTCGTTGACACGGGAAGACGGCACGCATCGCCGGCGCCGCGGAGGCCGGTGACCAGACTGACGGTGAGGAGGAACACGGCGGCGAGAAAGAGAGGCAGCCGCCAGGAGTGAAGGCGAACCGTGGTCGCGAGGATGGAGGTCCCGGACACGCCGACAAGGCTGAGCAGCCCGGGGATGAGCAGCGGCGCGCAGCAGGAGAGGGAGCCGATGCTGAGCAGCGCGGCGAGGCCGCCCAGTCCACGGGAGCGGGCCGAACCGACGGAGCGGCGCCACGCGTACCAGTGCAGCGGGAGCGACGCCCCCAGGAGCAGCGAGGTGATGACGATCGTGGCGAGGGTCAACAGGTCCGCGTCGATGAAGATTCCACCGGTCGGGAAGATGGTGACGATCGCGGAGCTCCACACCAAAAGTGCGCCGGCGCCGAGTGCAATCAACACAGCGGCCATGCGATACGCACCCCGCCCGTAGACGGTGCGAACCGTCGACGACATGGCCGCCGTGATGCCACTCATGAGGGGATCGCAGTCACCAGCCGCTGCACCTGCGACGTGCTGCATGCGGTTGCGGGCTGCATGCTGTCGCTGGAGCAGATGAGTGCCGTGATCACATCGGCCTCCTGGTCGATGGCCTGGCCCAGCGGGTCAGGGTTGGCGCCGTCGATGTCGTCGCGGATCTGCTCGAAGGTCCGCCCCTCGAGCAGGCTCGGTGAGTACGGCAGCTGAGCAGCATAGCGGCCGGCGACGAAGATGAAAGGGATACCGCCGCTTGGATCGAACTGATTGATCAGGGATGCTTGGGTCGCGTCCGGCTGCTGCAGCGGGTTGCCGTCGGCATCCGCCGTCTCGACAGCTTGGAACGCGACGTATTGGCTGCGATACGTCGCGCGGTTGAAGTCGTAGGTGGCCAGGGAAGGGAACCCGTCGACACCCGCTGTACTCTGCCGCTGGCCCAGACCGGAGAACGTGCCGAAACGGGAGAGTGCCTTCACCAGCGGCCAGCGCATCGAGGCGCAGAAGGGACAGTAGTCAGCGCCGACGTACAGGGTGAGCGGCAGGTTTCCGCTGAGCTGCGCGCTCTGCAAAACCTTCGTCACGCTCTGCATGCCTCCGGCACCTGCGACGGCAGCGGGGGGAGCGCTCGCCGGCACGGACGCTCCTCCTGGGTTGGCAGCGCCGCCGCCGTCACAGGCGACCAGGAGGACAGCGCTGGCCAGCGCGAGCGTGAACGGGCGAATGGTGCGCATGACGATGCCTGGATGCCGGCGCATGCGTCGGGTCACCTCGTGTTGAGGCCGGGCGTGACGAGAGGGCGCCCGGTCGGCGTCTGACTTGGGCGTCCGATGATCCGATCTCGCCCCGTTCGACGCTGTGACCCCAATCACACATCTGAACGCGCCCGATGCGGGCTCAAGCGCGTACCTGCCCCTCAAGTCACGCTGCGCATGCATGCGCTGACCTGGCGGCGTTTCTCCTCATCCCCTCGGCGGTCAGGCTGCGCAGCAGCTCAGCTTGCTGACATCACGAGTGAAGGTCTGCGCTGCGAGCTTGAAGCCCTCGGCAAAGGTGAGATAGGGCGCCCATGTGCTGGCGACCTGCTCGGTCGTCAACCCGAACTGGATTGCATACACCGCCGCTTGAATGACATCGCCAGCGCCGTCGGCCACCGCGCTGGCCCCGACGATGCGGCCGCTCGTCGCATCCGCAACGATCTTGACGAAACCCCGAGTGTCGCGGTTGACCAGGGCACGCGGCACAGCGCTCATCGGCAGCACCCGGCACTGACAGTCAATCCCCTGTGCGTTTGCCTGCTCGTCGGTGAGGCCGGCTGCGGCAAACGTCGGCGAGGTGAAGATCACCCGCGGCAGCGAGTGAAAGTCGACTGTTTCGGAGTGGCCCATGATCGCGTTTCGGGCGGCCATCGATCCTTCGTAGGCGGCCACGTACACGAATTGCGGATGTCCGGTCACGTCGCCGGCGGCGAACACCCGCGGATTCGTGGTCCGCAAGCCGCCATCGACTTGCACGGCGCCGCGCTCGGACAGGTGCACGCCAGCGCGTTCCAGGCCCAGATCGCCGGTGTTGGGGCGCCGGCCGGTGGCGACAAGGATGTCATCGGCGGCGCTGTGTTCGATCCCGTTCGTTCGGAAGGTCGCCGTGCGTCGGCCTGCACTCCGCGCGACGTTTGTGATCGTCGCACCGGTGTGGAAGACGGCACCCGCCTGCTCCAGCACGCCTTGCAGCGCCTGTGATGTCTCCGGCTCCTCAGTCGGGGTGATGCGCGGAGCCACCTCGATGAATGTGACCCGGCTGCCCAGATGCAGGAAGAGCTGACCCATTTCCAGGCCAATGGCGTTGGCGCCGATGATGATCAGATCGCTGGGGAGCTTCTCGAGCTCCAGTGCCGTAGTGCTGGTTAGGTAACCGACGTCGCGAAGCCCATCGATTGGGGGTACCGACGGCGACGCACCCGTGGCGACGATGTACGTCCTCGCGCGAACCCGCTCGCCCGCGCACTCGATAGTGTCATCATTGACGAATTCAGCGCGCCCGTGGCAAATGGTGAAGCCATATGTCTCAGCCAGGTCGAGATACTTCTCCTTGCGTAGCTGCGCGACCAAATCCGTCTTGGCGCGAATCAATGCGGGGAGATCCGCCGCGGTCGCGGCTGTCGTGATACCCGTGAACGGGTGGTGCCCCGCGCGGAAGAAGAGATCGGCAGGGGCGAGCATCGCCTTGGAGGGCACGCAGCCCACGTTGACGCAGGTGCCTCCGACGACGTTCGCCTCCATCAGTGCGACCCGCGCGCCGGACTCAGTCGCCGTGATGGCCGCAGCAAATGCAGCCGAGCCCGAGCCCAAGACGACGAGGTCGTAGTCGTGACGCTTGTCGCCGACCAAGGGTTGAAAGCTGAACTCGCCCGCCTCTGGTGCAGGTCCAAGCTCACTGACGCGGTAGCCGGCCTGATCTACGACAGTCTTCAGCTGGTCACTCGGAATCCCTGCCCCATCGAATGCAGCAGTGCCGGCACGCCAGTGCACGACCACGCGCCGCGCACCAGCGGCCGTCAGAGCCTCGGCGACCGTTTTCTCGCAGTGCGCACACGTCATCCCGTCGATTCGCATCAGCATGTCTTGATCCATGGTCAGCTCCGATTGGTCATCGTCTGTTGCATCCGAGTCGGTTTCTTGGCTCACGCTCGGCGTGTACTCCACCAGCGCACCCCGAGTGCGGCGGCAGCCACGATCGCGATTCCAGTTCCGAGCCAGACACCGTGGGCTGCAAACCAGCCGCCCGCCAGTCCGGCCACCGCAATCAGCGTCGGCAGCCCGCAGCAGAGCACCGCAAAGATGAGTATCGCCGCGGTTGCAAGCGGCGATCCGCTGCGCGGCTCACGCAAAGGGCGGCCTCCAGTGCCGCCCTCCGGAGCGGTGCAGTCCGGCGGCCAGGGGAATTGACTTGGCAGAGCAGACAACGTTGATGAGGTCGCGCCACGCGAGGGCAGGCAGTGTTGGCCTCATGTCATACCCAATCCGGACCGATGCGACTGCAGGACGCGAGCCGTTCCGCCTGCGGAGCCGAGGCATTCGTAGCTGCATTGAGGAGCGAGGCCACCCCGGGCAGGGCGATGCGATAGAAGATCTCGCGACCACGACGATCGGTCTCGACGAAGCCGCAGTGGCGCAGACACGCGAGGTGGGCGCTGATCCGCGGCTGATGGCCCCCGACCGCGGCGACGAGCTCACCGGCTGTCCGCTCCCCGTCTTCGAGCAGGGCGAGGATGCGCAGACGCGTCGGGTCTCCGAGCACTCGAAAGAACCGGGCGAGAACCGCGACGTCGAGCGCCGCCTGCACGCTGGGCATTGGTCTGCGACACCTCCGTGGGCCTTGTGAGACCCAGCTAGTATATCCGGTAAACCGGATGGATGCTGTGGCGCTGGCCCAAGATCGGCCTGGGCCCATTCACCGTCGGAACGGGCGCCCGCAGAGTTCCTCAGCCTCGCGGGAATACGGCGGCTCCTCCGGTGTCTTTATGTGTTGAGGCACCCCACGTCCACCACAGGAGGAATTGAGATGGCGGCCAGGGTTCACATGGGGGAACGTACGCTCGCACTCGGCGCCGTCGCGGGTCTCGTCGCCGGCATCCCGTTTGCGCTCTGGATGATGGTCTACTCAGCCGCGACCGCGAATGGGTTCGCCACGCCCTTCAACGTCTGCTGGGCGTTCTTCGTGTATCGCTCCGACGCTCAAAGGATGCTGACCGACGCGATGATGCACCCGGGCATGATGATGGACGCGCCGGTCCAGACAAGCCATGTGCTCGTCGGTGGGCTGCTCCACTTCGGCTTCTCAGCAGTCACTGGCGCCGCCTTCGCCGCGGTGCTCCTGTTCGCCATTCGCACCTTGCGGCTCCCTGCCTTGCGGACCTGGCTCGGATTCACGGCGGCATCGCTGATCGGGGGCATCCTCCTGTACCTGCTGATGGTCTACGCCATCCTTCCGTGGGCGAACCCGTTCATCGTGGACATGACTCCACGAGGTACATTCTTCACCGCCCACGTCATCTATGGCCTCGTCTTTGGCGTGACCGCATTCGCCCTCATCCGGCCAGACCGGCTGGCGGTGGCGGCCGCACCGACGCCCCGCCCCGCGTGAGGCCCGTTCTCCTGACCGAACTTGGCTGTGAGCACCATGCGCGTTTCCGCCGCGCTGGCTAACGTCATCTGCATGAGCCAGGACCGGAACGACGCCGAGGAACTGGCGGAGCAGATTGCGGCGCTGCGTCCCAGCCTCCAGCGGTACGCGCGCTCGCTCACCGGGGATGAAGAGGAGGCGGCGGACCTGACTCAGGCTGCGCTCGCCGCGGCCCTCCTCTCGGCCTCGAGCGTCCGCAGCCGGACCAACCTGAGGGCGTGGACCTTCCGCATCCTGCACAACCTGCATCTCAATCGCCGCAGATCGGCGGCGAGAGCCAGCCGATGGCTCGAGGCGGGTGGGCTGGACGATGACATCGTCGCCGCCAATGCCGATCCATGTCCGGTCGAGCACGAGGTGCTCAACCGGCTCGAGGTCAACAGTGTGCTCGCCGCGTTTCGCGAGCTCCCGCGGGGGTATGCCATCCCGCTGTACCTGAGCGCAGTCGAAGAGTTGAGCTATGCACAGGTGGCAAAGCTGCTCGAAGTTCCCGTCGGCACCGTGATGTCGCGCATCTATCGGGGCCGCCGCTTGCTACTTGCGCGACTATCGGGGGAAGAACGGTGAACGGCTGCGACATTCACCGGGAATACCTCGGCGCACTCGCCGACGGCGAACTGTCACTCGTGCCGGCGGCGACCGTCGAGCACGTGAGGGGATGCGCCGCATGCGGGCGCGAAGTCGAGACGCATGAGCGGCTCTCTGCCGTGCTTCGAAGCGCGCTCGCGTCCCACCGGCCGGTGCTCACCGCGACCCCCCACGTTCGCCGGCCGCGACCCACGCTGGTTGCCGGCATCGGCCTCGTCGCGGTCGCCGCCGCGGGAATCGCCGTGGCGGTGGCTCGACTCGCGGGCGGCACCGCTCCCGACCCGGTCGCGCTCGCCCTGGCGAGCTCGCAGCGGCCCGCGCAATTCCAATCCGCCAGCGCTGCCGACGTGTCCGCGTGGTGTGCCCGCGCAGCCGGGCGGCCGATGCCGGTGATCGCGCTCGACCCACTGACCGTGGTGGGTGCGAGAAGCGATCGAGTCGGCAGCCTCGAAGTCATCACCGTCGACTACCGCACCGCCGCTGGCAAACTGGTCACGGTCGGTTGGATGGAGGGCGCCACCAGTCCGACCGCCATCAGCATCCAACAGACGTCGATGACCGGCCCGGAGGGCCTGGTCGTCTCGATGCCCGCTGACGAGGCGGTCGTCTCGGGCAACGCACCGATGCCAGCGCTCTGGCAGGCGGCCGCGCTGCTACAAGCAGCCGGCTGAAGCCCGCTCGGCCTCTGAGCGCACATGTTGAATCGATATCGGATCGTGCTGCTGGTCGTCGCGGCGATGGTCGCCGCCGCGATCGCCGTCGCCGTGCTTCGACCGCAAGCTCCGCCGACGCTCGCGGGAACGGGTTCGAACGCGCGGCTCCTGCCCGTGGGGCAACGTTCGCCCGCCCCGGAGTTCACGGGAATCGACGCTTGGATCAACAGCCCGCCGCTCAGCGTTTCGGGATTGCGCGGGCGGGTTGCGCTCATCGATTTCTGGACGTTCTCGTGCGTGAACTGTGTGCGCACGATTCCGCACTTGCAGGCGCTCTACAGCGCCTACCGCAGCCGCGGGTTCGTGATCATCGGCGTGCATTCGCCGGAGTTCGACTTCGAAAAGATGTATGCGAACGTCGTCGCGGCCGTGGGTCGCCGGGGTGTGACCTGGCCGGTCGCAGTCGACTCCGAGATGGCGACCTGGAACGCGTACGGCAATCAGGTGTGGCCGGCGGAGTACCTCCTCGACCAGCGGGGACGCGTCACCTACGTGAACCTCGGCGAAGGCAACTATGTGCAGACGGACTCGGCGGTGGCCAGCCTCCTCGGTGCCTCGGTCCGGCCAATGCCATCATCCACGTCGGCGTCGAACCAGCTCACACCGGAGCTGTACGTCGGAAGCGCTCGTGGCCAGCTGGGAGACGGAGAGGCATACGGTCCGATGGGCCAACCAACCGAGTACGTCGACCCGGGTCCGCCGCAGGCTCACGACCAGGTGCAGATCACGGGAACCTGGAGCGATCACGGACAGTACCTCGAGTCGGACACTCCGGGGCACGTGCGCCTGCTGTTTCGCGCCACTGACGTGTTTGTGGTGATGGGTTCGTCGGGTGGGCAGCCACTGAATGTGAGCGTGACTCTTGACGTTGCCGCCGTGCCCACAGCTCTGAGCGGAGCGGCAGTGCCTGCATCGGAGGTTTCGGTGAGCCGCCAGGATCTCTATGCGTTGCTCCGCGGCATTACGCCGGGATACCACCTCATCGACCTGACCGTCCCCGCAGGGCTGCAGCTCTACACCTTCACCTTCGGCTGATGCTCTCGATCGCAACCCTCATCGCCACCTTTATCGCTGGCGCCGCCTCGTTCCTGGCGCCGTGCACGGTGCCGTTGCTGCCCGCCTACCTCGCCTGTGTCAGCGGTGCCGGCGCCGCCGACCTCGCCGATGCGCAGCGGAGGCGGAGCTTCCGGGGCCGGCTCCTCGCCGGCTCGCTGCTCTATGTGGCCGGCTTCACCAGTGTCTTTGTGATCCTTGGACTGAGCGCTGGGAGCCTGTCGCGTTTTACCAAGGGCTCCGGCTCCGGCCGGATCGTGGAGGTCGTCGGCGGCGTGCTGGTGATCGTCTTCGGCCTCCTCATCCTGGGTGCGGTGCGCCTGACATGGTTTGAGCGCGTCCGCACTCTGCAACTTCCCGATCGGCTGCGGCGCAGGGGCGTGGCCGGCTCCTTTGTGGTGGGCGTGGTCTTCGGCCTGGGCTGGACTCCATGTGTCGGACCCTATCTGGCGGCCGCCCTCACCTTCGCCGCCATCAGCTCGCACGCAGTTAGCGGTGCGCTGCTCTTGATCGCATACTCGCTGGGGCTCGGGCTGCCGTTCATTGCTGTCGCTCTGCTTTGGGCTTCGCTGCCCCAGCTCCCGCGCCGCCTCACCCGCCTGGCACGACCGATGACGCTCGCCGGCGGAGCGGTGACCGTGATCCTCGGGGTGCTCGTCGCGACCGGGGCCTACACACATGTGACCTCGTATCTCGCGCAGCTTTCGACGCCGCACTGAGATAGGTCGTCGAGGGCTCGTACACCGCCGCTGTTCCGATCGAGCGGTGGCGCGCGCCGCCCGTTCGTCCGTTGCCGGGATCAGTGCACCACAATGGCTCCGGTCATTCCGGGATGGATGGTGCAGACATACGGGTGCATGCGCGACGCGAACTTGATCTCCCAGGTGACACCAGGCGGAAGCAGAGGGTCGCTCAGCCCCGGGAAGTCCGCGAAGGTGACGGCATCCGCAACCGTTCCCACATTGGTCAACTCGACTGTGCTATCTGGATGCATGGTCAAATTCGTCGGCGAGAATCTCAGCTGATTAATGGCGGAGACACTGTCACCAGTCGGGACGCCGAGATCCGGCGCGGCGGTAATTATCCAGGGCATCAGACAAGGGAGCTCCATGTCTCCACCGTTCCGAGGAACGTAAATACCGCCGCGATCGCAAGCCCACTGACCGACAACACCGCGCTGGGACGACTAGCTTCCGTGAATCGCCTGAGGTGGATGGAAGAGTCTGCAAGAGCTCTGGTGAGCCTCGTGGACTGACGTCTGGCTGGCGGCCGCCCTGCTGCAAGCAACTGGCTGAAGCCAACGGGCCTCTGGTGCACTGGCTGAATCGATATCGGATCGTGCCGTTGATCGTCGCCGCGGTGGTCGCCGCCGCGATCACCGTCGCTGTGCTTCGACCGCAAGCGCCGGCCGCGCGGCAAACGCAAATCGAGATGACCCGGATGTAGCGACGACTCCCGTGACGCTGCGAGCTCGCCAAGGATCTTGTCGACGAGCTCCCGTCTGCAATCAGATGGAGCTATTGGAGGCAGGCAGCTCCCCAGGACCGACGGATTGCGGCCCGTCTTTGCACCCAGCTCGAACGCCGGATCGCTGCCCAGCCGCTGGCGGAACAGGTCGCTCCGGCGCTACGCGAGTTGTTTGACGACATCGACGAGCGTCTCGCCACGCACTGAGGGCCTGTCGAATACCGCCGGGAAATGACCCTCGAGCCGGCTGCACCATCCAGTCTGCAGTCCGGCTGTGGCAGCTCCATGGATATCCCAGGCGTGAACGGCAACCAGGGCGGCGCGCACGGGTGCGACTCCGGCTGCACGACACGCCGCGAGATAAGGTTCGGGGCGCGGTTTCCATGCTTTGGTCTGCTCCACCGTCAGGGTGGCCTCGACAAGCGTCCGTAGGCCGGCCCGCTCCAGCAGTCCTTGCGTGGCCGCCGCAGCGCCGTTGGTCAGCGTCATGGCCCTCACGCCGCGATCGAAGAGGTATTCCAACGCGGGGCGCGCGTCCGGATACGGCTCGAGCTCCGACAGCGCTTCGAGGATGTGCGCTACCAGGCGCTCATTCGGCTCGATGCCGCTCGCACGTAACACACTCGTCAGGCTGCTCACCGCCACTTCGGGGAAGGGTTTGTACGTGCCGCTGGCGGCAAGGGCGAACCCGTCGCGAAGAAAACGAGTGAACCAGAGTTCGAGCGCACGATCGCCGGCGCCGGCGGCGGTGAGCCGCGCACCGACGGCCTCAAGGGAGAAGAGGGTTTCAACGACGTCGAACATCACGACCTCGACGCGAAACTCTGCCGACGTACTCATCGTGCATGCAGTCCTGAGATCCCGCGATGCGCCGGTCTCACGTGCGCTCCTCCGGCCGCCGTGCCGGTCGCGCGCGACGGCCATCGATCGCAAAGAAGAGCTGGGCGGCGGTTTTCTGCAGTGCCCACGACCAGGTGGGATACGCATGCACGCTCTGGGCCAGACGTCCCGCGAACATGCGCGTGCGCATCGCCAGGGCGACCTCGTCGATGAG
>DATKQX010000143.1:0-92481 GCA_035532495.1 Saccharimonadales bacterium (SeqCode)
GACCACGTACGCGGGACAGGTCGCCTGACACAGCGAGCACTTGTTGCACTCGCTCGCCGCCTCGTAGACGTCGGCAAGGAAGCGTGGGGTCGGGACGGCGCCAACGGCCATTGGGCCCGGATTGTAGACGAGATCGCAGAACCCTCCATCGATGCGGCCGGCCCGCTCGGCCGGCACGGGGTTCCGTAGAGTTGCCATCGATGCAAGCGGAGTACCACGTCGAGGCGTTCACCCCTGAGGAGGTGCGCCTGCTCGCGCCGCACGTCACCAATCTCGATCGTCCCGTGTTCGGTCTCGTCAACCTGCCCCAGATCACGGCAGCCGCGCTCTTCGCTCGCTACAGCCGGAGTCCGAAGAGCCTGCGTAGGTTGCTGCTCGACGAATTCCTCGCCGGCGAGGAGGCGGGGCCGGTTGCTGCGGACGCAGGCCGAGCACGCGCGTCCGACCTCTTCGGGCGTGTGCTCGCGGCGTACGGCGATGACTCGGTTGCCCAGCTCGCCGGTGTCCATCTCGCGTGCGAGCAGGTGTCACAGCCGCTTGCCAAGGCGATCGAGTGGGGGCGTCTCGGCGCGTACCTCGAGCAGTCCACTCGGTACATCCCGTACACGGACCGTCGCGACGGCCACTACCGGTACTTCCGGGACAGCGACGTGCTGTCGTCTGCGCTCGCGTCGACGTACGTGCACGCAATGGACGGGCTCTTCGAGACGTATGTGGCGCTGCGGGAACCGCTGAGCGCGCACCTCGACGAGACACTCGCTCCGGAGGCAGACGAGAAGGCCCGCAAGCGCGCAATTCGTGCGCTGGCGCTTGATCTGATGCGGGGGCTCCTCCCCGCTGGCACAGTGAGCAACGTCGGCGTTTTCGCGTCGCCCCAGGCGTACGAGCAACTCGTCATGCGGCTGCGAGCTCATCCACTTCCGGAGGCGCAGGCCTACGCGGAGATGGTGAACACCGAGTTGCAGCAGATGATCCCGGACTTCCTCACACGCCTCGACCGGCCAGAACGTGGAGGCGTCTGGGTCGAGTATCTGCGCGACACTGCCTCGGCGCTCGGCGTGGCGGCCGCCGGATTGAGCCCCGAGAAGGAGTGGGGTCCCCCCGGTGTGACACTCGTCGACTGGGACAGCGACGGTGAGGATCAGATTCTCGCTGCCGCGCTCTTTCCGTTCTCCCACGCGTCCGAGGAGCGGCTCCTCGCCGCAGTGCGACCGCTCGATGCGGCTCAGCGCGGCAGGCTCTTCGCGGCTGCGGTGGGCGATCGGGGCAACCGCCGTCATCGTCCGGGCCGCGGATTCGAGCACTGCGACTACACGTTCGAGGTTGTCTCCGACTACGGCGCGTTTCGCGATCTGCAGCGCCACCGGATGCTCACCGTGCAGTGGCAGGAGCTCACTCCCTCGCTCGGGTACGACATCCCGGCCGCCGTCGATGCGGCGGGTCTGACGCCCCGCTGGCGGGAGGCGGTCGCCACGGCGGAGGCCGCGTACAAGGCGATGGTCGGCACCTTCCCGCAGCAGGCCGGCTATCTCGTCACGCTCGGGCACCGAGTGCGCTACCTGATCAGGCTCAACGCTCGTGAGGCCGTCCATCTCATCGAGCTGCGAACGTCGCCGCAAGGCCATCCGAGCTACCGCCAGATCTGTCAGGAGATGCTCCGCCTCATCGACGAGGTCGCCGGCCATCATCTGGTCGCCGGGACGATGCGCTTTGCCGGGTCGGACGACGTGCATCTTCCCCGATACGCGGCCGAGGCCGGGCGCTCCGCAACAGACGACTGAGCGACAGCCCCATCGTCGTGCCCGCTCGCGGTACAGCGGTGTCAATCTGAGCGCGTGAAGCGGCTCATCGGTTCGATTGCCGCGTGGGTCGGCCACTCATACCCCGGCCGGCTCATCGCGGCATTTGGTTCGAGCCAGGCCGGGAACTACGCGTCCGGGCTCGCCTTCAACGCGTTCCTGAGCATGTTCCCGCTGATCCTCGGGTTGCTCGCCATCCTCGGCTTCGCGACGCAGTCGTCAACGACAAGCAATCACGTGCGCACCGCGATCCTCGGGTTCTTCCCCGCCGATGCAAACCCTGCGTTGACCGGCGCCTTCGAGGGTATCCAGCAGCACCCGGGCCTGCTCGGCATCGTCGGCATCGTGGGTCTGGTCTGGAGTGGCAGCAGCCTGTTCACGTCGATGGAGTTCTCATTGGGGATGGTCATCGGGACCCGGCAGCGCCCGTTCCTGCGGCAGCGGGGCATGGCGCTCGTGATGACGATCCTCTTCGTGGTCTCGATAATCACCACTGTCGGTGTGGCCGTCTTGATCGCACTCCCGGGTGCGGGCTGGCTGTTCGAGCCGGCGGTGGGATTGATCGTGTGGTACGCGTTCATGCTCGCCGTCTATCGCCTCGTGCCGAACCGCACCTACCGGGTGCGCAACATGTGGCCCGGCATCCTCATCGCGGGCACGGCAATGGAAGCGCTTACTTTGCTCTGGCCGCTTTACACGAACCTCGCTCATGGGTTCTCGACCTACGGCTCAGTCGTGGGCCTGTTCTTCATACTCGCCGGCTGGCTCTATTTCCTGGCCGAGTTCATCCTGCTCGGAGCGGTCGCCAATCGCATGCATTGCGGAGAGCCGGAGATGCGTGGTCTGCTCGCCGCTCGGGACCGCGGTCGAGCGCCGGTCGCGGGAGGGTCTCAGCCCAGTGGCGGGGTTTCGCGACCGAGGCGCTGACGTATGATGTGGAGATCATGGCAATTAGTTCTCCGTCGACAGTCACGATCTCCGACGCAGCCCGCGAACAGCTCAAGGGCCTCATCGCCGACCAGCCGGCCGACCACACGCTCGGGCTGCGGGTCTTCATCCAGTCCGGTGGGTGCTCTGGCTTCTCCTACGGAATGGGGCTGGACGAGAATCCCCCGCGTGAGGACGACCTCGTCGTCGACGTGGAAGGTGGCCTCAAGGTCTACGTGGACGCCTACTCCACGCAGTATCTGCAAGGCGCCGAGATCGACTATGTCGATGAGTTGATGGGCGGTGGGTTCACCATCCACAACCCGAACGCGGTCCGGACTTGCGGCTGCGGCCATTCATTCCAGACCGCCGATTCCGCCGGCGAGGCCAAGTCCTGCTCCCACTGAGTCAGCGGAGTTCAGGCTCGGGGCGGACCTGAGGAAATCGTCGCGTCCTTGCGACCTTTAGGCAGCGGGGATGGCCGGATGGGGGTCCGCGCTTCTCGACCGCATGGTTGATGCCGCGTCGCTGTCGCGGATAAAGACGGCGATGACGGTGGCCACCAGAGGGAAGGCGGCTGCGGCGAGAAAGGCGATCCGGAAGACCGTCGCGTTCCCGGACAGGGTGGACGCCGTCGTCTGGAGACCGACGATGGTTGCCAGGGCGGCGACTCCGAGCGCGGCCGCGAGCTGACGTTGAGCGCTGTACAGCGCTGAGGCTCGGCCTGTGTCGCGAGGGGAGATCTGCGCAAACGCGCCGGCATTCATGGGAATGACGACGAATGCCCAGCCGATGCCGACCGCGAACATGTCGAGGCGAAACAGCCAGAGGCTCGGGTCGTTCATGAGCAGCGAGAGGAGCGACGTCGTCACGGCGACCGAGGCCATGCCGCCGCACACCAGGCGCCGTGGTCCGACGATCGGATAGAGGCGACCCACAAGCTGCGACGACACGAGCACGCCAAGCGCCTCGGGCGCGGTGCTCGAACCGGAGACCAGCGCCGACAGACCGCGGCCCGTCTGCAACCAGATGGGCGCGACGAACAGAAGTCCGAGGAACCCGGCCGCGCCGAAGAGTGACGAGAGGTTGAGCATCCCAAAGAGCCGGTTGCCCAGGAGCCGGAAGTCGATCATCGGCTGCTCCGCGTGCAACTCCACCCGGAGGAGCGCAGCGATGCACACGACCCCGAGTCCAGCGGTGGTGAGAATCAGCGGCGACGACCATCCCTGGGTCGCTGCCCCACTGAGTGCGTAGAGGAACAGCCCGAATCCGGATGCCGCAAGGAAGAACCCCGGAAGGTCAAATCGCTCTCCAGCGCGAGCCCGGTGCTCGGTGAGCTTGAGGGTGCTGAACACCAGCGCCGCGATACCGATCGGGACGTTGACGAAGAACACCCAGCGCCACGAAAGACTGTCCACGAGCGCTCCTCCCAGGAGCGGCCCCAACGCGGGAGCCATCACGGTTGGGATCACGAGGATGCTGGCGAGCCGGGCTCGCTGAGCGGGAGGAAACGCCCGGTAGAGCATCGCCACGCCGGTCGGGGTGAGCATGCCGCCGCCGGCCCCCTGGAGCACGCGAAACAGCACCAGCTCGAGGATCGACTGCGAGAGACCGCAGAGCGCCGATGCGACGGTGAAGAGCGTGATGGCGAAGACGAACGTCCGCTTGGTGCCGAAGCGATCGCCGACCCAGCCGGAGGCGGGGATCCAGACCGCGAGGCTCACGAGGTAGCCGACCACAACCCCATCGGTTGCGGGGGCGCTGACATCGAAACTGTGCGCGATCGTCGGCAGCGCGACGTACACGATCGTCGCGTCCATGATCGTCATGAACATCGCGACCACGTAGATTGTCCCGATGATCTGCTGGGGGCTGAGCCGGAGCGAGCGCATCCCGCAATCGTCGCGCAGCCACGCTGCTCGGTGATCTATCCCAGCCTCGAGGGAAGCCGCTCGTTTGGCTCAAGCCGCTCCGGGTAAGCTTGATGCATGGAAATCAAGGAGTTGGGGCACATCGTCCTGTACGTCCACAACATCGAGCGGTCGGCGGCGTTCTACGGTGACGTCCTTGGCTGGAAGCAGCTCAAGCCGGCGAACCTGACCTCGCTCGGACGCATGCCGGTGGCGCTGTTCAGCAGCGGGCGCACGCATCACGAGTTGCTGCTGATCGAGGTGGGCGAGGAGGCGCAATCGTTGCCGACCGGTCGCCACGTCGGCCTGTATCACTTCGGTCTCAAGGTCGGCGACAGTGATGACGAGTTGCGCGATGCCGTGCGCCGTTGTGAGGAGTCCGGGGTGCGCGTCGTCGGTGCGAGTGATCACACTGTGACGCACAGCCTCTACATCATGGACCCGGACGGCAACGAGATCGAGCTCTACGTCGATGTACCCGGTGTCAGCTGGGATCTGGACCACGTGCTCGCTCCCGTGAAGGCGCTTGTTCTCTAGGGAAAACCCGAATGCCTGCTGTAACCGCCGCCGATATCACGGCTCTCCCGCACATCCCCCAGCCGGATCCAACTGCATCCACGATCCGTCCGGTGATCAGCCTGGCCACCGCTCCGCATGGTCTCGAGGGCGAGGGATTTCCCGTGCGCCGCGCCTTCGCAGGCACTGATCCGGCCCTTATCGACCCCTTTATCCACATGGATCAGATGGGGGAGGTCGAGTACGCGCCGGGCGAGCCGAAAGGCACGCCGTGGCATCCGCATCGTGGGTTCGAGACGGTCACGTACATGATCGACGGGACGTTCCAGCATCAGGACTCCAACGGCGGCGGTGGACTGATCACCGATGGCGACACGCAGTGGATGACCGCGGGCGCCGGCATCCTGCATATCGAACGCCCACCGGAGGAGCTCATCGCAAGCGGTGGCCTCTTCCACGGCTTTCAGCTTTGGGTGAACCTTCCCGCCGCCCAGAAGTGGGTCCCCGCGCGCTACCAGGACATCCGCGCCGGCAGCGTCGCGCTCCTCAGCTCGTACGACGGCGGCGCGCTCCTGCGCGTCATCGCGGGTGACGTCGCCGGGCACAAGGGGCCGGGCGTCACGTACACCCCGATCTCGCTGGCGCATGTGACCGTCAGTCCGGGAGCACGTCTCGTGCTGCCGTGGCCGCGCGATTTCAACGCTCTCGTCTACGTGCTCGCGGGTAGCGGCACCGTCGGCGCAGAGCAGCGCCCGTTCCAGTCGGGCCAGCTGGCCGCGCTCGGCGCGGGAGACGTCATCGTCGCCACTGCCGGGACGCACCAGGAGAGCCGTCACCCCAATCTCGACCTGCTCATCCTTGGCGGCCGGCCGATCCGCGAGCCCGTGGCCCACTACGGTCCCTTCGTCATGAACACGCACGCCGAGATCGCCCAGGCGCTGGCCGATTACCAGGCGGGCAGGATGGGCGCGGTTCCCGCGGACCATATCGGTAACTGAGCCGCGGAGCGTTCCTGGCTACAGACCGTAGGTCTCGAGGAGCCGCAGCCAGATCTCGCTCATCGTGGGGTATGCGGGCACGGCGTGCCAGAGGCGGTCGAGCGGTACCTCGCCGACCACCGCCACCGTGGCCGCCTGCAGGAGATCGCTCACGCCCGGGCCGCTGAACGTGGCGCCGACGATCACCTTTCGATCCTCATCGACCGTGATGCGAGCGTGGCCCTTGTAGCCGTCTGCCATGAGTGAGGCGCCGGACACGTTGCCGATCTCGTAGTCGACCGAGCGGACGTTCAAGCCGGCAGCCACCGCTCGCTCGTGCGTGAGCCCGACGGACGCCACCTCGGGATCCGTGAAGACGACCTGGGGCACGCTCGCGTGGTCGGCCGTCGCGGCGAATGCCGACCACGCGGGCGGGTCCTCCGTCAGCTCACCCTTGGCGCGAGCCGCGATCGCATCGCCACAGGCTCGCGCCTGGTACTTTCCCATATGGGTCAGCAGCGCACGGTGGTTCACATCTCCGACGGCATAGAGCCAGTCGCTGTCCTCGACGCGGCAGGTGTCGTCGACGGCGAGCCACATCCCGGGACGCAAACCCACCGTGTCGAGGCCGATATCGTCGGAACGGGGTGACCGACCCGTGGCGATGAGCAGCTGGTCGCCGGCGAGGGTTCTGCCGCCACTGATCTCGACGTTGATCTCGCCGCCTGCCGTTCGCGTCACCTTTTCAGTCGTCACGCCGAGGAGCACCCAGATGCCTCGCTGCTCAAACGACACGCGGACGGCCTCGCCCGCGAAATCCTCCGTATTCACGAGGAGGCGCGGTTCCCGGACGATCAGCGTGACCTCCTCGGTGCCGAGCGTCCGCCAGGCGTCGGCCATCTCGCAGCCGACGACCCCACCCCCGAGGATGAGCAGGCGCCGCGGCACCTCCGTCGCGCTGGTCGCCTCGCGGCTCGTCCACGCCGCGGCTGTCTCGAGGCCTGGGATCGGCGGGATCGATGCCTTGCTCCCCGTGCAGATCGCCACGGCGTGGCGAGCCTTGAGCGTGAAGGGCTCCCCGGCTGCCGGCGCGACGCTCACCACCTTCTCGCCGGTCAACCGGCCCCTTCCCCGGGCGAGATCGATGTGCGCGCTCTCCAGCCAGCGAACCTGGCCGTCGTCGTTCCAGTGCGAGGTGAAAGCGTCGCGCCGGCGGAGCACCGCGCGGCTGTCGATCTCACCCGTCACGGCCTGGCTCGCGCCGTCGACTGTCCGCGCGGCCCGCAGCGCCTGACCGCTGCGGAGCAGTGCCTTGCTCGGCATGCATGCCCAGTACGAGCAATCACCGCCGATCAGTTCGTTCTCGACGATGGCGCAGGTCAGGCCGCCTCGGACGACTCGCGCGGCGACGTTCTCGCCGCTCGACCCGCCCCCGATGACGATGACGTCGTACTCAGCGCCGCGAGTGATGGCGGGCATGGCTGCGCCTCCCTGGGTGATGGTTGGCTGGATCGGCCGGGTCAGCCGGCGTGGATCGGCTCGCGGGCCGTCGGCGATGGCGATCCGACCATGTCGAGCGGCTGGATATCCGTTTCGGGTGGCTTGCGGCGCCGGAACAGCAGCGAACTGCCGAGGCCGGCCACCGGCAGCGAGACGGCAAGATCGATCGCCTGCAGCGTGAGACCGGCGCTCACCGCCAGTTCGGCGGGGACGCTTTCAAAGACGAGCGCCCCAGCCCACCAAGCCTGGCCCGTGCCGATCCCCGCGATCCCCTGGACCGGGATGGTGAGGAGGAGCGTCCTGATCGACAGGACGAACCAGGTCTGCGCGATTCCGAGGTTGACGCCGACCATGTGCATGAGGGCGGTGTACTGGATGACCGTCGCTACGCGGCAGAAGGCGGTGCTGCCGAGGAGATTCGCCCAGCGGGCCCGACTGTTGAGCTCATCCAGCTCGGCCTCGGCACGCGCCGCAAGCCCCGCGAGCTTCGGGATCCGGCCCGCCAGACGGGTCATCACTGTTCGGGGACCGGGGATGATCATGGCGAGCAGCACCCCGACACCGACGACGAACACGCCGGCAGCCAGGAGCAGCACCGGCGGCGGCTCGTTGTATGCCGTGAAGAACGACGCGACAACGGCGATGAGCGCCAGGCTGACGGCGTCAAGGATTCTCGCCACCACCGCGCTGCCGGAGCCACGGGCGACCCCGACGGCGAACCGGGTCCGCGCCAGGGCCACGAATGTGACATCGGCGGACGGGCCCGGCAGAAGCAACCCAGCCCCCCACGATGCGGCCGTGGCGCCGAGCAGCTCTCGGGCGCTTCCGTCGCGGCGCTGCAGCAGCGCCCCGAATCGCCATGCGCGCCCGATGAGGAAGCAGGCGGCGCCGAACGCGGCCATGAGCACGGACCCGACCGACAGGTCGACACCGTGCCAGGTCACCCCGTGGCCGAGCAGCCGCCAGACGACGACGAGCACCAGGACCGTGACGACACTGGTGATCGCCGCGCGGATCAGAAGCCCGCGGCGAGCAGGACCGGAGATCGACACGAATGAACATTCTCACTCTTTTGCCCGCTCTTCGAGTCCTTGAAGATGGCCAGTGGGGGCACCGTGTTGACATAATCCGACTCGATAACCCCGTAGAAAGGTCTTCTTTACGAAGGTCGCAGGGGTATGAACAGTCTCAGGAGCTTCTTGCATGCGTGACAGAACGGTGATCGTGCTCGGCGGGGACGGCTACCTCGGGTGGCCACAGGCAATGCACCTGTCCAGCGAGGGGTACAAGGTCATCGCTATCGATAATCTCGTTCGCCGCCGTTGGGATCTCGAATGCGGGACCTCGTCGCTGATCCCGATCTCGACGATGGAACGGCGTGTGGAACGCTGGCGTGAGGAGGGCAAAGGCGACATCGAATGGCGCAACGTCGATCTCACCGATGCCGATGCGCTGACCGAGTTGATCGCCTCCACCAAGCCAGACGCCGTGGTGCATTTCGCAGAGCAGCGTTCGGCACCGTTCTCGATGATCGACCGCGAGCACGCGGTCATGACCCAGCTCAACAACGTCGCCGGCACGCTGAACCTGCTCTTCGCGATCCACGAGCACGCTCCGGACTGCCATCTCGTGAAGCTCGGCACGATGGGCGAGTACGGGACGCCGAACATCGACATCGAAGAGGGGTACATCACGATCGAGCACAACGGCAGGTCGGACACGCTGCCGTACCCCAAGCTGCCAGGCAGCTTCTATCACCTCTCGAAGGTCCACGACAGCCACAACATCCATTTCGTGTGCCGTGCCTGGGGGCTGCGGGCGACGGACCTCAACCAAGGCGTCGTCTACGGCTGTTCGACAGAGCAGACGGACCGGCATCCCGACCTCGCCACCCGATTCGACTACGACGGCGTCTGGGGCACGGTGCTCAACCGTTTCCTCGTCCAGTCGGCGATCGGCAAACCACTGACGGTGTACGGCAGCGGCGGCCAGACTCGCGGCTTCCTCGACATTCGCGACACCATGGCGTGCGTGCAGTTGAGCATCGAGCATCCCGCGCAGCCGGGGGAGTTCCGCGTGTTCAATCAGTTCACCGAACAGTTCTCGGTCCTGCAGCTCGCGGAGTTGGTCCGGGACGCGCGCGCGGCGCATGGTGGCGAGACCACCATCGACCATCTGCCCAACCCGCGCTTTGAGAAAGACACGCACTTCTACAACGCGAAGCATCAGCTCCTCGTCGACCTGGGCCTCAAACCGCACCAGTTGCGCAGCACCCTGATCGACTCGGTGATCAAGCGAGTCGAGGAGCACCTTGATCGTATCGACCCCGCTCACATCGGCGTGTCGGACGTCGACTGGGTGACCGGTCAGGCACGCGCGGCGACGGGCAAGGCGCAGGTCGCGGCTCCAGCGGAGACGGTGGCGTAGCGCCGGTGGCGCTACCCGAGGTGGACGTCAGTCTCACCATCCCGGCCCACAACGAGGCCGAAAACGTCGAGCGCGTCCTGCAGGACGTGATGAAGGTCCTGTCCGAAGGCGGACGGACCTACGAGATTGTCCTCGTTGACGACGCCAGCCACGACGACACCGTTGCCGCCGCGCGCAGTGCAATGGGTGCAGACGCGAGCAACCTCACCGTGGTTTCGCACAAGGCTCAGCGCGGTTACGCGATCACCGTGTGCGACGGATTGCGCGCGTCGCGCGGCAGGGTGCTCGCCTTCATGGACGGCGACGGACAGTTCGACTCGCGCGATCTCCGGCGCCTCATCGCAATGCTGGACAAGGCGGATTTCGTTGCGGGCATCCGCAAGCGCCGTGCCGATCCCTGGTACCGGTCGTTCGTC
Source organism: Saccharimonadales bacterium (SeqCode) (assembly GCA_035532495.1). GTDB lineage: Bacteria > Chloroflexota > Dormibacteria > Aeolococcales > Aeolococcaceae > Palsa-851. The sequence goes on from DATKQX010000143.1 coordinate 10,473, forward strand.
AGCGGCGTGTACAACCGAGTCGTCCGGCTCTCATTCGGGATCCGCGAGCGCGATTTCGACTGTGGGCTCAAGGTGTTCACGCGCGAGGTCTGGAACGGCGTGACTCCGATCCAGGCGCGCTCAGCGGTGTTCAATCCCGAGATGTTCTTCAAGGCGCATCGACTCGGCTTCAGCGTCGTGCAGACCGAGGTCGAGCATCTGCCGAGGATCGCGGGCGTGCGCTCGGGCGGTCGCCTCATCCCCGTCGCACGCGCGATGCGAGATGTCATCCGGTTGCGGATCTGGCTGGCGATGCACTGGCGACCGGAGGGTGCCCGCCCGGAGCGGTCGTAATGATCAGAGTGTCCAGGTCCGCCGTGCCTGGGTTGCTCACCCTCGTGGTGCTGCGGCTGCCGTCGCTGATGGAGCCTCACTGGTACACGGACGAAGCCGGCTACGTGAACGTCGCGCGCTCCTTGCTCAACGGCAGGATCCTCTATTCGCAGACCTGGAACAACAAGCCGCCGTTGATGCTCTGGACGATCGCCGGCGAGGTGAAATTGTTCGGCTCGAGCGAGACCGGCCTGCACGTCCTCACCATGATCACCGGCTTGCTGGCCGTGGGCGGCGTCATCTGGGCCGCGGAACGCCTGTACACGCCGCGCCGAGCGATGGTCGCAGGAATCATCGCGGCCGTGCTGCTCGGCATGCCGATCCTCGACGCCGAACTGGCGATCCCCGAAAGCTTGATGATCGCGCCACTCACGTGGGCAGGTGCGGTCGTCCTGGTGCACATCCTGCGCGGCGACAGCACACCACCGGCGCGGCGAATCCCGCGCTGGCCGGTGGCCGTCGGCGTGCTCATGGCCGCGGCCATCGCGTACCAGCAGACGGCGGTGGCCGAGACGTCGGCGTTCTGCCTCGCGATGCTGGTCGCGCCAAAGCTGCTGCGCCGTGACGCGTTCATCTTCGGCGGGACGGTCGCACTCGTCACCGCGACGTGGCTGATCGCCGCGATCATCACGGCCGGGCTCGGTGACGTCGCGTTCGCACTCGCCGGGTTCTACGTGGGCTACACGCAGGTGGTGCTGCCGTCATCCACGTCGGGCGTCCTTGCGCACTTCGGGCTCGCGGGTCTTGCGACGCTGCTCATCGCGGCGGGGGCCATTCTCGCTCGAGGGAGCGCGCGCCTCGACTGGGTCCTGCTGCTCTGGGCAGGCGCGACCCTCGTCGTGACGGCCGTCGCCGGACAACCGTATCCGCACTTCCTGGCACCCGCCGTGGCGCCGCTCACGCTGCTCGTGGCAGGGGTCTCGACTCCGCTACCCGCCCGACTCCGGAATGGCGGCTGGAGGCCGGTAACAGCTGTGGCCACCGAGATCGCCGGAGTCGTCATCGCGTCGGTCATGGCGTCGGTGGCGGGTCTCGACTGGATCCCACCGCTCACCTTCGCACCCGGCCCAACCCACACACTCAGCCAGTACTACGGTGGCGCCGTGCAGGCGGCGCTCAGTTCCACGGACCGAGCACAGTGGGATGACAACTTCGACTTTCGGGTTGCCGGAGACGCGGCCGTCGCGGACTGGATCGGCGAGAAGGGCTTGACCGGTTCCACCGCCGTGGTCTGGTCGTCGGACGCCTGGGTCTACGCACTGGCCAACCTGCAGATCGTCCTGCCGACGCCGCCCATCTACAACGACCAGGTTCTGCTCGGCTTCAGTGGTCCCGTGGCGCAGGCTGTCGCGAATGCCCGCCCCGTCGTGATCGTGACGTCGCAGGACTCGGTCGAGCAGTACCCGGAGATAGCGACGCTGCTCGACGGCGTCCAGTACATCAATGAGTTCCAGAGCTATCCGGACGCCGTGTGGGTGCGTTCCGACGTGGCTGCGCATCTGTCGTGAGCGCTCGCGTGGCGCTGCTCCGCCACGGCCGCCGCATACCGTGGATGGTGCTCGGCGCGGTCATCGCACTCTTTGTGGCCTTCGCCATCGTGTACACCCGGATCACGCCGATCGGCGCGTCGCCGGATGAGCTCTCGCATCTGGGCTACATCCGCGGGATCGCTGACCACCTCCAGCTCCCGCCGGCGAGCCAGGCGGAACGCCAGCAGCCGCCCCTCTACTACCTCCTGGGCGCACTCCTTGCCAAGCTCACCGGTGGGGATCCGCGCCTCATCCGCCTGCTCTCGGTGGCGCTCGGTGCGCTCACGATTCTCACCGTCTCTCTGATCGGCCGGCGGTTGTTTCCGGGTCGCCCGGCACTCGCCGTGGGCGCGGCGGCGATCTTCGCATTGTTGCCGGAGGCCCAATACCTTGCAGGAGCAATCAACGACGACGGCCTTGCCTGGCTCGCCGGTGCAGTACTCGTGCTCGCCGGCGTCGTCGTGGTCCAGAGCGACGTCCTGACCGATCGCGGTGCGTTCGGTGCCGGGCTCGTGCTGGCGTTTGCGGTGCTCGCCAAGGAGACGGTGTGGCTGATCGCGCTGCTGCTGCTTGTGCTTATGGTCGTGCGCTACCGGTCCCGGATCCGCGCCCTCCAGGCAGGCGCACTCCTGCTGCCGTCGGTGGTCCTCGCCGGTTGGTGGTTCGCTCGCAACGCCGTGCAGTTCGGCAGTCCCCTGCCACCGCTGCATCCCATCACCAGCCAGCGTCAGGTCTTCGACTCACTCGCTCAGGTCCGCGGCTATCTCGCCGCCACGGCGGTGAGCCTCGTCGGCATGTACGGGAATGGGGCGCACTTCACCGCGATCTCCGTCCTCGGGCTGCGACCGCTCCCCAGCGTTGTCGCTGTGGTGGCGATCGGGCTGCTGATCATGGCCGCCGCTGTCGCGACGCTGCGCTCCTGGCCGCGGTGGAGCACGATGCAGCGGCGAATCGCCGTCCTCCTCGTTGTCGTGATCGTCGTCGCACTCACGCAGTCGGTGCTCAACTCCGCAACGTTCGACCTCCAGCCCCAGGCGCGGTACCTCGTGGTCGCCGTCGGTGCGGGGGCGCCGATCGCCGCATGGACGCTGGCGTGGCGGCGGTCCGGCCCTGTGACGGCGCTGCGCACAGCCGGGATCGCCTTGCTCGTTGCGGTCGCCCTTGTCCTCGACGTGTCGGGCTTGATCACCGCCGCCCACATCGCGGCGTGATCAGCGAACCCGAGCTCGGAAACTCTCGAAGGTTCGCGCGAGTCCGTCCTCGAGGCTGACGTGCGGGTGCCAGCCGAGGAGATCTCCAGCACGTCTGTTGTCGAGCGCGCTGCGGGTCACCTCGCCGGGCGGCAGTGCTTCGGCCTCGGGCTCGCCGCTGTAGCCGGCCAGCTTGCAGAGGCTCCGCACCAGGTCGCCGATCGCCGTCTCCCTGCCGGTGCCGATGTTGACGGCGCCGGTCGCTGTCGAGTCGAGCCCCAGCAGGTTGGCCGCGACGATGTCGCCGACGTACGTGAAATCCCGCGTCTGTGACCCGTCGCCGCGGATGACGGGGGCCTGACCGGCGAGGAGACGCGAACTCGAGATCGCGACCACGCCCGCCTCGCCGGTGCCGTCCTGACCGGGGCCGTACACGTTGCCGTAGCGAAGCGCGAGCGCGTCGAGCGCGCCGGCACGCGTGAAATGCCCGAGGTAGTGCTCGATGCAGAGCTTGGCGGTGCCGTACGGCGACCGTGGTTTCGAGGGCTCATCCTCGGGCGTCGGCAACCGGCCGGCGGCTCCGTACAGCGCTCCACCGGAGGACGCCACGACCACCCGACGGCATCCCGCCGCGATGGCCGCCGACAGGATGCTGACGGTGCCGAGCACGTTGATGTGCGCATCGGCGGCGGGTTCTCGCCATGAGCGGTTCACGCCGCCTTGCGCGGCGAGATGGAGGATCGCTGCCGGCCGCCACGCGACGATCGCGGCGCGGGCCGGCGCCTCGGCCACGTCCGCGTTCTCGAGCCGGGCGGCGGCGGGAAGTGGGCGATGTGACGCATGCCGGAGATCGTCGATGACCATGACGTCGGCGCCCGCGTCGAGCAGTGTCTCGACACTGTGCACACCGATGAAGCCGGCGCCGCCGGTGACGACGACGCGCCGGCCGATCATGCTCGCCGCCATCAGGTGCGGCTCATCAGCGCGCGCAGGAAGAGCGCGGTATTGGCGGGTCGCTCGGCCATGCGGCGCATGAGATACCCGTACCACTGCACGCCGAATGGCACATAGACGCGGACGGTCTCCCCATCGGCGGCAAGTCTGCGCTGCTCGTCCGGACGGATGCCGTGGAGCATCTGATACTCGTGGGGAAACCGCGCGCCACCGATCGCCGCGACCATGCGTCCCGTGGCGTCGATGAGCTTCGGATCGTGTGTCGCCGCCATCGGCACTGCCCCGCCTGTGATGAGCAGGCGCAAACAACGCAGGTACGCGGCACGGATATCGCCGGGGCGTTGCCAGGCAAGCGCCGGCGGCTCCTGGTACGCGCCCTTGCAGAGTCTCACCCGGGAGCCGGGGAAGCCGAGCGTCCGGCAATCGTCTTCAGATCTGCGCAGTGAGGCCTGCAGGACGGCGCCCGTGGTGGGGAAGTCCTTGCGTAAGAGAGCGACCGCGCGCAGTGTCGCATCCGTCGTGGTGTGGTCCTCCATGTCAATCGTCACCGCTGCGCCGGCAGATCGGGCGGCTTCGCAGATGAGCCGCGCGTTGTCCAGCGCCATCTCCTCATCGAGCGCCTGGCCGACCGCGGACAGCTTGACGGACATCTCCGATTTTGACGCCAGTCCATCGGCCGAGAGCCGCGCGGCGAGGGTGCGGTAGGCGTCGACCGCAGCCTGGGCGGTTGCTCGGTCGAGGGTGTCCTCGCCGAGGTGATCAAGCGAGACCAGGAGCCCCTCCGACGTGAGCTCGCGGGTCACCCGGAGGGCGTCGTCGACGGACTCACCCGCAACGAAGCGGCGGACGACGCCGCGAGTTACCGGCGCCGCCGTGATCACTCGCTTGATCTGGCGGCGCCGGGATGCCCAGAGCAGGATGTGGCGGAGCGCGACTGCCGGACTCGGGCGCGCGCTCGGGGCTTCGCTGCTCACCGCGGGATTATGTCCTCGCTCGGCACCGGGCTGATCAGACCGCCCAGCGGGGAGGACGGCGCTCGAGGAAGGCCACCATCCCCTCGTGCGCCTCCTCGGAGCCGAACAGCCGCGCGGAGAGCTCCACCATGCGCCCTCCGTCGGCGTCGATCGCCGCGCGCACACGGCCCGTGATCAGGCGCTTCGATTCCGCTAGGCCCTGCGGAGATCCCTTGAGCAACTGTGCTGTGATCGCCGCGGTCGTCGCAACGGCGTTGTCGGTGGCGATGGTCACGGCGCCGATGCGCACTGCCTCTGCGGTGTCGAACGTCTCGCCGGTGAGGAAGTATCGCGCCGCGGCGCGCTCACCGAGACGGGGGAGGAGGGCCACCGAGATGACCGCCGCAGCCAGTCCCAGGCGCACCTCCGTGAGCGCAAAGGTGCAACGGGGGCCGGCCACCACGATGTCGCAGGCGCCGATGAGCCCAAGGCCGCCGGCGCGCACGTTCCCGTCGATACTGGCAACAACAGGCTTGGAGGTGTCGATCAGCCCGCGGATCAGGCGCAGCAGTGTCGAGGCTGTCCCGGTCATCGAGCCACTCCGCGCTTCGGAGAGATCGGCTCCGGCGCAGAACGTGGTGCCGGTGTGGGTGATGACGATGGCGCGGACGTTCGCGTTCGCCTCCGCCGTGTCGAGTCGTTCGGTGAGCTCGCTCACCAACTGCGTTGAGAGTGCGTTGCGGTTGTGCGGCGAGTCGAGCGTCATCGTCGCGATGCCACCGTCGACGGTGAGATGGACGAGTTCTGTGTCGGTCATAGCAATCCCTCTGGAATGTCGACGAGGCGTGAGCGCAACCATTCTCCGAGCGCCTTGGCCTGCGGATCGAAGCGTGTCGACGACGCTACGCCCTCGCCGAGCAGACCGTCGATGACAAAGTTGAGCGCTCGAAGATTGGACAGAACATAGCGCCGGACCGTCAGGCCGGTGGTCTCCGGCAGCAGCAGCTGCAGCGTCTCGACGGTCAGCGCGTGGGCGAGCCAGCGCCATCCCTCATCGGTGCGAGCCCAGACGCCGACGTTGGCGTCGCCCCCCTTGTCACCGCTGCGCGCACCGGCGACGGTCCCGAGCGGCCGGCGCGACGTCCGTCCTGGCTCCGGCGGCGGAGGCAGCACGGGTGCCGCAACGTCGGGGGCAACCACCGCTGCGGCCCCGTGCGGCGCCGGTGCGACGTCGAATCGTGTTCCGTCCGCGAGGACGGCTGTGTGCTCGACCGCTGCGGCGGGAACGAAGGGACCGCTGTAGATGCCGACCGGCGAGGCGTCGGCGGGTGGCGCGGTCAGGTGAAACCCGGGATAGCTGGCGAGCGCGATCTCCACGGCCGCGGCGCTGAACGCACGCCCGACTCTCGCCGGATCCGGGTCGCGCACATCGCAGTGCAGGAACGCGCTCGCCGCTTCCTCGGCGGCGGAGTCGTGGTGATCGGTCCGCGCGAGCGTCCAGAGAACGTGCTCCGGCGGCTGAGACACGAGTGCGGCGTCCATCTGCTCGCGCACCAGCGCCGCCTTGCGCTCGACGTCGAGCCCGCAGAGGACGAACACGACATCGTTGCGGTACCCGCCGAGCGTGTTGCAGCACACCTTGAGCGTCTCGGGCGGTGGTTCGCCGCGGGTCCCACTGATGCGGACACGATCGTGTCCGTCCGCCGCGAGCGTGATCGTGTCAAACCGGCTGACGACATCAGGACCGAGATAGCGCGGCGCCCCGATCTCATACAGCAATTGTGCGGTCACGGTCTCGACGGTCACCGCGCCCCCGCTTCCTGGATGCTTCGTGATGACACACGAGCCGTCCGCGTCCATCTCCGCAATCGGGAAGCCGGGATGTCGAACGTCGATCTCCGTGAAAAAGCTGAAGTTGCCGCCGGTCGCCTGCGCGCCGCATTCCAGAATGTGGCCGGCGACCGTTGCACCCGCGAGTGCATCCCAGTCATCACGTGCCCAGCCGAAATGTGCGGCAGCGGGTCCGACGACCAGACTCGCATCGGTCACCCGACCGGTGACCACGATATCGGCTCCTGAGCGCACGCACTCGGCGATGCCCCAGCACCCGAGGTACGCATTCGCGGTGAGCGGACTCCCGAGACCGAGGTCCGCTGCTCGTGCAAGGACGTCGTCGCCCTCGACGTGCGCGATCTTCGGCCGGAGCCCAAGACGACCGGCGAGCGCGCGGAGCGCATCCGCGAGACCGGACGGATTGAGGCCACCTGCATTCGTGACGATCGTCACACGACGCTCGAGCGCAAGTCCGAGGCATTCCTCCATCTGACGCAGGAAGGTGCCCGCGTAGCCACGTTCCGGATGGGCCATGCGCTGACGGCCGAGGATGAGCATGGTCAGCTCGGCAAGATAGTCGCCCGTCAGAACGTCGAGGTTGCCGCCGTCCAGCATCTCCCGGAATGCCGAGAAGCGGTCGCCATAGAAGCCGGAGGCATTGCCGATGCGCAGAGGGGTGTCCACAGGCACGGGAAGGCTACCCCGCATGGCGGGCGACACGTGCATGCTTCAGGGAACCGGCAGCGCGCGCTGCAGGAAGTCGTCAAAGAGTGGAACGGTGAATGCGGTGTCCCCGTGCGCCGGGCTGTAAATGATGCCCTTGCCGATGAGCGCCGAGCGACGTGGTGCAATCGACTCGACGCGTACGCCGAGCTGTGCCGCGATGTCGCCGGAGCGGTGCGGTCCCGGCCCGAGCGCGGCCATGGCGACGAGGTACTCACGCTCCTTCGGGGTCAGTCGGTCAAGCCGGACGAGGAAGAAGTTCTGGTCGAGTTGGTCCTGAACTCGTGGGGCGGCGCGCTCGACGTCGTCAGCGGTGATGGGGCTTTTGGACGCGACATTCCAGACGTGGTACCCCCATTCCTGCAGGAAGTACGGGTAGCCGTGCGACCGCGCGACCATGATGTCGAGCGCCGCGTCGTCGATGGATGCGCCACTCTCCAAAGCCGGTATCGCGAGCGCGGTGCGAGCGTCGCGGGGCTCGAGCGAGCCGATCACCGGAAAGTCGAACAATCGCTCGGCGTAGGACTTCGCCTCGCCAGCAAGGCCGCGGAGTTGTGGGAGCCCCGCTCCCGTGAGGATCACGGGCAGGTTGAGCTGGTTGGTCCTGTGGATCGCGACGATGAGCGCGGCGAGTTCGTGGGCTCTCAGGTACTGCAACTCGTCGATCGCGAGGACGATGCAGGTTCCCCGGTCGCGCGCCGCCTCGCCACACGCCACCAGCAGATCGGTGACGTCCTCCGCGAGGTTCCCGGAGTCCGCCACCCCGCGAAGCGCCTCGACATCCACCGAGACCCGGATCCCGTCAGGGAGTTGCAGGGTGAACGTCTTGAGCACGCGCAACGCTCGTGTGACCGCCGTCGACACGACATTGGTGCTGAGCGGCAGCAGGATCCGTCGCAATCGCGCAGCGAGGAGGGTGGGGAAGTGGCCGCGCTCGGGCGCCTCGATGAGTCCAACCCGGAATCCCTCCTGCTCGGCGATCTCCGAATAGCGGTTCAGGAGCACCGTCTTTCCGGCTCCGCGAAGTCCGATGAGCATCAGGCTCTTGCCAGGCCTACCCGCGACAGCACGGCGAAACGCCACCCCGAACCGGTTGATGAGATCGTCGCGGCCGGTCAGTGCCGGCGGGGGAGTGCCTGCGCCGGGCCGGTACGGGTTGGCGAGCTCATCCATGGTTGAACGTATCTTATCGAGACTTATGCAACTTATGCTCGTGACGATAAAACACTGTCAAAGCAGCTCAGGCGGCGAAGGCGTCCGGCAGCCGTGAGCGGTGCCTGACGCCGTCGATCGCGAGAATCGCGAGCGCGATCCAGACCAGCGCGAAACCGCAGAGGAGTGCGAACGATGTCGACTCACGAAGGATGAGCACGCCGATCACGAACTGCATCACGGGAGTCAGGTACTGCAGGAGCCCCATCGTCGACAACGGCAGGCGCGTGGCGGCGCCGGCGAAGAACAGCAGTGGGAGTGCCGTGATCGGTCCTGCTGATATCAGCAGAACCAGATGGCCGACGGTGGCGTCGTTGCCCACCCATGTGGCGTTTCCGGACATCGCAAGCGCTCCGAGGAGCGTGAGCGCGGGGAGCGTCAGCACGGCGCCTTCAATCACGAGGCCTTCAGGTGGGGAGGCCCTGACGCCCTTCTTGATGTAGCCGTACGTCCCGAAGGAAACAGCCAGCGAAAGTGCGATCCAAGGCGGACGCCCGTAATCGAAGCTCAACACCGTCACGGCGACCAGCCCCAGCGCCACCGCCGCCCACTGCACGACTCGCAGTCGCTCGTGGAGGATGACCACGCCGAGGCCGATGGTGAGCAGCGGATTGATGAAGTAGCCGAGGCTTGTCTCGATGACGTGCCCGTTGTTGACACCCCAGATGTAGATGCCCCAGTTGGCGGCGATGGCGATGCCCGCCGCGCCGAGCCGCAGCAGCGTGCTCCGATCGAGAGCGCGCAATCCGCGCAGTTCGTGGCGCACCGCGAGGATGATCGCCACGACAACGAAGCAGAACAGGACTCGGCAGGCCAGGATCTCGAGAGGGTTCGCCGGCTCGAGCAGTGGCCAGAAGAGCGGGAAGAGGCCCCAGGACGCATAGGCGGCAACGCCATACACGAGCCCGGTGGCATTTGAGGTCGGGCCCTGGTGCTGTGGTGTGCTCATGTCCGGACCGGGACCACAGTACCGTGCGGCCGCACACTCGCCGCCCGAGGCTAATCGAGGTCGACGAGACCCTCAGCGACAGTGCGGTCGCGACCTTTTGCTATCGCCTGGTCGAGGCACTCGCCGGCGCGCGCGACAAGGTCGTCAAGACCATCACTCGCGCGATACGACACCAGACCGGCGGAAAACGATCGACCTTTGGGAGTTTCCTCGCGGAGGCGCCAGCACAGCTGCACCGCGCTGACCGTCTGGCAGTTCGGCAGGACGATGGCAAACTCGTCATGGCCCCAGCGGCCGAACAGGTCCTCGGCGCGAAGCACCGTGCGCCAGCGTGCCGTGGCATCGCGCAACGCCTCGTCGTGTGCCGCCGCGTCGTCCCCATGGTCCAACTCGTCGAAGGCGACGAGCGCGAAGCAGAGCGGATGTCCGTTGCGGCGGGCGAAGGCGACATGACGCGTCGCCTCCTCCTCGAAGGAGCTGCGACCGGGCAGGGACTCGAGGGTGTACGGCGCATCGCTCCCGGAAATCGAGGGGGTGAGAAAATCGGCGTCCTCGTTCTCGAAGATGGCGAGGTCCTCGTTGCTGAGCGCTTCGGCGCGCCGGCCGGCGATCCTCATCGAGGGAGGCCCCAAGGAAATCGGGCGGTGTCGGGGCGTGGGGCAGCGGTCGCGAGACGCATCATGCACTCAGTCTCGGGCGCGAGCGTCGCCGGAGCCCCAGCACTCATGTGACGGGTGTGTCGCGGCTTCCCCTCCGGCGCAGGCGCGGACTCGCGAATCAGGCAGCGCTCACCACGTGACTGCGATGTACTTGCTCTCGGTGAACTCGAGCAGCCCGTCGTGACCGCCTTCGCGACCAAGGCCACTCTGCTTGACGCCTCCGAACGGCGCCGCAGGGTCTGAGACGATCGCTCGGTTGAGACCGACCATCCCCGACTCGAGGGCCTCACTCACCCGGAGCCCGCGCTGCAGGTCGCGTGTGTACACGTAGGCCACGAGCCCGTATTCGGAGGCGTTCGCCATCGCGATCGCCTCCTGCTCGGTGTCGAAGACGACCAGCGGCGCCACCGGCCCGAATATCTCCTCGCGCAGGATGCCGGCGGTCGCCGGGACGTCCACCAGCACGGTCGCCGGGTAGAAGAAGCCGGCACCCTCCGGGATCCGGCCACCCACCGCAACCCGGGCGCCCTCGCCGACGGCTCCGTCCACCAGGGCAGCGACCTTGTCGCGACCCGCGGCGTTGATCATCGGGCCGAGTTGGACGCCGTCCTCGAGCCCCGGGCCGACGCGCAGCGCACCCATGGCCGCAGCCATGCGGTCACCGAACGCCTCGGCGATCCCGCGCTGCACGAGGAAGCGATTGGCGGACGTGCATGCTTCGCCGCCGTTGCGCATCTTCGCCACCATCGCGCCGGCCACAGCGCTCTCCAGATCCGCGTCATCGAAGACGACGAACGGCGCATTGCCACCAAGCTCCATCGAACAGCTGACGACGCAGTCGGCCGCCTCGCGCAGGAGTCCGCGCCCAACCTCCGTGGAGCCGGTGAACGAGAGCTTCCGTACGCGGGGGTCGTGCAGCATGGCCGAGACGACCGGGCCGGAACGTCTCGAGGGGACGACGTTGATGACGCCCGCCGGCGTTCCCGCCTCGGTGAGCAAGGCGCCAAGCGCCAGCGCGGTGAGCGGGGTGTCCGATGCCGGCTTGAGGACGACGGTGCACCCGGCAGCCAGGGCCGGCCCGATCTTCCGGGTCGCCATCGCCGCGGGGAAGTTCCATGGCGTCACGAGGACGCTGACCCCGATCGGCTGACGCAGCACGAGGATGCGGTTGGTGCCGGCCGGGGCGGTATGCAGGTCACCCCCGGCGCGCACGGCCTCCTCAGCGAACCATCGAAAGAACTCGGCCGCGTAGGTCACTTCGCCGCGCGCGTCGGAGAGCGCCTTGCCGTTCTCGCGGACGATCAAGCGGGCGAGTGCATCGGTGCGCTCGGTCATGAGCTCGAACGTTCGCCGCAGGATCTCCGACCGCTGCCGCGGTGGCGTCGCCGCCCATCCCGGCAGCGCTGCCTCGGCGGCGCCGACCGCGGCGAGCCCGTCTTCCACCGAGGCGTCCGCGACCGTGGCGATGACGTCTCCCGTGGAGGGGTCGTCAACCTCGAAGGTGCGCCCCTCCGATGCGTCGACCCATTCGCCGCCGATGAGCAGCTGGGTCGGTACGCCGACGGTCTCCGGGCTCCGCGTGATCGTGCTCATGACTGCATTGCCCTCTCAATGGTGCTGACGATGCGTTCGACTGACGGAATCGCCATGTCCTCGAGTGCATCCGCAGATGGAAGCGGGATGTGTGGGGTGGTGATGCGCAGCGGCGGTCCGTCGAGCTCATTGAAGCACTCCTCAGCGACGATCGACACCAGCTCGGCCCCCCAGCCGCAGAGGCGTGGGTTCTCCTCGACGGTGAACATCCGCCCCGTCGCCGCTACCTCGCGGAGGATCGTCCGGGTGTCGAGCGGCACCAGGCTGCGAACGTCGACGACGGTGGCCTCGATCCCCCGGCCGGCAAGCGCCTCCGCCGCGGCGAGCGCACGCGGGACCATCGCCGCCAGCGCGACGATCGTTGCGTCTCCGCCCGAGCGCAACACCTTCGCTGTGCCGAGCGTGTCGACGAGCTCGCCATCCGGAACCTCGCCCTTGCTCGCGTACAGGCCCTTGTGCTCGAAGAACAGCACCGGGTCGGGGTCGCGAACCGCGGCGGCGAAGAGGCCGATGACGTCGGCCGGTGTCGAAGGAGCGACGACCTTGAGGCCCGGCACCGCCATCGCCCAGTTCTCGACTGATTGCGAGTGCTGCGCGCCAAATCGCAGGCCGCCACCGTTGCCAGACCTGATCACGAGCGGGAAGCTCACCTGACCCGACGTCATGTACGAGCTTTTAGCGATCTGGTTGGCGACCAGGTCCCAGCACACCGCGAAGAAGTCCGCGAACATGATCTCCGCGATCGGCCGCAGGCCGGTCATCGCCGCGCCCATCGCGGCGCCGAGGATGGCCTGCTCGGAAATCGGTGTGTCTCGAACGCGTTCCGGGCCGAAGCGTTCGAGCAGCCCGACCGTCGCCTTGAACACACCTCCGGCGCCGCCGACGTCCTCACCGAGGAAGACGACATTCGGGTCGCGATCCATCTCCTGCGCGATTGCTCGCGCAACCGCGCTCCGGTATGTCAGTTCCGCCATGACCATCCTCCGTCGGACCACACATCGCGCATCAACATGTCCGCGCCCGGAGGTGGCGATGCCTTTGCCTCGATCGTGGCAGTCTCCACATCGCCGTCGGCGGTTTCCTCGATCGCGTCCAGCGCGGCATCACTGACGCCCTGCCGGAGCAGGCGCGTGCGGTAGAGGACGATCGGGTCGTACGCGGCCCACGCCGCGACCTCGTCCTTCGGTTTGTACGTGCCCGGATCGGCGCGCGAGTGCCCGCTCGTTCGGTAGGTCCGAGCCTCGATGAGCGATGGGCCGCCGCCGCTTCGCGCGCGGTCGAGACATTCGCGCGCGGTCAGGTACATCGCATCCGCGTCGTTGCCGTCGACGAGGATGCGCTCAAGCCCGTATGCGGCGGCGCGATCAGCCGCCGGATTCTCGACGGCGGTGACCGACCCGATTGGTGTGTATTCCATGTACAGGTTGTTCTCGCAGACGAAGACCACCGGCAGCTTCCACACGGCTGCGAGATTCAGCGACTCGTGGAATGCCCCGATGTTCGTGGTGCCGTCGCCGAAGAACGCAACCGCGACGCGCGGTTCGCCGCGGTACTGCGCCGACCAGGCGGCGCCGAGGGCGATCGTCAGATGTGCGCCGACGATGGCGTACGACCCCATGACGCCGTGGCCGACGTCGGTGAGATGCATCGACCCGCCCTTGCCGGACAGCACACCGCACGACCGTCCGAGGAGCTCGCCCATGACGCCGGTCATCGACGTTCCACGCGCAAGCGTGTGCGCGTGCCCGCGGTACGTCGCAAACGTGTAATCGTGCTCCTCCATTGCCTCGCCGAACGCTGCGGCGATCGCCTCCTGACCGAGGGAGAGGTGACTCGTGCCTTTCACGAGGTTCTGCATGAACAGGTCGTACGCGCGCGTCTCGAACTTGCGCATCCGGACCATCTGACGGTAGAGCGCGAGTGCCGTTGTCGGGTCGACGTTTCCCGCAGCGTGATGCAACGTCGACGCGTCGACCCCCGGTGGTCCCGTCGCCTCGACAGGTTCGTCAGTCGTTGCCGGCATGTGTGTGCTCTCCTCTCCGTGCGATTGGTATCGGGCTAGTACTTGTTGGTGACGAACAGCGCTTCGGCCGGGAAGAGGGTCAGCACGGCGCAACCGTCGGTGGTGACGACGATCTCCTCCTCGATGCGCGCGGCAGACCGACCGTCGCTCGCCGGGCAGTACGTCTCGAGCGCGAAGACCATGCCCGCCTGCAACTCGATCGGATGCTCGAGCGAGTTGAGACGCGAGATGATGGGTCGCTCGTGCAATCCCAGTCCGAGCCCGTGGCCGAACTGGAGTCCGAACGCGTCCATCTCATTCGCGAATCCGAAATCCGTTGCGGCAGGCCAGAGCTGCGCGATCTGATCGGTTGTCGTTCCCGGTTTCACGAGCGCGATGGCAGCGTCGATCCACTCACGTGCGCGCGCATATGCATCGCGCTGCGACTGCGTCGCTCGTCCGACCGCGAATGTTCGGTAGTAGCAGGTGCGATATCCGTTGAACGATTGGATGATGTCGAAGTACGCCTGGTCGCCGGGCCGGATGAGCCGATCACTGAAATTGTGGGGGTGCGGATTGCAACGCTCGCCGGAGACGGCGTTGATCGCCTCGACGTCGTCGGAGCCCATCTCGTAGAGGCGCTTGTTCGCGAGCGCCACAATCTCGTTCTCACGAATACCCGGTTTGAGCGCCTCGGCGATGTCCTGGTACACGCCGTCGACCATCGCTGCCGCCGTTGACAGCAGGGCGATCTCGTCTGCCGACTTGATCAGGCGGGCATCGAGCATGACCTGCTGCGCGTCGCGAACTTCGATGCCGGCGCGCAGCAATTCGAGCATCATCGGCGTCTCAGCGATGTCCACGCCGAGCGGCATCCCGGCGACGCCGGCGGCCGTCAGCTCGAAGAGGATCTCCGCCACAGCACGGGTGATGAGTCCGGCATCCGGTGCAACGGCGCCCCGAAGTCCGAGCATTCCCGCGCGGCTGTTCTCGGGCCGGATCCACGGTGCGTGGAGCTGATGGTGCCGAGCAGCGGAGCCGAAATCCCAGACGATGGGCTCGCCGCCCCGTGTCAGGAGCACATAGCGCGCCACCTTGTCGCGCGCCCACTCGCCGATCATCGTCGCCGAGACGTAGCGGATGTTGTTGACGTCGAAGAGGAGCACGGCGCCAAGCTCCGACGCGTCGAGCGCGGCGCGGGCGCGCGCCAGCCGGTACGCGCGAAGGCGGGTGAAGTCGACCCGTTCCTCGAAGTCGACGTTCATGCGACCGGGGCTGGGCGGCACGCCGCCCGGCGGAGTGGTGAGGCTCATCGACGATATCTCCTGCTCGCTATCGCAGTTGATCGCTCATCCAGTCCGCCATCGCCGGCCGGTACTTGTAAGCGATGTTGTTGCACACGTGGTTCCCGTCGGGATACATGAGGAGCGTTGCGTTCGGTGCCTCTCGCGCGATGCGCTCCGCCTGCGCCGGTGGGAAAAGGCGGTCCCGCGCGCCGTGGATGACGAGCAGCGGCTGCGTCACCTGATCGAGCACACCCTCGAGGTTCAGCGTGAACGCTTTCTGCCGCGCCTCGTTCTCGCCGGCCGACTTCGTGTAGAAGATGTAGCCGCCACGGGTCAGCGGATTGAGCGCGTCCCAGCATTCGCCGAGGTTGTACGGTCCGGCGAGCCCGATGACCGCTGTGAGTCGCGGTTCGTGCGCCGCCGCACGCGGCCCGTAGATCGCTCCCATGCTGATGCCCATCAGGCCCGTTGATCCAAAGGTGGCATCGAGACCCAGCGCTGTGAGGTGATCAAGCACCGGCGTGATCACGGTCTCCCAGTTGGGGCGGATCGCGAAGTGAACCGAGTTCTCCGACTGACCGGGACCCTCGATGCTCAGCGTGGCCATGCCCCGCCGCAGGAACTCGTTCTCGGTGGTGAACATTTCCTCCTTCGACGAGTCGAGGCCTGGGACGATGAGCACCAACGGGGGAGTGGTGACCGCTTGAGGACGGCGCAGGTGGCCGGGGATGATGTGATCCTCGAACGGGATCTCGATGCGCTCCGCCGGCGGGTCGAGATGTGCCAGCGTTCTGGCGTAGACCGCAACCGAACGGTCGCGCAGTTCGGCGTGCAGCGCCGGGTCCTCGAACCAGAGGAATTTCCCGAGGTGGTAGGACCACGCGGCTCGTTGGTATGCGTCAACGGCAGACACGATGCGTCCAGCCCGCTCGGCTTCGCGTCCTCTCGCCTCGTGCGCAGCGCCGACCGCGTACCAGTTGGGACCCCAGTCCGACCACTCCGTGGTTCGTCCGAGGACGTCGTCGAAATCGTTGACGTCGATGCCGTTGGCGACGAAACGCGGCTGCCAGTGGTGCGCGGCCATCTGCACGCGGTTCAACGCATCGGTCATGCAGGTGCTCCCAGGAACAGGCGGCCGATCTCGCCATTGCCGAGCACGTCGACGCCAGACCCCTCGAGGCGCACGCGCCCGCTCTCGAGCACGACGCCGTGACTGGCGAGCCCGAGGCCGGAGCGCGCATTCTGCTCGACGAGCAGGATGGTCCGACCAGCCCTGTTCATGTCGCGGATCAGGTCGAAGACCACCGTGTGTGTCTTGGGGTCCAGCCCCATGGACGGCTCGTCGAGCACCAGCAGTTTCGGGTCGAGCATGAGAGCGCGCGCGAACTCGATGATCTTCTGTTGCCCGCCGGACAGCGAGGCGACGCGTTCGTGGCGGCGCTCCGCGACCATCGGGAACGTGTCGCAGACGCTGCGCATGCGTCGCTCGATGAGCGAGCGGTCCGAAAGGATATACGCGCCCATGCGCACGTTCTCCCAGACCGTCATCGTGGGGAAGAGGCTCCGCTCCTGCGGGACCTGCACGATGCCGCGCTGGAGGATCTGCCTGGGACTCAGTCCCGCCATCGATGCGCCGTCGAATTGGATGGTGCCGAGGCGCGGGCGGAGCAGCCCGCTCACCAGGCGCAGGATCGTGGACTTCCCAGCCCCGTTGGGTCCGACGATGCACGTGATGCCGGATTCCACGACCGACAGATCGAGCTCGTGCAGCACGTCGCCGCCGCCGTAGCCGGCCGTCACATGGTCGAGGTGGAGGAGTGCCGTCACCTATGAGCCCAGGTACGCTTCGAGCACGGCAGGATTGGCGCGAATCTCGGCGGGAGTCCCGGTGGCGAGGACCGCGCCGCGATGTAGCACGACGACGTCGTGGCACAGCCCCATGACGAACGGCATGTTGTGCTCGACGAGGAGAAACGACACGCCCTGCGCGTTGAGCGCGCGGATGTGATCGCTGATGCGGTCGACGAGTGCCGGGTTGACGCCGCCCGCCGGCTCGTCGAGCAGGACCAGCTGCGGCTGGACCATCATCACCGCTGCGAGCTCGAGCAGCTTGCGCTGTCCGTATGAGAGCGATCCACCCAGCAATCCCGCCACGTGGGCGATATCCATCATCGCGAGCATGTCCATCGCGCGCGCGCGCTCGTCGTGACGATGGCCTCGAGAGAAGAGTCCTCGCAGCCCGTCACGCCGCATGGGCACGAGCATGTTCTCGAGCGCTGTCAACCGCGGAAAGATGCGCGCCAGTTGAAACGTGCGACCGATGCCGAGTGCGTAGATGCGATCAGGTCCGAGGTCGGCGATCGACCGACCGTTGAAACGCACGTCTCCCGAGTCCTTGACGATAAAGCCGGTGATGAGATTGAAAACGGTCGTCTTTCCCGAGCCGTTGGGACCGATGAGGCCGGTGACGCTGCCTGGCTGAAGCGACAGCGAGCACGCATCGACCGCGGTGACACCGCCGAACCGCTTGGAGAGTCTCGCCACCTCGAGCATGCTCATGGTGCCGGCTCGACGATGACGTGGGTGTCCGTCGCCGATCCGGCAGCGTCCGACGGACCGACCGCTCGGCGGTTGTTCACCCGGCCGATGAGGGAGGTCACGGACGGCACGATCCCGCGCGGCATGAGGATGATCACGACCAGAAAGACGGCGGCATAGAACACGAGGTAGAGACGGCTCGCACCGAAGTTGTATGCAAGCCATAGTTGCGCCGGCTCGAGAATGACCGCGCCGAGCACCGGCCCCCAGAGCGTGCCGAGTCCCCCGAGAAATACCATGAGGACGATCGAGATGCCGATCAGGGGATCGATTGCGAACTGGGGGTAGATGTACGTCACGTAGTATCCGTACAGCGCGCCGATCATCCCGACGAGCGCGGCGCTGACGATGAACGCGGTGAGCTTGTACCCGTGCGCCGGCACGCCGACCGCGAGGGCTTTGTCCTCATCGTCGCGGATGGCCAGCAGGCCAAGACCGAACTTTGAGCGCCGGATCCACCAGGAGACGGCGAGGGCGACGAGCGCCATGAGCAGCATCGCGTAATAGAAGGGAGTGTTGTAGAAGTCGCCGGTCCACGGCGGCACGGGAAAACTCAAACCGGCGCCGCCGCCTGTGAGTCCCACGAGGTTCTCGGCAAGCAGCTGGACCATGAACATCATGGCGATCGTCACGATGACGAACGTCGCCGCGCGGGTCCGCAGCGCCACCCAGCCGATACCAAGGGCGAGGACCACGGTCAGCGCGCCCGCCACCGGGACGAAGAGGAAGGGCTCGTAGCCGCCCGCGATCCCGAGGTGCGCGAGCACGAGACCGAATGCGTACGCGCCAAATCCGAAGAACGCGGCGTGCCCGAGTGAGATGTAACCGGTGTAGCCGCCCATGATGTTCCAGGCTGTCGCAAGACCAACATACATCGCGGTGAACACGGCGATGTTGGTTGTGGCCGGATCCGTGGCGAACACCGGAACGAGGAGGGCGAGGACGACGGCAACCGCGAGTGCCCCGAATTTGACCGGGGTGCTCGTCACCACGCGAGTCATATGCGCTCGCGCACTCGGATCCCGTACAGGCCCTGCGGACGCACGACCAGTACCACCACCAGGATCACGAAAAAAGCGAAGCTTGCCCACACCGGGGAGATCACCACCGCCGCGACGTCTTCGACGATGAGCATCGCGATGGCGCCGATGATCGCGCCCCGCAGACTGCCGAGACCACCGAGGACGATGATGGTGAGCAGCCGCGAGATCAGGTCGTAGTGGCTGCCGGGGTCGAACGAGGTCGTCATCCCGAAGACGACACCACCTGCCGCGGCCGTCGCAACGCCGATCCCGAACGCGAGAGCTGAGACGCGGTCGACGTTCACCCCCACCAACTGGGCCGCCGTGCGGTTCAGCATGGTCGCGCGAATCGCCGCGCCGAAGGGCGTGCGGTATAGCAGCAGGAATATCCCAGCGAGGATCGCGACGCAGAGTCCAAAACCGAACACGTAGACGTAGGCGATGTGGAAGCCGAGGATGGGGAATGAGGCCGTCTCATACCACGCGCTCAGCTGCACGAAGTTGTTGGTGAAGATGAACCCGAGGAGGCCTTCGATACCGAGGGCCACCGCGTAGGTGACCAGCACCGACAGCGCCTCGCGGTCCTCCTTCAACGGACGGATGAACGCGACCTGCAGCACCACGCCGACGATGAACATGGCAGGCATCGTGATCAGCAGGCTCACGAACGGATCGATGTGCGCGCCGGAGTTGAGCAGCGCAAAGCTGAGGTAGGCGCCGAGGATGACGAGCGCGCCATGCCCGACGTTGATGATCCGCATCACGCCGAAGATCAGCGTGAGCCCCGATGCCATGAGCGCGTACACGCCCCCGGTCAGGACGCCGAAGACGACCGCTTCCAGGATCAGGGTCATCCGAGCCCCCGGCCCCGGGTCACCCGGAGAAGGCGGGCTTGGGGTATTCGGGTTGAGCGACCGCTGCGGACGACGGATATACGGGCACGGTGGTGCCGTTCTGCCACTGCACCAGGAAGCTTGCGCCGTTCGGCCGGCCGAGCGAGTCAAATGCCATCGGCCCTTGAACGGTCTGGAACGTGCCGCTGTGCAGCGCCGTGATCAGCGCCGAGTTGAGGATGCTGTGCGCCTTCTGCGCCGCCTGATCCACGACCTCGCCGACGCTGTACGCCTCGGGCGCATCCGACGGGATGTCCCCCGGGGTGCCGCCGTACTTGGCGACGAACTCGCTGACGAATGTGGCGTTATTGGGCGTCTTGGCACTCGACCACCATCCTGCCGGGACCATCACCCCCTCGGTGTTTGCGACACCGACCTGCTTGGAGAAGTCGCTTCCCTGGTCAGGCCCGGCGGTCTCGATGAGCGCCTTGGGGTTGTAGTGCTGCTGCTGGAACGCCTTGATGAACGCGATCCCGTCGGGCTCCTGGGTTCCGAGGATGACGATGTCGGCGTTCGCGGAGATCACCTGTTGCGCGAGCGGCGTGAAGTCGGTCGTCTCAGCGGGATACACCTTGTAGGAGGCCGTCCTGATTCCTCCCGCTTCGAGCAGTGCGCGCGCCTTGTCGACCTGCGGCTGGGTGAACGGGTCATCCTCGGTGGAGTAGGCGGCCGTCGCCGGACGCTGAGCCGCGGGGAGCGAGAGCACCCATTGCGTGAAGCTGACGAGGTTGTCCTCAACAGGCGCCGGCTGGACGAAGAACAGCGAGTGGATCGCAGGCGTGCGGTTGAACACGCTCGGTCCACCACCCGCCGGTTCGGGGAATGCATATCCGAAACGATTGGTGACGGTCGACGCCGGGATCGTCAGCAGGCTGCTGAACGGTCCGAAGACCAGGGCGACCTTGTCCTGCGTGATGAGGTTCTGGTAGTTGGTGACCACCTGCGCGGTGCTGCTGGCGTCGTCGACGTATTTCATCGTCACGTGATGTCCGAGCAGGCCGCCCTTCCGGTTCTCGTCCTGTGCCCACAGGTCATAGCCCTGCACGAGCGCTTTGCCATCGCCGGAGAAATCGCCTGTCAGGGAGACCGACACCCCGATGGTGATCGGTGCGCTTGCCGCCGGCGAACCGCTGCCGCTCGTACTCGTGCTGCCGCACGCCGCCAGACCCAGCCAGCCGACAGAGACGATCCCGGTCACGGCCAGTGACAGAGGCTTCCGCATGACTCGTCCCCCGCTCGCCGCAGGCGAGCTGTGTACCGGTGAACAAACGATTGCGCTAGCCTAGGACCCAGCGGAAACGAATGTCAAGGGCAAACAAATGCAGGTGACGCTCAAGGAGTTGGCGATGCGCGCCAACGTCCACCCCTCGACGATCTCGCGCGTGGCCAACAACGACCCTGGCCTGCGCATCGCCGCGGCCACCCGCAGTCGCATCGAGGGGATCCTTCGCGAGACCGGCTATCAGCCCAACGGCATCGCTCGCGGGCTGAAGTTGCGCCAGACCAAGGTGCTCGCGGTGGTCATCCCGGATATCACCAACCCGTTTTTCGCAGCGCTGTTCCGGGGGGTCGAGGACGCGGCGTCACCGCGCGGCTTCAACGTGCTCCTCTGCAACACCGACGGACTGCCGGACCGTCAGCGGTCCCACCTCCAGAGCCTCCAGGCCCGCCGGGTCGACGGCGTCATCGTCGCGAGCAGCTTCCTGAAGGATCCGAGCGTGCGCGAGCTCCGCGGGCAGAAGGGTCCGTACGTCCTCGTGAATCGCTTCAGCGATGAGGGGGAGGATCCATTCGTCGGGTCGGACGACCTCCTCGGTGGCCAGCTCGCCACCACGCACCTGATCGAACTTGGACATACCCGAATTGGCCATCTGGCCGGCAAGCCGACGGTCAGCACGGGCATCCTCCGCCGGCGTGGCTTCTTCGCCGCGCACGCGCTTGCCGGGATCGCCCCCGATCCACGGCTGATCATTGAAGCCGGCTACACCGAGGAGAGCGGAGCGCTCGCGGCCCGGCGTCTCCTCTCGCTTCCCGATCCACCAACCGCCGTGTTCGCCGTCACCGACATGGTCGCCCTCGGCCTCGCGGGGGTCGCGCACCAGCTCGGACTCCGCATCCCCCAAGACCTGGCGATCGTCGGTTACAACGACATTCCGCTTGCCAGCCGGGTCAGCCCCGGCCTGACGACGATGCATGTCCCCATCCATGAGTTCGGCTCAGTCGCGGTGCGCCTGCTTCTCGAGCAACTCGAGAGTGAGTCGGTGGGGCGCCGCGTGCGCTTCACCCCGGACCTCATCGTCCGCGACTCGACCGTCCTCGGCGAGGGGAGCGCCGGACGTCTTCGCCGGCCGAGCATGAGCACCGAGTAGGCATCGATTGACACCGAGAAAATCCGGCCGCTATGCTAGGCAATCGTTTGCGCAACTCGAAATCGCGTTCGCAGCTGTGGGAGAGTAAGTGATGAGCGGAGCGACGCCGAACGGCGAGACGCTCGGATGGATCGGCGTCGGCCGGATGGGCGAGGTGCTCACCGGACGTCTGCTCGATCGCGGCTGCGACCTCGCGGTCTACAACCGCACCAGAGCGAAGGCGAAGCCGCTGGCCGATCGCGGCGCCCGTCTCGTTGACCACCCGGTGGAGCTCGCCGACCGCGACATCGTGATCACCATGGTCGCGGGGTCGAGCGACTTCGAGGCAGTGATGACCGGTCCGCAGGGGTTGCTCACTGACCCGGACCACGTGCCGGGGCTCGTCGTCGACGCGTCGACGGTCTCGATGGAGGTCTCGGAGGGCATCCGGGGGCTGGCGGCCGAGCGCGGCGTGGCCCTTCTGGCCGCACCGGTCAGCGGGAATCCCAAAGCGGCTCGGGCGGGGATGCTGAGCGTCGCAGTGTCCGGGCCACGAGTCTCCTACGAGCGAGCACTGCCCTATCTTCGGATGCTGGGTCGCAGCGTGTCGTACGTGGGCGACGGCGAGGCCGCCCGTCTGGTGAAGATCTGCCACAACCTCATGCTTGGGGTCGTCGCCCAGATCCTCGCGGAGACGACGGTTCTCGCGGAGAGCGGCGGTATCGCGCGGGCCGACTACCTCGCCTTCATCAACGACAGCGTGCTGGGGTCGACGTTCACCCGATACAAGACGCCGGCATACGTCAACCTCGACTTCACGCCAACCTTCACCAACCACCTGCTGCGCAAGGACCTCGAGCTGGGGCTCGCAGCGGCACGCCAGCATGACGTCCCGCTCCCGCTGACCGCTGTCACCCATCAGATCGTGATGAGCCTGATCGGTCAGGGGTTCGGCGACCAGGACTTCGCATCGCTCATCGAGGTCGCGGCGCGTGGCGCGAACCTCGTGCTCGAGCCCGACCTGCGGTTCATCCCCGACGGGCTCGGCAGCAATGAGGCGCCCGGCTCCCCGGACTGAGCAATCCCCGGGTTCGTCTGCGTTAGGGTGAACGTCTGATGCTTGCCCTGACCACGACCGGCGATGCCGATCTGCTCGCGCTGACCGAGGTACCCGAACCTGAGCCCATGGCGACCGAGGCGCTCGTCCGGGTTTCGACGACGAGCCTCAACCGGGGCGAGGTCGCGCGCAGTGCCGCGGCGCCTGCCGGCCAGCGCCCGGGCTGGGACGTCGTCGGGGTTGTCGAGCGCGCAGCCGAACGAGGCGGTGGGCCGCCGGTGGGCGCAACCGTGGTCGGCCTCGCGAACAGCGGTGCGTGGGCTGAGCTTGTCGCCGTTCCCGCCGACCTCCTCGCCGCCGTCCCCGTCGGCGTGAGTCCCGCGCAGGCCGCGTGCCTGCCCGTTGCCGGGATGACCGCCGTTCGCGCCCTGGCACTCGGAGGCTTCCCTGCGGGAAAGCGCGTCCTCGTCACGGGTGCGTCGGGCGGCGTCGGCCACATCGCGGTGCAGCTCGCGCGCAGCGTGCAGATGAGGGTGACAGGCCTCATCCGCAACCCCGAGGCGGACGCGGGTGCTGCGGCCGCATGCCACCACGTCATCCGCGACATCGCGGATGCGGAGGGGCCGTTCGACCACATCCTGGATGGGGTCGGTGGAGCGGTGCTCACGCGCTGCCTCGAGGTCGTGGCGCCGCGTGGCGTCGTCGTCTCGTACGCGTCCACGCTCATGGAGCCGGCGACACTCGGCCCGCGCTGGTTTGGGGCGCACGTCGGCGCGACGTTGCGCTCGCTGCTGCTCTTCGAGGAGCTGCCACACACGCAGAGCGCTGCGTCCGACCTGTCGGCGCTCTGCGCGCTGGTCGCGTCAGGCGTCCTGAAGATACACATCGACGTCGAAGCGGACTGGAGTCGCGGTGGCGCGCTGGCGCGCGACCTCCTCGAGCGCCGGGTCACGGGCAAGGTCGTCCTCCGGATCGGCCGGCCCTGACGCGCGAGCCAACAGACGCGCAAGCCAACAGAAAGGACTCGCGGTGCACGATGGTGACGCATGACCGATAACGGCCCGTCGGGCAACAGCTTTGACAACTGGGCGTATCCGCCGCAACCGCCGCCGGCCTGGCCCTCCATGCCGCCAGGAACGCCGCCGAAACGCAGCTCGCGCATGCTGGGGCTCGGCGCCGCGATCGTCGCCACCATCCTGATCGGCGCGGTCGGCGGCGTCGGCGTCGCATTCCTGACCCGCTCACACACGCAAACACCATCCAGCGGCGGTGCGCCCACGGCGCTGCCCACCAATGCGCCGCCGTCCCCGGCGCTCACCCTCTACCAGAAGTCGCTCGCGGCGATGCGAGCCGCAGCCGGCTTTCACTATGTGAACGCGTCCGGTGGACCCGAGCCGGAGACCATCACCGGCGACGCCGGCGTGGCCGGCGGCCGTCAGGACATCGTGTTCACGGCGTCATACGGTCAGGAGAAATTCACGCTCCTGCTCGTGAGCGGCACGGTGTATTTCGAAGGGAATACCGCCGCCGTGGAAGACCAGCTGGGCGTCGTCACCGCCGACGCGGCGAAGCTGCAGAACAAGTGGGTGTCCGTGGCGAGCGGTGACGGTCCGTACGGCATTCTGCAGCCCGGGATCACCGTCGCCTCCCAGGTTACGGAAGTCCAGTTCGTCCCCACTTCGACAACGCCGGTGACCACCACGGGCGGCGTTGCAGCTACCAGGATCCGCGGCTCGATCCCGGCATCGAACGGCATCCCCGCCGCGACGGTGCAGCTTGACGTCGCTCCGACGTCGAATCTTCCGGTGGACTACTCGTCGACCGTCACGCTCAATGGCGCGTCGGTCACGAGCACGACCACGTTCAGCCAATGGGGAGCCGCGCCGACGGTGTCGGTACCCTCGGGCGCGATCGCCTGGTCGTCACTCACGACGGCGACACCTCCCGGTGGCTACGGCCGCGGCGGTAGCACCGCCGCCGCCCCGACACCCACGCCCGCAGGAGGCGCGATCTAGCGCTCCCCGGAGAGGCGTTGGAACAGGCCGCGAATTTCTTCAGGAGAAAGTTCCAGCGTCGCGTCGCCGACATGGAGCTCGAAACGCTGCAGCCGGGGTCCTTCCGATGCCCACGGGCGGGAGAACGTCCACACCTTCTCGGATTTCGCAATGTCGACGACACGAGCCTGCAGGTCGGCGAGACTCACGGCGAAACGGATGTGCATCACGGGACTCTGTACCGGATCGGGCAGTATCTCGACACCGGGAAGACCGCGAACCGCACGAGCGATCGCGCGCGCATGCCGGTAGTAGCGCGGCATCCTCGGCAGCCGGGAGCGAAGCACCGTCAACGCCGATGCGGCGTATGGCCAGAGCATGATCATGCGGCCGCCGTGGCGCGTCCGCCATACCGACAGCTCCTCGATGACGTCCGCATCGCCGGCGACGCAACAGCCCGCGATGCCGCCGAGGCCCTTGTAAAAGGAGACGTAGACGCTGTCGAACACTCCGGCAACGTCCTGCAGCGACTTGCGGTGCTGACTGGCGTAAAACGGCGACGCATCCCAGAGGCGAGCGCCGTCGAGGTGCACTGCAGCGTCCCGATCGCGAGCCCAGGCCGCCTGGGCGACGAGCTGGGCCCAGGAGGGCAGCGTTCCGCCAAGCCCGCGCTGTGGCAGCTCGAGGAGCAATGCGGCGATGGGTTCGCGCACCTCGGCAAGGGTTGCGGTCGAGAGCGGCTCATCACGCGGTCCGATCGGAATACCGAAGAGGTTGTGCAGGCGCTGGTAGCCGCGTTCCTCGTTGGTCTCCATGTGGCACATGGGGTGAAAGACGATGCTGCGACTGCGTCTGCGGTCCGCGTGAACGCGCAGTGTTGCCTGCTGCGCCATCGTCCCGGTGGGGAGGAACAGCGCTGCTTGCTTGCCGAGGAGCGACGCGACCTCGGCCTCCAGCTCGGCGACGGCTCCGCCGATCCCGTAGTAGTCCACCGCGGTGTCTGCAGGAATGGTCGCCAGCAGATCGCGCGCCGTCCGGGGACCATGACCGTGGAGGAATCGCGTGCACGACCTGGTCAGCGCTTCGACCTTGGGGTCGCGCGAGAAGGCTGGAGGTGTTTTCGTCGCAGTCCGCGCCATGCGACAAGACCATACGAGTCCCGGTGGGCGGGAGGAGGGATTGAGAGCCACGCAGCGCCCACGCACCCATTTGCGGGTGTGCGGGCCGCTGCTGCCGGCTCGGAACGACGGCCTCAGCCGACCGCTACTTCGAAGACGCGTGTCCCCCAGTTGCTGACGCGATCCGGTGTCTGGCTTGCGAGCGGTGGCACGTACTCGGTGGCCATCCACACGCCGTTGCCGGCGGGATCGATGGCGGCCCACGAATAATCACCCCAACGCGATGAGGTGAGCGCGTACGGCCCCGTCCCGTTGGCGGCGATATGGATCGACCCGAAGCCAGACTGACTTGCGCCGAGGACCGCGTATGCCGCGCTCGGGAAGTGACCTGCTCCGGTCACTGCGAAGCCCATCGCGGCGTTGCCCGACGGCAATGCCTGGAGGGCTGGATAGATCACGTTATTGCCCGCCATGGCAACGTATCCCTGGCGCTGTATCGATGAGGCACCGATGTGGTTGCGGCTGATGGTCGGATGCACGCTGAACCATGCCGCCCCTGCGCGCACGGTCGGGTCGTGCGCGATCGATACGGAGCTGGTCAGCTCACCCCACAGAGACCCGTTGATGTACTGCGTCTGCTGCATGCGATCGTCGCCTGAGTCGATGGTGCTCGTCGCTCCCTTCTGCACCGCGGCGGGCGGCTGGCCATAGGTTTCAGAGGAGATCAACGTGCTCGACAGCACCGGCGAATGACCGTTCTGCAATGCGGTCCGGTCGGTCATCGCCCAGACGCCGATCACCGAGCCGCCGCCGTTCGTGGCGTTCTTGTTCCCGGCCTGGGAATCCTGCGTGCTGAGGAAGAACTCGGCGCTCGGGCTGCCCGTGCTGATCGCCGGCTGCACAGAGGCCGCGAGCGTCCCGCCGATGTTCAGGGTGCCGAAGTGCGCAAAGTGTGTCGGCGCGCCCGCAACGAGGTCCTCCTTGGAGAAGGCATACACCTGCGCGCCGTTGAACTCCGGTCCGAGGATCGAGAACTCGTTGGTCGTGACGTAGAGGTTGTCCTGATCCATCCCGAGCGTCGGCTGATCACCGAAGCATGGGCAGCCATTGCCGCCGGCATTGGTGGTGTCGATCTCGTACTGCGTCCAGATGTTCTCAGGATTGCCTGAGCTGTTCACCGCGATATCCAGCTGAGACGACTTGCCGTCCACGGCCTCGCCGCCACTCAGGAAGAGAATGGTGGCGAACCACGTATTCGTGGTGGCGTCGTAGTAGCAGCGTGGATCGCTCGTGAACTGGGTCGAGCCCTGATCAAAGAGGTCGTTGACGTTGGTCGGCCCTTCAAGCGTCTTGCCGTTGGTCGTGAAGATCCGATACGCCGAGTTCACGGGCTCGAGAACGTAGCCGTTGCCGACGCAGAGCCCCTGGTCGGGTGGCTCGAACTCCTGATTGAAGTTGGTCTTGCGGCTGTCGTTACTGCTCGTCCCGTTGAAATTGCTCAGGAGTGACGAGGGGACGGACGCCGTGGCGTACGAGACGCCGGCTGCAGCGATCGCCGCCGCTGCGTTGCCTGTTGACGCAATTGTGGATCGCGCGCCTCGCTGCGTGTGGTGCGCTGTCTGGCTCAAGGCCGCGGCCGCCGTTGGACCGGTCGTCGGTGCCACGACACCGACTGTGGCCGGTGCATATACCGTCACCGGCGACGCCGCGCGTGCAGCGCTCGAGAACGGCGCGGCGAACGCCATGCCGGTCATCCCGATGACCGCGCCGTAGAAAACCCTACGCATCGTGTGTCCCCCCATGCATGCTCACCTCGACTGCCTCTCGCCGGCCGGCGGCATCGCCGCAACAGGTCCGACCGATGATACGCAGCCGGGTTGCTGGTCGTCGTCGATGACGACTCACGTGGACCTGCCTCATGGACGCCCGGACCCATTGCGGGTGCTTTGCAACATGGTCATGTCGCCACTTCGGAATACGTCCAATCGCAACGGGTCGCAGGGTCGATCAGGGTGACGTCGCGAGGATCACGATGCCGCCGACCGGTCCGATCAGCAGTGCAACCGGCTGTGCACGCGGCCAGCGCCGCCGCCGCGTCAGATCGTCGGCAACCGTCGGGTCAGCGTGAACCCCACGCCGTGAATGCAGCGTCGAGACCGGCGACGAGCCGATCGAAGCTGCGATCGATGCTGACCGGGAGCCCGAAGCCACCGCCGGACTCCAGCGCGACGAAGCCGTGCAATGCGGCGCGAAGCGCGCGAATGGCGTCGACGGCGTCGTCGTCGCGCAACTCGAAACCGGCCATGACCTCAAACGCGACCTGCACGACGCTTGCGCTGGCCGCCTCGTCGTCGAGGTCTCCAGGCAGCGGGGCGCGCTGCGCGGATGCGTACCGCGCCGGATGTCGCAGCGCCCAGCCACGGTACGCGTGCGCCATCGCCGCGAGGCCGTCGCCGCGAGCTCGACCGACGGCCGCACGCCCGAGGACTGCGGCCAGCTCATTCTTGGCGCGTATTGCGATGCTGCGCTGCAGTGCATCCATTCCCGCGATGTGCTTGTAGAGCGACGGCTGCCGGACGCCGACCCGAAGCGCAAGTGCCGCCAGCGTGAGGTTGGACAGGCCAACCTCGTCAGCGAGTCGTTCCGCCTCTTCGATGACGGTGGCCTCTGTCAGCCCCGCCCTAGGCACGACGGCGGTCCAGCGATGCCAGAAAGCGGCGCACGGCTGCCGTCGTGACGTCGGGCTGCTGCGACTGCGGGTAATGTCCCGCGTCCTGGACGATGACGACCTCGGCGTGGAGCGCCTCGCCGATCCACGTGGCCTCGGCGATCGGATCGGGGAAATCAGGATCCTGGTCGCCCATCACGACCATCGTCGGAGCAGTGATCTGACTGAGGAGCGCTTCCGCTTGGTCGTGGCTGGTGTGCGTTGTTCGTGAGAACGCCTTCGCGCGTCCCGGCCGGCGGAGGTTCGCGACAACCCGGCTGCGGTACTCGGCGAAGTCGTCGGGCTTCCGGCCCGCGTACAGCTTCGGGAGATACGACTTCCAGACGGACGCGGCCCAGAGCGGCGCCACTGCGATCCGAAAGAACAGGCGCCGCATGGCGCTCGTCTTGCCGTTGCGAACGAAAGGCCCGACGAGAACGAGGCCGCGAACCAGGTCGGACCGCGTCGCCGCAGCGAGGACCGCTGCGCCGGCGCCCATCGAATTGCCGACGACGATTGCCGGCCCGCCGATTTCGTCGATAAGGGCGAGGATGTCGTCAGCAGTCTCGGCGTCGCCGTACGAAGCGAATGTGACGTCGCTGTCGCCGTGACCGCGAAGGTCCATGCACGCGACGCGATAGCCGGCGTCACGGAGCGACGGTGCCAGGAATCGATACGTGGTGCGCAGGTCACCCATGCCGGGGACGAGGATGACCAGGCTGCCCTCTCCACCGACGTCGTAGGCAACCCGGCCTTCGGGGCGGGTGAGGTAGCTGGTGCTTTCGAGGCGGGCGGTGGCGTTCGTGCTCATGAAGCTACAGTACGTAGCCTAGCAGCTAATGTCAATAGCTAGGACCAAGTCGTCTCGCAGCGAGCCCGGCCCGGGTGCTGCATATCAGGTTGCGATCCGGATCGGTCCGCTCGCGCGTCGGGCGGACGTCAAGCGGACAATGAGCGTGGACGCTGATACGGGGCTACCGAAGCCCGAGCCCGAGTGGAGAGACTTGCGATGGACGCGGAATATCAGGGCCGCGATCGGAAGCACAGAGCGTGAAGCACACCGCGCTGGGGACGCTGGACGTTGCCCGCATCGGGCTCGGCACGATGGGCATGTCCGCGTCGTACACGGGAGCAGGTACCGACGATGCTGAGTCCATCCGCACGATTCATCGCGCGCTCGACCTTGGTGTCACGCTCGTTGACACGGCGGAGGTCTATGGACCCTTCACCAACGAGGAACTTGTCGGCCGCGCCATCAAGGAGCGGAGGGACGAGGTCGTGCTGGCGACGAAGTTCGGCATGATGTCGCACGCCGGCGGAGCGGTGGATGTCCTTGACAGCAGTCCGCAGAACATTCGCATCGCCGTCGAGGGATCGCTCCGACGGCTCGGCACGGACCGCATCGATCTGTACTACCAGCACCGCGTCGACCCGAACACTCCCATCGAAGAGACGGTGGGTGCTGTGGCGAACCTCGTTGGCGAGGGCAAGATTCGGTATATCGGCCTCTCCGAGGCTGGTCCCAGCACGATCCGTCGCGCCCATGCCGTGCATCCGATCACCGCACTCCAGTCCGAGTACTCACTCTGGACGCGCGATCCGGAGGCAAAGCTGTTGCCGCTCGTTCGCGAGCTGGGCATCGGCTTTGTCGCCTACTCGCCGCTCGGCCGCGGATTCCTCACGGGGAAGGTGCTGTCAATTGACGACATGGCGGACACCGACTTTCGGAAGACGAATCCACGCTTTGCCGGCGAGAACTTTCACCACAATCTGCGCCTCGTCAGGGATGTCGAGTCGATCGCGGCGGAGGTTGGTGCGACGCCGGCACAGGTTGCGCTCGCGTGGCTGCTCGCCCAGGGTGACGGCATCGTCCCGATACCCGGCACCAAGCGCATTGCGCGCATCGAGGAGAACGTCGCGTCGGACGGCATCGAACTGAGTCGCGAACAACGCAACAAGCTCGACAATCTGCCCTCGCCTGCCGGCGAGCATCACAACGAAAGCCAGATGCAATGGATCGATCGCGAGTAGCGGACTCGGTCGCGATCGCCCTCCACCCGTCACGAGTGCGAGGCCGTACCAGCCGGCCCCGGCAGGTAACATGTCAGCTGATCTGACAACGCTGTCACCACCCTTGGGGGCAAACCGCACATGAGCCTGCGCAGTCGATTCCGCTCGTGGCCCGTCCTTCGTCAGCTCACCGGCGCCGACTCGCTCGGGCGCGGGTCGGCCGTGCGCTCCGCAGCCACCGAGACGATCACACCGCGGACAAAGACCGCCGATCGTGTGGTGAAGAGCATCTGCCCGTACTGCGCCGTGGGCTGCGGTCAGCGGGTGTATGTCAAGGGCGAGCGGGTCGTGCAGATCGAAGGTGATCCGGACTCCCCGGTGTCGCGCGGGCGGCTGTGCCCCAAGGGGTCCGCGAGCGAGCAGCTTGTCAACGATTCGAGCCGTGTGCGGACGGTCAAATACAGGCGCCCGTTCGGCACCGACTGGGAGGACCTACCGCTCGAGCGCGCGATGGAGATGATTGCCGATCGCGTCCTCGAAACCCGAGAGCGAACGTGGCAGGACCGCGATGACGACGGCAACGCACTCAACCGCACGCTCGGGATCGCGAGCCTGGGGGGTGCCACGCTCGACAACGAAGAGAACTATCTGATCAAGAAACTCTTCACGTCGATCGGTGTCATTCAGGTCGAAAACCAAGCCCGTATTTGACACAGTTCGACTGTCCCCAGTCTGGGGGCCTCGTTCGGACGCGGCGGAGCCACGACCTTCCAGCAGGATCTGCAGAATGCTGACTGCATCGTCATCCAGGGATCGAACATGGCCGAGTGCCATCCCGTCGGTTTCCAGTGGGTGATGGAGGCGAAAGCTCGCGGCGCGACGATCATTCACATCGATCCACGGTTCACCCGCACGTCGGCGATGGCCGATCTCCACGTACCCCTTCGCGCCGGGAGCGACATCGCGTTCCTCGGCGGGATCATCAAGTACATCCTCGACAACGAGCAGTACTTCCCCGAGTACGTCGTCAATTACACGAACGCGGCCACCATCGTGGGCGAGGACTTCGTCGATACGGAGCAGCTGGATGGCCTGTTTTCCGGCTACAACCCCAAGACCGGCGCGTACGACACCACGAGTTGGGGTTACGAGGGAATGGAGCAGGCTCCAGCGGCAGGACGCCGCCTGTTCCGTGCAAGCAGAGAGAAGTCAGAGCCGGGCGGACAGGAGCTTGGTGGTCGCGGTGCGTCGCTCGCGGACAGCGTCGTGCAGCGCGACGAGACCCTGCAGCATCCCTTCTGCGTCTTCCAGATCCTGAAACGGCACTACGCTCGCTACACGCCTGAGATGGTCGAGCAGATCTGCGGTGTTCCGCCGGAGCAATTCGCGAGGGTCTGCGAGGCAGTCACCGCCAACAGTGGTCGGGAGCGCACGACCGCGTGGGTGTACTCCGTCGGATGGACGCAGCACTCCGTCGGCGTCCAGTACATCCGCGGCGCGGCGATCATCCAGCTGCTGTTGGGGAACATAGGCCGTCCGGGCGGCGGCATTCTCGCGCTCCGTGGTCACGCAAGCATTCAGGGATCCACGGACATTCCAACCCTGTTCGATCTGCTCCCCGGATACCTGCCGATGCCGCGCGCCGGAGCGCACGAGAACCTGGACGAATATCTGGCGTCCATCAAGAGTGATGGCCAGAAGGGATTCTGGACAGCAGCCGACGCGTACACCGTGAGTCTGTTGAAGTCATGGTTTGGGGAGTCGGCGACAAACGACAACGACTTTGGCTTCAACTGGTTGCCCCGGATCAGCGGCGATCACGGTACGTATCAGACGACACTCGCGATGCTGGACGACCAGGTCGAGGGATATTTCCTCGTCGGTCAGAACCCCGCCGTTGGGTCGGCGAACGGCAAGCTGCAGCGGCAGGCGATGTCGCACCTCAAGTGGCTGGTTGTTCGCGATTTCCGCCTCATCGAATCGGCGACCTTCTGGAAGGACGGCCCGGAAATCGCGACCGGTGAGATGCGCACCGACGCCATCGGCACCGAGGTGTTCTTCCTGCCACCGGCAGCCCACACGGAGAAGGACGGCAGCTTCACCCAGACGCAGCGCATGTTGCAGTGGCACCACAAGGCCGTCGAGCCGCCGGCTGATTGCCGGAGCGAGCTGCAGTTCTTCTACCAGCTCGGCAAGCGCCTCCGCGAGAAGCTGGCGACCTCGACGCTCGAACGCGACGCGGCGCTCCGCAACCTGACCTGGGAGTACCCGGAGGGTGAGCGCGGCGAGCCCGATGCCGGGGCGGTATTGCGCGAGATCAACGGACAGCACCTCAGCGGGGACAAGCAGGGAGAGATGCTGAGCACCTTTGTCGACATGAAGGCGGATGGCTCGACGTCGGGCGGATGCTGGATCTACACCGGTGTCTACACTGACGGGGTCAATCAATCGGCGAGGCGCAAGCCGGGTCGCGAGCAGTCCTGGGTGGCGCCCGAATGGGGCTGGGCGTGGCCGATGAACCGGCGCATTCTCTACAACCGTGCCTCAGCCGACCCCGACGGCAAGCCGTGGAGCCTGCGTAAGGCGTACGTCTGGTGGGACGAGACGGCCGGGAAGTGGACCGGGCACGACGTGCCCGACTTCCAGGCGACGAAGGCGCCGTCGTACCGGCCGGCGGCCGGCATCGGCGGGCCGGAGGGACTGGCCGGGGACGATCCCTTCATCATGCAGTCCGACGGGAAGGGGTGGCTGTACGCGCCGAGCGGGCTGCTCGACGGTCCGTTGCCGGCGCACTACGAACCGCACGAGTCGCCACTCCGCAACGCCATGTACACACAGCAGTCCAACCCGACTCGCGAGGTGTTCCCGCGACAGGAGAATCTCACCAACCCATCGTTCCCTGAGCCGGGATCAGAGGTATTTCCCTTCGTGGTCACCACGTACCGGCTGACGGAACATCACACAGCGGGCGGCATGAGTCGCTGGCTGCCCTATCTCGCTGAGCTGCAGCCGGAATTCTTCTGCGAGGTCTCACCGCAGCTTGCGGCCGAGCGGGGACTCGAGCATCGGGGATGGGCAACGATCGTGACGGCGCGCACCGCGATCGAGGCCCGCGTGCTCGTCACCGACCGCATCGTCCCGCTGACTGTCGGAGGGCGCGTGATCCATCAGATCGGGTTGCCGTACCACTGGGGTGTCGGCGGCGGGGGCGCGATCGTGAGCGGCGACTCGGCCAACGATGTCCTGGGCGTCGCACTCGATGCCAACGTGCTCATTCAGGAGTCAAAGGCAGCGTCGTGCGACATCCAGCCCGGGCGTCGGCCCACCGGTCCGGCGCTCGTCCGGTTTGTCGAGGAGTACCGGCGGCGCGCGGGGATCGGCATCGACACGGGCACCGCGCGATTCACTCCGCGTGGAGAGGGCGCATGAGGCGAGAGTCGTTCGCTGCAGCCGATCCGGCGCTCGACTCCGGGTGGGTCGAGGCACCGGCACGAAAGGGGTTCTTCACGGACGGATCAATCTGCATCGGCTGCAAGGCATGCGAGGTGGCATGCAAGGAGTGGAACGGCATTCCCGAGGACGGCCTGAGCCTCCTTGGCATGTCGTACGACAACACCGGCGCCCTCGGCGCGAGCACGTGGCGGCATGTGGCATTCATCGAGCGGCGCGGGCCGTCACGGTCCGGTGGGCTCACCCCACTGCCGATGGTCGCGAATGCTTCCGCCGGCGACCGAGCAGCGCCGGCAGACACCGCCATGCACTGGCTGATGTCGTCCGACGTGTGCAAACACTGCACCAACGCCGCATGCCTTGACGTCTGCCCGACGGGGTCCCTGATGCGCACCGAGTTCGGGACCGTCGTGATCCAGCCGGATGTGTGCAACGGCTGCGGCTACTGCGTGCCCGCATGCCCCTTCGGGGTCATCGAACGACGCGAGGGCCCATCGGACGCGCTCAATGTCGGGATCGCGCAGAAGTGCACGCTCTGCTATGACCGGCTCTCCGAGGGCATGACCCCGGCCTGCGCGCAGGCGTGCCCGACGCAGTCAATTCAGTACGGTGACCTCGACGAATTGCGCGTTCGTGCACGCGGACGCATCGCCGAACTGCACGCTGCCGGTGTCACCGACGCGCGTCTGTACGGAGCCGACCCGGACGATGGAATCGGCGGTGCCGGCGCGTTCTTCCTGCTCCTTGACGAGCCCGAGGTGTACGGCCTGCCGCCGGATCCCGTCGTCCCGACGCGCGATCTGCCCGACATGTGGAGGGCTGCGGCGCTCGCCGGTGCAGCACTCCTCGCGGGGGCTGCCGCAGCGTTCATCCGGGTGCGTTCGTGACTGCTGACCCGGTCGCCGCAACGGGTGCGCCGCGCCGCCGGCGAGGTGGTGGTGGGGGGGGCCGTGGGGGTGAGCAACCGATGGTGCCCGACGCGACGTTCACGTCGTACTACGGACGTCCGGTGGTCAAGCCATCGCCGTGGAAGAACGACATTCCCGCCTACCTCTTCCTGGGCGGTCTGGCCGCCGGATCGTCACTTCTCGCCGCGGGCGCCGACCTCAGCGGCAGGAACGAGCTTCGCCGCGTCATGCGGCTCAGTGCGCTTGTCGGTACGACTGCAGGCGCTGCGGCACTGATTCACGACCTCGGCAAACCGAGCCGGTTCCTCAACATGCTGCGTGTCGCGAAACCGACGTCGCCGATGTCGGTGGGCACGTGGACGCTCACCGCGTTTGGGCCCATGGCGGGAATCGCCGCCACCGCAGAGTTGGTGGCGCTGCTGCCGCGCCCGTTGCGGACGCTCGCGCGCCCGGTCACGCTCGCAGCACGTCCCGCCGGACTGGCCGCGGCGCTGCTCGCACCCGGGCTGGCGTCATATACCGGGGTTCTGCTGTCGGATACGGCGACGCCGGCGTGGCATGCGGCGTACCGCGAGCTGCCGTTCGTCTTTGCGGGGTCGGCGGCGATGGCGGCCGGCGGCGTGGGCATGATCGGCGCGTCCGTCGAACAGGCAGGGCCGGCACGGCGCCTTGCACTCGGCGGACTGCTGCTCGATCTCGCGGCGGCACAAAGGATGGAGCGCAGCATGGGTCTGAGCGCCGAAACCCTGCGCACCGGCCGCGCACGACTCCTGATAAGCAGCGGTCGCGCACTCGCTGCTGGTGGCCTCATCGGCACCATCGCACTTGGTCGGCGCTCGCGCACAGCGTCGATGCTGTCCGGTTTCGCGTTCGTGGCGGCGTCGGCATGCACGCGCTTCGGGATCTTCGAAGCGGGCCAGCAATCAGCGCGTGACCCGCGGTATACCGTTGCGCCGCAACGAGCCCGGCTCGATCAGCGCGCACCCTGAGGTCACGCCGACCTGCTGCGCGAGCGCATCGACGGACGCATCGGCCAGTAGCGACCGGCTCTGCTCTAAGCGCGTAGCCTCCGGAGTCCTTCGTCGACGCGTTCAGTGAGCCCGATGCGATCCAGGTGCTCGAGCAGCGGGACCGCAACTCGCCGCGTCGTCGAGAGCGCCTGACGTGCGGCAGACAGCGTGAAGGGCTGCGGCAGTCCGCGCAGCACTGTTGCCGCCTGCTGCGGAGCGTTCGGGAGCAGCACGATGTCGCCGGGGAGTCGGAGGATTGCGCCGGCGTTCGCCGCTGCTCCGAGCTCCTGACGGCCGAGCCGGAGCGCACCGAGCTCTGTCTGCTCAGGTGCGTTGAAGGGATTGACTTCGAGCAACGCGGTGAGCCGCGCAATGGACGCTTCGAGATCCGCGCGCAATGACGAGCGAACGCCGCGCGGTCGCAGTTTGCCGTGCGCCTCCTCGATTTCGGGAGATGCCGCGATGAGACCGTCGAGGAGTCGCGCATCGGGGAGATGGAGCGCACGGACCGTGTCGGAGCGGGTGATGCCGGTGTCGAGCAACGCGTTGCCGGGATGCGCGCCGACCGCGGAGTGCAGTGCCGCACGCCACCGCCTCCACTGCGCCGCGTCGACGAGCCAATCAGCGGCGGTGACGATCCCTGACGGGAGAGGATGCGAGATCGGCACGCCGAGCGCAGCCAGGAGCGAACGGCTTGCGGCGCCGCGACGAGCGAGCTCCGAAACAAGGTCCGCCCCGCCCGTGTCGGCACGCAGCGCGACAGCGCGCGCTCGCGCCGCGCCCCGGCGGCGGAGTGGTGGAGGCAGCGGATCGAGCACCGTCGCCCCGCCGAGAACTTGACGCAGTCCGGGATCGCGCAAGAGCACGCGGTCCCCAACGGCAAGTGGCAGCGGCACGTCGAGCGTGAGTCGTACGAGGACGCCGGTACCTGACGCGTCCTCCGGGCCGATCCGTCGGACGCGTCCCGGAACTGCCGCAGAGCCGATGTGGAGCACGACATGGCTTGGGAGCGTCGCGCCGTCGAAGCGCAGATCCGCGAGTGCCGTCTGCCGCCATGCGCCCGGGGTGAGGAGCGCGTCACCACGGTGCACGTGGTCGTGCGGAACGCCACGCAGGTTGACGGCGACGCGCGCCGGGCCGCGTACTTCATCCGCCGGTTCGCCGAGGCGCTGGAGGGCTCGAACGGTGACATGCGTTCCGGCAAGCTCGAGCACGTCGCCGCCCCGCACTGTGCCCGCGCCGAGTGTTCCGGTGACCACTGTGCCGCTGCCCCTGATGGTGAACGACCGGTCGACCCAGAGCCGGACGCGCGTGTCTGGATCTGGCCGTGGCAGGGACGCGGCCAGGTCACCGAGGGCCGTGCGCAGTTCGTCGATGCCCTGGCCGGTGCTGCCGGAGACGCTCACTGCGGGGATCCCCGCAAGGCTGGTGCCGGCGAGCCGGGCAAGGGTCTGCGCGGTCGCGGGACCCGGGTCGGCCAGGTCGCTGCGGGTGACTGCGAGCAACCCGTGCTCGACACGCAGCGCATCGAGCGCACGGACGTGCTCGTCGGTCTGCGCGGCCCAACCGCCGTCCGCCGCCACCACCAGCAGGACCGCCGGCGCCGGCCCAACTCCCGCGAGCATATTGGTGGTGAAGCGCTCGTGGCCCGGCACATCAACGAAGGCCACCACCTCACCCGAGGGCAGCGTCGTCCATGCGTAGCCCAGGTCGATCGTCATGCCCCGCCGGCGTTCCTCGGCCCAGCGATCCGGCTCAATCCCGGTCAGAGCCCTGACCAGAGTCGATTTGCCGTGGTCGACGTGCCCCGCGGTGGCGATCACCTGCACGCGAGTACCGCGCGGATCAGATCGTGGTCGGCATCGGGGGGCACACAGCGCAGATCGAGGAGGCAGCGGCCGCGCTCGATGCGGCCGACGATGGCGGGATCGCCGAGCCGCAGCGGCGCCGCATACGCCTCGGGGAGGCTGACCGCCCATCCCGGGAGCTCGACCCCAGGGCCACTGCCGCCGCCGACAGTCCCGACTGCTGCGGTTAGGTGAGCGGGAGCACCCACTGCGGCGACGACGCGCTCGGTGCGGACACGCAGGTCGTCTGGGTCGGCGTGCAGAGCGAGCTCGGTCGGGTTCCGGGGCCCGGTCAAGGTCGCCTCGAGTGCGGCAAGTGTGAGCTTGTCGACGCGGAGCGCCCGGGCGAGTGGATGGCGGCGGAGCCTGGCCACGAGGTCAGCTCGGCCGGCGATGATCCCGGCCTGGGGACCGCCGAGGAGCTTGTCGCCGCTGGCGGTCACGAGATCCGCGCCGGATCGCAGCGCGGTGGTGATGTCCGGCTCGTCGGGGAGCAGGCGCTCAGGTGCGAGCAGCCCCGATCCCACGTCGACGACGAGCGGCGGTCCGAGCGTCGCGAGTTCGTTGACACCGACAGCCTCGGTGAAACCGGTGAGCCGGAAGTTCGACGGATGCACTTTGAGAATGCATCCGGTGTCGTCGCCGATGGCGGCGGCGTAGTCCGCGAGTGTGGTCCGGTTCGTCGTGCCGACCTCCCGAACGAGCGCGCCGGTACTGGCGACGAGGTCCGGCAACCGGAATCCGTCGCCGATTTCCACAAGTTCGCCGCGGCTCCAGACCACCTCCCGGCCGGTGCTCAGCGTCGTGATGGCGAGCACCAGAGCGGCCGCGCCGTTGTTGACGACCATCACGTCCCCCGCGTCCAGGAGCGCGTGACGCAGCGCCGCGAGCGCACCGCGACCGCGCCCGGCGCGCGTGCCGTCGCGGAGGTCGTACTCGACGTCCACGTACGCAGATGCCGCAAGGAGTGCGCTGCGTGCGGCGGTGGAGAGCGAAGCGCGACCAAGGTTGGTGTGCAGGATGGTGCCGGTTGCGTTGAGCACCGGCCGCAGCGCGGTTGCGCGATCGGGGAGATGGCTCACGATGTCCTCGACGATCTCCTCGGGCATGACGGCTGCAGCTCGCACGCGCTCCTGGGAGGCATGGATGGTCGTGCGAACGATCGCGCGTCCAAGCCGCTGCTCCGCCTCCACGAGGCGCGGATCCTGCAGCAGCAGATCCGTCGACGGGACGTTGCGCCGCGGGTCGCTATGCATCAGCCCCCTTCGATCGATGAGTGGCGGAGGCGGACGGGAATCGAACCCGCCTGACCGGGATACTCGGTCACACTGATTTTGAAGATCAGGAGGGCCACCAGGCGCCCAGACGCCTCCACGAAGAGGGTAGGGGAACGGCCAAGCCGCCGTCGCGGCCGTTAGCCCCGAATTGGGAAGATCGCCCCGTGCGACTCACTGAATACGCCCATGGTGGTGGATGCGCCTGCAAGATCCCTCCCGGCGAGCTCGAGGAGATGATCGCCGGTCTCACCGGTGAGTCGTCTGCATCCCTCCTGGTCGGGCTCGACCCCGACGACGATGCCGCCGCCGTCCGCCTCGACGGCGATGGGATGGCCGTGCTCAGCACAGTCGACTTCTTCACGCCGGTCGTCGATGACGCATACGACTGGGGCCGCATCGCGGCGGCGAATGCGCTCTCCGACATCTACGCGATGGGTGGACACCCGATTCTCGCGGTCAACCTGTTGTGCTGGCCGCGTGAGGTGTTGCCGCCCAGCCTGGCGCGCGAAGTGTTGCGCGGCGGTCTCGACGTCGCCAGGCTGGCGGGATGTCCGGTCGCGGGAGGGCACAGTGTCGACGATCCGGAGCCGAAGTACGGCATGGCGGTCACCGGGCTCGCAGCCGCCGACCGGCTCCTGCGAAGTGACGCAGGTGCTGCCGGGCTGCCGCTGACCTTGACGAAACCGCTCGGGATCGGGGTGCTCAACAGCCGGCACAAGCATACGGGTGAGGTGTTCCCTCACGCGGTGGCGACGATGGTCGAGCTGAACGCCGTCGCTTCGGAGGCAGCCCTCGCGGGGGGCGCGCGCTGCGCGACGGACATCACCGGCTTCGGCCTGCTCGGTCATCTGTACAAGGTGGTGCGCGCAAGCAACCTGACGGCAGTTATCGATGCAACGGCGGTCCCGTATCTGGACGGAGCGCGTGATGCGCTTGCAGCGGGCTACGTGAGTGGCGGCACGCGCCGCAATCTGGACTGGGTCACTCCACATGTGCGCTGGGGTGGTCGCACCGAAGCCGATGAGAGTGAGCGCCTCCTGCTGGCCGATGCGCAGACGAGTGGCGGCTTACTCGTGGCCGGTGAGGTTGCGGGCCACCCGATCATCGGCGAGTTACGACCACGCGGCGAGTGGGCGATCGAGATTCGGTAGGCGTGCCCGGCGGTCCGCCGCCTTTGGAAGAATCCCGCGCGCCAGCCGTTTGAGCCGAACGCTCTGTCGGTTGGCGTACGGACGGAGGCGGTGGGTGTCGCCTATCGTCCGTTCCGCTGCGGCACAGTGGCGCCTTCCGTTCCACGTGCGTAATCATCAGGTAGATCACCGCAGGCGACCGGGGGATGCGAGACATGCACGACGCACGGGCTGACGTCACCGTGTTGATCATCGAAGACGATCGGGACGTTGCTGAGATGTACAGCTTTCGCCTCATCGCGGACGGCTACGTGGTGAAGCACGCCAGGGACGGTCGGGAGGGGTTGCGAGTGGCGACCGAAGAGATCCCCGACTTCATCTACCTCGACCTCCGCCTGCCGGGCCTCGATGGCTTCGAAGTGCTTGACGGACTCAGACCTGTGGCGCGACCCGCGACATACCGGTGATCATCCTCAGCAACGTTGGCGATCCCGAACTCCGAGATCGCGGACTCAACTCAGGTGCGCTGGGGTTTCTCCTGAAGGCAGAGACGACGCCTGACCAACTATCGAGTGCGGTATGGCGCTCGACCCGTGCCGACGTGCAGGTCATGCGCTAGCTAGCGCCTGAAAGCGGCGCACTCCGGAGCGGCATCCGGAGCATCCCGTTGCTCCTCCCTCGCGGCGGCGTCCCGGCCCTGCTGCTCTTACACCGGGCGTCGCCGTTTTCATGTCCGCGGAGCCGGCGCGTTGCGAGTGCTCGCTGTGGATCGGTCTCGTGGCGGTACCGTGAATGCATCCCACGGGCTCGGTGACACATGAGGGCGAGAGCGTGCCGTCGAGGTGAACGGGACCATCGGACTATGCTTGGTGTCGGTGGTTACGCAAGAGATGGTGCGTCCGGCGACGCTGGCAATCGACGTCGGCGGTACGGGTCTCAAAGCCTCTGTGCTGGACGCCACCGGAAAGCTCATGGCCGGCAGAGTCAGAGTCAAGACAACGTATCCATGCCCGCCGGAGCGCCTTGTTGACACGCTCGCGAAGCTCGTCGCACCTCTCCCCGCTGCGGATCGCGCTTCGATCGGCTTCCCTGGTGTTGTCAGGAACGGGATAGTCCTGACCGCGCCCGATTTCGTGACGAGGTCCGGTCCCGATTCGCGGGTTTCCGGGAAGCTCCTCGCCGCGTGGACGCGCTTCGACCTTGCCGGCGCGATGGCAGCTCGACTCGGTCATCCGGTGCGTGTCGCCAACGACGCTGATATCCAGGGACTCGACGTTGTGAGTGGCAGCGGCGTCGAGTTCGTTGTGACGCTCGGTACCGGCGTGGGGAC
This sequence comes from Saccharimonadales bacterium (SeqCode), assembly GCA_035532495.1. Lineage (GTDB taxonomy): Bacteria > Chloroflexota > Dormibacteria > Aeolococcales > Aeolococcaceae > Palsa-851. Next base: position 52,427 of record DATKQX010000143.1, read on the forward strand.
TGCACTGCTTGTCGACGGGAAGCTCTCCTCGCATCTCGAACTTGCGCACCACCCGTTTCGCAAGGGCGAGACGTACGACGAGCAGCTTGGCAACGCAGCCTTCGAGAGGATCGGCGCCAAGAAATGGCGAAAGCGCGTCCGCAAGGCGTTCGGCAACTTTCACGTGCTCATCAACTACGACCGGTTGTACGTGAGCGGCGGCAACGCTCAAGCATTGAAAGGCCATGTCGATGCGTCCATCACCATCGTCGGCAACCTGGCCGGCATTCTCGGCGGCATCAAACTCTGGGAGGGAGCGGATGGCTGAAGCACGTCGCTCGGCGCTGACAATCAGCCAGCAACGTTGATAGGAGACAGCATGCAACTCGGGATGATCGGACTCGGGAGGATGGGCGCGAATCTGGTCGAGCGTCTCGGCAAAGGGGGCCACGAGTGTGTGGTCTTCGACGTCAATCCCGCCGCTGTGGCAAAGACTGCTGGCCAGCACGCGCGAGCGTCGACGTCCGTCGCCGACCTGGTGGCGAAGCTTGACAAGCCCCGGGCCGTCTGGGTGATGGTCCCGGCAGGTGTGACAGGTGGCACCGTGGAGGAGCTTGCGGCGTCCCTCGACCCCGGCGACATCATCATCGACGGCGGCAACAGTTATTACCGCGATGACATTGAACGAGCGCGCCAGCTGCGCGAGCGCGGCATCCATTACGTCGACTGCGGAACGAGCGGCGGTGTCTTCGGGCTCGAGCGGGGCTTCTGCCTGATGATCGGGGGAGAGGACTCGGTGGTCGACCATCTCGATCCGATCTTTCGGACAATCGCGCCAGGGGTGGATGCGGCGGCGAGAACGCCGGGGCGCAAAGGCCCGGCGAGCCACGCGGAGAACGGCTATCTGCACTGCGGTCCCAACGGCGCAGGCCATTTCGTGAAGATGGTGCACAACGGTATCGAGTACGGCCTGATGGCGGCGTATGCCGAGGGGCTCAACATCCTCAAGAATGCCGACATTGGTCTGCGGTCACAGGAAGCAGACGCTGAGACGACCCCGCTGCGGGAGCCGGACGCGTACCAGTATCAGCTGAATCTCAGCGACATCGCAGAGGTCTGGCGGCGCGGGAGCGTGGTCGCGTCATGGCTGCTCGACCTCACGGCCGTCGCGTTGAACGGCGATGCCGAGCTCAGCGATTTCAGCGGCCACGTGTCCGATTCCGGCGAGGGCCGGTGGACTGCGCTCGCCGCGGTCGATGAGGGGGTGCCGGCGCCGGTGATCAGCGCCGCGCTGTTTGCGCGCTTCGAGTCACGGGGTAACGCCGACTACGCCAACCGTGTCCTCAGCGCCATGCGAAAGCAGTTTGGCGGTCACAACGAGAAAGCGACTTGACCGCATGTCCCGGATGGTGAGCGGCACCACGTCGGACGCACTCGTCTTCTTCGGGGCCAGCGGAGACCTGGCACACAAGCAGATCTTCCCAGCGTTGTACGCGATGACGAAACGAGGCGTGCTCAACGTTCCGGTGGTGGGCGTTGCGCATTCAGGCTGGACGCTGGAGCAGCTCCGCGGCCGGGCGCGGGACAGCATCGAGCACACCGCGGGCGGTGTCGACGATCGGCGCGCGTTCAACCGGCTGTTGTCGCGGTTGCAATACGTCGACGGTGACTACGCGAATGCTGAGACCTTTACGCGCCTGAAGGCTGCGCTGGGGAAGGCTGCACATCCCGCGCACTACCTCGCGATCCCGCCTGGACTCTTCGCGGTGGTCATCAGACAGCTTGGGGCGGCAGATCTGGCCAATGGTGCACGAGTCATCGTCGAGAAGCCGTTCGGGCACGATCGTGCGTCGGCGCGACGGCTGAACGACGTCGCCCATTCGTTCTTCCCCGAGGACGCGATCTTCCGAATCGACCACTTTCTCGGCAAGGAGTCTGTCGAGAGCATCCTCTACTTCCGCTTCTCGAATTCCTTTCTCGAGCCCCTCTGGAACCGCGACCACGTCGCGAGTGTGCAGATCACGATGGCTGAGCGCTTCGGCGTTCGTGGGCGAGGAGCCTTCTACGACGCCACCGGTTGCCTGCGCGATGTGGTGGAGAACCACCTCTTCCAGGTCATCGCGTTGCTGGCGATGGATGCCCCCGCGAGTATCGCAGCCGATGACATGCGCAGCGAGAAGATCAAGGTCTTCCGGTCGATGCGGCCCCTGCAGCGTGACGACCTCGTGCGCGGTCAGTACATCGGCTTTCGGAAGGAGGCGGGTGTGGCCGCGACGTCAGATGTCGAGACGTACTGTGCCGTGCGACTCCACATCGACTCGTGGCGCTGGGACGGCGTGCCCTGGTACGTCAGGGCGGGCAAGCGGCTCGCCTCGACGGCCACCGAAGTGCTCGTCGAGCTCAAGCCACCCCCGCAACGTCTCTTCGCCGATGCTCCGCAGCAGATGGGGCGATCCAATTACCTGCGCTTTCGTGTCGAGCCCGGACCCGCCATCGCTATCGGAGCACGACTGAAACGGTCGGGCGAGGAGTACTCGGGCGTTCAGCAGGAGTTTTCGCTGCTCGAGGAACAACGCAGTGCGCAGTCGCCATACGACCGCCTCCTGGGCGATGCAATGCTGGGCGACGGGACGCTCTTCACCAGCGAAGCGGCCGTCGAGGCTGCGTGGACGGTCGTCGATCCAATCCTGAGAGGGCATGACCGCGCCATCCCTTACAAGCCGGGTGGGTGGGGACCGAAGCAGGCCGACGCGCTCATCGACGCCGGCACGGGCTGGCACAAGCCCGCGTAGGATGACCACCGTGGTCGAGGAGCCCGACCGTCAATCCTTTCCTTCCTTCAATGGTACGCGACGGTGGGGGACTTGCCGCAACCACCGCGGGTGCGCTGACACTGCATGCCATGCGCCGGCTCGGGTGTCGTGGGCGCAGCCCACTGCACGAATGAGCGGGGCTCGGTGGTTGAAGGAAATGGTGGACCGATGAACAGGTACGCTCTGAGCCTCGACACGATCGACCGGACGCAGGTCGCCATCGTCGGCGGCAAGGCAGCAGCACTGGGTCAGCTTTCGCGGATCGAGGGCATTCGTGTGCCGGCCGGTTTCTGCGTGACCACTGACGCCTTCCGCCGGATCATGGCTGACGCGCCGTCCATCAACGCGCGGTTTGACCGATTGTCAGGTGCTGAGTGAGGCAGAAGATATTTTCTACCTCACGTTCGACGAGCTTCATCATGTCGTCCGCACGAATCATGCGGATGCCCAACTCATCCGGCAGCGCAACGGCGCGTTCAGGTCATACCAAGCGCTCGCGCCGCCACGCGTGATCACCTCGGATGGCGAGGCCCTCGCTGGATCGTATCGACGCGATGATGTGCCGGCAGGCGCGCTGGCTGGGATGGCGGTATCCGCGGGGACTATCGAGGGACGCGCCCGCGTGATCCACGACATGGCGGAGGCCGATGTCGAAGCGGGTGACATCCTCGTCACTGCGTATACAGACCCCAGCTGGTCACCCGTGTTCGTAGTGATCGCGGGGCTGGTGACGGTAGACAGCGGAGGTGCGCCGCCTGCTTATCTATTAGTCTAATATATAGGCTAATAGATAAAGCTCGGGGAGGCGCCTATGATCGCGTTCCGGCTCAGTACAACCTCTGGGTTGTCCACGTACCTCCAGATCGCGCAGCAGGTGCGTCAAGCGCTTCGGCTTGGGACGCTGCAACCGGGCGATCAGTTACCGACTGTGAAGGAGGTCGTCGGCGCCCTCGCCATCAACCCCAATACCGTCCTGAAGGCGTATCGCGTCCTCGAGTCGGAGGGCCTGATCCAGGGGCGGCCGGGCCAGGGCACCTTCGTGATCCGCTCGCTGCACCGTGCGCCGTCACCGCAACAGGCCGCATTGCGGCGTGGGTTGGACGCATGGGTTCGCGAAGCCCTCCACTCGGGGCTCGACCCGGACGCGCTCGATGCGATGTTCGAAGCGGCGCTCCGGGCAGGCCAGGAGGAGGTCGCGTGACTGGGATCGAGGCAGCCGGTCTCGGCAAGCGGTACGGCTCGCGTTGGGCACTGCGTGACTGCAATCTGCACATTCCCCAAGGCCGGATCGTGGCACTCGTGGGGCCGAACGGGAGCGGCAAGACCACGCTTCTGCATCTCGCAGCGGGATTGACCCGCCCGACGGAAGGCGCAATCACGATCGAGGGTGCCGTACCCGGTCGAGAGCGCGGGCTCGTTGCCAGGGTGGGCCTGGTCGCACAGGATGTGCCGCTGTATCCGAGATTCACCGTCGGCGACACCCTCGAACTCGGTCGACGCCTCAACCCGGTCTGGGACGACGGCGCGCGTGCTCGGCTCAGGCAGCTGGAGATCCCCGAGCACCAACGCGTTGGCGATCTTTCCGGCGGCCAGCGGGCACAGGTGGCGCTCGCGCTGGCGCTCGGCAAACGCCCCGAGGTACTCCTGCTTGATGAGCCACTCGCCAACCTCGACCCGCTGGCACGGCGGGCGTTCATGCAGACCTTGCTGGACAGCGCAACCGACACCGGCGCAACCGTCGTGCTGTCCTCGCATCTTGTGGCGGATCTCGAGCGAACATGCGATTACCTCATCCTGCTGGCGTCCTCGCGCGTTCAGGTGTCCGGGGACATCGACGACCTCCTCGGCTGCCACCGTGTGCTGACCGGTGTTCGATCCGAGGTGGCTCACATCGAAGGCGTGGCGTCGATCGTGGAGGAGCACCACACCGACCGGCAGACGACACTCCTGGTGCGGACCGACGGCGCTGTCGTCGATCCGGCATGGGCTTCGGAAGCCATAGGTCTCGAGGATCTCGTCCTCGCGTACCTCGGGCACCCGGCGTCGTCGGCGCTGCCACCGCCACGAGTAGCGGTGGGAGCCGCCGGGAGTTCATCGTGATCTGGCTCACGTGGCGGCAGCATCGTTTCCAACTGCTGGCCGGAGCGGCCATTTTGGTGGCCCTGCTTGCCTTCCTCGCAGTTACCGGTGCGGAGATGCAGTCCTCATTCACGGGCTCCGGGCTGGCGGCGTGCCTCGCCGCCACGGCCAGTAGCTGCTCCTCCCTTGCCGGCACGTGGTCGACCCAGTACGCCGGCTATCAGTTCGTGATTCCGCTCTTCCTCGTCCTCCCCGGCCTCGTCGGCGTCTTCTGGGGCGGCCCGCTCATCGCCCGAGAGTTCGAGCAGGGAACCCACCGGATGGTGTGGATGCAGTCGGTCAGCCGGGCTCGCTGGCTCACGGTCAAACTGGGCGCGCTGGCGGCGGCCGTGATCGTCGGCTCAATCGTGCTCACCCTTGCTCTCCAGTGGTGGTCCGGTCCCCTGGTCGCGGCGGCGGGCAACGATCGATTCATGCCCGGAATCTTCGATCTCCTGGGGGTGGTGCCGATCGCGTACGGTGTCTTCGCATTCGGACTCGGAGCCGCAGCCGGGGCGATCATCGGGAGGACCGTTCCCGCGATGGCCGCGACTCTCGTCGGCTTTGCCGGGGTGCGGGTTCTGGTGGAGTTTGTCGCGCGCCCGCACTACCAGCCGGCACTGACCGACTCCTATGGACTGTCGGCCGAGAAGACGACGACAAAATCGCCCATGCCTGGCGCCTGGCAGATGTCCGCCCAGACGGTGGACAGAGCAGGGCATCTCGTCGGCACCGGGCAGGGCATTGACTTCAACAGGGTGATCGGCGATTGCCCAGCTCTCGGCGGGCCGGGAGGCGGCGCGCTCCCCATTGCGTCGAACATCGACGCATGCATTCGCCAGGCGGGCATTCACGTGGTCGCCACGTACCAGCCGGCGGATCGCTACTGGCCGTTCCAGGTTATCGAGGCGGGATTGTTCGTTCTGCTCGGTCTCGCGCTGATTTCCGCCACGTTTTGGTGGGTCCGCCGCCGATCAGGCTGAGGCCGAAGGTCCGTCGGATCGGCGCACCGCCAGGCTCCTTTAGCTGTCTATCGACGCCATGCTTGCGTAGCGCTCGCCAGCGGTGGCGCCCGCCGGCGCTGCCGCCTCGAGTGCAGCCACATCCGCGGCGTCGAGAATGACGTTGAGGGACGCAATGTTCTCTTCGAGGTAGCGCACACGCTTCGTGCCCGGGATCGGCACGATATCGTCACCCTGCTGCGCCACCCAGGCGAGCGCCACCTGAGCTGCCGTCGCGTCGACACGCTTCGCGACCGCCTCAACGGCATCCACGATGACCAGATTGCGCTCGATGTTCTCGCGTTGAAATCGAGGATAACGACCGCGATTATCGCCGAGCGTGGACTCCCATGAACGGAAACGCCCGGTGAGGAAACCCCGACCGAGCGGGCTGTACGCAACGAAACCGATGCCGAGCTCTCGCGTGCTGGCGAGTAGTTCGCCCTCCGGCTCGCGGCTCCACAGCGAGTACTCGGTTTGCAGTGCCGTGATCGGGTGAACGGCGTGCGCTCGGCGAATGGTACCGGGCGCGGCTTCAGATAGCCCCAGGTGACGAACCTTCCCGGCAGCGACCAGCTCGGCCATCGCTCCGACGGTCTCCTCGATCGGCACGTTGCGGTCGACGCGGTGCTGGTAATAGAGGTCAATGACATCGACGCCCAGGCGCTGCAGTGAGGCGTCGCAGCACGCTCGAACATATGCCGGGTCACCGCGAACGCCGAGGAAGTCGCCGCTCTCGTTGCGGACGTTACCGAACTTGGTGGCGAGCACCACGTCATTCCTCCGCCCGGCGATAGCAGCGCCAACGAGGCGTTCATTGGTCCACGGCCCGTACATGTCGGCGGTGTCGATGAGGGTCACCCCGAGATCAAGGGCCCGCCGAATGGTGGCGATGGCCTCCGTCTCATCGGCCGGCCCGTACGCATCCGACATCCCCATGCAACCGAGTCCCAGAGCAGAGACGACCAGTCCTTGTCCCAGAACACGCGTCTTCATTTCACTCCTCAGAGTTCGAAGAATGCTGTCTCGCCCGGGCCCTGCAGCCGGATGTCGAACCGCAGGCTCTCGCCATCGACGACAGCCACCAGCGTGTCACGCGCGGACTCGGGGAGTGACGTGAGCAGCGGATCACCTTCATTCGCTTCAGCTTCGTCCGGAAAGTAGATGCGCGTCACCAGTCGGTCGAGCAGACCGCGCGCGAAGATGGATACGTCGATGTGCGGCGACTCCGTGCGTCCGTCCCCCGTCGGAAGCGGACCCGGCTTGACGGTCACGATCGCATAGACACCCTCATCGTCCGTGGCGCATCGGCCAAAACCGCGGAAGCTCGATGTCGACGCGCCCCTCGGATCATCAGGGTGCGCGAAGCGACCCTCCGCATCTGACTGCCACGTTTCAATGATCGCGTCCGGGACCGGATCCCCGGCACCGTCGAACACCTGGCCGCTGATGCGAATCGCTCCAGGGCTGCCGACGGGGACGACAGAGGGGCCGTCTGCCCAGGTCAGTCCGATGGCAAGGTACGGGCCCACGGTCTGCGACGGCGTCAAACCAAGCGTCATCAGGTTCCCGGTTGCTCCCAGGGGGTCGCCGTGCTCCCCCGAAGCACGATGTCCCATTCGTAACCAAGCGCCCATTCCGGCTCGGTGAGCTCGGGAGACCAGCGACACACCAGGCGCTCACGGGCTGCGGGGTCGGGAACGGAATTGAAGATTGGATCCTGCACGAAGAGTGGATCACCCGGAAAGTACATCTGAGTCACGAGGCGCTGTGTGAAGGCGCGGCCGAACAGCGAGAAGTGGATGTGTGCCGGCCGCCACGCGTTGGGTTGATTCTTCCACGGGTACGCGCCCGGCCGGATGGTGGTAAACCGATACCGCCCCTCGGAGTCGGTGAGGCAGCGCCCGACGCCGGTGAAGTTGGGATCCAATGGCGCGGGATGCTGGTCCCACGCGTGCGCGTACCGGCCGGCCGCATTCGGCTGCCACACCTCGACCAGCGTGTTGGGGATCGGCCGCCCGTGCTGGTCAGAGACACGTCCCGCGACGATGATCCGCTGGCCCATCGCCTCGCCCGAGTGCTGACGGGTCAGATCGCTATCACCTGCTGCGACGCGGCCCTCCCCGAGCAGCGGCCCCGTGACCTCCGTCAGGCGCTGAGGCATGAGACGCAGGCCATTAAGAGGAGCTCGGAGGCGCGTGGAGCCATATTCAGGCGACAGCAGCGGCGGGTGGACGCCTCTCGTCAGCGGGTAGTTCGGCAGGGTGGAGTCAGGCATGAGAACTGCTCGAGATCGTATCTCTCGGCCGGGGTCCCTGGCACGAATGCCGTGATGTACGAGATATTGCATCCGGCATGCGGAATATCGTATCTTGCGCGACGTGCCACAGATCATGGTCATTCACGACGCGCCGTCAACGCTGGAAGCGATCGACCTCCGCCGCCACAGCCTGACCGGACAGGTCTACGACGCCATCCGCGACGCGATCGTGTCCAAGGCTCTCCCTCCGGGCATTCGGCTGTCCGAGGCAGCCCTCGCCGAAAAATTCGGGGTGAGCAAGACGCCTGTGCGGGAGGCCCTGCTCCGCCTCGGGGCGGTTGGGTTGGTGGAGAACGAGGCCAATGCCACACGCGTGGTGACGCCGTCTCGAGACCGGATACGTCAGGCATACGAGGTCCGCGGCGGCCACGAGTTTACGGCCGCCAGGCTGGCGGCCGGCCGAGCTGGGCGCCGCGAAGTGGCTGCGCTGCAGCGTGTCGCTGAGCAATCGGTGGTGAGCGCTGAGGCCGGCGATGCCCTGGGGTTTCGGGAGTACGACGCCCGGTTCCACCGCGGCGTAGCGCGGGCAGCGTCGAATCCATTGCTGATGCAGCTTGTCGAGAACAGCTTCTCGCTCACGTGGGCGCTGCGCCGTCGCGATGTCCCGGTCACCGGGGACTCGATTGATTGCGCGCGCCAACACGTGAGCATCGCTCGCGCTATTCGCGAGCACGAGGCGCAGCAAGCGTCGGTCGAGATGCTGGCCCACATCGACAAAGTGATGCACATGGTGCTCGATGCGCTCAAGGACGAAGCGCAAGCCGCTGTCTGACAACTCACTCAGTGTTCGCGTCCGGTTGACTCTCCGGCGCATACGACGTACGGCAAAAGGGGAAACAATGCTCAGTACAGGGACGCGACTCCGTTCGTGGATACTGGCCATAGGGCTCTGTGCAGGGGTCGCCGCTTGCGGCACGCCGGCGCCGACCTCAAGCAGCAACGCACCCAAGGGGCCACTCACGATTGGTATCTCTGTCTCGCTGACAGGCGACTTCTCGAACACCGGCAAGGCCGCCCAGCTCGGATACCAACTCTGGGCCAGCCAAGTCAACGCGAAGGGTGGGATCCTCGGCCGTCAGGTGCAGCTGACTTTCGCGGATGACGCCAGCAGCCCGACTCAGGTCGTCACCAACTATCAGAACTTCATCAGTCGCGACAAGGTGGATCTTGTCTTCGGGCCGTACTCGAGCCTGCTGACACTCGCGGCTGCGAAGGTTGCCAACCGTTACGGATACGCCTTCGTCGAAGGTGCGGGCAACGGACCGTCTGTTTTCGCCGCGCACCTGCCCAATCTGATCGACGCAGGACCGGCGACGGCCATCAACGGAGCGCAGGTCTGGGGCGATTACATCCTGTCGCTGCCGGCCGACCAGCGTCCCAAGACCGCGGCGTATCCGTCCCTTGACGACCCCTTCTCGCAGCCGGCCGCCGCTGCTCTGCAGGCTCGCTTCGAAGCCGCGGGCATCAAGACCGTCTACTCGCAGACCTATCCCGCGGAGACCACCAGTCTCGGCGGTGTGATCGCGAAGGTTGCCTCCGCCAGTCCCGACATGGTGGTGAGTGGTTCGCAGGACGCCGACGGCTGGGCCCAGGTACAGGCAATGATTCAGCAGAAGTTCAACCCCAAGTTCCTGTTCATGACGAACGGTCCTGAGAACCCGGTTGACTTCCCCAAGAATGTTGGTGCGCAGAATACCCAAGGCATCTTCACCTCGGATGTGTGGACATACGGCGCTCCGATCCCTGGCAACAGCGCTTTCGTGCAGGCGTACGTCGCAAAGTTCGGCGGTGATCCGAGTCAGATCGACTCGACGTCAGCTCAGACCTACGCGGTGGGCCAGTTGATCGAGGCGGTGGCCGCCAAGACGGGCAAGATCGACAACCAGACCATCATCGCCACGCTGCACCAGGGGAGCTATCAGACGGTCGTCGGGATTGTCAGCGTTGATCAGTACGGCGCGCCGAAGGGGAGTCAGTTCCTCGAGGAATGGATCGGCGGCAAGCTCACGATCGTCTATCCACCGAGCATCGCCGAACAGGCGCCGGTCATCCCCAAGCCGACCTGGCCATAGTCGGGCGGTGGGGGAACATATCCGGTGCATCTCCTCATCCAGGCAATCATCCTCGGCATTCTGACCGGCGGCCTGTACGCACTGATGACCAGTGGGCTGACCCTTACATTCGGCACCATGCGCATCATCAACATGGCGCAGGGCGTGTTCGTGGTATGCGGTGCCTATATAGCGTTCACCCTGTTCAACTACCTGCACATCGACCCCTTCCTTTCGATCCTCGTCTCAACACCACTGCTCTTCGCCATCGGCTTCACACTCCAGACCTTCCTGCTCAAACCGATCCGCCACGATGCTCACCGGTTGTCGCTGCTGATGACGTGGGCGATGGCGATCGGGCTCGAAGGCATTCTCAGCTTCATCTTCGGCACCGACTTTCGCGGCATCCTCACCAGCTACCAGAACAGTTCCTGGACGATCGCCGGGTACGAGATCCCCGTGGTGCGGGCGCTCGCCTTCCTGCTTTCGGTGGCGATCCTCGTTGGCATGTTTCTGCTCCTCACACGGACCAAGTTCGGCCGGTCGGTCCGTGCAGTCTCGCAGCGCGAGTCGGCCGCGAAACTCCTCGGCGTCAACACCGATAGAACTGCCGCGCTCGCATTCGGTCTTGGGGCTGCCACGGCAGGCGCGGCCGGCGCGATGTTCGGTCTCGTCAGCAGCTTTGATCCGGCCAGCCATTACGACTTGATCGGGCGCCTCCTCGCAATCTGCGTGATCGGTGGCCTCGGGAGCAATGCCGGAGCCATCGCCGGCGCGGTGATCCTGGCGCTCTCCGAGTCACTCGTCCAGGCTGAGTTCTCGCCGGCATGGTCGTCGGTGCCCTTCTACGTGCTGCTGATCATCGTGCTAATCGCCCGACCCCGAGGGCTCTTCGGTGTGCGCACCCGGGGCGCCATTTGAAGCACCAGGTTCGTGCTCACCGTGGACTCCTGATCGGGCTGAGCGTGCTCGCCGTACTCGCGCTGTTCCCATTCAGCGGCGCCGAGAGCTGGATCGTCAACATCGGGATCTTCACCCTGATGTACGCGGTCCTCGGCTCTGCATGGAATCTCATCGGCGGATACACAGGGTATGTGTCGCTCGGCAGTGTTGCCTTTTTCGGACTTGGCGCCTACGGACTGGCCCTGACGTTCCAGCACATCGGCATCGGGAGCGGTTTCCTGCCCTTTGCTCTGGTCCCGATTATCGGAATAGCAGTGGCGATAGTCAGCCTGCCGATCGGCTGGATCGCCTTCAGAACTCGCGGCCTGCCCTTCATCATCGTCACCATCTCGCTGGTGATCATCCTGCAGTACATGGCGCTGAATCTCACCGACGTCACAGGCGGGGCGCCCGGGCTGCAGGTGCCCCAAGCACCATTCCCTCCAGGGACGTACGAGGAGTACTTCTACTGGGCAATGCTGGTTGTCTTCGCCTTGACGCTTCTGGCATGCGCATACGTGCGACGGAGCCGGCTGGGACTGATGATGTTCGCAGTCCGTGAGGACGAGGACAAGGCGCGTGGACTTGGGGTGGCGACATCCGTGCCGAAGTACGCCGCCTTCGCGGGCTGCGCCGCATTCTCGGCGATGGCCGGCGCGGTGTGGGCGTATTACCTCTCGACCGTATACCCACAGTTCGCGTTCGACGGCGAATTTCTTGCAATGGGAATCATCTTGGTCGCGTACCTCGGCGGCATTGGCACCCTTTGGGGCCCGTTTGTCGGCGCTCTCATCCTCACTCCCGCTCAGCAGTACTTTGCGTACTCGCTCGGCGGCAGTCAGCTGTATCTCATTGCCTACGCCGCCGTCTTCATCGTCGTGATGCTGTTCCTGCCCCGTGGAGTCGTGACAACCATCGCCGACCGCGCGCTCCGCCGCAGTCGCCGGAGAAAGCAAGCGGTTGAAGAGCTGGCGACCGCGGAGTCTGAGTCGGCGCGCGATACTCCGGCGCCGGTGGCGGCGCGATGAGTGCGGAAGGACCGCTCCTCGAGATCGACGCGTTGAGCAAGCGCTTCGGCGGCATCATCGCGGTCGACGGTTGCTCGTTCAGCGTGGCGAGAGGGAGTATCACGGGCCTCATCGGCCCCAACGGCTCAGGCAAGACGACGGTGCTCAACATGCTCAGCGGCTATCTCGCCAGCGATAGCGGCTCGATCCGGTTCGACGGGAAGCGAGTCGCCCGTCCCGATCCAACGACGATGTATCGCGGCGGCATGAGCAGAACCTTCCAGCGCGCCCGGGTCCTGCCCGAGATTGACGTCCTCGACAACCTGCTCGTCGCCGCGCCGAAGCGGGGTCTCGCGGTGTGGGGGATGTCGAAGGCCAACCGGGCCACGGTGGACTACGCGATGACGCTGCTCGATGAGTTCAAGCTCACACGGCTCACCGAGGCGAAGGCCGGTGAACTGTCCTACGGCCAGCAGAAGTTGCTGGAGTTCGCGACGGTCCTGATGGGCAAGCCTCGTCTTGTCCTCCTCGACGAGCCGACCGCTGGCGTCAACCATGTGATGGTCGACCTCATGACCGAACGGATTCGAGAATTCCACGCCAAGGGCCTGACATTCCTCATCGTTGAGCACAACATGGAGTTCGTGATGGGCCTCTGCGATCCCATCGTGGTGCTGGACCACGGCAAGCAGCTGTTTGCCGGCGCACCGGACGATGTGCAGCAGAACCAACTCGTTCTCGATGCGTACTTGGGGGACTAGTGGACACCTGTCTCGAAATCCGCCAGGTCGTCGCCGGTTATGGGTATGGCACCGTTTTGCGTGGTGCCACGTTGAACGTTCCCCGCCACCAGATGACCTGCCTCATCGGTCCGAACGGCGCCGGCAAGTCGACCTTGCTTCGCGCCATCAGCGGGCTCATCGCAGTGCAGTCCGGCGAGATCCTCCTTGACGGAGTGCCCCTCCAGGGGTTGACGCCACGACAGATTCTCGAGGCGGGCGTTGTGCACGTGCCCCAGGATCGGAGTCTCTTCCCGACGCTCAGCGTCTGGGAGAACCTCTTGATGGGAGGGTACATCCTGCGAGACAACAGCGAGGTTCGTCGCCGCGCCCTCGCGCTCGAGGAGAGGTTCCCGACGATCAGGCAGTTTCACCATTCGCACGCCGGCTCGCTGTCCGGCGGTCAGCAACGCATCATCGAATTCGCCCGTGCACTGATGCTCGAGCCCAAGGTGGTGCTTGCCGATGAGCCCTCCTTGGGGCTCGACCCGAAGAGTCGAACGCTGGTCTTCGAGACGCTCACCGCCATGAGCAGCGATGGCATCACGGTCCTTCTGGTCGAGCAGAACGCGCGCTCCGCGCTCCGAGTGTCGGACCACGCGGCGGTGCTCGAGCTCGGCACCGTGCGCATCGAGGATCGCGCTCCCAGCCTCCTTGACAACCCCGAGGTGGGCCGGCTGTATCTCGGCGCGTCGGCAGCGGCGCATCGCCGGCTGCCTCATGCCGAGCATGTTCGGACCTAGAACATGGATACGGTTGTCGAACACAGCCCGATGACGCTCTACGCGATCGCTCCGACGCAGTTCACGCCCGACGGCCGCTCGGTCGACGCGGCCGCAATGGCGGCGAACGTCGAGCGGCTTGCGGCAGCGGGAATCCGGCACGTGTTGCTGACGGGCGCCTACGGCGAGTTCCACTCGCTGAGTGACACCGAGCGGATCTCGATCCTCCGTCATGTACGAGCGACCGGCGCGTGCGCGTCGATCATGGCGTGCGCGGCGTCGCTGTCCGCGGAGGCGACCGCGCGACTGGCAGTGGCCATGCTCGAAGAGGGGGCCGACTCCGCCATGGTGGCACCGCCTCTCGCCTGTGAAACCACAGATAGCGATGTGTTGCGGCATTTCGAGTACCTCGCGAAAGCGGTGGGGCGGCAGCTCGTGATCTACAACAACCCGGTGTTCGGCCACGACCTCGAGCCGCGTGTCATGGCTGAGGTCATGGCGATGGACGGGTACGTGGGGGTCAAGCAGGGATCGCGCGATACCGTCCGGTTACTCGGAAGCGTCGAAGCCATTCGTGCCACGGGACGGACGGTGCGGATCTACATCGCGTCAGACCTCAGCGCGGCACTCACGCTTGCGGCGCCTGTCGATGGTCTGACCTCCACCAACGCGTGGGTGTTCCCGGACGCGATGCTCGGCCTGCTTGATGCCGCGAGCCGCAGCGACCTCGGTGAGATGCAGCGCATCCACCGCGCCCTTGCGCCGTACCGGCGTGTGCTCGCGCGCGCCGGCCAGCCCGCCGGAGTCAAGGCGGCGATGCATATTCGAGGATTCGAGGGATCGATCGCCGTCCGCGCTCCGTATACGGAGTGCTCCGTCGACGTCATCAACGCTCTGGGCAACGCACTGGGCGAATGCGACGCTGCCATCGGCATGTCCACATCCCCTATGGAGGTCCACTCATGAGGCATTACCGCGTCGCCGTGCTCGGCGGCGACGGCCGCGAGGTCCATGTCGCCCAGCGACTCGCGAGCGACGGTCACGACGCGGTGTGCTACGGGCAGGCCGCCGGTGCGTCCGACGGCGTCCGCGTGGCAGCCTCAGTGGCCGATGCCGTCCGCGGAACGGAGTGGCTCGTGCTCCCTTCTCCGGGGCTCAACGGCGACGTGATCTATGCACCCGATGCGCCCGAACCAATTGTGGTCGATGCCGCGCTCCTGGAGCAGTCCGAGGCACGCGAAGGTGGTGTCGTCATGGGACGCTCGACCCCGAAGCTCGATGAGATCGCCAGCCGGATGAGCATCCAGATCTATCAACTCAAGGACGACCCGGGCTTGGCCACCCGCCTCTCCACCGGCGTCGCCGAGGGGGTGATGCGGCTGCTCATTGAGCTGACCCGTCGCATCCTGCGGGAGCATCGGTTTCTCGTCATCGGATATGGCGTCACCGGCTCCGTGATCGTCGACTATCTGCTCGCCACGCATTGCACCCCGCAGGTCGCGGTGCGCGGTCCGCGCTGGCTCGAGCGTGCCCGTCAGTGCGGCGCGATCGCGGTGCCCTATGACGACCGCGTCGAAGCGATGGGCGAAGCGGACATCATCATCAACACCGTTCCGTCGACAGATGCGATCCCACCGGAAGCCTTCGCATCGCTCCGCGATCGCATGATCGTCGATATCGCCTCACCACCCGGCGGCCTCGATCATGAGGCCGCGCGGAAGGCCGGCGTGCAAGTGCACTGGCCGCGAGGTTTGGCGGGCGGGCGCGCGCCACTCACCGCCGGCGATGCCCAATATGCCTTTATCGCCAAGGCGATTGCCACGCGCAATGCCGCGAAGGATGGATCAACATCACCAGGAGAACTCCCATGACCACTGTCACGACCGACGGTGTCCGCACGGCCGACATCAGCCACAAAGGGGGGGTCGCGTTCGGCTACTGCGTGTCGCATGCGCCGCAGATTTTCACCCAGCCAAAGGAGGAAGATCCGGCGGAGCTGGCTCGAATGCACGACGGCTATCGCTCTGTCGCCCGAAGCGTCAAGGAGCACAAGGTCGATGCACTCATCGTCGTGGCGCTCGATCACCTGCATAACCACTTCCTGAACCTCGTCCCTCAGTTCACGATCTTCACGGGCAATCCCGTTGTCGCGCAGTTCAACCGACGCAGGATTGAGCTGAATGGCAGCCCGGAACTCGCGAACGGCCTCATGGACGGTCTGCTAGACCGAGGCTTCGACCCGGCGTTCAGCCAGAACGAGGTCCTCGATCACTCCTTCCTGGTTCCGCTCAACTACATGGTGGAAGAGGGTCTGGAAGCCCCGGTGATCCCTTTGATCATCAACGCTTACGTGCCGCCGCAGCCATCCATCCGGCGCTGCCACGACCTCGGCAGGGCGATCGCGTCGTGGGCGGAAGCCTCCGGGAAGCGCGTGGGCATTGTGTCCACCGGCGGCATGTCGCATTTCCCCGGAACCGATCGATTCAGCGAGCCCGATGTGGAAGCCGACCACCGCGTCCTTGGCTGGCTGGAGAGCGGTGATACGGAGAAGCTCGTGTCGATGTCCGCAGCGGATCTTGATGCGATCGGCATGGTGGAGCTGCGCACATGGGCGGTCTCCCTCGGCGCCAGGGGTGACCGGGTACAGGCGGAGCGACACTCCTATTGGGACTCCGGTCACTGCGGTTATGCCGTCATCGAGTTTTAACGAGAGGAACAGACGATGCCAGACGAACACCTGATGTATCCGCGACCGCAGCCCGGTGACTTCTACGTACACCGACTACTCCACGATATGCAGGAGGACGAGGATCTCTTCGTGGAGTTCCTCGGCGACTCCGATGCGGTGCTCAGCCGGTACCCAGAGGTCGACGACGAGGCGAAGCAACTGATCGCGACACACGATTACGCCGGACTGCAACGCAGAGGGTTGCATCCGATCATGATCGTCCAGTTTCAGCGCCACATCGAATGGGGAATGCGCATGACCGCGTCGCGCGCGTCAGCAACCTCGGTCACGGACGCCACGGGCTGACAAGGCCGGCAGTGGCGTCGGATCGTGGCGGCTCGCTCCTCCTTCGCGGCGGCCGGGTCATCGACGGGAGTGGCGCGCCGGCGCGAATCGCTGATGTAGCCGTGCGTGACGGCATGGTCACTGCCGTCGGCCCTGCCCTCGACGTGCCATCCGGGGCTGTCGTTGTCGAAGTGTCGGACCTCGTCGTCGCGCCCGGTTTCATCGACCTGCACACGCATTGTGACTTCACGCTGCCGCGTTACCCGCGAGCTGATGCAATGGTTCGGCAAGGCGTGACCACCATCGTGACCGGCAACTGCGGAAGCACTCCGTACCCAATCGATCCTGACCGGGCGGGCCTGCTTCGCGACTCCACGGCACATCTCGGTACTTCGCTGCGATGGAACTGGCGTGACGCTGCCGGTTATGCGGACATACTCGACGCCGAGCCACTGGCTCTCAACGTTGTCCTCCTCGTCGGCCACACGTCGATACGCATCGCCGCGATGGGATTCGAGCGCCGCCCCCCGACCGAGCGAGAGCTGATGAACATGCGCGGGCTCGTCACCGACGCCATGGAGCAAGGGTGCGCCGGACTATCGTCTGGTCTCATCTATTCACCCGGGAGCTATGCGGAACGCGCGGAACTGGTGGCCCTCGCCTCTGTTGCAGCCGAACATGGCGGGTTCTACGCGACTCACATGCGCAACGAGGGGCCGGCGTTGCTCACGGCCGTCGAGGAAGCGCTCGCCATCGCATCCTCGTCGGGAGCGGGGTTGCAGCTGAGCCACCACAAGGTGCTGGGGCGAAGCAACTGGGGTCTCACTGAGCGATCGCTCGCTCGCATTGGCGAGGCACAGGCGGCAGGCATGGACGTGTTGCTCGATCAGTATCCATACGACGCAACATCGACAACCCTCACCGCGCTCTTGCCCACATGGATGCTCGAAGGCGGCATCGCGTCGATGCAGGCACGGCTGCACAACGATGAGACGCGGGCCGCGGCACGTGCAGAGATGCTCAACGGACCGACGGACGGTCGCCCCAAACGCGACTTTGAGCCGGACACGGTGACCATCGCCTCCATCCACGGTGGCCGGCGCAACGACTTCGAGGGTCGTACGATCGCCGACCTCGCCCAGGCGGAGCGACGCGAACCAGTGGACTGCTTCCTCGACCTTCTCGCGGACGAAGGGGGCGGCATCGAGGTGGTGATCGCAGCCATCGGTGAGGATGACATTCGCAGGGTGATGCGCAATCCGACGGTGGCGGTCGCCAGTGATGGCTGGACCCTGAGCCCGGACGCCGGTGGGACCCCGCACCCTCGCAGCTACGGCACCTTCGCGCGGGTACTCGGTCACTATTCGCGCGACGAAGCCGTGATTCCGATCGAGGAGGCGGTGCGCAAGATGACATCGCTCCCAGCCCAGCGCCTGGGAATGACCAACCGCGGCTTGGTGCGACCAGGCGCGCGAGCAGACCTGGTGGTGTTCGACCCGACGACGGTCATTGATCGCGCCACCTACGAACAGCCGCACCAGTTCTGTGGCGGTGTGTATGCCGTATTCGTTGACGGGACAGCTGTGGTCCGCGACGGGGTCGACACCGGCGCTGTGGCGGGGGCGGTGCTGCGCCGCCGGCGCAACGGGTATGCCCAGCGCCAGCGGTGACGACGGCGGAGGACTCGATCCCCATACCGCTGGCTCAGGCCGGCGCGGGGCCGGTGACGCGGCCTCGTTTACCGGCCGCTGTGCTCGGGCCCGCGATCTTCGTGCTGGCACTCAATCTGCGGATGGGGATCTCATCGGTGGGTCCGGTGCTCCCGCAGGTGGTGCACGACCTCGATGTCACGCTCGTGTATGCGTCGCTGCTCACAACCGTACCCGTGGTGATGATGGGGGTTGCGTCGCCGCTCAGTGCTCGACTCGGCGCAAAGTTCGGCCTGGAGCGCACGGTGATCGGAGCGATCGCCATCGTGGGCGTCGCGACCGCGGCGCGATACTGGGCGACTTCGCCGATCACACTCCTCGTGAGCGCAGCGCTCCTCGGCTGCGGCATCGCCGCAGGCAACACGATGCTTCCCGCCGTGGTACGCCGGTACTTCCCGGCGCACGGTGCCCTGCTGACAGGTATCTACGCCGTGGGCATCAACATCGGGGCGGGACTCGCGGCATTCGGGACCCCGCGTCTCGCCCAGAGCCTCTCGTCCGGCTGGAAGGGTGCGCTCGCCATCTGGGCGACGATGGCCGTGGTCGCGCTGGCGCTCTGGCTGCTCGTGGCGATCCGAGCGCCGCGACACGCAATGGCGGTCAACGTGGCAATGCCGCGCAGAACGCGTCAGGCCTGGATAGCGGCGTGCCTGTTTGGTGTTCAGTCGATGGTGTACTACGGGATCCTTGCCTGGCTGGCGCCGCTCTATGAGGAGCGCGGGTGGTCGAAGGTGCAGGCGGGGCTCCTCCTCTCCTTTTTCACGGCGATGCAGGTGGTGGGGGCGCTCAGCGCTTCGTTGCTCGTGCAGCGTAGCGGACGGCTCGTCCTTGGTCTGCGCCTGACTGCAGCGGTGTCGGCGCTGAGCCTCGTTCTCGTCGCCCTCAGTCCCCTGTCATTACCATGGCTGTGGATCACGCTCCTGGGCGTTGGCGCGGGCGGGATCTTTCCGCTGACGCTGACGGTGCCGCTGGCGACCACATCCAGCGTTGATGAGGCGCGCAGCTTGACGGCGTCGATGCTCTTCTATGGCTATCTCCTCGGCGCGACAGGCCCCTTTGCGGTGAGCCTTCTTCGCAGTATGTCGGGCGGATTTACCTTGCCGTTCGCGGTGCTCGCGCTCCTCGCACTCGCAGCTCTGGTGCTCGCTGCGCCGGCTGCACATACGCCGCGCCTCAGATCGGCTGAACGCGGAGACCAATGAAGCCAGCCCGAGTGATGGACGGCTCAAATAATGGGGATATCGCTCCTCCCTTACCGCGCGCATACCAGCGGTGCCGCTCGGCGTAGGCAGATGCTCCGGTAATCGGCATTCCGGCGGCGCGGACCTGGGAGACATCGGATGTCTGCAGCTCAGCAAATCCGAAGGTTGCATCGCCCTTTGGCACAGGACTTTGGCGCCGCTTTTCGGGGTCGGCGCCCCCCTACGACGATCGACGGCTACTGCTTGACCAACCCTCTCCCACATCGGGTCCTACGGTGTGGTGACGTCGGGACCAATGGCCCTGGCAAGCGGCTCAGGGGCGAGCCAGGATGGAAACGGAGGAGCACGGTCCTGCCGGACGGCTCGCTCCAGGAGGTACCGACATGACTGATCTGCAAGTCAGGGATCGAGTGGTTTCCAGCGACGGCGAGACCTATGGCGGCGTGACCCGAACCAGTCAAACGACCGCGGACCCGGTCACGGGTTCGACAACACGCCAGAGCACCGCGCACATGTGGTCGCGGACGTCGCCTGGGGTTGAGCTCGTCTGGCTCGCCGCGGGCATTGTGCTGGTGGTCCTCGCCATCGACTTTGCCTTCCATGCGTTCGGTGCCAACGACGTCGGGTTTGCCGCCTTTGTCTTCTCTGCTGGCAAATTCCTCGCGGCACCATTCGCGGGTATCTTCAACACGTCATACACCCAGCCCGGAAACCTTCTCATCTGGGCCGACGTTGTTGCGGTGGTCGTGTACGCGTTCGTCGCCTACGTGGTTGCTCGCCTGGTGGGCATGGTCGCCGGACGTGGCCGTGCGTAGGTGCAACTCATCGGGCTGATCAGTTCCAAAAGGGAGACGCCGATGTACATCGGAATCGGAGCCCTCGTCTTGATCTTGATCATCGTCGTCGTCGTTATGACGATGCGACGACGGGTGTAAGGACTGCGCCAAATGCGGCGATCTACTGCGAAGCAGAGAGCGAGATGGCATGAAGCGCATTCGAGTATTGCTCGCGGCGCAGACGACGGGCTCGCTCTTTGTAGCGCTGCGTCGTCGGCGTCGCGGTAGCTCGGAGCGCCTCTAGAAATCCGCTGCATCGAACATGGGTGAAAGAGAGGTAGATATGGCTGGATTAGAGGACAAGATCGCCGGCAAGACCAAGGAGCGTGTGGGCAAGCTCACTCACGACGGGGATCTCGAGGCCGAAGGGGCGGCGCAGAACGCTTCCGGGAAGATTCAGGAGGTCGTTGGTAAGGTTGAGGGCAAGGCCAAACACCTCAAGGACGGGCTCGCGGGACGCTGATGGTGCTCACACGAAGGCGCATGCACCACCCAACGGGCCAGGAGGCACTCGCCGTTCGTGAGGCGTATTTCCACAAGGTGCACGCTCGACATCTTGGCGATTGGTTCGTGATCGCGGGCTGGATCCTCCTGGGAGCGACGGTTGGTGGATTCTTCGTCGTCGTCATAGCCGGTCTGGTGCATTAGTGGAGAGGGCCGTTCGCTCGCGGTGTGCGTGTGACCTGGGTCGCCAACGAATTAGTGCCGTTCTGCCCTAGTGGGCTGATCCTCGGAGGTGGGAGAGTCACACGTGATGACTCGCCTCTTGGTCGACCATCTTGCAGCTGAAAGGCACCTCGGACATCGCGCGGCCTGGCTTCGAGCCGCCGTACTCGGTGCGAACGACGGTCTGATCTCGACGGCCAGTCTCATCGTCGCCGTAGCCGGTGCCTCCGCGACCCGATCCGGCATTCTCGTCGCCGGGATCGCAGGGCTCACTGCAGGTGGGCTGTCGATGGCTGCCGGTGAATATGTGTCGGTCAGTTCGCAACGAGACACCGAGCGCGCCGATCTTGCTCGGGAACGGGCGGAATTAGCGGAGTCGCCCGACGTGGAACTCGCGGAGTTGACTCAAATCTATCGGGATCGGGGACTGAGTGCAGATCTGGCGGGCCGGGTCGCAGCTGAACTGTCCCGACAGGATCTCGTGGCCGTACACGCCCGCGAGGAACTTGGCATCGACATCGAGACTCTAGCCAACCCGATCCAGGCGTCGCTCGTCTCCGCCGGGAGCTTCATCTCGGGTGCGATCATGCCGATCTGCGTCGTTGCGATCGCTCCGGCCAGCTTCCGAGTCCTGATCACGATGGCGCTCACGCTCGTGGGGCTCGTGATGCTCGGGACGCTCGGCGCACGCATCGGTGGTGCGCCGCAGCGACCGGCCGCCATCCGCGTGCTCATCGGCGGCACCCTCGCCCTACTCATAGCTCTGGGGATCGGACGACTGGCCGGAACCGTGATCTGAGGCACCTGCATCGGGAGGCTTGTGCCCAGCCCAACACGTGCACATCGCCACTTCGAGTGACGGCAGCGGAGCGTGTGCCTGAGGCGGCGGCAGCAACCGATCCGGTGTGAGCATGAGTGTCGATCCAAGGACCGCAGCAGCCAACGTAGGGAACGGCGGTGTGACGTACCACTCGGCGCCAATTCGACCGCGAGCGAATTGAGAAGTCGCGAGCCCAGAAGTGGAGCGGGAGACCGGACTCGAACCGGCGACATCCAGCTTGGAAGGCTAGCGCTCTACCAACTGAGCTACTCCCGCGTCGGTTCCATGGTACCGGTAGGCTGACGGGAGGGACCGCCGGCCTGTACCCTGCAGCCGCACCGGCGACCACGGAGGACGAGGGCGATGGCGACTACCTGGTCCCGGCGCGGCATCCTCGCCGAGCGCGGGTGGGGGCTCATCGTGAGCCTGCTGCTCATTCCCGCGATTCTCGGGACCAATCTCATCTACGACGGCCTCAACCACGGCCCCAACCGGATCTTCCTCGAGAGCCCGCTGGATCGGGCACTGCCGGTCGTGCCGATTTTCGCGATCCCCTATGTCTCCCTGATCCCGTACATCGGCGTCAGCCTCCTCGCATTCCTGTTCCTGCGGGTCCGCGTCTATCGCTCGGCGGCGATCACGATGATCATCGTCTGGTTCATCAGCTACGCCTTCTACTGCTTCCTGCAGTCTTACATTGCGCGCCCCGCCATCACGGGCACCGATCCGTTCTCCGGGATCATCCGGAGCATCTACGCGAGCGACCACCCGTACAACGACTTTCCCAGCCTGCACACCTCGTTGTCGACGATCATCGCCATCCAGTGGTGGCGCGTCGACCGGCGTGTCGGCATTGCGGCAACGATCTGGACCGTGCTGATCGTCATGTCGACGGTCCTCGTCAAGCAGCATTACCTCGCCGATGTCGCCGGCGGTCTGGTGCTGGCGGGCGGCGTCTCATGGGTCGTGATCCGCGCCACCCGGGGGTAGAGATGGCGCGGCTGCGCTACGATTCGCGCGACCGATCGGCGCGACACACGGAGGGCACGGATATGGCACCAGCGATTGCGCCGAGCGCGCTCCTGTCCGACGTCGTGCCCGGCGGCTCCACCGCCTGATCGTTCGGTCCGCACCAGATGCTGGTGCGCGGCCGTCACCGGGGCTCCGGGCTCTCGGTCCACTATGGAGTTCCCACTTGTCTCACGATCTCCGCCGTCTCACCGCGCTTGGGTGGAGCGGCACGCTCGAGTCGGCGTTCGCTGACGCCGCAACCCGCGACGGCCTCCGAGGTCTCGTTTCGTGCGTCGACGGTCGCGTCGTCACCGTGGTGACCGAGGCCGGAACGGTGCGCGTGCCGCTTGCGCCGACGCTGTCCGGCGCCCCCGACGATGGGGGGATCACCACCGGCGACTGGCTGGTCATCGATGACGGTATTGCCGTGCACCTGCTCCCGCGACGCAGCGTGCTGATGCGGCGCGCCGCCGGCATCGCCACGGCGGGCCAGGCCGTTGCCGCCAACATCGACCTCGTGTTCATCGCCGTTGCGCTCGGTGGCACCGTCAGGCTCCGTCGAATCGAACGCGCACTCGCCATGTCCTGGTCGAGTGGCGCGACGCCCGTCGTGTTGCTGACGAAGTCCGACCTCAGCACGGACCTGAAGACTGATCTCCGTGCGGCGCGATCCGTTGCCGCGGGCGCAGAGGTGGTTGCGGTCAACGCGTCGGGAGGAGGTGTCGGTCGCGTCCGCGAACTCCTGCCGCCCGGCAGGGTTGCGGTGCTCGTCGGGCCGAGCGGCACCGGCAAGTCGACGCTCGTGAATCGGCTGGCCGGCGCCGCCGTGCTTGCCACCGCAGAGGTTCGGGCAGACGGCAAAGGCCGGCACACGACGACGCGTCGCGAGCTCATCGAACTCCCCGGCGGTGGGCTGATCATCGACACGCCCGGCACCCGTGAGCTCGGGCTCTGGGATGCCGGCGCGGGTATCGAGGAAGTGTTCGGCGACCTCACGGAGGCTGCCGGAGACTGTCGCTTCCGCAATTGCAGGCACGAGAGCGAGCCCGGCTGCGCCGTGCGCGCCGCGGCGGCCGGCGATCCGACTCTGCTGGCACGGCTCGACTCAAAACGCAAGCTCGAGCGCGAACAGGAGCGTCTGGACGCGGCGCGCGATCTCCGTGCGCTCGCCGATCGACACCGAGCAATTCGCAAGCGCGCGCGGGCGATCAGGCAGGAGAACTCGTCGTAGCCTCTTCCACGCAATCGCGCGCGGAGGGAGCTCCCTAGACGGAGCTGTTCGCTGGGCTCGGCCGGGGCGACTCGCTGTCGCCCGGATGGCCTGGGAAGCTGTGCGGCCCAAACATCGTTGTCCCGAGCACCTGGATGCCGTCGGCGCTCATGTGGGTCAGGTCTGTTTCGGTCCCCTGCGCGGTGATGAACACGCCGGTCTTGACCGACGCGCTCGTGGCTGCTGCGTTGCCGACTCCATACACGGTGGCGCTTGACGTCGTGACGTACTCGAGCTGACCGTCGCTGGTGACCAGCGTGATCGTGTTCCCGCTCACCGACAGGACGCGTCCCATGACGGTCGGCATCTCGATCGTGATGGCGGTGGCTGCCAGCGGCAAGGTGGCTGTCTTCGAGGCGCCGCGGGCGCCACGAACCTGCAGCACTTCGCCGACCGTGATCGCTGCGAAGCTCACCTGCTTGCTCTCACGGCTGTACTTCGTCGATGCGCTGGTCGTGACTGTGAGGGTACCGGTGAGCGTCCGCAGCGTCAGCGTGGAGCCGCTGATCTTCGTGACGGTTCCTGTCCCGCCACCGCAGCGACCGCCAGCGAAGCCAGCGCCGGCACTCGAGAACCCGCCTGCGCAGGGAAAGCCGAAGCCCCCACGCCCGAACGACGGCGGGCGGAGCGACGGCGCACCACTCGGCGATGGCTTCGCCGCCGTGGTGCTCGCAAGCGTCATCGAACTCGCGCGCGTCACGACGAATCCCGCCGCCGCGCCGACGAGCGCGATGGCGACGGCGACACCGAGCAGACGCAGACGGCCGCGCGAGCGGCTGGGCGGCGGATCGGCGGGAGCCGGAGGCGGCTCCCAGTTCGGTGGTTCGGGGTTCATCAGACACGAAGAACCTTACCGTGCCCACCTGTCAAAAGTGTTACTAACGCGCCAGATGGGCCAAACGTCAGGCACGGCCGCCGAAGCGCGACTCCATCTCGGTGACCCACGCCGCGAGCGTGCTGCGGTCGCCGATTCGCGGGAAGAGCGGCTCGCCGGCATGGAGCGTCCGGCCTGGGGCGAGACGGCGCAACTCGGCAGTGGCCCGACCTGGCCAGGGGAGGTCCGACGGCTCGAGCCCGAGGATCGCGACGAGGCGCTCGCAGGCAAACGGCACGAACGGCGAGGATACGATCGCCTCGATGCGCGCGACGTTGATCGCGGTGCGCAGGATGCACGCAACACGAGCATTGTCAGTCTCGTGCCACGGCGCGCAGCGGTCGAGGTACTGGTTGCCGAGCGTCCACAGGCTCCGCAGGGCGAAGGCCGCCGGCCGGAAGCGCATTGCATCCATCTCCTCGGCGTACGTCGCAAGCGCTGAGTCGAGCGCGACCGCGAGCTCGGCTTCCTCCGGACCCGGCTCGCCACCCGCGGGGACGACCATGCCGAAGAGCTTCTCGGTGAGCTTCAGGGTACGTTGCACGAAGTTGCCGAAAATCCCGGCAAGATCCTTGTTCACCGTCAGGGCAAAGCCTTCCCACGTGAACTCCGCGTCGTCGGATTCCGGTGCAGCCGCGAGCAGTGCGTATCGCCAGTAGTCGGCGGGCACGATGTCGAGCGCCGTGTCCATGAAGATGCCGCGCTGCTGACTCGTCGAGAACTTGCCGCCGTAGTACGTCAGGTAGTTGAAACCCTTGACGTAGTCGACGAGCTTCCAGGGTTCGCCCGTGCCCATGAGCGTGATCGGGAAGTTGATCGTGTGAAAAGGGATGTTGTCCTTTCCGAGGAACTCCGTGTAGCGCACGTCGTGTGCGTCGAACCACCACGAGCGCCAGTCGCGCGCGCCGGGATCGATGTCGGCCCACTCCTTGGTCGCGCCGATGTACTCGATGGGCGCGTCGAACCACACGTAGAAGACCTTGTTCTCGAAGCCGGGCCAGCCAACGGGGATGCCCCATTTCAGGTCGCGCGTGATGCTCCGGTCCTCGAGGCCCACGTTGAGCCAGTTGCGGGCGATCGACGAGACAAGGATCGGCCAGTCGGCGTGCGAGTCGATCCACTGGCGAACCCGGTCGGCCATGAGCGACTGGCGGATGAAGAGATGTCGCGTGGCACGGACTTCGAGCCGCGTGCTGCCGGAGATGGCCGACCGGGGATTGATGAGATCCGAGGGCTCGAGCAATCGCGCGCAGTTCTCGCACTGGTCACCGTTGGCGCGTTCGTAGCCGCAATGCGGGCACGTGCCGATGATGTAGCGGTCCGGCAGGAAGCGCTCGTCATCGAGGGAGTACACCTGGTCCGTCACCCGCTCCTCGACCATGCCGTTCTCGCGGAGCTGCTCCGCCATGTGCCGGGTGAGCTCGGCGTTCTGCGTCGAGGAGCTCCGTCCGAAGTGGTCGAACGACAGGCCATAGCGCCGCGCAAGGTCAGCCTGGATCTCGTGCTGCTCGGCGCAGTAGCCGGCCACGCTGAGTCCCGCCGCGGCGGCGGCCAGTTCGGCGGGCGTGCCGTGCTCATCGGTTGCGCAGATGAAGAGGACCTCGTGGCCGCGCAAGCGTTGATGCCGCGCATAGACGTCCGCCGGCAGCATCGATCCCACCAGGTTGCCGAGGTGCTTGACGCCATTGATGTACGGCAAGGCGCTCGTGATCAGATGCCGGCCCATCGGCGCATCGTACAAGGGCACCGACGACGCCCCCCCTCTCGGGGCGTCGCCGTGACGAACAGAGTATTGGCGATCGGGGCATTTGGCACAATCGTCGGATGACGCGTTGCATCACCATCAACAGCGACAGCCCGCTGTGACGGATTCGCGGGATTGCGTTCGTGGGTGGTGGGCGTGACCGGCTGGTACGCTGCCCCGATGCCTGTGTCGTTGTCCCGGTGAAGGGACTCATCCTCAGCGGCGGTAAGGGGACGAGGCTCCGGCCCATCACCCACACCGGTGCCAAGCAATTGATCCCGGTTGCGAACCGGCCCATCCTCTTCTACGCGATCGACGCGCTGACGAATGCGGGGATTCACGACATCGGCATCGTCGTCGGCGACACCGCCGATGAGGTTCGCGCCGCCGTCGGCGACGGGTCGAAATTCGACGCGAGGGTCACCTTCATCCCGCAGGAGTCCCCGCTCGGGCTAGCACATGCCGTCGGCATCGCCCGCGGCTTCCTCGGCGACGACAGCTTCGTCATGTACCTCGGCGACAACCTCATCGCGCAGGGCATCGGCTCGCTCGTCGAGGAGTTCGAGCGCTCGAAAGCGGACACGATGATCCTGCTCGCGCGGGTTCCCGAACCGGAGCGGTTCGGCGTCGCCGAGCTCGAGGACGGACGCGTCATCTCACTCGTCGAGAAGCCGGCGGTGCCGCGCTCCGACCTGGCCCTGGTCGGCGTCTACCTGTTCTCCCCGGTCATCTTCGAGGCCATAGACGCCATCGAGCCGAGCCACCGCGGCGAGCTGGAGATCACCGATGCGATCCAGCACCTCATCGACACGGGCAAGCGCGTGATGCCCCACATCATCGAGGGGTGGTGGAAGGACACCGGGCGTCTCGACGACATCCTCGAAG
The DNA here is from genome assembly GCA_035532495.1 of Saccharimonadales bacterium (SeqCode). Lineage (GTDB taxonomy): Bacteria > Chloroflexota > Dormibacteria > Aeolococcales > Aeolococcaceae > Palsa-851. Next base: position 80,189 of record DATKQX010000143.1, read on the forward strand.
CCAATCGGATGATCCTCGACACCATCGTGGCCCGCACCGACGGGACCGTCGGCGAGGACGTTCGCCTCCATGGCAAGGTTGTCGTCGAGGCCGGGGCCTCGTTGCGGAATTGCGTCGTCCGCGGTCCGGCGGTCATCGGCAGCGGGACCGTCGTGGACAACGCCTACATCGGGCCGTTCACGTCCATCTACTACGACTGCGTTGTCCGCAATGCCGAGATCGAGAACAGCATCGTGCTCGAGGGCACGCGAATCCACGACATCGCGGGGAAGATCGACGGCTCGCTGATCGGCAAGGAATGCGAGGTGTGCAAGTCGCCCGCCCGCCCGACGGCGGTCAGGCTCATGCTCGGCGACCACTCGCGCGTCGAACTCTGACGGTGCGACGCTGAAGTACCTCGTCCTCGGCGGGTCGGGCCAACTCGGCGGCGACCTGGTCCATCGAGCACGGCGCGGGGACCGCGTCATTGCCGTTGGTCGCTCGGGCTGCGACATCACGGACCCCGGATCAGTGCGCAGGACGATCAAAGCAAGCATCCCGGACGTGGTGATCAATTGCGCGGCCTGGACGCGTGTGGACGCCGCGGAGGACCATGAGGAAGAAGCGGAGGCGGTGAACGCCACCGGCGCGGGGATCGTGGCCGGCGAATGCGCAGCCGCCGGAGTGCGTCTGTGCCACATGAGCACCGACTACGTGTTCGATGGCTCGGCGACCGAGCCGATCGACGAGGACGCTGCACCGAATCCGCAATCAGCGTACGGGCGCACCAAGCTCCACGGCGAGGAGGCGGTCCGCGCCGCGTGCGCCGATCACCTGATCGTGCGGACCAGCTGGGTCTACGGGCGGCACGGACCCAACTTCGTCCTGACGATGCTGCGCCTGGCCGCCGAACGGCCGGAGGTCCGGGTGGTCGATGATCAGCATGGCGCGCCGACGTGGAGTGGTCATCTCGCGCCCGCCGTGCTCCGCCTCACCGAGATCGCTCCGCCGGGGACCTACCACCTGACCAATAGCGGTGTCACCACCTGGCACGGCCTCGCGCTCGCCGCGATCCGCGCGCGCGGCCTCGCGACTGAGGTGATTCCGATCACGACCGGCGAATACCCGACGCCTGCGTCGCGCCCTGCGTACTCCGTCCTGGACAACCGGCGCTGGCGGGAACTCGGCGAGCCGCGGCTGCCCGTGTGGCAGGAGGCCCTCACAACGTATCTGGGCGAGCTCGACGCCGCCCGCTGAATCAGTCGGAGTCTGCGTCCCGCCTCTGCGACCGCCGATCCGAGGACACGTAGAGCAGTCCACCGAACAAGCCGGCGTTCTTCAGGAAGTGGATGAGCTGCGGTCGCCGGTCCTCGGGCTTCTCAGCCTTCCAGAACTGGTGACCAACGTAGGAGTTGGTGATCAGCGTCAGCGCGAGGACGCGGGCGGAGAGCTTCGGAAAGATCCCGAGGGCGAACGTCGAACCGGCGACCAGCATCGTGATGCCATGGGCCCGGGCGAGCACGGGCTCCTCGGGCAGCATCGGCAGGGCTGTCGAAGCCTGCTTTGCATATTGCTCGGCGTTGTTCACCATGCGGTATCCGGAGTACAGAAAGATGCCGGAGAGCAGGGAGCGGGCGGCGGTCCGGGTAATGAATCCCATGTATGGTGACTCTAGGGCAGGCGGACGGAATGACCGGTCATGCCGCATAGTTCGCGCCATGGCGGACAGTCGCCCGGTGCGCGTGGTGCCCTCCTGGTTCACTTCCCGCGGCCATCGCATCGCGTACACCGAATTCGGTGACGGCAAGCGGTGGGTGCTGCTCATGCCTGGGCTGCTCGTGCCGGCCCTGATGCAGGAGCCCCTTGCCAGGGCGCTCGCCGCCGCCGGCTCACATGTCGTGACGCTGGACCCGCTCGGCCACGGCGACTCCGATCGTCCCCGCAGCATGCAGGAGTATTCCATCGAGTCGTTCGCAGTCGATGCGATCGCCCTGCTCGATCACCTTGACATCGACGAGGCGGTCGTCGGCGGGACGTCGCTCGGTGCGAACGTGACACTCGAGGTTGCGCGTCTCGCTCCGCACCGGGTGCGCGGAATGATCCTCGAGATGCCGGTGCTCGAGAATGGGCTCGTCGCCGCGGTGATCGCGTTCGGACCGCTGCTCGTGGGACTGCATTTCGGCGAGCGACTGCTTCGGCCGGTCGCTGCGGCCTTCCGACGCGTCCCGCGTTGGGCGCTGCCCTTCTGGGGCAACGTCGCGTTCGATGCCATCCGCCAGGATCCCGGACCGAGCGCTGCGCTGCTCCGTGGTCTGTTCTTCAGCCGCATCGCGCCGCACAGCGCGCAGCGGCGGGAGTTGCGGATGCCAGCGCTGGTCGTCGGCCACCACGCCGACCCGGTGCATCCGTTCTCGGATGCGGGCATGCTCATGGACGAGCTTCCCGACGCGCGTCTCGTCGAGGCAGCGCACATCCTCGAATTGCGCCTCTGGCCTGAGCGGCTCACAACTGAGATCGCTGCATTCGTCGCCGCGTGCTGGTCCCCGCGAGCTGTGGCGAAACCACGCCGCCAGCGCCGTCGCACCGCCTGACATTCAGGCCGTACGCTGTATCCGACATGTCCGAGACCGCTGCTCCGCGCCCACGTGTCCTGAGCGGCATCCAGCCTGACTTCGGCCTGCACCTCGGCACCTACCTGGGCGCGCTGCGCAACTGGGTACGCGACCAGGACCAGTACGAGAACTACTTCTGCATCGTCGACCTGCACGCGCTGACCCAGCACCCCGACCCGGATCAACTGCGCTCGCTGACACTCGAGCTGGCGGCGATGTACATCGCGTGCGGCCTCGACCCGGCCCGCTGCGAGATATTCGTCCAGTCTCACGTGCCGGCGCATGCGCAGCTGTGCTGGATCCTCGAGACGCTCACGCCGATGGGCTGGCTCGATCGCATGACCCAGTTCAAGGCGCGCAGCCAGGCGCAAGGGCGCGAGCGCATCAACACCGGCGTGTTCACGTATCCGGTGTTGATGGCGGCCGACATCCTGCTCTACGACGCCGACTTTGTCCCCGTCGGCGAGGATCAGCGCCAGCACATCGAACTCTGTCGCGATCTGGCCCAACGCCTCAATTCGCAACGAGGCGACGTGCTCAAGGTCCCTGCACCGCTCATCAGCACGGTCGGCGCGCGCGTGATGGGGCTCGACACACCCGAGGAGAAGATGAGCAAGAGCATCGCCAGGGACCGCCCCGGTCACGCCGTGATGCTCCTTGACCCTCCCGACACCGTCCGCAAGAAGATCGCGCGGGCGACGACTGATACCGAGCCCGCGGTGCAGCCTCCGGTTGGGCCCGGGGTCGCCAATCTCCTCGAGATCTACGCAGCGCTGACCGGCATCGGTACCGATGCGGCCCTGCACGAGTTCGAGGGCAAGACGTACGGCGGGCTCAAAAGTGCCGTCGCCGACGCGATCGTTGACGCGCTCGCTCCCATCCAGCACCGCTACGCCGAACTGCGCCACGACGAAGCCAACCTGTACCGCGTGCTAGCCGAGTCCGCGGCGCGGGTCCATCTCGTCGCCGATGCGACGCTGCACCGCGTGCAACAGGCCGTTGGCCTGCGCTGATCAGGCGGTCGCCGCCTCGATCTCGTCAAGCATCGCGGCGATCTCCGGTCGGGCGAAGTGCGCGCGGGCAGGTTCGAGCAGGTCGATGAGACGAGCGGCCAGGCCGGCCTTTGCGTCCATGGGGTGCAGGGAACCGTCGATGTACGCGGCGGTCACCTCTCCAGGTGTGTCAAAGGTGATGCGCCCGCCGTTTGCCTCGGAGCGCTCAACGATGAACGGGCCCCCTGCGATGCCGAAGATCAGCTTGTCGATCCAGTCCAGAATGGGGTTGAACGTCGCCTCGCCGGGAGGGCAGAACGCACGGCGCACCTTGTCCATGATCTGGTCAGGAGTGTCGTGAACGAACACCGCCGAGCCGGGATCGCTCTTGCTCATCTTCATCGCCGAGAAGACATCGCGAGCCGAGTCTTCAGGAACCGGCCAGACCGGCGGCCGGCGCAGCCCGAGCAGCAGCGGATGATGCAACGCGACCGGCTTCATCGGCGCGCCGTCGATGCCGCGGACGGCGTGCACGCGCATCTGGAGCGCGACGTCCCGAGCGATCACGTGCGCCTTCCGCTGGTCGACACCCGCATGGGCAATGTGCACACCAAGGGTGAAGATGTCCGCGGCCTGCATCGCGGGGTAGATGAGCTTCGCGAAGTCGATGCTCTCACCCTCCTGCCTGCCGAGGATGCTGATGCTCCGCTGCATGCGCGCCAGCGTGGTGTTCTTGCTGACCTCGATCACGGATGCCCAGTACGCGTCGTCATCGCGATAGAGATCGGATGCGAGCACGAACTCCACGGCCGCAGGGTCGGCGTCGACGCAGAGGAGGGACGCGCGCAGCGCTTCGGTGAAATAGCCGGTGGCGATGCGCCGGATGAGACCGCGATCACCGCCGAGCTTGTCGTTGATCCAGGTGTGCCAGTCGGCGAGGAGTACCGAGCAGTGCACGCCCGCTGCGATGAGGTCACGGACTTTCGCCATGCTCATCAGCCCGGTACCGAGATGGGCTTTTCCGGAGATCTCGAAGCCGATGTAATGGCGGATCTCGATGCCTGCGTCCATGAGCGCCGGCAGTTCGTCCGCGCCAAGTACCTCGGCGGTGTTGCGCTCGACGAGCGCCATGCGATCAGCGGTATTCACGAGCGCTGAGTGTGCCAGACCCGCTCGGGCGGGTGAAGGGTCAGTCGTCGTGCGTATCGTCGTACGCGACGCGATGCGGTGCGACTTGGTCGAGAAGGTCCGCTTCCCAGTCGAGCAGCGCATCGTGAAGGCGGGCAGTGTTTCGTGCCTGCCAGAGCGCCGGCGGTGCGGGAACAGGGAGCACACCTTCGAGCTCGGCGAGCTGGCGCCACATTGCCGCCGGAACCTGACGATCGCGTTGCAGGTTGTGATGCTCGACGCTGTCCAGCACGCGTTCGAGACGCCGTACTTGCTGGATTCGCAGCCGGCGCGCTGCCTTCGCGTCTTCGGCACGCGCTTTCGCCGCGTCCATGTCGATGATTGCGCCTTTGAAGCTCATGTCGGTGCTCTCTCGAATCCTTCGCTGTAGAGGTTATCCAGGCTTACATAGATGTAAACGGAGCAGGGTTACGTTCGGATTACGGTCTGGAGAGCCTCAGGGTTCCGGATTCGACATTTCTTTGATCGATTCGCCTGCGACATGCCGATTGCGCGACCCGCCGTGCAGAACCGTCACAGCGCCAGGTCCGAATACCTCCCACCGGCCGTCCCGCAGCACGGCGGCGGTGCGCTCATCGATGCCGACCACCTTCGCGCCGTCGTCGAGCCCCTCCTGAGCCCAGGAGACCCACGCGTCGCCGAGGACATCGAAGTGCGGCAGGATCGCTGTCCCGGGGATCAGGCCGAGGGCATCCACCGTGCGTTCGTCGATCTCGCCGGGCCAGTTGGTCTGCACGAGGCACCACTGGCAGAGCGCCATGGCGCCGGCGGAGGAGCCCGCGAGCGCCGCACCGGCACGCCAGGCTGCCGCGATCGCATTCCAGACCGGGCTGGCGCGGAGGGTCTGAACAACGAAGCCGGGGTCGCCTCCGGCGATGTACACGAGGCCGGCGGCTGCGGCCGCTGCAGCGACCTCGGCCGCACGCGCGTCTTCCCTGCTGCGGATGCGGAGCTCCCGTACCTCGAGTCCCAGGCCGCGGAACCAGCTGCGGGCAGATTCCACCGCTCCAACGGCGTACTCCTGGGCCGCCGTGGCAACAACATAGGCGGGCCGTCCGGCGCACGCATCACGGAGGATTTCGTCCTGGCGTTCGTTGCCGGGATGGAACTCGTCGCCGCCGACGAGGGCGAGAGGCCCATGCATCACTGACCACAGTCTCTGCTCTTTCGGTGAAAGAGGTGTCCCGAGTGGTTCCCCCTACACTCTGACGGCGCTCATGATCGATCCGGAGAAATACGCCGCAGCAACCGTTGTCGCCCGTCGCGACCCGGCTCCTGATCTCTGGATCATCCGGATCCGGGCAGACACGGAGCTGCCGTATCGCCCCGGTCAGTACGTCACCGTCGGCCTCCATCTGGACGGGAGGATCATCGAACGGCCGTACTCGATCTGCTCGTCGCCGGTCGAGGACGAGATCGAGCTGTTCATCGAGCGGGTGCCCGACGGCGAGCTCTCGGATCCGCTCTTCGCGCTGGGCGTCGGCGGTGAGCTCATCGTCCGCAAGCGAACCAAGGGCCTCTTTCTGCGCGAGGCGCCCATCCTTGACCAGCCGCATCTATTCGTTGCCACGGTGACCGGGATAGCCCCGTTTGTCAGCATTCTGCGCACCTTGGTGTCACGTGTCCGCACCGGCGACTGGACGCCCGTACCGATCATCACCCTCCAGGGGGCTGCCCGCTCCGAGGAACTCGGGTATGCCGATGAGTTGACTGTGCTCGACCGCGAATTCGAGTGGTTCACGTATGTGCCCACGGTGAGCCGTCCCTGGGAGGATCCGGACTGGACGGGTGAGCGGGGGAGGGTTGAGGACATCGTGCGCAAACATGCCGATGCTGCGGGCATGATTCCGGGCAATGGCGGCGTCTTTCTCTGCGGACACCCAGGCATGATCAGCGGAGCCCGCGCGATCATGCGCCGCGCTGGCTTCGATGACAAAGCCATCCGCGAAGAGCAGTACTGGCCCGACTGATGCTGGTTGCCATCGACTGGGTGAACGTCCACGACAAGGTCGGCTTCTTCATCGTGGTGGCGGCGCTCGTCGGCGCGGTCGTGGCGCTGGTGTCGCTCGTGACCCCGTTGGTCGGGGTCGTCCTCAAGCTCTACCTCCGGCTGCTCCTCCTCGCCGTCGCTGTCCAGATCATCCTCGGTGCCGGGCTCTACATCGGGGGGCACCGGGCACCGCAGGAGCTCCACTACCTCTACGGCGTCGGGGTCGCGGTGACGCTCGGCATCACGTTTGCGGTGAGCAGGCGAACACCGTGGCCGGTCTCGAAACTGCCGCTGGTTGCCGGGGCGATCATCGCGACCGTGTTCGCCGTCCTCGCGCTCGTCTCGGGCGGAGGCTCCGCTTCAGCCTGACGAGCCGGCCAAGCCGTGCGCGCGATCGCGATCCTGAGTTGCCGCAACCACCACGACGCTGAACCGCGAGCGCATGCGAATCAGCCCGGCCAGCACCGGGGCTCCAAGCACGGTGACGGCGATCACGTTGCCCACGGCTCGGACGCTGTCGTATACGAAGGACGTCGCGAGGTAAAAACGACCGAAACGAAGGAGTGCGGCGGTGATCGTGAGCCCCGGTTGCCAGCCGAAGTTCGGCGTCCCCCGGTAGAACGTCGTCCAATCCCAGACGTCGAGCAGTGCCCCGTAGGCAAAGCCGGTGATTCCGCCGACGAAAGCGAGGACCGCGACATCCCTCCATGTCACGGGCCCGGTCCGGCGCATGCCGGCGAGCCCCGCAATGAGCCCGACAAAGCCACAGCCGACCATCTCGTAGGGCAGCCACGGACCGATCCCGCCCGTCGCAACCGCCGATGCAAGGAGCGCTACCGACCCCGCGAGGAAGCCGTACGAAGGGCCATAGACGTAGCCGGCGGCCAGGATCAGAAAGAAGATCGGACTGAAGCCGCCGAGCCCCGTGACGAGAACGAGGCGGAGCGCCGCATCGATGGCGGCAATCGCCGCCAGGAGCGCAAAGCGGCGTGCGTCGAGCTTGCGTGTCGCCGCCTCCACGAACACGAGCACGGCGACAACGCCGATGCTCAGCGCGACCGCCGCTGCGGCGGGCGGCGCGTTGGACGCTGCGAAGGGCCACAAAAACAGGGCGAGACCAGCGATCGAGATGGCGGCGACTCTCATGCGACACCCGCAGCGATGCATTCGCTCGCAACACCGGCGCCGACACGCACGATACGATCCGCGACCGTGCGTGCAAGGTTTATGTCGTGTGTGGCCAGAACAATGGAGCAACCGTCGGCACGCATGCGCAGGACGACACGGCAGAGTGCGTCGCGGGCGCCGTCGTCCATCCCTCGGGTTGGTTCGTCGAGCAACGCGATGGAGGGCGAGCCGGCGAGCACTGCGGCGATCGCGGCTCGCTGACGCTCGCCGCTGCTGAGGTCACGCGGATCGCGTTGCGCGAGATGTGCGAGGCCGAGGTCGGCCATGAGGTCGGATGCGTCGTGGGCGGACGCGTCACGGCGCACCGTCCATGCGATCTCGGCGGCGACGCTCGCCCTATGGAGCAGCGCCATCGGGTTCTGGGGCAGGAATGCGACCCGCCCGGGCGCGCGCTCCACGATGCCGGAGATCGGTGTGAGCAAACCTGCGAGGGTGCGCAGCAGCGTCGTCTTGCCCCCACCGTTCGGCCCCATCAGCGCCATGATCTCGCCTCTTCTGCCCTCGAGTGTCACGCCCTCCAGGACTGGGCTCCGCGCCGGTCCGGCTGCAAGCTGGTTGACGCGCCATGCGACCGGGCCCCTGGATCGGGCAGGCACCATCGCGGTCGCCGATCGCACGACCGCTGGACGCACGGCGGTCGACTCCACCGTGCCGACGGCACGGCCACCATCGACTTCGATGTGGCGATCGCACACGATGGCGAGCCTCTCGAAGCGATGCTCCGCGACGACAACCGCGGTGCCCTGCTTCGCAAGATCGACGAGCGTTGTCACCAGTGCCGCAGCTCCATCGGCATCGAGCTGCGAGAGTGGCTCGTCGAGCACCACCAGGCGAGGCCGCATCGCGAGGACTCCTGCGATGGCGAGCCGCTGACGCTCGCCCCCGGACAGCGTCGCCACTGCGCGCTTGCGGAGATGCGCGATGCCGGCGCGTTCGAGCGCATCGCCCACCGTGCGGACCATCAGCGCCGGGGATGTCCCGATGTTCTCGAGCCCGAACGCGATGTCACGTTCAACGCTCGGATAGACAGCCTGCAGTTCAGGGTCCTGGAACACGAACCCGACGTGGGTCGCGAGCACGCGCGTCGGTGTGGTGACCACGTCGCGACCGCACACCTCGGCGAACCCGGAGACGGTACCGCCGTGAAAGTGCGGGACGAGCCCGTTGAGGACGCGGAGCAGCGATGACTTGCCGCTGCCTGAGGCGCCCGCGACGAGCGTGACGCCGTCGCTGATGTCCAGGTCCACGTTGTCGAGCGCGGGCACGCCGGCATTCGGATAGCGATACGTGAACCCACGCAGCGACGCGACCGTCATCGCCGCCAGACCAGCAGCGGTGCGGCGAGCGCGATGCAGCACGCCACGCCCGCGATGCTCAGCGGCGGCACGGTCACGTTCGGAAACGGGTACCAGTCGCTGACGACCCCGGCGATGCGCAGCGCGACGAAGACGGTCGCCGCAGCCACGGCGATTGTGGCCACGACGACATCGGCGCGATGCCACAAGTCCTCCATGTAGTGCGTGCGCGTCCCGGAACCGTAGCCGCGGGCCTCCATCGCTTCGGCGAGCGTGATCGAGCCTTCAAGTGCGGTCAGCACAACCGGCACGGCGAGATCCGGCCACTCCCGGACCCGCCGCGAGCGCCACCCACGCATCCGTTGTGCGTCACGGATCTCGGTCGCACTCCTGGCGATGCCCGGGATGAGGTTGAGCGCCGTGCCGATCGCGGCGCCCGTCCGTGCGAGCGCCGCCGGCAACGCATCGACAAGCGCGTGCGGCTCCAACACCAGCGAGAGCGGCGCCGCCGCGAGCACCGCGGCCGCGATACCGACGCCAGTCGAGAGACCGAAGAGCGCCGCTTCCACAGTCAACGAGCCACCGATCACCGGGATGCCCGGCGGCAGCACCAGGAACGCGTGGTCGCCTGTGTGACTCACCAGCGTCGTGGTCGCGACGGCGATGGCAGCCGCGAGGGCCAGTGCAATGAGAAGACCGCGGACGGAAACGCCCGGCCGCCTCAGCGCCATGAGGACGTTGAGCGCGGAGAGCAATACCAGCAGCCGGTACATCGGATTGCCGGTCGCGAGCGCGATGGTCACGCCCGCCAGAGCCCACGCACAGAGCGCTCTCGGGTTCACTGGCGTCGTCGTCGCAGCCCCTGGACACCGAGCAGCCCGATCAGCGCAGCGATCGCGCACACCGCGATCAACAGAGCCGGGTTGAATGAGGCCCCGATGCCGGCTGCGGTCGCCGTGCCGAGGACAACCCCCGGAGACGCCTCTGGCGACGACGGTCCGGGGCCCCCCGCCGCCTGGGTCGTCGGCGCTGCGCTGTTTGACGAAGGTGGTGTCGCGCCCTTGGTCGGATCTGAGGCAGCGGCGGCATCGGACGTTGTGGGTCCGGGGGTATCTGAAGTCCCAACGGGCGACGCCGTCGCCCTGGGTGTCGGGGCGGGGCTCACAGGTGGAGCCGCTGTGGGCGTCGGTGTCGGCGTACTGACAGGGCACACCCCTGCCGGAGACGCGGGCGGTGGATCCGCCCCGGCGAGCGGGTCGTACCGGAAGCCGACGTCGTCGCCGTCACTCAGCGTCGTCGTCGACGCACCGTGCGCCGAGGGGGTCCAGATCGCGTGTGCGCCGGCGACGAAGAACACCCAGTACGAGCCCGATGACGGCAGGCACGAGGTGTATTGCGTCGGCTCGTTGTCGATCTGACAGACCGCGTCGCCGAGACCCCCGCCAAACCCTGATGTCGAGTACTGAATGCCGCTGTCGTGCAGGACGCTCAGCGCGGTGATGCTCGGAGTCGTAAAGCTCACGCACCGTCGAATCACGGCACCGTTGCCGTGCTCAACGACGATGCCAACGTGATTGACACCCGCCGCGGCAGCGCAGAGCGGCGTCTCCGGTCCGGTCTGCGCCGCAGACGCTGCGCCGAGCCCTGTCGCGAGCAGCGGCGCGGCGAGTGCGACACGCAGGAGCATCCGCACCACCTCGGTCCGGGTGCTCAGCCGGCTGATTGACAACAGCGAACGCCCCGCACTCACGGCAGCGTCGCTCCAGTCCTGAAGCACCGCGCCGGCCCGCACCTGAGCGGAAATGCCGCCCGCTCCAGGGCTGGTGGGACCTGGGCGGTGGTGAAGGGGTCGGGAGCGGTGCTGCCCGGGAAGGTGTAGCCGCCGTTGCGTGCCTGGGTGGCGAGGAGGTTGCTGAGGGCGGTGTTGCCACCGACTGCCCAGTTCGAGGCGACAGGGTTCTGCGCGCAGGCGATCAGCGCCTGGAGGACCAGGGCGGTGGAATCGGGATCGGTCCCGGCACCGGCCTGGTAGGGGAAACCGCCGTCGCCGTCCTGCTGGGTGTGCAGCCACGCGAGCGCGGTGGCGTTGCGCCCGCGGGTGCCGGTGGCGTTGAGCGCCATGAGCACCATCGCGGTGGAGTTGGTGTCGCTGGTGTCGAAGTTGGTGGCGCCGTTGGGATCGTCCTTGATGAGCAGGAAGTCCCAGCCACCATCGCTGTCCTGTGCTGCGGCGAGGTGGTGGATGGCGGCGGTGGGCACGGTCTGGCCGGCGGCGACCAGGCCCTGGACGGCGAGCGACTCGCTGAACGCTTCGCCGTCACCGTAGACGCCGGTCTTGCTGTGGTACATGCCGTTGAGGACGGCGACGAGGTTGACGCCACCGAAGGACCTGGGATTCATGCGGGCGGCGACAACCGCCTGGATGAGCTGCCCGCAGGCCCCGGCGCTGGCGCACGCGGTGGCGGCATGGGCCTTGAGATACGTCATCACCGAGGGTCCGGAGCCGTTGCGGAGCACCTTGGGGTCGTACCCTGCAGCGGCTGCCCCGATGGCGTACTGCTCACTGACGGCGTCGGTGCTCGACCCCGCCGGGATCGAGCCGTCCGTCGCCGACTGCTGCGTCTGCAGATACGCAATCGCGTGCGAGGCAGGATCCACCTGCGCGAGCGCTGTCCTGCTGCCAATCGACGCGGCGAGCATTGCCGCGCTCATCCCGCCGGCGGTCGCGATAGCGACCGCTCTGCTGGTCCTACCCATGTCGGTTCCCCACGCGGCGAGGGCTCCACCCTGCTGGAGTCGTCCTCGCCGCATGAGGCTTCCTCCCGTCTTGCGCGGGGATGGAGGTCGACACTTCGGGTCGGTCTCCTGACTTGCGGATCAACGCCGACGACGGCCGCCTTCCCGGGAACGCTCCCGGTGGCACGATGGCCGCTGGCTCCCCGCTCACAGTTGCGCGACAGCGCCGGATTCCCACCGGCTTCCCGTCACCCGGAGCGTTATTCAGTTGTCGGCGTCGAGTATGCGCGCCGTCCGCCGGGATTCGTCAAGG
>DATKQX010000144.1:0-2606 GCA_035532495.1 Saccharimonadales bacterium (SeqCode)
GCCGCTCGTACACCCCGATCACATTGCCGCAGTGCTCGCATTTCGCGAGCGGCCGCGAACTCGGGTCGCTGCCAGATGCCGGCGACTCATTCACGCGGCGGCCCGCGTTGCCAGCGTTGTTTGTGGGGCGAGCAGGAACGACTTGATCTTGACGTCCGGCTCGATCGAGTTGTCGCCGAGGAACGCGATCACGGTGCGCCCGGTGAGGTCCTCGATCCCGGCGATCAGGTCCGCCCGCATGATGCCCTGGAACACCCGTCGGTTGCTCAGGACAAGATCGCCCTTGCCGTCGGCGACGAGCGCGCGCTCGGCTGGCGTGAACGTGCCCTGCAGCACGACGACGATCAGGTCGTCGTTGAAGTGGGTGCGGGACTTCGTCGGGCCGCGCCCGGTGTACTGCCTGAGCACCTGTACGACCATGCTCGCGATCGCGATCGCGAGCTTCCCCTCTGAGCTCCGATCGGCCACACTGGGGCCTCCAGTCGGCATAGCGACGGGTCTCCAAGTCCCCGCGCCCAAGCCGATCGACACGATCAGGCTAACAGCCGACGCCCCGAAGAACCGCGGTGCCCGCGACGCATAGACCTGCGCCCGGAGGCGTGGCAACACCGGACCCTTGGAGTGCGGCCAGGCTCAGCCTGGCCCAATCCGAGCGCTCCAGAGCCCCAGGCTTCCCCCTGCAGAAACATCGCAAACGAGGCGGGGATGAGGCTGGCCCATCATGCTGTTGGCTGCGCGGCAGCAGCGTGGCTGCCACGCCTGGGCCCTAGCGTTCCGCGCGCGCCGCCGAGGCATCCCGCGAACATGCGCGGGAATCGCCCGGGTCGCCGGCGTATGCCGGTATCCAGCGTCGCAGGGTGTCGGCGAGCACTTGGAAGCGCATCGGTTTGCTGATGTAGTCGTCCATGCCTGCGGCGAGGCACCGTTCGATGTCGTCCTTCATCGCGTGGGCGGTCATCGCGATGACGGGTGTGCGGCGGGCGCTGCCTTCGTGGCGGCGCAGCTGGATCGTCGCCTGGTAGCCGTCCATCCTGGGCATTTGGCAGTCCATGAGCACGGCCGCGTAGCGTCCTGTGGCGAGTGCGTGCAGCGCCTCGGTACCGTCGCCGACTACTTGGGCGCGGTAGCCGCAGCGTTCGAGTGCGCGAACAGCGACGATCTGGTTGACGGGGCTGTCCTCGGCGACCAGTACGAGCGGCGCCGTCGGCCCGAGTGGCCGCGCGGACTGCTCCACCGCGCGCGGTGGAGCCGGGACGCGATCATCAGTCCCCGGCGAATCGCTCAGGTCGAGCTCGAACCAGAAAGTGCTGCCAACCCCGGGCTTGCTGTCCGCGCCGATCGTTCCGCCCATCAGGTCGGCGAGTTCCCGCGCGATTGCGAGGCCGAGGCCGGTGCCGCCGTATTGGCGGGTTGTCGAGGCGTCGGCTTGGGTGAACGGCTCAAACATGCGATCGAGGATCAGCGGGTCAATCCCGATGCCGGTGTCGGCGACTTCGCAGCGAAAGTTGGTGGCACCGCCGCGTTTCCGCACCGCGTCGACGCGAACCGTGACCGCCCCGGCGTCGGTGAACTTGACCGCGTTCGCGACGAGGTTGAGGAGTACTTGGCGGAATCGTCCGCCATCGCCGCGCGCGGTCGACGGGACCCCTGGGTCCAGCTGCAGTTCGAGTGCGATGCCTTTCGTGTTGGCCTCCACCCGCGCCACAGCGCATGCCTGTTCGATCGCGTCGCGCAGCGGAAAGTCGGTTACGGCAAGTTCGAGTTGGCCAGCCTCGATCTTTGAGACGTCGAGGACGTCGCTGATGATCGTCATCATGTGCTCGCCTGAGCGTGCGACCTGTTCGGCGTAGGACCGTTGCTCGGCGGTCAGTTCGGTGTCGAGCAGCAGCTCGTTCATGCCGATCACGCCGTTCATCGGTGTGCGGATCTCGTGGCTCATGTTGGCCAGGAATGCCGACTTCATGTTCGACGCTTCGACCGCCTCGTCACGTGCGACTGCGAGCTCAGCCACCGCCCGGTTGCGCTCGGTCACGTTGTGGTAAAGCGCAATCCGGCAGTCGCGGTCGCCCAGCATCAGGTTTGCGCTGGTGACTTCGACGTCAATGATCGTGCCGTCCTTGTAGCGGTGCCGCCAAGCCCGACCTGACGTTCCTGCTGGTTCCGGCCGGACGCCGGCGGGATTGGAGCGAAGGAAGCCGATCAGGTCGTCGACGTCCTCGGGGACGACAAGGTCTTTGATCGTCATCGACAGTAGTTCTCGGTGCGAGTAGCCGTATCGGTCGACAAGCGCGTCGTTGCCGGTGGCGATCTCAAGCGTTCGTCGGTCATAGACCAGCATCGGCTGCGGGTTGTGCTCGAACAGCAAGCGGTACTGCAGCTCGCTTGCGCGCAATTCCTCGTTGAGCCGGGCCAGCCGTGTCTGCAACTCGGACCGCTCGCGCTCCTGGAGACGACGATTCGCGGCCTCGCGTAGCTCGCGATCGACCACCGGGCCGAGGCGCGCGAGATTCGTCTTGAGCACCACGTCCCGCGCTCCCGCCTTCAACGCGGCAACCGCAGCCTCCTCACCGATCGTGCCCGACAGGACGACAAACGGGATGTCGCTG
>DATKQX010000145.1:0-29572 GCA_035532495.1 Saccharimonadales bacterium (SeqCode)
GGTCGTCACTTCAGGGGAGAGAGGGATGTACTTGCCTTTTGCCCGGCCCCGACAGCCAGCATAGGCTGATGTACGAGTCTTAGTTTGGTGTCGTCGTCTCGCTTGGCGTGCGCTGACGAGCGACCACTCGAGCGTAGAGCCGCTCGCCACACCCTGCGCACTTGGCGGACCGGGCGTCGGTAGACGACTTCGGGTCCGGCCCGGCGTTGGTACACAGGGAACGTCAGAGGGATAAGACGGGCAGCTCCGCACTCGGGGCACTCGACCAACACGCCGCGCATGTTGGCCGGCAAGCGAACCCTCCCTCTGTCCGCGACGAGCCTTAGCCGTCGAGCCGGGGGACAAAACCGCCGGCGTCAGCGTAAGGTCAAGGTGCGATCACGGGCCATAGAAACCGTCCGTGAGTGGGCTCGAGGGCAACTTTCGAGCCCCGCGGTGGTTTCCTGAAAGGGCACCGCCGCGCTATTTCGTCGCGAAGGTGATGAACCCGGCGATGACAATGAGAGCCACGACGACCAGCCCGATGCCGGCGGCAATCACCCTGGCCTTCGTGTCCACGCATGGATCCTGACCCAATCACCGCCGCCCTGCACCCGCCCGGCGACAGCGCGCGACAACCAAAGCATCGTGGCCGGCGTGGCGCGAGCAAGCTCGGCGAGGCGATTTGGCGCACCTGAGCGTCGACCTGGCGCGCCCGGCGATCGCTCCCCCTCCGCGCGCGACGCGGAGATCTACGAGATCGGCTGGATGGTCGTGCCAGGCTAGTTGTCGTTCCCAGGTGTCGCGGTGGCGGCGACGGAGCAGGCGATCGAGCTGGCCAAGCCCGACGACGAGCACCGCTTCATGCATTGCATTCCCGAGTGTCGATAGCGCGCCGCCGAATGCGATCTGCGGCAGGCTCGGCTTGGACCTGCCCGACGTCGAGCCGTCTCGATCGCAAGGTCGTGGCAATTGAGGCCAATCCGTACTACGACAAATTATCCGGATTGCGCAGCAGCGCCGACAGGGCAAGGGCGAGCATTGGAAGCAGCACCAGGCCGGCGAACACGGTTCGTAGGCTGGTGCGGTCGGCAAGCAGACCGAGCGCGGGGGCGGCGACACCGCCAACGCTGACCGCCAGTCCGACTGTGACGCCGCTTGCGGTGCCGATCCGGTTCGGGAGATAGTCCTGGCCGAGGACAACGAAGACGCTGAACGGCAGGAAGACAGCGACGCCGGTCACTGCAACGAGCGCGATGGCCAAGAGCTGGGTAGTGGCAAGAGCGAGCCCCACCAGCGCCGGGATCGCCAGGGCAAAACCGACTCGGATGCAGGTCACCTTACCAACACGGTCGGCGAGCCACCCGCCAAGCAGCGTGCCTGCGGCACCGCTGACCAGGAAGGTGGTCAGCGCCGCACCGGCTTCGACTGGGGATGCACCCAGGTCGCGGATGAAGTGCAGGCCCAAAAAGGTGCTGAGCCCAAAGAACAGCATCGAGCGGACAACAACTACCGAAGTAAGCCGCGCGAACGCCGGCCAATCATCGACGCCCAAGGGCAGGGCGAAGGTTCGGAGCTCTCCGGGTCGGCCATCGAGAGTGCGATTGAGCCTCGCGATCAGCAGGGCAGCCATGACCAGAACGGGCAAGACGAAGATCGGTGTCCCGCGAAGGCCAACGATCAGGAGCACAGGAGTCACCAGCACGGGGCCAAGTGCGTAGCCAACGTTGCCTCCAAGAGCGAAGACGCTCATTGCCCGGGTGCTGTTTCCCGAGGCTCGCCGCGCGGCCCGCGCTGCTTCCGGGTGGAACGCGGCGATTCCCAGCCCAGACACGGCCATCAGCAACCAAGTGATCGGATAACTGGAGGCTAAGCCGACCGCCCCTATGCCAAGACCCGCGACGGTCATCCCAGCCGGGATCATCCACCGACGCGGGCGCTGGTCAGTGAGCCAACCGAAGGCCGGCTGGGCAACCGACGACAGTATGGTCGCCGCCAAGGCCAGTCCAGATACAGCTGCGTACGAATAATGTCGCTGGATGACTAGAAAAGGCAGCAGCGCAGCCACGCACCCTTGATAAAGGTCGTCGACCCCGTGGGCGATCGACATCAATGCCACCCCGGGCCGGTTCACGACGTGCGTCGCTGAGCCCAGGAAGGGCCGATTTCGATGCGTACGCTCATCAAGACGCATCCCGGCTTAGGTCTCTCGACGACCGGCCACACACGTGTGTGGAACTCGACTCCAGATGTGTAGAACGTCGTCGGAAGGTCGACGTCCGGCGATCATGGTGACGCGTCGCCGGGTGTCTGGCACGCGACGACGGCAAGCAGTAGCCCCTGCGATCGGCAGACGTACCCCACGGATCACGACGAGGCACTCGCATTGGAAAATTGCCCTTGGACACAGCGCTTCCAACGCGGCAAACCCTGCCAGATCACGAGAGGTCGGGGTGAGGGAGCCAGTTTGACCGGAGCCGGGCCCGGACCACCTCCCGGTCCACTCGCCTGACTGGTATCGGGACATCGAGTGTGGACAGGGCGACGACGACAATTGGCGAGCGCCGCCGCTGCGCCTCACACTGTGAAATCGACCCAGCACTCAGGGACCATTGGGGAAACAAGCACCGCAGCGGAAACACGAAATGTCCCCGCTCCAATCTGCCGGCACTTTCAGTGGCCAGCTCTCATGACACGGCAGCACGACCAAACACATTTCATCTGCTTCTGGCGGAGCCGCCGAGAGGAACACCCGCGGGAAGCCCACAGGTTCGATCAGCGCTCGCGAACCCTTGCAGGCAATGAGAAACGCATCTGAGTATGCAAGCATCGCGGCGTTCAGCCCTTGACTGCGCACATATTGCCGTTGAGTCTCGGTACGCCAGTTACCGCGAACCACCAAGTCATGGCATAGGGGGCAATGCCCAGTGATAGCCTCTGATTGAGCGTCATTGTTCACTGATCCTGATCCGGCGATCCCCGGACGAGCCGAGTCGTCCAACCGGAGCTTGAAATGACAACCGCATGATGGGCACTCGCGAGTGACGAACCCGTCGCGGTCTGTTGGCAGAACCAAGTTGGGCACCGGCAAGGAATCCCACATGTTCGCATCATAATCCGCGAGGCTGGAGCCCATTCGACCGTGCGGCCCGAGTCATATTGGCCAGCTCCGTTTGCCACAGATGCGCAACGCGTCGCGGACACGCGGGGCTCGGTACGTACGCGGGCTGCGCGCGTGGATTGCGGTGATGCGCTCGCTCAGGGCCAGGTCGGCAGCGCACGCGCAGACAGCTGAGGGATGGACCGTTGTAATGCGCGGCCCTGGAGACCCGATGTCAGCACGCTGCGGCCATTCGCGAACCAGGCATCTGGTCGGATGCGGGCGCCAAGCCGTGAGAGGGACAATTCGGGCGCATGAGTGACGTCTCCACACCTCTGATCGTCGATCGTCGAGCTGGCGGCGTGACCGTACTGACGCTCAACAATCCGGACCGCCGCAACGCCCTCGACCCGCCGCTCGCTCGGGTCCTGCTCGACGTGGCGGCCGATCTTCGTGCCGATCGGGGAGCGCGGTGTGTGGTCATTACCGGCGCCGGAAAAGCATTCTGCTCGGGTGCCGATCTCGGGACAATGAAATCCGAGGTTACGGCGGGCCCGCTGGCGCGGCGGGACTGGCTCAGTGAGTTTTACCGGGTGTTCCTCAATATCCGGCAGCTCCCGATGCCGGTAATCGCGGCCGTCAACGGGGCTGCTATTGGCGCCGGGCTCAACCTTGCGCTGTGCTGTGACATCCGCCTCGCAGCGCGCTCAGCCCGCTTCGGTGCTACCTTCGTGCGCCTCGGTATCCATGCAGGCGGTGGGGCCACCTACCTATTGAGTCGGCTGGTAGGGCCGGCTGTTGCTGCAGAACTCCTGCTGTCGGGCGAGCTTATCGACGCCGAGCGGGCCCTCTCGACGCGACTGGTCAACCGGATTGTCGATGACGACGTCATCGTCGAGGAGGCAGTGACCTTGGCCACAACTATCGCAGCCAATTCGCCGCAAGCCGTGCGTGCCACCAAACGCACGCTCGCCTTGGCGCTCGACGCGACCTTCGCCGCCACCCTTGAGGTGGAGGCTCTAGCGCAGGCGATCACGCAGGACAGTGACGACGCGACCGAGGGTTGGGCCGCGTTTCGAGAGAGGCGGCCGCCGATCTTCAGGGACTGAGCGGGCGGCCGGTTGCGATGTCAGCCGCGGCGACCTCGAGCGGGATTGCAGCGTCGAGAGATCGCGGGGGATCGACGGCACGTCTTATCCGCCGCAGGAAAAGGGCGGCCACGACGACTCCGCCGCTCAACGGCACAGCCAACGTCATGAGGATGACGGTCTGGAGCGAAACGATGTGCACCAGTGCGCCGACGGCGGCCGAAACCAATGCCGATGAGGCGACGAGCACCGAGCGATAAACGCCGACCGTGAAGCTCGATCGCGATGGAAGGGCACTGACCGATAGCGTGTTTGACACTGTGAAGAGAATTGCGGCGACCGTGACGAAGGGAATGACCAGGACAGCGCCGACTGTCGGCGGCGTCGCGAGCATGGCAAGGCCGACGGCGACGAGTGCGAACATCACGACGGTTGCGGTGAGCAGTCCACCGAAGCGATCGTACAGCCTGCCGCCGCCGAACTTCCCGAGCGTCGACGCGAGGCGACCGACGCCGATCATGCTGGCGACGAAGGGCAAACTTTCGCCGCGGTCGACGAACAGGGTAGGGGAGAAACCGATGATGACGTAGTGGCACGTGCCCGCGACCACGCCCGTCAGGAGCGATACGCGATAGAGGGGGTGGCGCAAGCCAGCGCGAAGAGACTCCATCATCTGACCCTTGAAATGTGCTTCGTGGTCCGCCTCGAGGTACTGCGGCGCCACGACCGCGAGGACCGCTGCGGCTGCGGCGGCGACCAGGAATGGCACGCGCCAATGCCCGATACCGACGTTGGCCGCAAACGCCGCTGCAGCCAACGCCAGCGAATAGGCGAGTCCGTAATTAGCTACCGCTCGGCCGCGCCGCGTGGCGTACATGCGTCCCACCGTCGCCAAGCCAGAAGCGAAAAAGAGTCCACTCCCGCCACCAAGGACGACTTGGCCCAGGAGCAGGACGCCGAACGACGGCGCGAGCCCGGATATCAGTGAGCCGAGCGCGAGGATGAGTGCGGCGGCGCGGACGACCCTGCGATCACCGCCGCGGTAGCCGACGACTCCGCCGGCGACATTGCACACTGCGATAGACACCGTCAGCCCCGTAAGCAAGATCGCTTGTTGTGAGACGTCGAGATGCAGATCGTGGCGCACCAGCGGAAATAGCGGCGAGATCAATGTCTCGGAAGTGGCGGTGAGAAAGTAGACGAACGACACGTGGACAAAGGCAGCGCGCCGGGCGCGTGCAGTCACCTGGTTACCTCGAACGCGCGGTTGACCCGTTCCGAGAAGTCGCCTGTGGTGCTCACAGGCCCTCCGACCGGAGCCAGGTCGGATGTGCGCGGCCCCACTCGTATCGCGGTCGTCAGCGCAGCGCGTACCCGCGGTGCTACATCGGCGGTCTCCGGAAACCACTCAAGGAGACTCGCCAGCGCCAAATACGCGCCTGCCGGGTTCGCCACGTTCTTACCGGTGTGCACTGGCGCCGACCCATGTAGTGGTTCAAATAGGCCAACACACCGACCTCGAGCGGGCTTGCCGGGGTGAACGCTCGCCGATGCGCCCAAAGCAATCGAGCCGGCGCGCCCTGCGGCTAGATCGCTAAGGATGTCACCGAAGATGCCCTCGGTGACCAAGACTGCATCAGGAAGCGGGCGGCTCGCAAGTTCAAAGGCTGCGCGATCGACATGCCGGTGGGCAACCTCGATGCCGTGAGTTGCGGTGATCCTGGTGACCACATGACGCCAGAGGCGGCTGGTGGCAAAGAGGTTTGCCTTGTCGACCGAGAAGAGGCGTGCGCCTGGGCGTCGCTCGATATAACCGCAGGCGAGTTGTGCCAGCTCAGCAATGCGGTCCGGTTCAAGGATGATTTCGTCCGAGGCCGGAGTGGTGCCGTCGCTTTCGCGCCGGGTCGACTCGGCGCCGTACGCGCCGCCGAGAAGATTGCGCACGATGGTCAAAGGCCGCTGTCCGTCACGCCAGATGTCGCGAAGACTGATTCGGAGGCCGAAGTGCTCGCGGAGCTTGAGCAGCGGTAGCTCGGTGCGATACCCGGGCAGGTCGACGCCGGGATGGTCACCAACTGCCCCAAGCAAGATGGCATCGGCAGCCTCGCAGGCGGTCAGGGTCACCTCGGGCAGGCCGGTGCGGTGCTCGGCAAACGAGGTGCTCCCGATGGGCCATGGACCGGTGACCTCCACCGGGAACGTGCGGAGCAGTTCCGCAGGCCCTTGCATGACTTCGGCGCCGATGCCGTCCCCGGGGAGCAGTGCCACTCGGATCATGCAGCCAACAGCTCATGACCGTTTGTCGACATGATTCGTGCGAGCGATGCTTCGCCGACCACCGGCGCGCACTGCGCCACCCAGGCCGCGATGCCGGAGTCAAGCGCGGGATAACTGGCGTGACCGAGGTCGCTTCCGAACACGACCAGTTCCGTTGGGTAGACGCTCAGGAGGTGCGCCGTGGCCGCGTTACCGTCCGCGCCGATCAGGTCGGCGAGAGCTCCCACCTCTACATGCGCGCCCAAGGCCCGCAGGACGGCGGCGTGCTCGTCGCGCCAGCCGAGGAATGGCATCAACGGGTGATTCACCAGAAAGCGCCGCACACCCGCCCGCCGCGCGGCCTTGAACGCGGTGATCGCCTCATCGATCGTCGCGTGTCCGGAGGCGAGCACCATGTCGGCCGCGGCAACCTCATCGAACACTGGTAGCCACGCACGCTGTATGGCGTCGCCGTCGCAGATCGGGACGGCGGCGAAATCGACGCTGCGGTGCGCGGACAGCTCGGGGCGTCGATTCGCTCGCTTGTGCGCTGGTGATGAGATCGTTGGCAGCCATGCAACGCGCGCACCGAAACGCGCGGCCACACGGACCGCGTCCGGGTTGGCGCCCCCAACGGGGCTGTTGAGCACGATGCCGCCCACCGAACCGCCACCGAGGAGCAGCGCGCGCTCCGCCGTTGAGCCCTCATGTGCTTTGAGCACGAACTGCTCGATGCCGGCTCGCTCAGCTGACTCGGCGGTCCCCCGGTCATCGGTATGGCGGGGGAGCAGGCTGGGGGCGGAGTGGACGTGGAGGTCGACGATCCCGCTGCTCACAGAGCGCTCGCCTCGAGCGGGACCACGCTGGCAAGCAAGCGGCGGCGCAGCTTGCCCACCCCTCCGTCGCGCGGCATCGCGGCGATACGCGCGACAGAGGTCGGTCGCATGAACGACGGAAGCGCGCCCGCCACTCGGCGTATGTCCTCTAGCGGCAACCTGTCGCCGACGATGAAGAGAACGATCTCGTCATCGACGAGGCCCGATTCTCGACGCCACACTGCCGCCTCGTGCACCGACTCGATGTCGGCGAAGCGCTGCTCGACGAAAGCGATCGGTACGTATTCGCCCCGCACTCGGATCGAATCCGACCTGCGTTCGATGAAGATGAGGTTGCCGCGTTCGTCCACGCGTCCAAGATCGCCCGTGTGAAACCAGCCATCTGCGTCGAGTGGATTCTCAAGCGTCGCTCCGCGCCGGTAACCGGAGAAAAGAACCCCCGGCCGGTCACCTCGCACCAGAATCTCGCCCTCCGCGTCGACGCTCCAGGCGACGTCCGGGCGCGCCCGCCCGCCATATCGCGCCATTCCCTCGGGGATCGAGGTGGCCTCGCCTCTCCGCCACGCCCAGGTGTGGGTGAGCCCGGCGGCTTCCGTGGAGCCGTAGCATGAGAGACCGAGCGGCACAGCGAAGCGGTTGAGAAATTCGTCGTCGGCGTAGAACACCGCCCGCACCCTATGTCCCGCGGCGTCTTCGGCCGTTGTCGCCCGCTTGAGGATCTCCACTGGTGGAGCGTGGAGCACAAGGACGGTCGCGTGGGTGGCGAGCACAGTCGGCCAGAATTGGCTCGCGGAGAAGCGCGGCACCGTGAGCACGTCGGCCTGCGCGGTCAGCGCGCCGATGACCCCATATCCGAGTGGGTTGATGTGGAACATCGGCAGCGGTGCCACCACAGTGTCGGCCGGTGAGAGGCACAAGGAGTCGGCGACGAAACGGCCGAGGCGGAGGAAGTAGCTGTGCGTCTGAGCGCAGAACTTGGGCGTGCCGGTAGTGCCAGACGTGTGCATGTACCCGGCGATGTCCAGCGGCCGTCGCCGCGCACCCTGTGCGACCCCGGACAGGGCAGCTATCTGGACCACGTCCCCTCCGACACGCAACCGGCCCGCAGCTAGGTCAGACGCGTCGAGGTGAGTCACCGTGGGAGCCGTTGCGTGGTCCGGGGAACGACCCGACCAGACCACTGCCTGCGGCTCCAGCTCCGCGAGCATCTTCGTCAGTAACTCGGCGGGGTAGACGGGATTGATGAGCGCCACCTCGACGCCGAGCATGTGCAGAGCCATCCATGCGAGCAGGTAGCTCATCGACGTGTGGCCGATGAGCGCCACCCGGTCGCCCGCCTGCAGTCCTGGCTGACGAAAGGCGGCGGCCGCGCGCCCTGACGTCTCCACAGACCGCACCAGCGTCCAGGGCTCCGAGGCCATGCCGAATCGCGCGTCGGGACGGAGGGTCGCGGCGGCGAGAAAGAGCTGCACCAGATTGTCGGTCACAGGCCCGCAGCCTCAGGGTTCCGAAGCACCCGCCGAGCCGCATAGTTGCGCAGCACCTCGAGCGAGCCGCCGGCAACGCGGAGCACCTTCATATCGTGGAGCAGTTCGCCGAAATCGGTGTCGGTGTAGAGGCCGTGGGAGCCAACGAGTGCGAAAGCCTGATTGATGCACCGCTCCGCGGCATCGATGGCAAGCTTCTTGGCGAGGGTGGTCTCCAGCGCGTGATCGCCACCCGAGTCCACCAGCATGGCGGCCCTGTCGCGCGCCAGCGATGCGCCGTAGAGTTCACCGTAGCAGTCTGCAACCGTCCATTGGATGCCCTGGAAATCGGTGACGACACCATTGCCGATCTCGCGCTGACGGGCGTACGAGATCGCCTCCGCGAGCGCACGGCGTGACCACCCGATGAGTTCGGAAGCGTTGCCGAGACGGCTGGTGTTGAACGTGGTGAGGAAGGTGTCCATACCGCCGCCGAGACTGCCGAGCATTGCCGACTCGGGGACGCGCACATCCTCGAACAGAACGTCGGCGGTGGGGATCATGCGCAGCCCGATCGGATCGGTCTGTCGCGTCGAGACGCCCGGCGATTCTCTATCGACAAGGAACGCGGTGAGGCCTTCCGCTGCCATGGCGAAGACGATCGTCACGTCGCACTGATGGCCGAGGTTGACGTGACACTTGGTGCCATTGATGACCCAATCGCCGTTCGACCGCGTCGCGGTGCTGCGCATCAGCTTGAGCGAAGACCCGACACCGGGCTCGGAGATGCTCTCCGAGAAGATGACGTCGCCGGAGGCGATCCGCGGCAGTAGCCGGGCGCGCTGCTCGGCGGTCCCCCAGGCAATCAACCAGCACTGACCCTGTATGGAGATCTGCGGGGAAACCATGCGGTGCCGGCCAACCTCCTCCTCGATGAGACAGTACTCAGCCACCCCCCCACCGGCGCCGCCGTCGGCAACCGGTGTGAGCGGGCCGATCCAGCCACGACGACCCATCTCTCGGTACAGATCAAGTGGGAAGGATGCGTTCCGTGACGACGCGTCGAATGCTGCGCGGTGCTCCGCCGCGAACTTCCTCATGGCGGAAGCGGTGCGCTGCGCCCAACCGTCCTCTTTGAAGGTCAGCCCGAAGTACATGCGATGATCGGCTACGCCGAGCCGAACGCTGCCGCGCCCGCCTCGGCCGCGACGTGGTCCTGGTCGGGGTGGCCGCCGCTGGCGCCGACCGCACCCACCACCTCGCCGTCCCGCCAGAGCGGCACCGCGCCCTTGCCGACGATGAAATCGCCGAGCCCCACCACGCTCTGGGCGAAGAACGGCCGCTGCGCCCACGCCTGCTCGCGATCCGCCGTCGGCTTGCCGAAGGCCGCGGAGGTTCGCGCCTTCCGCCACGCGATCTCGGAGACGATCCACATCGCGTCGTCAGCGCGCTCGAAGGCGACGATCTGACCCGCATAGTCAACCACGGCGACGCCCATGCCGACTCCCTGCTCGCGCCCTGATTCGAGCCCTGCCCGCACCACCTTGCGTGCTTCCTCGAGCGTGATCTTGCCCATGGTCAACCTCCCGACTGCGCTGTTGCTGATGCTTGTGCGATGCCGCGAGTCATCGACGCGCGGTATGGTCTTTGGATTGTGTATTCGTTCTCCTGTCGATCATTGCGGTGATCGCCACCGCCAGTCGCTCCCATCGCCCATTGGGCGAGCTGATTGCGGAGGACATTCGATCCATGATCCTGTCGCAGCAACTCCTGCCCGGCGCCCGTCTCATTGAGGCGGATCTGGCCGAGCAGTTCGGGGTATCGCGTATCCCCGTGCGTGAGGCGATCCGGCTGCTCGAAGCCACCGGGCTCGTCGAGGTCGTTCCTCGCAGGGGCGCGCGCGTCGCGGTCGTCGACGGCACCGACATCAAACACATCCAGGAGTTGCGCATCGCTATCGAGGGCTTCACCGCCGAAATGGCGGCGACCCGCCGCAGGCCGGAGGACATCGACGAGTTGAGCCGGTGCGTCGAGATTGGCCTGGCAGCGTCGGAGTCCGGCGACGCCGTCGGAGCGGCCATGTGGCACCGCGACTTCCATCTCGCCATGGAGCGGGCCGCGCAGAACCCCTATCTGCACCTCGTGCTCAATCCGCTGCGCCAGCGCACCGAGATGGTGTTCTCGGTCCTCCTGGAGCGGCAGGGGAGTATGGCTTGGGAGCAGCACAGGCGGCTCCGCGACGCGATCGCCTCTGCCGATCCGATCCAGGGGCGCCTCGCAATGGAGAACCACATCAGGGAGGCGATGTCGCACTGGGAAACCTGAGACAAGGGAACTCGTCCGGTCGCCGTCATATGGCCTAGGCATCCGACACCTCTGCTGTGATTACCCTGGGTTGCTCCTCACGTCCTGGTAGGAACGCGGCGATAAGCCCGAGCAGACCGGCTACCGAGGCGCCTGCGAAGATCAGTGAGAAAGCGCCGCCGGCGCTGAGCACCCCGGCGACCCACGCCGCCCCCAACCCCGAGCCTGCGAATCTCAGTAGGTTGAAGAGACCAAGACCTGCACCAACCCGTCCCGCCATAGAGCGGGTAGCCCCCGTCGCAGCCGAGGTCTGGATGAGGGCGACGCCCACGCCGGCCCCGGCGAGCGCCACGACGAGGGTGGCGCCCGTGGCGCTGTCCGACTGAAGCATCACTCCAAGCGCGATTTGACTCACCAAAAGCAGGCTGAGCCCGGCCCGCAGCGTGATGCGGCCGCCCAAGCGCTCGGTGCTGAAGCCGGCGACCGGTGCGAACATCGTCATCAACGCAGGCAGTGCGAACACCAGCAGACCGGCCCGGCCGACGTCAACTCCAGCCGCACGGGTTAGATAGAGCGGAACGCCGAGCAGCATCACACCGAGGCAGAACATCTGCGTCGCCGCCGACAGTGAGCTACGCAGGTACGCACGCTCCGCGAGCAGCGATGGCGGGATGAAGGGCACCGCGACGCGGTGGATCGCGCGCCAAAAGAGTAGGAGCAGGAGCATGCCGAGCACCAATGGCACCAGCACTGGGGCGGATCGAAGGCCGGTGATGGGCACCGCCGCTGCGGCTGTGAGCAAAAGCGCCGCACCGCCGGTCAGCGAGGCGGCGCCCCGCCACTCGAGTCTCACCGCGCGACCATGATCGGAGGGTACGAAGCGCAGCGTCGTCAACAGGGCGATGACAGCGATTGCCACCGTCGGCGCAAAGATCCAGCGCCACCCTGCGAAACCGGTGATCAGGCCCCCCAGCAGCGGACCCACCGCTTGGCCGAGGCCGTTGGCGCCCGCCCACAAGCCCACCGCTCGGCCACGGCGGTCGACGCCGATCAACTCAGTGATGATGCCGAGCACGGCGGGAAGCACCGAGGCACTGGCAGCACCCTGCAGGGCGCGGAACAGCACCAGAGTCGCGAGGTTGGGAGCGAAGGACGCGCCGAGCGCGCCAACACCGACGCCAACGACGGCATAGCAGAACACACGTCGCCGTCCGATCCGGTCACCCGCCCAGCCGGCCAGTGGCATGAGCGCCGCGACTGTGATGTTGAAGGCGATGACTACCAGTGCCCCCTCGCCCACCCCGACGCCGAGGTCGCGAGCGATGGCGTTGAGCGGCACGGTGACGATGTTGTTGTTGACGGTCCCCATGAAGGTGCCGAGCAACAGTGGGGCAATGACGTACCAAGGGACGCCACCCGATGCCGACGGCGCCGCAGTGTCCGCGGCGGAGACAATCCGCCGCACAACGATCACGCCGAGCCGGCGGGCACCGACGCCAGGGCTACTCGCTCCTCATCAGCGACCAGCAGGCAGGCCGCGCGGTGTCCGGACCCGACGATGACAAACGGCGGGTCTACCTGCGCGCACTGCGGCACCGCGACCGGGCATCGGGTGTGGAAGCGGCAACCCGATGGTGGCGAGAGTGGCGACGGCATTTCGCCTGGAAGTAGTTGGGCGACGCGCTGCCTCTCGAGATCCGGATCGGCGATGGGGACGGCGGAGAGCAGTGCGCGGGTGTATGGGTGTCTCGGTGACTCAAAGATGGCGTCGCAGTCACCCTCCTCGACAATGCGGCCGAGGTACATGATCGCGACGCGGTCGCAGACGTAGCGCACGACGCTGAGATCATGGGAGATGAAGAGATAGGTGAGCTGAAACTCCTCCTGAAGATCCTTCAGCAGGTTGAGCAGTTGTGCGCGGATCGACACATCGAGCGCCGACACGGGTTCGTCAGCGACGATGAGGTCGGGCTTGGCAGCAACAGCGCGTGCGACGCCGACGCGCTGTCGCTGCCCTCCAGAGAACTCGTGCGGGTAGCGAACGGCTGAGTCGCGGTCCAATCCAACGCGGGCCAGCAGGCCCACCGCCGCCTGCCACGCCTCCTGCTTGTTCATGCCCTCGTGGAGCGTGAAAGGCTCAGCGACGATGTCCCCGAGTCGCATGCGCGGGTTGAGTGACGCGTAGGGGTCCTGGAATACCATCTGCACGCGACGCCGGATGCGCCGCAGGGCCGCACCGGACAACGAAGCGAGATCGACGCCGTCGAAGATGATGCGGCCGTCGGTCGGGTCCTCCAGCCGCACGATGGTGCGCGCGACGGTGGACTTGCCCGAGCCACTCTCGCCGACGAGTCCGAGCGATCCGCCACGAGAGATCGCAAGGTCGACGCCGTCGACGGCTTTGACGACGCCGTGATGGCGACGCGATGCAAAGTGCGTCTTCAACCCCTCAACGGAAAGAAGGACGTCAGCGGAGCGGTTCATGGGGCCCCTCCGTTCGGAAGCAGGCGGCGCTGCGGCCGCCTGCGCGAGGGGTCAGCGCCGGAACGGCTTCGCGGCAGCGGTCGACAGAATAGGCACAGCGAGGGTTGAACGGACAGCATGGCACCGGGTCGATGAGCAGAGGCGGCGAGCCCTCAATCACTGACAGCCGACGGTTGCGGTCCTGATCGAGGCGAACGACGGAGTTCAGCAGGCCGGCTGTGTACGGATGCTCGGGGCTGCGGAAGAGGTCGTGGACCGGTGCCGACTCAACCAGCCGCCCGCCGTACATGACCAGGACTCGGTCGCAGAGACCGGCGACAACTCCTAGGTCGTGGGTGACGAGGATGATCGACATCCGCGTTCGCACATTGATGTCTCTGAGCAGGCTGAGGATCTGCGCCTGGATGGTTACGTCGAGCGCCGTTGTCGGCTCGTCGGCGATGAGGAGCGCCGGGTCATTGGACAGCGCCATGGCGATGAGCACGCGCTGGCGCATGCCGCCGGACAGCTCGTGGGGGTACTGGCCCAGACGGGTGACGACGTCGGGAATCCCAACCTGTTCGAGTAGCGAAGCCGATCGCCGCAGTGCCTCGGAGCGCGAGATCCGCTGGTGCGCGCGCAGCGCGCCGATCATCTGAGAGCCGACGGTGAACACCGGGTCGAGCGAGGTCATGGGGTCCTGGAACACCATCGAGATCCGGCCGCCACGCAGCTGGCGTAGCTGCTCACCACGCAGCGACATGACGTCTCGGCCCTCGAAGATCACGCGGCCGCTGGTGCGCGCGGAGGACGGCAGTAGCCGGAGCAGGGACAGCGACGTAACCGTCTTTCCCGACCCGCTCTCGCCGACGAGCCCGACGATTTCCCCGGGCGCTACCGAGAAGGACACGTCGTCAACCGCCTGAACCCTACCCGCGCGCGTCTCGAATGAGGTCGAAAGGCCAGCAACATCAAGGACGGGCGCGACCGTCGCAGGATGCGGTGCGGAATCGCCCGACACCATGGATGCCACCGCGGTCATCGCGAGCCCCGCCGCTGCAACGGATCGGCGACCACCCGCAGCCAGCTCGCCACAACGTTGGCGCTCAGCACCGTCAGGGTAAGCGTCAAGCCCGGAAATGTGATCAGCCACCACGCGACCGTAAGGTAGTCCTCGCCATTGTTCATCATGAGTCCCCAGCTCACCACCGGCGGCTGCACACCAAGTCCGAGAAAGCTGATCGTCGACTCGGCGAGAACGACGCGGGCGAACTCCAGCGTCGCCAGGGTGATCAGAGGCGAGAGGATGTTCGGCAGAGCGTGGCGTAGCATCACTCGGCCGGGCGTGTTGCCGACGACGCGAGCGGCCTCGAGGAAAGCGGTGTGCTTGAGTGTCATCACCATCCCGCGCGTGAGCCGGCAGTACACCAGCCACCCGTCGATGCACAGCGCGATGATCACAGAGGTCGCGCTGGCGCCGAGCACAAGGACCACCGAGAGGGAGATGAGCAGCGATGGAAAGCTGAACTGGATGTCCACGATGCGCATGAACATCGTGTCGACCCAGCCGCCGAGGTAGCCTGCGAGCAGACCCGCGGCGGTGCCGAGGACGACGCTGAACGCGACGACAACAAGCCCAATGCTCACCGACGTACGTGCCCCCCAGATGATGCGCGAGAGAATGTCGCGACCGAGTTCATCGGTGCCGAGCAGATACTTGGTGGCGCCACCTGACTGCCAGAACGGCGGGGTGAGACGATCGATAATGTTGATCTCGTTAGGGTCGTGCGGCGCCACCCATGGGGCGAAGATCGCCGCCACAGCGAGGAGGATCAGGAACAACGAGGCAGCCATCGCGAACTTGTTGCTGAAGAGCCCGCGGAAGAGGCCACGCATCGATGGCAGCCGTCGGAACGACGGACGCTCCGGAAAGGACGGGATCTCCAGTGGTGTGGTGAGGGCCATCAGGCTGGCATCCCGTCCATCGCCTGCAGCTTTCGGCGGGCGCGGCGGCGTCCTCCCGGGCGCGCGAGGCGTGGATCGAGAGCCACGTAGACGATGTCGAGAAGGAAATTGAGCGCTACGATCAGCGTCGCGACGATCGTGACGTCCGCCTCGATGAGCGGGATGTCGTGGTGCTGGATCGCCTGGATGGCGAGCAGGCCAACCCCCGGCCAGTTGAAGACCACCTCGACCAGAACGGTAAAGCCGGCGATCAGCCGGCCGAGCTCCCAGCCCATCAGGGTCACGATGGGGATGGCCGCGTTCTTGAGCGCGTGCTGGAAGATGAGATGCCTGGTGCGGAGGCCAAGAGAGCGCCCGACAAGGACGTACTGTTGGTCGAGCTGATCGAGCATGGCGCTGCGTACGATCTGGGTGAGCCGGCCGAGGGGCAGCGCCGCCAGGGTGATCACCGGGAGGATGAAATATTGGGGGCCACCGTACCCACCGGTGGGAGTCAAGCCGAACTGCACCGCGACGATGAGGATGAGCAGTTCTCCCAGCCAGAACGCCGGCATCGAGATGCCCAGAAGAGAGAGGGTCACCGCCAGCTTGTCCCAGATCGAATCGCGCTTGGCTGCGGCGAGGATGCCCAGTGGCACCGCGCCGCCGACGGCGATGAGCATGGCGAACAACACCAGTTCGCCGGTCGCCGGGAGTCGCCCCAGCACTAGGCCGCCGGCAGGAAGCTGCTGCCAGTACGAGGTTCCGAAGTCACCGTGAGCAGCGCTCACGATGGTGCTGAAGTACTGAACGATCAGCGGCCGGTCGAATCCCTGCGCGTGGCTGAATGCCGCGACCTGCGCGTCT
The DNA here is from genome assembly GCA_035532495.1 of Saccharimonadales bacterium (SeqCode). Lineage (GTDB taxonomy): Bacteria > Chloroflexota > Dormibacteria > Aeolococcales > Aeolococcaceae > Palsa-851. The sequence continues at coordinate 16,304 of DATKQX010000145.1, forward strand.
GTCGCTGACAGCGGTAGCAACAGACGCGCAGGGCTCCCCAACGCGTGGGTGATCAGGAACACGGCGGTCTGCACGCAGAACACGACAAGAATCGCAAACCCGAACCGCTTCAGCAGGAAGCGCAGCATGTGCCTCCCCTGATCAGCCCCACGACATGGTGTTCACGAGGATTTCAGCATCGTACCTCGGCGTCCAGTTGAGATCGCTGGTCATGCCCCAGGTGTTGTCGAGGTTTGACATGAAGATGAAGTCGGCATCGTCGCACACGCTCTTGTTGATGTCCTGGTACATCTGCTGGCGCTTGCTCACGTCGAGCTCGTGACGCGCCGCGTCGATCTGTGTGTCGAGAGCCGTGTTGGACGTCGAGGCGCCACCACCGGTGGTCTCGAAGTACGTGCTAGCTGTCACGTCTGCATCACCAAAGACGTTGTCGTGCGACACGAAGATCATGTCGGGCCGTGCGATGGTGGCGTTGTTCTTTGGAGGGAAGATGACGCCCAAGTAGGTGGCGAAGTCGGTGAAGCTCGTTTTGACGGTGAAGCCCACAGCGGTGAGGTAGCCGGTGATGGCCTGTTCCAACTCCACGTCCTTCAGCCATCTGTTGCTGGCGTCGCCGGCGAAGAGCACATTGAGCGTCGGGGCGTGCGCATCCTTCACCAACTGCTTCGCCTTGGCGGGGTCGTAGGGGTAGTTCTGGAGGGTGGGGTTGTAACCAAAGGCCGCCGGTCCCATGAGCTGGCAGTTTGCGAGGTGACCGAAACCGCTGTAGAGCTTGTTGAGGATCGCCACGTTGTCAATAGCGTAGTTGGCAGCGAGGCGGAGGTTCTTGTCTGCAAATGGGCCGCCGCGTGTGTCGAGGATCACCGTCGGGAACTCGAGTCCAGCCGCGTGGACCGCCACAGGAACCTGACTGAGCTGCTCCGGCAGGAGGCCCGTCACCAGATTGAGTTCACCCGTCTTGATGCCCGCGAGCCGGACGGTTGGCTCCGAGACCGGCTGGAAGATCGCTTCAGCTATAGCTGGCTTGCCGCCCCAATAGGTGGGATTGGCCTGGAGAATGGTCTTGCCGCCCTTCTGCGAGCTGACCAGCGTGTATGGTCCAGTGCCGATCGGGTGGTTGGGGAAGTCGGGATTCGTGAGGGCGGAGGGCGGCACCATCATGATCAGCGACATCCGCTTTGGCACGGTGGGATCCGGGGCCGAAGTGGTGATGTCGACGGTGAGGTCATCGACCTTGGAGGCGCCGTTGATGTCACCGACCCAGTCGGACTGCTCGGTAGCAAACTTGGGATTGGTGATCCGCTTGATGCTGGCCACGACCGCGTCAGCGTTGAAGGGGACGCCGTCGGAGAACGTCACGCCACTTCGGAGCTTGAATTCCCATGTCGACGGATTGGTCTGGTTCCAGCTCAGCGCGAGCAGCGGGCCGACCTTGTTGTCTGCTGCGGTCCGCGACAGCAGCGGCTCACTGATGTTGTCGTAGATGGCCAGCGCGTTGCCGTCCTCGAACGCTTGCGGGTCGAGGCCCGAAGGATCATCGGCGATGGCGATGTTGACGACGTCGGCGCCGGTGTGATGCGTCGTGGCGTGGATGGGGCCGGCGCCGCGCCCGGTGGGTGCGACGGTTGACGAGACGGACGAGCCCCCGGAGCCGCAGCTCGCGAGGACCAGGGCGAGGGGCGCGAGCCCGGCCAGCACCCGGCCCGTGCGGGACCCGGAGGAGGTTGATCGATCTGGCCGCCCAGCACCCAGGGGGATCGCGGACCGAATCTCAGTTGAGCCCATGTCAGCCTCCTCGTAGTCACAGCGCGACGGTGACGAGCCGTCGTCACAGTCAGGGAAGGCGAATCCTAGCAGCCGGAGGTCGGATTGTATACTATCTACCGGGCTGCTCCTCAGCCGACTGATGGGCGTGGGGGAGCCAACTCAGCCGACATCACCGAAGGAGGTGCCAACAATGGTCATCGCAGCCCCGCCGGAAGCCGAAAAGAGCACGTTTCGCAAGCAGCTCGAGGCTGGCGTCAATGCCAAGCACAGCAAGTCAAGCCCCTTCAGCGAGGCCTGGGCCGAGGGCCGGCTGACCCGTGATCACTTCGCCTTCTGGGTGGGCCAGCACCTCGGCTATGTCGGTCATTTCAGCGAGTGGATGGGCCACATGTTCGGCGATTGTCCGCACAAGGATGCACGCGACTTCCTGCTCCAGAACATGTGGGAGGAGGAGATGGGTACCCCCCACACCGAGCTCCTCATTCGCTTCGGCATGGCCTGCGGCTGGTCGCGCGAGCAACTCGAAAACGCCGAGCCACTCGTCACGACCCGCGCGATGCGTGCTTGGTGTGACCTTCTCGGCCGCTCCCACGACTTCCTCGGCGCCACCGCGGGCTTGATCGTTGGCCTCGAGTCGCAGACGCCGGGCATCTATACCCGCCAGCTGCCACCGCTGCGCGAGACGTACGGGTTCACCGACGAAGAGACGTTCTTCTTCGAGTTGCACATCAGCTCGGATGTGGTCCACGGCGAGCGCGGGTATCAGATCGTCGAGAAGTACGCCGACACCCTCGAGAAGCAGGCGCACTGCCTTGAGATGGTCCGCCAGGCGGGCCAGATGCGGTGGATGTACATGGACGGGTTGTACCGGGCGCTCGTCGAGCAGGTCGGCGCCGTCTGACGATGAGACAGTGCGCGGGGGGCTCGCAGGCGTGCCGCGCGCACGTCATGCCCTACCCAGCAAAGTTGCAGGTGCATCGAGACACTTCTGACAGGAGAACCGCCGCCCGATGAGCGAAACTGAACTCCTCGACCCGGAAGAGGTGGCGGCGGGGGTTCGCATCGTCTTCGACGACGACGGAACGCTTACCGTCGAGGATGGGGTCCTCGAGGTCGCAGGCGAGGGCGGCACAATCTTTCGCTGGCGGTGCTCCGTCTGCGGGTACATCCACGAGGGTCCCGAACCGCCGCGTTGGTGCCCGCTGTGCGGAGCGGAACGCGAGATGTTCGAACCCGAGAACTAGAGGGCAACACGTGGCGCAATCGACGCGGACGTTTCAGTCCGCCAACCCCGCCCGCCCCGCCGATGTTGTCGGAGAGTTCCGCACCGCCGATCCGGCCCAGGCTGCCGCTGTGATGGCGAGCGCGGCAGCCGCGCAGCGGCTCTGGGCGCGCCAGCCGCCGTCTCAGCGTGCTGTGATCGTGGGCGGCATCGGCCACGCGCTGGCGCGCGAGACCCACGAAGTTGCCGCGCTCATCACCCGCGAGGAGGGCAAGACGCTCCCCGAGAGTCGCGGGGAGGTCCTGAAGTCGGCGCAGCAATTCCTGTTCGCATCGCAGCTCGCCTACCTCGGTGAAGGGGCGACATTCCCGGACGAGGAGCCGGACACCCTCACATATACCGTGCGCGAACCGGTGGGAGTGGTGGTGGCGATCACGCCCTACAACTTCCCGATCTCACTGCCAGCACGAAAGATAGCTGCTGCGCTGGCCCTCGGTAATGCGGTGGTGTTCAAGCCCTCGCCGGTGACCCCGGCGTGTGCCGAGCTGCTGGTGCGCGTTGCGCGCGAGGCTGGCCTGCCCGAGGGGGTGCTGCAGATCATCCACGGCAACGAGCCAAGCAGCATGGCCGCGATGCTGGGGCATTCCAGCACCGCGGCGGTGACCTTCACCGGCTCGGACCGAGCGGGAGATGCAGTCAGGAAGAGCACCAACGGCAGCGTCCGCATGCAGATGGAGCTGAGTGGCCACAACGCCACGATTGTGTGCGCCGACGCCGACGTGGAGGCGGCCGCGGCGGACGTTGCGACCGCGGCATTCGGCCTCGCCGGGCAGGCGTGCACGGCGACGGACCGCGTGCTGGTCGTTGCTGAAGTGTTCGAGGACTTCCGCCGAGCACTGGCGGCGCGCGTGGGGACCATCTCGGTCGGCGCCGGCGACAGCGCAGGGGTGACCTGCGGCCCGGTCGCCACGGCCGAGCAGCAGCATCGGTTGCACGCACTTGCGGTGGGCGCCCGCCATGCCGGCGCCCGCGTGGTCGCGGAAGCGTCCTTGCCGCCGGGCACTGACGGCTATTTCGTGGCGCCTACGGTGTTCGAGAACGTGCCCGAGGATCACCCGCTGGCTGCCGCTGAGATCTTCGGGCCATACACCGTGCTGGTCCCCGTGGCCGACGCGGCGACAGCCGTGCGGATGGTTAACGAGGGCCGCCACGGGTTGGTCAGCGCCGTCTACACGAGGGACACGCACACCGCGCTGCGGTGTGCTCGCGACCTGCAAGTGGGCATCGTCAAGCTGAACCGACGCACCACGGGCAATGGCATCGCCCCTCCCTTTGGCGGATGGAAGGCCTCGAGCGCCGGCGGCTACCCTGAGGGGGGACGTCAGGCGGTCGATTTCTTCACCGCGGTCAAAACGGTGTATGGCGGGTTCTGATGAATGCAGCGCCGTGCCTCTGAGCCCCTCGAAGCATCGCGGTGTCGTTCGCAGCGCCGGCGGGATGGTGGCCAGCTCCCACACACTCGCCTCCCTGGTGGGTGCACGTGTCCTCGCTGACGGCGGCAATGCCGTGGACGCAGCGCTGGCGATGGCTGCAATGACGAGTGTCGTCCTTCCCGCGCAATGCGGCCTCGGTGGCGACGCGTTCGCCGTCCTCTACGACGCCGGCCGTCGCCAGTACCGCGCCGTGCACGGCAGCGGCGTCGGTGCCGACGGCGGCAGCGTCGGCTTCTACCGTGACCACGGCTTTGACGCGGTCCCTCAGCGCGGCGCCCTTTCGGTGGCGGTGCCCGGAGCGGTCGCCTGCATGAGCGCGATGCACAGCGGCTACGCGACTATGGAGTTGGCGCGCCTCTGGGAGCCGGCCTGCGCGGCAGCGGAGGCCGGTGTGCCACTTACCTCAGGCAACGTGGCCGATGCCACCGAACATCGCGACCTGCTGGGTGCCGACCAGGAGGCCTCGCGCACCTACCTGCCGGACGGCGGCGTCGGGCGCCCGGGCCAATTGCTGCGGCAGCCCGATCTGGCAGCGACACTGCGCGCTGTCGCCGGCGATCCGCGGTCGTTCTACACCGGAGAGTTCGCCGAGCGCGCCCTGTCGGTTCTGCAGGACGCTGGAGCACCGTTCAGTGGCGACGAGTGGCGCCGCCAAACCGCCGAGGTGGTGAGGCCGCCCTCCGTTGAATATGCGGGAGCCAGGGTGTACACCACGGGCATTCCCACACCGGGCTACGCCGTGCTCCAACAGGCGGCGATTCTCGACTCGCTGCTGGCTCCCTGCGAGTGGCTTGGTAGCGCTGCTGTGCACCTCATGGCAGGGGCGGCGCGTCGGACGATAACCGACCGCGTCCGTGCCGTGGGCAGCGACGGCGACGCATGGCAACGCCTGCTCACGGACGAGGCGATTGCGGAAGCTCGCGCCACGGTGCTCGCCGGCCAGGAGACGCCAAGCGCTGCCGGAATGCGCGATGGCGACACGACATCGCTGGTAGTCGTCGACCGTGATGGGAACGCCGTGAGCTTCATTCACTCGGTGGCGTTCACCTGGGGATCCGGCGTCATGGTTCCCGGCACTGGAGTGTTACTCAACAACCGGGCGGGGCGCAGTTTCTTCCTCGACGACTCACACCCGAACGGGGTGGCTCCGGGCCGGCGCCCGATGCACACCCTCGTGGCGTGGATCGCTGCCGGCTCCAGTGGAGCTCCTACGCTCGTCGGCGGGACGCCCGGTGGCGACGGTCAGATCCAATGGAACATGCAGCTGCTCTCCCATCTTCTCGACCATGGTCTCGACGTCCAGGAGGCGGTCGAGGCACCCCGGTTCACGGTCTATCCGGGAACCGACGCCGACACGATAGGCAAGCCTGAGGAGCTGCGCTGCGAAGACCGACTTGGTCCGTTCACCGTCGACGCTTTGCGCCGTCTCGGCCATGTGGTGAAGCTCGTCGGCGACTGGGGTGCCGGTGGTGGGGCGCAGGTGATCGCCATCGACCACCTTGAGGGAACTCTTGCGGGCGGCTCGGATCCGCGACGGGACGGCTGTGCGCTCGGAATCTGAGGAAAGCGAGAGCGCGCTGCCACCGCCGCCCCGGCCCGCCGGCCGCTATCGCCCGGCCACGGCCGCGCACGGCGTGGTCCGCAGCGCCGGGATGACTCCCCGGGCCGACGGCGTGCTCACAGTCACTGGCCGCGTCGGCGCCGAGGTGGATCTCGCCCGTGCGCGCCACGCTGCGGCAGTGAGCGCCCGCAACGCCCTCGCAGCAGTGAGCGCTGCGGTCGGCGGCTTGGCGCAGATCGAGGCGGTGCTGCAGTTGCGCGTGTTCGTGCGCTGCACCGCGGAGTTCATCGAGCTCTCCGCGGTCGCGGAGGGCGCTTCAGAAGCGCTCGTCCAGGTGCTCGGGGAGGCGCGCGGCTGCGGTGCGCGCACCGCGGTGGGCGTTCTCTCCCTCCCGGGAGGATCGCCCGTGGAGGTCGAGCTCGTCGCCACGTACAGCTACCCGGCGACACCATGATCGCCGCTGTCTGCGTCAAGCAGGTGCCCATGCTCATCGACCTGTCTTTCGACCAAGCTGCCGGCCGCCTGTTGCGCGAAGGCGTGCGTCTGCAATCGAACCCCTTTGACAACATCGCCACCATGACTGCGGTCGCCGCTCTCTCTCAGGTCACGGATGCCGAGATCGTCGCTGTGTCGATGGGACCTCCGCAATCCGAGGCGGTGGTCCGACACGCCATGGGGCTGGGCGCAGGCCGTGGCATCCTAGTCTGTGATCCAGTGCTGGCCGGCTCGGACACGTTGGCCACGGCACGGGTGCTCGCCGCAGCAGTGCGTCGCCTCGGGGCCACGCTCGTGGTGCTCGGGCGCCAATCCATCGACGCCGAGACGGGCCAGACGGGAGCCATGGTCGCTGGGCTGCTCGGCTGGCCGGTGGTGAGCGCCGTTCGCGGCCTGGAGGTGAGCGCGAACCTCGTGCGCGCAGAGCGCGAAACCGACGACGGCCGCCAGGCGGTCGAGGTCCCGCTGCCCGCAGTGGTCACGGTGGCGGAGTCGGCGGGTAGCGAGCGTTGGCCGTCGAGGGAAGATCGCGAGCGCGCTGGGGTCGCTCCCTTAGAGGTGTGGAATGCCGCCTCGCTTGGCTTAGACGCGGCAGAGGTGGGGTCCGCCGGATCGCCAACGTCAGTCGGCGTGGTGCGTATGGTCATGAGTACCCGGCGCCGGATCATGCTCGACGGGGACGCGGCGGCGATGGTCGCCTCGCTCTGTATCGCGCTGTCGCAGGCGCCGCCGCAAGTTCGTATCGCCGCCGGCTCCCGCCGAGTGCGCCGACGGATGAACGGCGCAGCTGTGTGGGCTGTGGTCGAAGTGGGCGCCGGTGGTGTGCGAAGGGTCAGCCAAGAGCTCGTTGGCGCGGCCGCGGAGCTGGCCGACCAGCTCGGTGGCCAGGCGGTCGCCGTTGCCCTGAGCGCGGAAGCCACCGAGGACGTGGCGCAGGCAGGAGCGTGGGGCGCCGACGCGGCCATCGCGGTGCCCGCGGCCGGAGGATCGCGGGGCGACCCCGCCGTCCACGCAGCCGCTCTGGGGGCTCTGATCGCCGACCGCGTTCCGGCGGCCGTGCTGCTGCCCTCAACGACGTGGGGACGCGAGGTCGCCGGCATGGTGTGCGCTCAGCTGAACCTGGGCCTCACGGGCGACGCTATCGGGTTCGAGGTCGAGCGCGGGCGTATCGTGGCGCTGAAGCCGGCATTCGGTGGCGCCTTGCTAGCGCCGATCGCATCGTCCACTGTGCCAGTAGTGGCGACGGTGCGCAGTGGCGCGCTCGATGTCCCTGAACTGATCGGCGGCACCACGTGCCCGGTAGAGGTCGTCAGTGTCCAGCTTCCACACGCGCGCGTCATAGAGACCTCATTCACGGCGGACGGGAGCGCGACGGATCTAACGTGGGCGTCAACAGTATTCTGTGCAGGGATGGGCCTCGGCGAGGCTGGCATCCCGATGCTGGAGAGCTGTGCCCAGCAGGCCGGGGCGTCGGTCGCAGCGACGCGACGTGTGTGCGAAGCAGGGTGGCTGCCGCGCCGCCTTCAGGTGGGCCTCACCGGCCACAGCATCGCACCACAGCTCTACGTCGCCGCAGGAGTGCGTGGCGCGTTCGAACACCTTACGGGGGTCCGCCGTGCGGTGATCGTGGTTGCGATCAACAGCGATCCGCAGGCACCGATCTTCGAGGCCTGCGATTACGGTCTCGTAGGTGACGTCCGGACGCTCCTTCCCATGCTGGCAGAGCGCCTCGCACATGCATGTTCCGAGGAGCAGCCCCAAATTGTGAGCACCCTTCCCGCATATGCAACCGAGGAGACTTCTTGATGGTCCAGTCCGCCCACCCAGAGGTGACCGACGCGAGCGCTGGCACCGCGCCCGAAGCTGAGCTGATCTCCGGCGGCCATCTGGTGGCCAGGGCTCTCAGAGCCGAGGGCGTCGAGGTGATCTTCACCCTCTGTGGCGGACACATCATCGACATCTACGACGGCTGCGCCGACGAAGGCATCGCGATCGTGGATGTTCGCCACGAGCAGGTCGCCGCCCATGCCGCCGACGGCTACGCGAGGATGACCGGCGTCGCGGGCTGTGCGGTGGTGACGGCCGGCCCCGGCACGACAGACGCTGTGACCGGGGTGGCGAATGCCTTCCGCGCCGAGAGCCCAATGCTGCTCATTGGCGGGCAGGGAGCGCTGAGTCAGCACAAGATGGGGTCGCTGCAGGACCTGCCACACGTCGAGATCATGACCCCGATCACCAAGTTCGCGGCCACGGTACCGCACGCGACGCGCATCGCAGACATGACCGCGATGGCTTTCCGGGAATGTTTCAACGGCGCGCCCGGCCCCTCGTTCCTCGAGATACCGCGCGACATCCTTGACGCCCGGGTGGCCGTGGGAACGGTCACGATGCCGGCGCCGGGACACTACCGCGCCTCAACCCGCAGCCTGGGCGATCCCCTGGCGATTGAGTCCCTCGCTGCTCTTATCGGACGGGCTGAGAAGCCGTGCGTGCTCTTCGGCCAGCAGGTGTGGACATGCCGGGCGACTGATGCGGCGATCGCGTTCAGCCACGGCCTCAACATCCCCGCGTTCATGAACGGCGCGGCCCGGGGCACGCTTCCCCCGGGCGATCGGCATCATTTCCAGCTGACGCGTCGCCACGCATTCGACAACGCCGACCTCATCATCATCGTCGGGACGCCGTTCGACTTCCGCATGGGCTATGGACGCCGCCTCGGGCCGCGTGCCACGGTCGTCCAGATCGACATGGACTACCGCACCGTGGGGAAGAACCGCGACGTCGACCTTGGGCTCGTCGGAGACGTCGGAGTCATCCTGTCCGCAGTGACCGCGGCTGCCTCTGGACGCCCTGGGGCGGTACCGTCGCGCACCGCCTGGTTTGATGAGCTCCGCGGGCTCGAGGAAGCCAGCTACCAGAACCGGCTACCTCGGCAGCTCTCTGACGCGATGCCGATCCATCCGCTGCGCCTCTCGCACGAGATCAACGAGTTTCTGACCGCAGACTCTGTCTACATCGGCGACGGCGGCGATGTCGTCACCTTCTCGGGCGGCGTCGTCCAGCCGAAGTCGCCGGGGCACTGGATGGACCCCGGGCCGCTTGGGACGCTTGGCGTGGGGGTGCCGTTCGCAATGGCCGCGAAATACGCGCGCCCCGAGGAGGAGGTTGTGGTTCTCTTTGGCGATGGAGCTTTCAGCCTCACGGGATGGGACTTCGAGACGATGGTGCGCTTCAACCTCCCCTTTGTCGGTATCGTCGGCAACAATTCGTCGATGAACCAGATCCGCTATGGCCAGATCCGGAAGTACGGGGAGGCTCGCGGCCGGATTGGTAACACGCTGGGCAACGTCCCGTACGACCAGTTCGCCAAGATGCTCGGCGGCCATGGTGAGGAGGTGCGAGATCCCAAAGACATCGGTCCCGCGTTGCGACGGGCACGCGAGTCGGGGCTGCCCTCGCTCATCAACGTCTGGGTCGACCCGGAAGCGTACGCGCCGGGCACGATGAACCAGACCATGTACAAGTAGCGAGCGGGGGACAGCGATGCCACAGGCACTCGATGGTGTGAAGGTTCTCGATATGACGCACGTGCAGTCCGGGCCGTCGTCGACGCAGATGCTCGCCTGGCTGGGCGCCGATGTGATCAAGGTGGAGACTCCGGGCCGTGGGGATGTTACCCGCGGTCAGCTCCGCGACATCCCGGACGTCGACAGCCTGTACTTCACGATGCTCAACTGCAACAAGCGCAGCGTCACCCTCAACATGAAGTCGGACGAAGGCAAGCGCATCTTCGCCGAACTGGCGCTGCGCTCCGATGTCCTCGTTGAGAATTTCGGGCCGGGTGTCATGGATCGTCTCGGTTTCACATGGGAGCGTCTCCAGGAAATCAACCCGCGTCTCATCTACGGCTCGATCAAGGGGTTCGGCCCCGGCCGATACGCCAACTTCAAAGCCTACGAGTCGATCGCTCAGGCGATGGGGGGCGCGATGAGCACTACAGGGTTCGAAGAGGGCATCCCGTTGACCACGGGGGCCCAGATCGGCGACAGCGGCACCGGCATGCACCTCGTCGCGGCGCTCATCGCCGCGCTATTCCAGCGGGTTACCACCGGGCGCGGCCAGCGCGTCGAGGTGGCCATGCAGGAAGCGGTGCTCAACCTCTGCCGCGTCAAACTTCGCGATCAGCAGCGCCTCGCCCACGGGCCACTCAACGAATACCCAAACCAAAGCTTCGGTGATGAAGTCCCGCGGTCGGGCAACGCCTCGGGTGGTGGCCAGCCAGGTTGGACGGTGCGCTGCAGTCCCGGCGGCGCGAACGACTACGTCTACGTCATCGTGCAGCCGCTCATCTGGGCCCCGCTGGCCACGCTGATCGGCCGGCCGGAGCTGGCCGAGGACCCCGAGTGGAGCACGCCCGCGGCGAGACTCACCAAGCTCGACCGGATGTTCGCGCTTATCGAGGCCTGGTCGGTTCAGTACAGCAAATGGGAGGTGCTTGACCGGCTCAACGCACTCAACGTGCCCTGCGGTCCGATCCTGAGCACCCGTGAGCTTCTCGAGGACGAGACCCTGGCGGAGCTCGGTGCCGTCGTCACGGTCGACCATCCGGAGCGCGGGCCCTTCAAAACGGTGGGTTGTCCGCTGCGGATGTCAGATTCGCCTGTGGAGGTTCAGCGCTCCCCGCTCCTGGGTGAGCACAACGCCGAGATCTACCGCGAGTTGGGCTACACCACTGCACAGCTTGCGGAGCTGCACTCGGCAGGGGTCATCTGATGACCGCAGCCGCGCCACGCTCTGTCCGGCTTCCGCAGTGCCAGCTCCTCATCGGCGGGGAGTGGGTCGATGCCGAGTCAGGCGCGACTCACGCGACAGAGAACCCGGCCACCGGCGAGGAGATAATCCGCTTCGCGTGTGCCGGCGCGGCCGACGCGCGGCGCGCGGTGTCCGCTGCACGGACCGCGTTCGATGCCGGCCCCTGGTCGACGATGAGGGCGGCCGATCGTGGGCGGCTGCTCGCCCGCTTGGCCCGCCTCGTCGACGATAATCGCGACGACCTCGTCGCGCTGGAGTCCCTGGACGGGGGCAAGCCGCTGCGCGCCACTGCGCGACAGGATCTGCCGGCAGTTGTGGACTGCCTCGAGTACTACGCCGGCTGGGCGGATAAGATCACCGGCGACGTGGTGCCGGCTCGTCCGGACGCGCTCACCTACGTGCGGAGGGAAGCAGTGGGTGTGGTCGTTGGCATCGTCCCCTGGAACTTCCCGCTCATGAACGCCGTGTGGAAGATCGCACCCGCGCTCGCGAGCGGCTGTGTCGTAGTTCTCAAGCCCTCGGAGCTCACCCCGCTGACCGCGTTGCGCCTCGGCGAGCTGGCGCTTGAGGCTGGGATCCCGGCCGGCGTGCTCAGCATTCTTCCAGGACTGGGCAATGACGTCGGGACCGCGCTGGTCTCGGATCCGCGCGTGGACAAAATCTCCTTCACGGGCTCGCCAGCAGTCGGCAAGTCGATCATGCGTGCGGCGGCGGAGAACGTGACGCGTGTCGGCCTGGAACTCGGTGGCAAATCTGCGAATATCGTGTTCGCTGATGCGAACCTGCCCGCGGCGGTGGCGGCGTCAGCCTCCGGGGTGTTCTTCAACGCCGGCCAGGTGTGCTCGGCAGGATCGCGCATCCTCGTGCACGAGCCCATACGCGCAGAGTTCGTCGGCCGCCTCGCCGACTCAGCCCGGGCGCTCCGCGTTGGAGACCCCACAGATCCGAGCACTCGGATGGGCCCGATCATCTCGGCAAAGCAGCTGGGCCGAGTCACCGGCTACATCGCGACCGGCACTGAAGAGGGCGCCAGGCTGGTGACCGGTGGAGCCCGGCTCGAGCGTGCTGGGTACTTCGTCGAGCCGACGGTGTTCACAGATGTCCGCGGCGATATGCGCATCGCGCAGGAGGAGATCTTCGGTCCTGTGGCTTCGGTCATCGGCTTTGCCGATGAGGATGAGGCCATCGCCATAGCCAACGGCACCGCCTACAGCCTTGCCGCGGCGGTGTGGACTGGGGATGTGACCCGCGCCCACCGGGTGGCACATCGGTTGCGAGCCGGAACGGTGTGGGTCAACACCTACGGCCACACCGACACCCGTCTGCCGTGGGGCGGCGCTGGGGGCGACTCCGGAATTGGCAGAGATCTCGGCGAGGCCGCGCTGGCCAATTACACCGAGACCAAGACCATATGGATCAATCTTCGGTGATCGGCGGAGTCGAATGAACGAGTCGATTTCGACGGCGGAAGATGGCTGCGGACCTTCGGCAGTCTTGCGCGCCCCGAGCGCCGTCCGACGCGTCAAGACATCGTCTGTTCAAGCGCGGTCCCCGCAATCGCGACGACGCCGCGTTGGTGTATGAGGAGACAGCATGAGACCGACGGAGTCACCCGCGACGCCACCGCCTTGGATGACAACCATCGAGGTGAAGCTGTACGGTCACCTCACCGAGCACGTGTCCTCAGAGGCCGATCTCCTCGCCAGCTACCGGGAGTTGGCCGAGGCGCCCGACACCCCCGCAGCCGCGCGGTACCTTATACGTATGGTGGTCGAGGACGAGGAGCGCCATCACCGCCTCTTCCACGAAATGACCGCCGCCGTGGGCAATGGGTTCGGTTGGACACACGACAGCGAAGCGGTTCCCGAACTGGTCTATGGGCAGCCGCCCCGTTCCCTCGAGGAGGTAACGGCCCGGTT
>DATKQX010000146.1:0-4488 GCA_035532495.1 Saccharimonadales bacterium (SeqCode)
CACGGGGCCGGCGGACTCCTGATTGGGGATGGCAGTGCTTGCCGCGACACCCATCATGCTGAAACACGCAACGCCGATCAGCACCACAACGATGAGGGCGAACGGTTGTGCAGGCAGCGCGACATGAAACGCGATCGCACCTACGAGGAGCAGAACGATGATATCGACCGCCGAGATGATCGCCACGTTCAGCGCCGTGGACAGGATGAGTATCCACGTCGGGAGCGGTGAGAGGCGCAAGCGCATCAGTTGCCGGTTCTCACGGCGTATCACGAGCGTGATCGCGAGATTGGAGAAACACACAGACATGACGCCGTACGCGCAGAAGCCGGCCACGTAGTATTCGATGAGGGGCACGCCGCCGAGAAACGTGATCTTCGACGTCCCGCCGGCGATCGCCAGCAGCGTGAGGAACACAACGGAGAACCCGATACTGAAGACGGCGCCGATCGGGTTCAACCAGAAGCTCAGCTGCTCGTAGTAGAGGTGACGGCCGATCAGACGCAGGTCGCGCGTCACCTCGTTCATCGGTGAGCTGCGCTGCAGCGTGAGCCTCTGTTCGTGGCTCACTGCGGTTCTGTCGTCGAGGCGATCCGGTTGCCTCCGGTGAGCGCGACGTACACGTCCTCGAGGCTGCGCCGCTCAACCGTAAGTCCGTCGATGCTCACCTCCGAGCTCACAGCCCAGTTGGTAAGGGCGTGAAGCACGGCGATCTCGTCGGACGTGAGGATCTCGATGATATCCCCTTCCTTACTTGTGGGCGCCACCGGCAGCGTTGCGAGATCCGTTGCCGGCGCAATGCGAAACCGGATACGCGCTTCGGAGATATCGCGACCTGCGAGCGACTTCGGCGCGCCCTCCGCGACCACGCGTCCACCACGCAGGACTGCGACGCGGTCCGCGAGCGCGTCGGCCTCCTCCATGTAGTGCGTCGTCAGCAGCACGGTGGTTCCTCCCTGGGCAAGGGACCGGACGAGCGTCCAGAAATCACGACGCGCCACGGGGTCGAAGCCGGTCGTCGGCTCGTCAAGAAACAGCAGTTCAGGGGCCCCCACGACGCCGACCGCGAGGTCCAGCCGTCGGATCTGGCCTCCCGACAGCGACTTGACGCGATCATCGGCCTTGTCAGCAAGCCCGACGAGGGTGAGCACGTCGTCGACATCGCGCGGTGACCGGTAATAGCCGGCGTTGCGTTGCAGGGCTTGACGCACGCTGAGGAACGGTTCGATCGAGGCATCCTGCAGGACGATGCCGATCCGTTCACGCAGCTCGCTGCTCGTCGATCGCGCCGCGGGGTCGACGCCGAGCACCTCGGCGCGGCCGGTATCCGGCCGGCGGAATCCCTCGAGGATCTCCAGCGTCGTGGTCTTGCCGGCGCCGTTTGGGCCGAGCAGACCGAACACCTCCCCCGCTTCCACGGAGAAGGAAATGCCGGCGAGCGCGGTGTGGTCGCCGTATCGCTTGCAGAGGTTGTCGACGACCACCACGTGCTCATTCGCCATGCGGCACTCGACCAGACGTGGCGTTCGACGCCTCACGAGCCATGACGCGAGTGTGAGGCCAAAGGCCTTTCCGGCCGATAAACGACGGGCGCTCGGACGTCTGCGCTGAGTCGGTCACGGTCGTGGCACCGTCCGGGTACCGCCGACGCCCGCGCTCTTCCCGCTGTCGAGAATGAGCGGTGGTCATCAACGTCTGCTGCCCGACATGCTGGAAGTGGTCGGAGTTGGGAGCCGCCTACATGTGCAAGCGCTGCGGCACTCCGCTCATCATGCCCGATGGTCGTCGTGCCGACGAGGTCGCCGCGTTGCCACCACCGTTGGATGTCGTTGCATCGCCTGAGCCACCGCCTGTTGAGCACGTGCCGGTGGGGTGGTCCGTCCGCGTTCGCGAATAGACGACTCTCGAGCGATGCGAATCAGGGCAAGCGCACGTGCTGCGGGCCCAGTTCGCCGATGCTCCGTACGCCGAGGAGCTTCATGGTGCGACGAATCTCGGTCGTCAGAATCTCCGCTGCTCGGGTGACGCCACGCTCCCCGCCGGCGATCAGTCCGTAGAGATACGCCCTGCCGACCATGGTCGCCTTGGCGCCAAGGGCGATGGCGGCGACGATGTCGGCGCCGCTCATGATCCCTGTGTCCATCCAAACCTCGGCGCGATCCCCGACCGCATCGACCACCCCTGGCACGAGCCGGAGCGGCACCGGCGCTCGATCCAGCTGCCGGCCACCGTGGTTGGAGAGCACGACGGCTTCGACACCGGCGTCCGCCACGCGCTTTGCGTCGGCAATGCTCTGGACGCCCTTGATGATGAGCGGTCCATCCCAGCACGAACGGACCCATTCCAGGTCGGCCATCGTCATGGTTGGGTCAAACAGCTCGTTCATGAGCTCGGCGATGGTTCGATCCCACGTGCTGAGAGAAGCGAAGGTGAGCGGCCGCGTGCTCAAGAGGTTGATCCACCATGCGGGGTGCGTGGCGATGTCCGCCACCGTCTTCGGCGTCAGCGTCGGAGGGATGGAGAAGCCGTTGCGCACATCCCGCAAACGCATGCCGGCCACCGGCGCATCGACAGTGAGCATCAGGGCCTCGAAACCCGCATCGCGGGCACGACGCATCAGCTCCTCGCCGGCGCCTCGATCCCGCCACACATACAGCTGAAACCACTTGCGCCCTGTCGGCGCTGCGGCGGCGACGGCTTCGATCGATGTCGTCCCCAGCGTGGACAGCGCGTACGGAATGCCGATGGACTCGGCGACGCGCGCCACGGCACACTCGCCTTCATGGTTCATCAGACGTGTGAATCCGGTGGGCGCGAATGCAAAGGGAAGCGCCGACGCTCGCCCAAGCATTGATGTGGTCATGTCGCCGCGCGACACGTCCCGCAGTACCGACGGCGAGAACTCAAGGTCCCGGAACAGCTGCCGCGCGCGGCGCAAACTGATCTCCGCCTCCGCGGCGCCATCCGTGTAGTCGAACACAGCACGTGGCACGCGACCACGCGCCACATTCCTGAGGTCAGCAATCGTGAGCGCACGCTCGAGGCGCCGCTGCGTCGCGCTGAGTGAGAACGGCTTGGCGCGCAGCAGTGGACGGATCTCGCTCCACTTCGGTATCTGTCGCTCCGTCAATTCTGGCCCGGCTATCCCGCGTGCGAGCGGTCGCCACCCGCGCGGAACTCCGCCACGGCCTTGGCAACGGCTTCCTCGAGATATCGATAGAAGAGCTTCCGCTGCGCGATGTCGATCGCGACATCGACGTCCTCTCCCATGCGACGGCGTGCGATCCAGGGCGGGATTCCGTCCGCGACCATCTCGCTGCCGACGTTGATGCGCACCAGCGCGTCGTTCTCCTCGGACACGTGGATGGTCACCTTGAGCACGAGCCCGGTGTGTTCGATGAGTCTCCAGCTTCGCTCCCATCGCAGGTTTCGATTGGTGTCGCGGGAGAGACGAACCGCTTCATCAACAAGGACCTCCTCGCCATCGCGCGCGGTCGCCTCCAGGAGCCCGCGGATGTGCTGGTCGAGGTCGCGCGAGATCCAGTTGACCAGTGAGGGCGTGCGGTCGTTGAGGTCCGGGCGTCCGTTTGGATCGGAGGCGAGGTCGCCGATCGCCTGCACGGTGCTCCCGTGACGGCGGCAGTACGGAACGTCGTAGAGGGTCACGCCGTGATCGAGACAGGACGCAATCTGGCACAGCCTGCCCCGGCGGTCACGGTATGCGCACGGCTGCGCGTCGACATTCGAGCAGCCGGGCACGCTGCAGGTGATGCCCGTCCGGACGGGCTCTGGCGACGGGGCATCGGGCTCCAGGCGTGACGACGGGGCATCGGGCTCCGGGCGGCGCCGCCGGAACATATTGGGCATCAGCGAAACTCCACTGGAGTCCATCCTACCCCCGGCGCTCGATTCTGACCGGTGCGGATCAGAAGCCCGGCAAGGCGAGTCGCCGTGGAAACTAGGGCTTGGGGACGGGTGATGAGGCACGCGGAACCGGACGGATCAGCGTGCAGACAAGGCCCGACGCCGCCGCCACTCCGGCCGCGTACCACCAGAGATCGTGGAAATGACCGAGCGCGTCGCCGAGGCCGTGCGGGGCTCCGAGAATGACCACGAGCAGGGCGATCCCGAACGCGCCACCGACTTGACGCGCGGTCTGATTCACGGCGCTACCGACGGCAAAGCGCTCCTGGTGGAGGCCCGAGACCGCCGCGGCACTCAGGACCGGGAAGGTGAGCCCGATGCCGAGACCGGTGATGAGCGTGCCAGGGAGCCAGTCGATCGGATAGTTGCGGGTCAACCCTACTCGAGTTGCGTACCACACGAGGCCGACAACGAACACCGTGAACCCGACGAGCAGCACCTTGCGAAAGCCGACGCGCGCGGCCGTCTTACCGGCTGGTCCGGACACCGCCGCAACGACGAGCGGTCCGGGGGTCACCGCAAGTCCCGCGATGAGAATCGAGTAGTGCCAGACGCTCGTCAGAA
>DATKQX010000147.1:0-36747 GCA_035532495.1 Saccharimonadales bacterium (SeqCode)
CTCCACGGTGCGGTGATGGGCCTGGTTGGCGTTGCGGATGCGGGTCAGCATGTCCGCGATGCTGTCACTGGTCATGGCTCACCACGAACTCTTCTGGACGCCAGGAATCTGACCGATGCTGGCGAGTTGACGGAAACAGATCCGGCACATGCCGAACTTGCGCATGTAGGCACGCGGACGCCCGCACACACCGCACCGATGGTGCGCCTGCGTCGAGTAACGGGCCGGTCGATTCGCCTTGGCGATCAACGACTTCTTTGCCATCGCTCAGTTCTTCCTGAAGGGCATTCCGAGCCCGGTGAGGAGCGCACGGCCCTCCGCGTCGGTGCGGGCTGTGGTCACGATGCATACCTCCAACCCACGCAACTTGTCGATCTTGTCGTAGTCGATCTCCGGGAACACGAGTTGCTCGCGCAACCCGAGGGTGTAATTGCCGTGGCCGTCGAACGCCTTCGAGTCGACACCGCGGAAGTCGCGGATGCGGGGCAACGCAACGTTGAGCAGCTTGTCGAGGAAGTCGTACATGCGCCGGCCACGGAGCGTCACCTTGATACCGATCGGCATGCCCTCGCGGAGCTTGAACGCCGCGACGGACTTGCGCGCGCGGATCACGATCGGCGCCTGTCCGGTGATCTGCTTGAGATCCGAGATCGCCGCGTCGATGGCGCGCGCGTTGGTGATCGCCTCACCCATGCCGATGTTCACGACGACCTTCTCGATCGCGGGCACCTGCATGGCGTTGAGGTAGCGGAACTCGGCCACCAGCGCGGGCACGATCTCGTCCACGTAGCGGCGTCGGAGACGCGGAAGTTCGGCGACTGCGACAGCCATCAGACCTGTGCCCTGTCGTAGTGCTCACCGCACTTCTTGCACACGATCACGCGCCGCCCCAGCTCGTCCACGCCGTGGGCGATCCGGGTGCGCTTGTCGCAGCGATTGCAGACGAGCATGACGTTGCTGTAGCTGATGGGGCCGTCGAAGTCGACGATGCCGCCCTGGATGTTCCCCTGGACCCCGGACTTGGTGTGGCGCTTGAGCAGGTTGATGCCGCGCACGGCGACACGCTGCTGATCCGTGAGGACACGCTCCACGACGCCGCGCTTGCCCTTGTCCTTGCCGCTCAACACCTCGACGTTGTCACCCTGGCGGATGTCGAGTGGACGCAGCTGACCACCGGCCCACCCCTCATGGCGGAGCGTCGCCCGGCGCTTGCGTACGACGCGTGGCGTGGGCATGTCAGATGACCTCCGGAGCGAGGCTGACGATCTTCATGAAGTTCCGTTCGCGCAGCTCCCGCGCAACCGGGCCGAAGATGCGCGATCCGCGCGGATTGTTCTGTGGGGTGATGAGCACGGCCGCGTTCTCGTCGAAGCGGATGTTGCTGCCGTCGGGTCGCTTGTACTCCTTGGTCGTGCGCACGACGACCGCGCGCACCACATCGCCCTTCTTGACCTGCGCGTTCGGCTGGGCGACCTTGACGGTGCCGATGATGACATCGCCGACCGACGCGTACTTGCGATAGCTGCCACCGAGCACACGGATGCAGAGCAACTCGCGCGCGCCGCTGTTGTCGGCAACCTTGAGGACCGATTCCTGCTGGATCATGTCAGCGCGCCTTTTCCAGAACTTCGGCAATGCGCCAGCGGATCTCCTTCGAGATCGGCCGCGTCTCGATGATCCTCACGCGGTCACCGACGCCGCAGCTCTCGTCGTCGTGCACCTTGAAACGACGGGTGTGACGGACGACCTTCTTGTAGAGGGGGTGCGGCTTGAGATCCTGCACCACCACGATCACCGTCTTCTCCATCTTGTCGCTCACCACCACCCCGTCGCGAACCTTGCGACGAGTGCGAGCCGGGGTCGCGTCAGTCATCGACATTCTCCTGATCGTCGGCGGCGTCGGCGACCTCCACCTCGGGCTCCGAAGACTCGACGACGGGTACCGCCGCCGGCACAACGGCCGGAACCTGCAGGCGCGGCTCGGCCTTTGCCTTCGGCTTGGGCTTGGGCTTGGCAGCCTTCGCGGGCGCAGCCGGCGTGGCCGCGGCGGCGAGCAGCAACTCCGGCCGGAGGCCGCGTTCGATCTCGATCTTCACGGTCAGCGCCCGAGCGATCTCGTGCCGGATCTCACGCACCTGGCGGTGGTTCTCGACCTGGCCCGTCGCCTGCTGGAAGCGCACCTCGAAGAGGCGCCGGCGCTGCTTGCTGAGGTGATCGTCGAGCTCGGCAACGGTCATGCGGCGCAGCTCGGTGATCGCCTCGACTTGCTTCGTCATACCGTCGCCTCCAGATCGGCGCCGGTCTCTTCGCGCTGCAGGAATCGGGTCTTGATGGGCAGCTTGAAGGCCGCGAGACGCATTGCCTCCTGGGCGGTCTCCCGAGTCACTCCGGCCATCTCGAAGAGCACGCGACCAGGGAGCACGACGGCCACCCAACCCTCGGGCTGGCCCTTGCCGCTGCCCATGCGGGTCTCTGCGGGCTTCTTCGTGAACGCGTGGTCGGGGAAGATGCGGATCCAGATCTTGCCGCCACGCTTGACGTGACGCGTCATGGCGCGCCGGGCAGCCTCGATCTGCCGGTTTGTCATCCAGCACTGCTCGGTCGCCTGCAGCCCGTAGGTGCCGAAGTCGAGTTTGTTGCCACGCTGCGCCGCCCCGGTGCGGCGTCCACGGTGAAGCTTGCGGTGCTTGGTCCGCTTGGGCATCAACATCGCTTACTCCTCCTCCTCTTCAGCGACGTCTGCGGGCGCATCCGCCTTGCTCGCCGGCTTCTTCGGCGCGCGAGCCGCAGAGGTGGGCTTCTTCGCCGCAGCCGGCTTGCGGCGCGCGGGAGCGCGTTTCGGTGTGAGCTTCTCGACCTTCTGTCCGTCCGCGGCGGGATCGACGCCGGCGGCCGCGATGACCTCATCGTCCTCATCGATCTCAACGACATCCTCGGTGGGGACCTCGATGTCGACCTCCGGCTCCGCAACGTCGAGCACCACCTGGGCCTCCTCAGCGGGTGCTTCGGTGACGCGCGGCGCGGCGACCGGCACCCGATCCTCGAGACCGCGGTCCTCGGTGCGATCCTTGCCGGGCGCGATCGGCTCACCGGTGGCGGTGACGTAGTCGCCGAGGTACAGCCAGCACTGCACGCCGATGCGCCCGAAGGTGGTGCGCGCCTCTGCCTTGCCGTAGTCGATATTCGCGCGCAGCGTGTGCAATGGCACGCGACCATCGCGGTCCCATTCGCGACGGGACATCTCCGAGCCGCCGAGCCTGCCGCTGACCTGGATCTTCACGCCCTTGGCGCCGGCCCGCATGCTGCGCATCAGCGTCTGCTTGAGCGCGCGACGGAAGGCGATGCGCTTCTCGAGCTGGGAGGCGACGTTCTCCGCGACCAGCGTGGCGTCGAGCTCCGGTGTCTTGATCTCGTGGATCGTGACCCGGACCTTCTTGCCGGAGATGCGCTCGAGCTCATCGCGGAGCGCATCGACTGAGGCGCCCTGCTTGCCGATGACGATGCCCGGCTTCGCGGTCTGGATGATCACCGTGAGCTGGTTCGCGCTGCGCTCGGTCTCGATGCGCGCCAGGCCCGCGTTGCGCAGGCGGCTGCCGATCAGCCGGCGCATCGCGATGTCCTCGTGCAGCAGCTTCGTGTACTCCTTGTCGGCGTACCAGCGCGCGTCCCAGTTGCGGTAGACGCCGAGCCGGAAACCGATTGGATTGACTTTCTGACCCATCTACTCGGCCTCTTCCTTGGGTTGCTTGGGAGCGCGACGGCGCGCCGGCCGTGGCGTTGCTGCAGGAGCGGCTGCACCCGACGCCGGAGCGGCGGCGGCAGGAGTCACGATCGGCGCGGGCACGACGGTCCGCGGCAATTTCACCGCGCTCCGGCGCCGCACGTTTGCCGGCATCTCGTCATCCGTGACGAACGCGCGCAGGTGACTGGTGCGCTTGAAGATGCTGCCGGCCATCCCGCGCGGCTTGGCACGCCAGCGCTTGATGATCATGGCGCCGTCAACCTCGACACGCGCGACGCGCAGCGACGAGGCGTCGAGGTTGTAGTTGTGCTCGGCATTGGCGGCAGCAGACTTGATCACCTTGGCGATGTCCGCGGCAGCGGATCGAGGCGAGAAGTTGAGCACCACCAACGCTTCAGCTACGGGCAAACCCGTGACCATCGCCGAGACGAGGCGAGCCTTGCGCGCGGTGGTGCGAACCCACTTCGCGGTTGCGACGACTTCCATCCCAGCCTCTACTTCAGCGCCGTGCTGCGTTCGGTGTGATGCCCGTGTCCGCGATACCTGCGGGTGTGGGCAAACTCGCCGAGCTTGTGGCCGACCATCGTCTCGGTGATGAGCACGGGGACGTGCTTACGCCCATCGTGCACCGCGATCGTGTGACCGACCATCTCCGGGAAGATGTCGCTGCGTCGCGACCAGGTCTTGATGATCCGCTTCTCGCGGGACATGTTCAGCTGCTGCACCTTCTTGAGGAGGTGGTCATCGCAGAACGGGCCTTTCTTGAGCGAGCGTCCCATGGTTACTTGCCCCGCCGGCGCACGATCATGCGATCAGTGCTCTTGTTGTGACGTGTGCGGAAGCCGAGTGCGGGCTTGCCCCAGGGAGTCTGAGGATGGCCGCCGGCGCCGCTTCGTCCCTCGCCACCACCGTGAGGATGGTCGAAGGGATTCATCGTCATACCGCGGACAGAAGGACGGATGCCGCGCCAGCGCGACTTTCCTGCCTTGCCGATAACTTCGTTCTCGTGGTCGACGTTGCCGACCTGGCCTATGGTCGCGCGGCAGCGCACATCGACGAGACGCACCTCGCCGCTGGGCATGCGGACCTGCGCGTACGCGCCCTCCTTGGCGAGCAACTGCGCCGCAGTACCCGCGCTGCGGACCAGCTGTCCGCCGCGCCCGAGCTTGACCTCGAGGTTGTGGATGGTCGTACCGAGTGGGATGTTCGTGATCGGCAGCGCGCATCCGGGGCGGATCTCAGCCGCATCGCCGGAGCTGACGACGTCGCCGACGGTCAGCCCGTGAGGGGACAGGATGTAGCGCTTGTCGCCGTCCGCGTAGACCACGAGCGCGATACGTGCGCTGCGGTTCGGATCGTATTCGATCGTCTTCACCTTCGCCGGGACCCCGTCCTTCTGGCGCTTGAAGTCGATGATGCGGTACGTCTTCTTGTGGCCCCCGCCCTGATGGCGCACTGTGATGCGACCGGACGCGTTGCGACCGCTGTGCTTCTTGAGGTGCTCGACAAGCCCGCGCTGCGGTGCTGACTTGGTCACGCCCTCGAAGCTGCTCACCGACATGAAACGGCGGCCGGGACTCGTTGGCTTGTATTTCTTCGTGGGCATTACTTAGACGCCTTCAAAGAGACCTTCGATCTTCTGGCCTTCGCCGAGAGTCACGATTGCCTTCTTCCAGTCGGGGCTCTTGCCGATGACCCGCGTCTGACCACGCGAACGCCGGCGCGCCTTGCCGCGAACATTGATGGTGTTGACTTCGACGACGGTGATCTTCTGGTCCACGAACGCCTCTTCGATGGCGCGGCGGATCTGGATCTTCGTGGCCGAGGGATGGCAGCGGAACACATAGCGTCCGGCCGCCATCGATGCGTACGACTTCTCACTGATCACCGGGAGCACCAGGACCTGCTCGAAGTTGAGGCCCGCTGTCATGCGAACGCCTCCTCGATGTGCTCGATGGCGTCGCGCGTGACGATGACGGTCTCGGCGATGAGCAGGTCGCGGACCGACAGGTTGCCGGCGAGCGTGACCTGGACCTCGGCGATGTTGCGCGCGCTCTTCTCGAGCATCTCGTTGTGCGAGCCGAGCACCACGAGCACGCGCTTCCCGGCGTCAACCGTGCGCAGCAGCGTGGACACCGCGCTCGTCTGCGGCACATCGAGCGTGAATGCCTCGAGCACCACCAGACCGCCGTCCTGCGCTTTCGCAGAGAGCGCACTGCGCAATGCGAGGCGACGCTGCTTCCGGGGCATGTCCATGCGGTACGAGCGCGGATGCGGCCCGAAGACCACACCGCCACCCTCCCACTGCGGGGAGCGAGTCGAGCCTTGACGGGCGCGTCCGGTGCCCTTCTGACGCCACGGCTTGCGACCACCCCCACGCACCTCGCTGCGCGTCTTGGTGGACGACGTGCCTTGACGGGAGTTTGCCAGCTGGCGAACCAGCGCCTGGTGCATGACGGGCTCGTTGGGCTCAATGCCGAACACCGACTCGGGAAGGTCGACGCTGCCGGTGACCGCGCCATTCTGATCGACAACTCTCGCGGCGCTCATTGAGCCTCTCCGAGAGTCGCGGAGCGATCCGAGTCACGAACCATGACCACCCCGTTCTTGTGTCCGGGCACCGACCCGTGCACGAGCAGGAGGTTGCGCTCTGCATCGACCCGCACCACTTCGAGGTTGCGCACGGTCACCTGCGACGCGCCGTGATGGCCCGCCATCTTCAGGCCCTTGAAGACGCGCGCCGCGTCAGTCGAGCCGATCGACCCGGCCTGCTTGATGTTGTGCGATCCGTGCGACACCGGCCCCCGGTGAAAGTTGTGGCGCTTGTGCTGGCCGGAGAATCCCTTGCCCTGGCTCACCCCGGTCACGTCGATGCGTTGTCCGGCGGTGAACATCTCGACGGTGAGTCGCGTCCCGACGGCGACGTCTCCGGCGTTCCGCAACTCCTGCAGCGTGCGCTGGGGTTGCAAGCCGGCGCGCTTGAAGTGCCCGCGCATGGGCTTGGGCGTGCGCTTGAGAGCCTTGTCGCCGAAGCCGAGCTGCACGGCCTCGTACCCGTCGACAGGGACGGTCTTGCGCTGCACGACGTTGCACGAGTCAGCCTCGAGCACCGTCACGGGAACCGATGTCCCCTGCGGCGTGAAGATCTGCGTCATGCCGACCTTGCGGGCAAGAATCCCTTTGCTCACAGCTTGATCTCGATGTTCACGCCGCTCGGCAGGTTGAGCCGCATGAGCGCGTCGACGACCTTCGGGTTGGCGTCGAGGATGTCGAGGATCCGCTTGTGCGTGCGCATCTCGAACTGCTCACGCGAGTCCTTGTCGATGAACGGCGAGCGCACGACGGTGTACTTGTTGATGGTTGTCGGCAGCGGCACCGGCCCCGCAACGCGCGTGCCCGTCCGGGTAGCCGTCTCCACGATCTTGGACGCGGCCTGGTCGAGGACGCGGTGATCGTATGCCTTGAGGCGGATGCGGATCTTCTGGGGCACGGCGGTTCTGGTGTTCCTCTGCTTTTGTTCTGGTCTTGCCTATTTCTCGATGCTGGTCACGGCGCCGGCACCCACGGTCCGACCGCCTTCGCGAATGGCGAAGCGCATGCCGTCCTCGACCGCGATCGGGGTGATCAGCTCGATGCCCATCTCGACGTTGTCACCGGGCATGCACATCTCCTGGCCGTCCGGGAGCGCGATGGTACCGGTGACGTCGGTGGTCCTGATGTAGAACTGCGGACGATACCCGGTGAAGAACGGCGTGTGCCGTCCACCTTCGTCCTTGCTGAGCACGTAGACCTGGGCCTTGAACTTCGTGTGCGGCGTGATCGTGCCCGCCTTGGCGAGCACCTGGCCCCGCTCGACGTCCTCGCGCTTCACACCGCGGAGCAGGCATCCGACGTTCATCCCGGCCTCGCCCGCGTCGAGCAGCTTGTGGAACATCTCGACGCCGGTGACAGTGGACTTGGTGGTGTCCTTGATCCCGACGATCTCCACCTGCTCGTTCACCTTGACGATGCCGCGCTCGATGCGGCCGGTGACCACGGTTCCGCGACCTTCGATCGAGAACACGTCCTCGATCGGCATCATGAACGGCTTGTCGACGGGGCGGGTCGGCACGGGGATGTAGGAGTCGACCGCGTCCATGAGCTTGAGCACGCCGTCGACGGAGTCCTTGTCGCCTTCGAGCGCCTTGAGGGCGGAGACGCGCACGACGGGGACGTCATCGCCGGGGAAGTCGTACTTGCTGAGCAGCTCGCGGATCTCGAGCTCCACGAGCTCGAGCAGCTCCTCGTCATCGACGGCATCGCACTTGTTCAGCGCGACGACGATGTACGGCACACCGACCTGACGGGCCAGCACGATGTGCTCGCGGGTCTGCGGCATGGGGCCGTCGGTCGCCGCAACGACGAGGATCGCCCCGTCCATCTGCGCGGCGCCGGTGATCATGTTCTTGATGTAGTCGGCGTGGCCGGGGCAGTCGACATGCGCGTAGTGGCGCGTCTTCGTCTCGTACTCGACGTGCGCAGTGGCGATCGTGATACCGCGCGCCTTCTCCTCGGGAGCGTTGTCGATCTTGTCGAACGATACGAAGGCGTTGTCGCCGCCGACGCTCTCCTGAAGAGCCTTGGTGATGGCAGCAGTCAGCGTGGTCTTGCCATGGTCGATGTGACCGATGGTTCCGACATTCACGTGCGGCTTGGTGCTTTGGTATTTCTTCTTGCCCATTTCGTGCCTCTACTGAACTCCTGCTCTCCGTTGTCTCAGTTAAACCTTGGCCTTCGCGACGAGCTCTTCGGCGAGGCTCGACGGAAGCTGCTGATAGTGATGGAACTCCATGCTGTAGTTGGCCCTGCCCTGCGTCATGCTCCGCAGATCACCGACGTAGCCGAACATCGTGGCGAGCGGCACCTCAGCATGCACGATGTGCGACGCGGCGCGACCTTCCATGCCCAGGATCTGCCCGCGACGTGAGGCGAGGTCGCCCATGACATCGCCCATGAACTCCTCGGGCATGAACACGTCGACGCGCATGATCGGCTCCAGCAGCACGGGCTTGGACTTGCGCATGCCGTCCTTGAAGCCCATCGACCCCGCGATGTTGAACGCCTGCTCCGACGAGTCGACATCGTGGTACGAGCCGTCGACGAGGGTGACCTTGAGGTCGACGACCGGGTACCCGGCGAGCACGCCGTTGGACAGTGAGTCGGCGATGCCGCGACCGACCGGAGCGATGTACTCCCTCGGGATCGTGCCACCGACGATCTTGCTGACGAACTCGAAGCCCTTGCCCGGGTTCGGCTCGAGCTCGAGCTCGACATGTCCGTACTGTCCGTGACCACCTGACTGCCGGACGAATCTGCCGGTGCCGTGGCCCTTTGTGGTGATGGTCTCGCGGTACGACACCTGCGGCCGGCCGACACTCGCGTCCACCTTGAACTCGCGAAGCATGCGGTCGACGATGATCTCGAGGTGCAGCTCGCCCATGCCTGAGATGACCGTCTGGCCGGTCTCCTCATCGGTGCGAACGCGGAAGGTCGGATCCTCCTCAGCGAGCTTCTGCAACGCGATGCCCATCTTGTCCTGCTCCGCCTTGCTCTTCGGCTCGACGGCGACTGAGATGACCGGCTCGGGGAATGTGATCTGCTCGAGGACGATCGGGTACTTCTCGTCGCAGAGCGTGTCCCCGGTGGTGGTTTTGCGCAGCCCGATGGCGGCGGCGATGTCGCCGGCGCGCACCTCCTCGATCTCCTCGCGGTGATTGGCGTGCATCTGCAGCAGGCGCCCGACGCGCTCCCGCTCGCCCTTGGTGGCGTTGTACACGTACGAGCCGCTGCGCAGGATCCCGCTGTAGACGCGGAAGAATGTCAGCTTGCCCACGAACGGATCGGTCGCGATCTTGAAGGCGAGCGCCGCGAACGGCTCGCTGTCGCTCGCGTTGCGGATGACCGCCGTCTCACCCTCGGCGGCGGCGCCCTCGACGGACGGACGGTCGAGCGGCGACGGCAGGAAGTCGACAACGGCGTCGAGCATCGGCTGCACGCCTTTGTTCTTGAGGGCCGAGCCACACAGCACGGGGACCAGGCGGGTCTTGACGGTGCCGGCGCGAAGGCCGCGCAGGATCTCGGCGGTCGTCAGCGTCGCGCCGTCGAGATACTTGACCATCAGCTCGTCGTCGGAGTCCGCGACGGCCTCGAGGAGCTCGTGGCGGTACTTGGCGACGAGCTCAAGCATCGACTCGGGGATCTCGGAACGCCTCAGGCTCGTGCCCAGGTCGTCGGTGTAGATGATCGCCTCCTCGGTGACGAGGTCGATCATCCCCTTGAACTCCGATTCGGCGCCGATGGGGAGCTGGATGGGCACCGCGTGGGCACCGAGGCGGTCCTTGATCGAGTCGACGGCAGCGTAGAAGTTGGCCCCGATCCGGTCCATCTTGTTGATGAAGCAGATCCTGGGGACTTCGTAGCGATCCGCCTGGCGCCAGACCGTCTCGGACTGGGGCTCGACGCCCGCAACGGCGTCGAAGACGGCAACCGCGCCGTCAAGCACGCGGAGGCTCCGCTCGACCTCGACCGTGAAGTCCACGTGCCCGGGCGTATCGATAATGTTGATGCGATGGCCGCGCCACTCGGCAGCGGTCGCCGCCGACGTGATCGTGATCCCGCGCTCCTGCTCCTGGACCATCCAGTCCATGGTCGCGGCACCCTCGTGGACCTCGCCCATCTTGTGGATGCGGCCCGTATAGAAAAGGACACGCTCGGTCGTCGTGGTCTTGCCCGCGTCGATGTGGGCCATGATCCCGATGTTCCGGGTCTTCTCGAGAGGAAACGCGCGAGCCGCCACAGCCACAGCCATCTCAGTACCGGAAGTGCGAGAAGGCTTTGTTGGACTCGGCCATCTTGTGGGTGTCTTCCTTCCGCTTGATGGAGGCGCCCACGCCATTGGCGGCATCCATGAGCTCGCCGGCGAGCTTCTCGGACATGCTCTTGCCGCCGCGGCCGCGCGCGTAGCGGATGATCCAGCGCCGCGCCAGCGCCTGGCGGCGGTCGTGACGAATCTCGACAGGCACCTGGTACGTGGCGCCGCCGACCCGTTTCGGCTTGACCTCGAGGATCGGGGTCACGTTGCGGATGGCCTGGTCGAAGACGTCGAGAGGCTCCTTGCGCGAGGACTTGCGAATCTTCTCGAAGGAGTCGTAAACGATCTTCTCGGCGATGCTCTTCTTGCCCGCGAGCATGATGCAGTTGACGAACTTCGCCAACCCAACGCTCCCGTAGATCGGGTCGGGCAGGATGACGCGCTTCTGGACGCGGGCACGGCGTGGCATTGGGTGTTAGCTCGCCTTCTTCTCGCGTTTGGCGCCGTACTTGCTGCGGCCCTGCTTACGGTTCTTGGTGCCCGCGGCGTCGAGCGTGCCGCGGATGACGTGATAGCGAACACCGGGAAGATCGCGGACACGGCCGCCGCGGATGAGCACGACCGAGTGCTCCTGCAGGTTGTGGCCGATACCGGGGATGTAGGCGGTCACCTCGACCTTCGTGGTGAGGCGAACGCGGGCCACCTTGCGGAGCGCCGAGTTGGGTTTCTTGGGCGTGGTCGTGTAGACACGGACGCAGACGCCGCGGCGCTGGGGACAACCCTTGAGCGCGCGGGCCTTGGTCTTGTGTGTCGGCTTGGTGCGGCCCTTGCGGACCAACTGCTGAAAGGTAGGCACGACCCGTCCGTTTATGAGAAGTGCGCGAAGCCACGAAACAGCGCGCGCGAATACGAGGAACGCTCGTGGAGCGAAGCGACAGCCTACCAGACGTTGAGTTCACACGTCAAACCGTGATGAGGTCTGCGACGAACGCCCCGCCGCCGGAGATCAGGGGCGGGTTGGACCACCGATTCGCAGCCAGACAGTTGTCCCCTGCCCCTGCGCCGACTGGATCCCCAGCGTCGCTCCCGCCTCGGCGACCCGCTCTTCGAGGAGCTTCAAACCGACGTGACCGTTCTGACGGCGCCGCCGCAACTCGTCGGGACTGAAGCCCTGCCCGTCATCGGTGATCTCGAGGGTCACGCCGTCGCGGGTCGGGGCGAGCCGGACCAGGAGCTTCGACGCGTGGGCGTGCTTCACGACGTTGCGCATGCACTCTTGCGCGGTCCGATAGACGAGCGCCGTGTCATCCATGGCGAGGGTTCTCGCACACGCATCGACGTCGACGACAACGCCCAGCCCGTGCTCGCCGGCAATCGAGGCAAGGCGCTCGAGCGCGGCACCGAGGCCGCCCCGATCGAGATCGGGCGGAGCGATCTCCATGATCATCGTCCGGAGTTCGCGGATCGCGGTCCGCGATTCCTCTGACGCGGTCTGCATGACGGCGACCAGCTCGTCGCGCGACGGCTGGGCCCGCTCGGGATTGGACAGTCTCATCGCGGCGGACCCCAGCGTGAGGCTCACCGCGGTCAGGTTCTGGACGGGGCCGTCGTGGAGATCGCCTGCGATTCGCCAGCGCTCGGTCTCCGAGCTGTCGATCGCCCGCTGCAGGAGCAGGGCTCGGTCCTTGCTGCTGCGCTGGAGCCGGCGGGCGAGCCGCCAGCTCAACGGGACCAACAGAAGGAACAGAAGGCCGAGGCCGGCGATCAGAGCGGGAAAGATGCCGTTCCAGACGCGCGCCTGGTCTGCCTGCAGCGCGGTCTCGAGCTGATAGGTTTCGAAAAGGAGCTTGGTGCCGTTGGTCGCCTTCACCGGGAGGTACACCTCCACGAGGCTTCCGAACGAGCGCTCGAATCGATTCTCTGGCCTGGACAGGTCACTGACCTCGGAGTGAGTGATCGCACTCTCCAGGGCGTCGCTCTCTTCGGCGCCAAGGGCGAACGTCTCACCGATCAACCTGTGCTCGTCGGAGTACACGATTGTCCCGGCGGCGGTCCAGATCTTCACCCGCACGACGCGATTGCCCAGCACGCCGCCGGTCACTGCGCTGTCCAGGGCCTGGATCGCGTTCGGAGCCCCCGCCAGAACCGCCGACGTCAGCAACGGCGCGACAATGCCGTGGGCGTCGATCTGCGTGATGGTCTCGGCGTCGTTGATCGCTTCGGCGGTCGCCGCCCGGTTGACCTGCCAGAAGCTGAGTCCCGCGATCATCACGGCGGCGAGCGCGCAGCCCACGACGAACAGCAGGACCTCGCGGCTCACGGAGATCGGGCGAGCCAGTTGGACGGTGCTGCGCTTGCGGAAGGGCATCGCGACGCGAGGCAGCCGGCCTGCTACGGAACCGAGCATTCGGCCAGTGTGGCGACCGCGCGAGTTCCCATCAGTCGCGGCACGGCGACAAGCGGGCGACGCCTGCTACGATTTCGGCCTTCCTGCAGACGACACGCCGTCGTCCGTTCGCCGAAGACCGCAGGCGCGGAACCGGATCCGCTCAATCTCCTGCGCAGGTGGGCAACGCTGCCGGTTCGTGCCGTGAGGCGCGGGTCGGTGCCGCCCTGCCGAATCGGCGGAGGCACGGCACCCGACGGAGGCAGCCGATGGCGTCCAGCACCGACAGGGCTCAGGTGACTCGAGCCGGCACGCGCAAAGTGGAGTCGGTCACGCACCTGACCGAGCTGCTCTCGAAGGCCACGTCGGCAGTGGTCACGGACTATCGAGGGCTCACCGTCCGCCAGCTCGAAGACCTCCGCGGCAAGCTGCGGGCCGAGGGCATCGACTACATCGTCGTCAAGAACACCCTCGCCCGGCGCGCCGCGGTGGACTCCGGATCGAGCGATTTCGCCTCGGTCCTCACCGGTCCGGTCGGCCTCGCCATCGGATACGGCGACCTCTCGGCCCCCGCCCGGATCCTGTTCGAGCACTTCCGGTCCACGCGCACGCTCCCCTCGGTCGCCGCGCTTGCCGAAGGGCAGGTGCTCGACGCGGCCGAGGTTCGCACCCTGGCCGAGCTGCCCTCGCGAGAGGTCCTCCTCAGCCGTCTCGCCGGTGCATTGCTCGGACCGCTTTCCAGCCTGGCCGCCGCACTGGATTCGCCCAACTCGACGCTCGCCGCGACGCTCGAGGCCTACCGCGACAAGCTCGCCGCCTAGCCGGCATCACCCTCGCCCGTCGTATAAGAAGTAAGGAGAAGCAATGGCCACCAAGACCCTGACCCCGGAGGAGTTCGTCGACGCGCTGCAGACCTGGACGGTCCTCGACGTCGTCAACGCCGTGAAACTCATGGAAGACAAGCTCGGCATCAAGGCCGCCGCGCCGGTTGCCGCCGCCGCAGCTCCATCCGCAGCCGCCGAAGTCGCCACGGAAGAGCAGACCGAGTTCTCCGTGATCCTCCTCGGCCCCGGCGACGCCAAGATCAACGTGATCAAGGCCGTGCGCGAGATCACCGGACTGGGCCTGAAGGAGGCAAAGGACCTCGTCGACGCGGCGCCGAAGGCCATCCGCGAGGCAGTGCCCCGCGCCGAGGCCGATAGCACCAAGGCCAAGCTCGAGGAGGCCGGCGCCAGCGTCGAGATCAAGTAGTCGATCTGCGTCTGCAGGCGTCCGGAATGGCCGGACGCCTGCGGAACGCATCCGGTTTAGTGGCCGACTACCGGTGGTAAACACAAACGGCAACATGTCCTTCGGATCGCTCAGCAGACCCCGGCGCGCGAGCGCGCCAATCAGGCCGAACTGACTCCGAGGGCTCGCCAGCGCGGGATTTTGCTACGATACGGGATTGTGCCCGTCGTCGCGCATGCCCGCGCGCATTCCTTCTCGGGGGAACTCTAGCATATGGTGCTTTCTCTTTCCACTACTGGCGCCCGCAAATCGTACGGCCAGATCGCAGACAAGCTCGAGGTTGGAAATCTCATCCAGACCCAGCTTGACTCGTTCGAGTGGTTCAAGAAAGAGGGACTCAAGGAGCTTTTCAGCGAGCTCAACCCAATCACGGATTACACCGGCAAGAACTACGAGCTTCGGTTTCTCGACTATGAGTTCGGCGATCCCAAGTACGACGAGGAGGACTGTCGCCAGCGCGACATGACGTACTCCGCGCCGTTGCGCGTCAACACCCGGCTGCACATCAAGACCGGCGAGAACGCGGGCGAGATCAAGGAAGCCGAGGTCTTCATGGGCGACTTCGCGATGATGACCCGCGAGGGGACGTTCATCGTGAACGGGACCGAGCGCGTCGTCACGTCGCAGCTGGTTCGCTCGCCTGGCGTGTACTTCACGAGCAGTGAGGACCGCACTACCGGCCGGCTGCTCTTCGCGGCAAAGCTCATCCCGAACCGCGGGGCCTGGCTCGAGGTCGAGACGTCGAGCAAGGACATCCTCACCGTCAAGATCGACCGCAAGCGCAAGGTGCCGGTCACCACGCTGGTACGAGCCATCGGCTACGCGAGCAACGACGATATCCGCGCTTTCTTCGCGGACGTCGACGAGGACCCGGAGCACCAGTACATCGCGGCGACTCTCGAGAAGGACAGCAGCACCACAGTCGAAGAGGCGCTCGTCGAGCTGTACCGCAAGATCCGTCCGGGCGATCCGCCCACGGTCGACAACGCGCGCACGCTCCTCAACTCGCTGTTCTTCAACGCACGGCGCTTCGATCTCTCCAAGGTCGGGCGGTTCAAGCTCGACAAGAACCTCGGCATCAGTGAGGAAGAGGCACGCGAGCGGGCGTGGGACAAAGACCGTCGCGTCCTCGACAACCAGGACTTCGTGTCGATCATCCGCAAGGTCATCCAGCTCAACAACGGGCACGGTGAGGCGGACGACATCGACCACCTCGGCAACCGTCGGGTTCGTGCCGTGGGCGAGCTCCTGCAGAACCAGTTCCGCATGGGACTCATCCGCATGGAGCGGATCATCAAGGAGCGCATGACCATCAGCGACTCGGGGACGATCACGTCCGCGAGCCTGATCAACGCGCGCCCCGTCGTTGCGGCGATCAAGGAGTTCTTCGGGTCCAGCCAGCTGTCGCAGTTCATGGATCAGACCAATCCGCTTGCCGAGCTGACCCACAAGCGACGACTGTCGGCGCTTGGTCCAGGCGGGCTGTCGCGCGAACGTGCTGGGTTTGACGTCCGCGACGTGCATCAGAGTCACTACGGCCGCATCTGCCCGATCGAAACCCCGGAAGGTCCGAACATCGGGCTCATCGGGTCGCTCGCGACCTTCGCGCGGGTGAACGAGTTCGGCTTCATCGAGACGCCGTTCCGTCGGGTCCACAAGGAAGCCAACGGCACGCCGTGGGTCAGCGACGAGATCGTGTTCCTCTCCGCGGACGAAGAGGACAAATACACGGTCGCGCAGGCCAACGCGCCCGTGGACGAGAAGGGACATTTCGCGGTGCAGCACGTCGCGTGCCGCACGCGCCACACCTTCAAGGACCTCCCCATCACCGACGTCGACTTCATGGACGTCTCGCCGAAGCAGATCGTCAGCGTCGCGACATCGCTCATCCCGTTCCTCGAGCACGACGACGCCAACCGCGCGCTCATGGGCTCGAACATGCAGAAGCAGGCCGTGCCACTGCTCGTCTCCGAATCGCCGATCGTCGGTACGGGGATGGAGGTGCACGCGGCGCGCAATTCCGGCGAGATGGTGCTGGCACGCAAACCCGGAACCGTGGTCGGTGTCGCGTGGCCGGAGCCCGCGAGCAACGACCGTTCCGTCGAGAAGATCCTCAGCGGACAGGACAGCGGCATCGGCATCCTGGTGCGTCCCGACGACGGTGGCCCGGACCAGTGGTACGGCGTGCACAAATTCGTGCGCAGCAACCAGGGGACGTGCCTCTCGCAGCGCATCACGGTCTTCAGCGGCAGCCATGTGGCCACCGGTGATGTGCTCGCGGACGGTCCCTCGACCGACGGCGGGGAACTGGCACTCGGCAGGAACCTGCTCGTCGCGTTCATGCCCTGGGAGGGCTACAACTTCGAGGACGCGATCCTCATCAGCGAAGCCACCGTGCGCGAGGACAAGTACACCTCGATCCACATCGAGGAGTTCGAGATCGAGGCGCGCGACACCAAGCTTGGTGCTGAGGAGATCACACGCGATCTTCCGAACATCAACGAGGAATCGCTGAAGAATCTCAACGAGCGCGGCATCATCTACGTCGGCGCGGAGGTCCACCCCGGCGACATCCTGGTCGGCAAGATCACCCCGAAGGGTGAGTCCGAGCTGTCCGCCGAAGAGCGCCTGCTGCGCGCGATCTTCGGTGAGAAGGCACGTGAAGTGCGTGACTCATCACTGCGTGTCCCCCACGGCGAGCGCGGCATCGTCGTCGACGTCAAGGTGTTCAGCCGCGAGAGCAACCACGAGCTGCCCCCCGGCGTCAACGAGCTGGTCCGCATCTACGTTGCCCAGAAGCGAAAGATCGCCCAGGGGGACAAGATGGCCGGCCGCCACGGCAACAAGGGCGTCGTCGCCAGGATCATGCCGATCGAGGACATGCCCTACCTGCCGGACGGGACACCGGTCGAGATCGTGCTCAATCCGCTCGGCGTGCCGAGCCGCATGAACCTCGGTCAGGTCCTGGAAACCCACCTCGGGTACGCCGCGCACGCACTCGGTCTCAAGGTCGCATCACCGGTCTTCGACGGCGCCTCGGAGGAGATGATCGAGAGCGAGCTCGACAGGGCCGGACTTCCCAGCAGCGGCAAGGAGAAGTTGCGCGATGGGCGCACCGGCGAGTTCTTCGACCGCGAGGTCACCGTCGGCTACATCTACATGCTCAAGCTGCATCACCTCGTCGAGGACAAGATCCACGCACGCAGCACGGGCCCCTACTCCCTCGTCACGCAGCAGCCACTGGGCGGCAAGGCGCAGTTCGGCGGACAGCGGTTCGGCGAGATGGAGGTCTGGGCGCTCGAGGCGTACGGAGCGAGCCACATCCTCCAGGAGATCCTCACCGTCAAGAGCGACGACATCGTCGGACGCGTCAAGGCGTACGAGGCCATCGTCAAGGGCGAGAACACGCTCGAGGCGGGCATCCCGGAGTCATTCCGCGTGCTGGTCAAGGAGCTTGAAGGCCTGGCGCTCGGCGTCGAGATCCAGTCCGACGACGAGCATCAGATCCTCCTCGGCGAGGAGGACATCCCCGATATTCCACTCGATCTCGGCATTCACCTCGAGCGCGACGAGCGCGACGACGTGGACGACATTCGATAGCAGCAATCGGTAGTTAGGACACACATGCTGAAACTCGAGAACTTCGATGCGCTGAAACTGTCGATCGCCAGTCCGGAGATGATCCTGTCCTGGTCGCATGGTGAAGTCACCAAGCCGGAGACCATCAACTACAGGACCCAGAAGCCGGAACGCGACGGTCTGTTCTGCGAGAAGATTTTCGGTCCCACCAAGGACTGGGAATGCCACTGCGGCAAGTACAAGCGGTATCGGTACAAGGGCATCATCTGCGACAAGTGCGGCGTCGAAGTGACCCGCGCAAAGGTGCGCCGCGAGCGCATGGGCCACATCAAGCTTGCGTCGCCCGTCTCGCACGTCTGGTACTTCAAGGGCATCCCCTCGCGCATGGGACTCCTGCTCGACATGAGCCCGCGCAACCTCGAGAAGGTGCTGTATTTCGCCAACTACATCGTCACCTCGATCGATGAGAAAGCGCGCACCGACTTGCTTGCCAAGCTCGACCCGAACACCGATGAGCGCGTGATCGCGCTCAAGGAGCGGATGAGCTCGGGTGCCACCGACGCGAAGCCCGAGATCGAAGCACGGATCGCCGAGCGCGAAGCCGAGCTCGCCGCGCAGAAGACCCGCCTCGAGGAGGAGCGCGAGCGCCGTCTCGTGGCGCTCCGCGAATCGGCGGCAGATCTCGACGAGCGCATCCAGGAGGCCAAGGGCCGCAAGGCGCCTGCCAACTTCACCCTCAGCGACTCCGTGATCACCGAAGTGGTCGCCAAGAAGGGGACGCTGCTCGAGGAAGACCTCGCGATCGAGGTGCAGGCTCGCGCCGAGGCGCGCGCCGAAGAGCTCACCGCGAGCATCTCCCAGCGCATCCAGGAAGCTGAGGACGCTGCCGGCGCCGAGATCGCCGGCTTCCGTAATGAGCTGCAGGGTTCGCGCGCCGAGCGCGAGACCAGCGCGCAGGAGGAGCTTGACGCGCTCAAGGCCGAGGTTCAGAAGCAGCGCGAGGAGCTCGAGTCGCTCACTGTCCGCGACCTGCTCACGGATACCCAGTACCGCGAGTACGTCGAGAAGTTCGGCAAGGTCTTCAAGGCGGGCATCGGTGCAGCGTCGATCCGCGAGCTGTTGCAGCAGATCAATCTCGCCGACGAGGGTCTGCGCCTGCGCGACGAGTCCAAGTCCACGAGCGGACAGCGCCGTCAGAAGGCCATCAAGCGGCTGCGTGTGGTCGAGGCGTTCCGCAAGTCGTCGAC
Organism: Saccharimonadales bacterium (SeqCode); assembly: GCA_035532495.1. Taxonomy (GTDB): domain Bacteria; phylum Chloroflexota; class Dormibacteria; order Aeolococcales; family Aeolococcaceae; genus Palsa-851. Next base: position 19,095 of record DATKQX010000147.1, read on the forward strand.
GTCACCCGCGTGGATGATCCTCGACGTCCTGCCGGTGATCCCGCCGGAGTTGCGCCCCATGGTGCAGCTCGACGGTGGGCGTTTCGCCACGAGCGACCTGAATGACCTCTACCGGCGCGTCATCAACCGGAACAACCGCCTGAAGCGACTCCTCGAGCTCGGTGCGCCGGAGATCATCGTGCGCAACGAGAAGCGGATGCTCCAGGAAGCCGTCGATGCGCTCATCGACAACGGCCGGCGCGGTCGTGCCATCACCGGCACCGGCAACCGCAAGCTGAAGTCGCTCTCCGACATGCTCAAGGGCAAGCAGGGCCGGTTCCGCCAGAACCTGCTGGGCAAGCGCGTCGACTACAGCGGCCGATCGGTCATCGTCGTCGGGCCGGAGCTCCGACTCAACGAGTGCGGTCTGCCCAAGAAGATGGCGCTCGAGCTCTTCAAGCCGTTCGTGATGCGCGAGCTCGTCTCGCAGAACAGCACGCAGAACATCAAGAGCGCCAAGCGCATGGTGGAGCGGGTGCGCCCCGAGGTATGGGACGTGCTCGACGGCGTGATCAAGGAGCATCCGGTGCTCCTCAACCGGGCGCCGACCTTGCACCGACTCGGCATCCAGGCATTCATGCCCGTGCTCGTCGAGGGCCAGGCGATCCAGATCCATCCGCTCGTCTGCAAGGCGTTCAACGCGGACTTCGACGGTGACCAGATGGCGGTGCATGTGCCGCTGTTCAGCGGCGCCGTCGCCGAAGCGAAGAACTTGATGATGTCGTCGAACAACATCCTCAACGCCTCCAACGGGAGCCCGGTGGTCGCTCCGCACCAGGACATCGTCCTGGGCGCGTACTACCTCACCCAGCGCGGCGCCGACGACGACCGCCCCGAGACCGACCTGCGCATCTTCTCGTCAGCCGGTGAGGCGCTGCTCGCCTTCGAACACCACGTCGTCAATCTCCACGAACGCGTTCGGGTGCGTCTGCCCAAGCGCAACGTGCACGCGCATCGCGCGTCGGAAGAGGATCCCACCGGTACCGAGATCATCACGACGACCATCGGGCGGGTCATCTTCAACGAGGTGCTGCCGCTCGGCGACGCCGGCGCGGATAACGATCTTCCGTCGATGGCGTTCCGCAATGAGTTCCTCGACCTGGGCAAACTCTCCCACCTCGTCAAGGAGTGCTACGACCTGCACGGGGCGGAGACCACAGCGCTGCTGGTCAACAGGATCAAGCGCCTTGGCTTCCACTACGCGACCATCGCCGGTGTGACCGTTGCGGCCATGGACATCAAGACTCCGCCGGCCAAGGCGGGGATCATCGCCAAGGCCGAGGACGAGGTCGAGCAGGTCGACCTGCAGTTCCGTCGTGGCCTCATCACCGACGATGAGCGCTACCTCAAGACCGTCGATATCTGGACGAACGCGACCGACAAGGTGACCGAGGTCACCATGAGCTCGTTCGACCGCTTCCACTCGGTGCTGATGATGTCCCAGTCGGGAGCCCGAGGCAGCAAGCAGCAGATCCGGCAGCTCGCCGGAATGCGCGGACTGATGGCCGACCCGACGGGCCGGATCATCGACCTGCCGATCAAGGCGAACTTCTCCGAGGGCCTCACGGTTCTCGAGTACTTCATCTCCACCCACGGCGCGCGCAAAGGACTCGCGGACACGGCCCTTCGCACCGCTGACTCGGGGTACCTCACGCGCCGGCTCGTCGACGTCGCGCAGGATGTCATCGTCCGGATCGAGGACTGCGAGACCACCGCGGGGATCTGGATCGAGCTCGCCGACGAGGAGCTCAAGGATCGCGTCATCGATCGCTACCAGGGACGCATCTGCGCTCAGGACATCCTGATCGGCGACGAGACCGTCGTCCGCGCCGGCGAGGACATCGACGACGAGACCGCTCGCCGCATCCTCCGCGAGCGTGAGGCGGTCGGCCGCGTCAAGGTCCGCAGCATCATGACGTGCAAGGCCCGTGAGGGTGTTTGCCGGATGTGCTACGGACGGAACCTCGCAACGGGTCGTCTCGTGGAGATCGGCGAAGCAGTCGGCGTCATCGCGGCGCAGTCGATCGGCGAGCCGGGCACGCAGCTCACCATGCGGACGTTCCATACCGGCGGTGTGGCCACGGGCGGTTCGGACATCACCCAGGGTCTCCCCCGCGTCGAGGAGCTGTTCGAGGCCCGTGTCCCGAAAGGCAAGGCGCTCATCAGCGAGATCGACGGTGTCGTTGAGGTGATTCGCGGCGAGAACCGCTCGCAGAAGGTGAAGGTCACCTCGCGCGATGTGTTCGACACAACGTACCCCGTGCCTTCCAAGCACGCGGTGACCGTTGCCGACGGCGCACTCGTCAGCGAGGGAACCGAGCTCATTCGCGGGGTCGACGAGCATGGCAACGAAGTCGCAATTCGGGCGCGCTACGCCGGCCACGTCAAGGTTGACGGCAACCAGCTGCTGGTGCGCAGCACGGACGACGATTCACGCGAGTACCCCATCCCGGTGTCGGCGCAGATCAAGGTCCGCGACGGTGATCACGTCAGCGCCGGCGACAAGATCAGCGAGGGCTCGATCAGCCCGCAGGAACTCCTGCTCGTCCGCGGTCGTGACGACGTGCAGAACTACCTCGTCCGCGAGGTCCAGCGCGTGTACCGGACCCAGGGCGTTGATATCAACGACAAGCACATCGAGGTCATCGTCCGGCAGATGATGCGCAAGGTTCGCATCGACAACGCCGGCGACACCGACCTGCTCCCCGGCGAGATCGTCTCGCAGCTCGAGTGGGAGGAATCCAACGCCCGCGCACTGAGCGAGGGCGGTGAGCCCGCCATCGCGCAGACCGTTCTGCTCGGCCTCATCAAGGCCGCGCTCAATACGGCATCGTGGCTGTCCGCAGCGTCGTTCCAGGAGACCACGCGAGTGCTCACCGAAGCGGCGATCTCGGGCAAGATCGATCGCCTTCGCGGCCTGAAGGAGAACGTCATCATCGGCAAGCTCATCCCCGCGGGCACCGGGCTCGACTACTACCAGAAGCTTCGTGACGAGGCGCTGCGCCTCTACGAGGAAGAGGCGGCAGCAGCCGGTGGTGGTGACGCCGGCTACGTCAGCATGGCCGTCGATGCTGACCCGGCGCTTGCACTCGAACCGGAGCCACAGCCAGAACCCATCGCGTAACCGAACCCGCTGCGCGACGCAGACAGCACTCACGATCCGGTGATGGCTTCCGGGCTGTTACCGGATCGTGAACTGATGCGTCGCAAGTGCGGGATAGGCTGTGCCGGATGCTCCTTCTCCTCGCAGTTGCCGCGCACGCGTCGAAATCCTCGGGGTCGATCCCCGGCGACGTCTATCTCGCTGCAACCGGCGCGCTCGTGTGCTGGGTTGTTGTGTATCTCATCTACAAGGTCGTCATGACCGGACGCAAGGACTTCGGGATGCCGGTGAAGCGCAAGGTCCTCTGCAAGCACCTGCGCGTCGACCACGACCAGAGCGCCGAGGTCCCCATCTGGTGGACCGATCTCCAGGTGCAGCGCGCGGTGCGCGCCCATTGGCGGCACACGCTGCGGCTTCCCTTCGGATCCGCACCGGAGCCACGACCCGGCTTGTAGCGTTCTCGCACGGGCTTGTGACGAGCAGGTCCATAACGGCAGCATCGGGGACCATATCCGGGTCACGCGACCGATCGCATAGTCGGCCGCGATGACGGCGGAGGAAACCATTACGTGGCTCGGGTACTCGTCGCCGACGACGACGCGCTGATGCGGCGCTTCATCGAGGAGGCACTGGCGTTCGCCGGCCATCAGGTGTCGTCAGTCGCCAACGGCGCCGCCGCCATCGCCTCCGTCGATGCGCCCGGCTGCTTCGATGCCGTGATCGCCGACTATGCGATGCCGCACGCCGACGGCGTCGACGTCGTGGCGCATTCGCAGCGGATCGACCCGATGATTCCGTGCATCGTCGTCACCGCCTTCCGCGATCTCGACCTTGCGATGCGGGCGATGCAGGCCGGGGCCGTCGCTTTCGTCCCGAAACCGTTCACGGCCCTGCACCTGCTCACCGTGCTCGATAGAGCGCTCGAGCGTCGCGAGCTGGCCGACGAGGCACTCCGGCTCCGTTTCCTGGCGCCGATGCTGGAGCGGTTCACGATGGTGCTCGCCAATGCGCTCGAGTCAAAGGACTACGAAACGCAGGAGCACTCGAGCCGGCTCGTCGGGATGTCAGATGCAATCGCGCGGCAACTCGGCATCGCGGACTCGGCCCGGACCATCATCCGTTTCGGGGCATGCCTGCACGACATCGGCAAGGTGGCCATCCCCGAGGCACTGCTGCGCAAGCCGGGCGCGCTGACCGCGGAGGAGCGCGCGATCATGCGAACCCATCCCGAGGTGGGCGCCAGCATCCTGGCAGACATCGACACCTGGGAGGACGTCCGTCTGATCGTCCGCCACCACCATGAGCGCTTCAGCGGTGGCGGCTACCCCGACGGGCTGCGCCACGCCGACATTCCGCTCGGCGCCCGGATCGTTTCGGTCGTCGACGCCTTCGATGTCATGCGCACCGGCCGTCCGTATCAAGCGGCACGCTCGACCGAGTGGAGCCTCGATGAGCTGCGCCGCGAGAGCGGACGCCAGTTCGACCCGGAGATCGTCCGGGCGCTGCTTGCAGTCCTGCCCGCGGACGGGAGCGATCCCCCGGCCCCGCCGCTCGAACTGGATGCGCTGCCCGATCGCCGCGCTGTGATCGGCCGCAGGCGGACGGACGTCGCGATCGCGTCGTGGCTCCGGGAAACCCCGGGGTCGATGGTCCGGGGTCGACGCGCCGGAGGCTGACTGCCTAACCGATCAGCGGACTGAGCGCGGTGAGCGCCCCGAGATCCCCGGTGATCAGAGCATCAGCGAGATCGGCAAATCCCTTGCCGTTCGGCTTGGTCAGCACCACGTCCGCCCTCGCCTTGAGAACGTCCACTGCATTGGCGACGGCGACCGAGACGCCGGCGACGGCGAAGAGGGCGACATCGTTCTCGCCGTCACCGATCGCCACCGTCGTCCGCGGCGCCTCACCGATCGTCCGCAGCGCGACTTCGAGGCCGGTTCGCTTGCTGATACCGGGCGGCATGACCATCGCCGACTCGCGATTCCGGACGACGGCGCGGTCGATCCCCAGCTTGGCGATCGCGGCAGACAGTTTCGGGGTCTGGGTGACGGAGGTCGAGCACAGCACCCGTCCGACCACGAGCGGCGTGACGCCCGCGCGCCGGAGCTCGTCGACGAGCCCACGTGGCACCCGAGGCGCCAGCAGCGTCTCCTCCCCGCCCGCATCGATGACCACCGAACCGTTCTCGATGACCATCGCCGCAAACAGCGAGGTGCGGTCGAACACCGATTCGAGCTCCTCCCGAGTTCGGCCGGTGACCAGGACGAGGCGCATCCCGGCGGCGGCGATCCGTTCGAGCGAGGCAATCGTCGCGGGCGAACAGACCCCTTCGGTCGCCAGCGTTCCGTCGTAGTCGCAGGCGAGGACGCGATGACGCATATCCCCCATTCTCCCGGGCGCGTACCCAACGGGGTCCTCAGGCGCCGCGATCGCGGGCCTCAAAGGTCGAAGGTCGCCCGGACCTCGGTCCCCTTGCCGATCGCGGACCGGATCTCGAGCTTGCCCTTGCCACCGTCGGCGCGTTCGCGCATGGTCAGCAGGCCGAAGTGACGCGTTCGATCCATTCCGGCCTCGGTGGCCTCCAGGTCCATGCCGACCCCATCGTCGCGGATGACGGCGGTCACCTGAGTCGGGAGGAAGGTGATGACCACCTCGACGGTGGTCGCCTTGGCGTGCTTGCGAGCGTTGTTGAGCGCCTCCTGGACGATCCGGAAGAGGGTCTGCTCGAGACCGCCGCCCATCCGGATCTCCTCGCCCACGACGCGGAGGTGCGCGTTGACGGCATTGCGTTCACCGAACTCGCCGACGAACTTGCGCAACGTCGGGACCAGTCCGAGGTCGTCGAGCGTCATGGGACGAAGGTCGAAGATGAGGCGCCGCGTGTCGTCGAGGACGCTGCGAACGCCACTCTTGAAGTCGGCAAGCTCGCTGACGACCATCTTCGGGTCGCGCGCGATGAGGCGCTCGATGATCTCAGCCTGAAGCACGAGATTTGCCATCGATTGCGCCGGCCCGTCGTGCATGTCGCGCGCGATGCGCATGCGCTCCTCTTCGATGATCTGGAAGACCTGGCGCGAGGCGTCGCGCAGACGGGCGGTGCCGTTCGCCGGGCCCGCGCTCGAGGCGACCAGATCGTCGAGGCTCCGATAGACGGCGCGGAGCACCTCCTGCTCGGCGCGTATGCCCGTGAGCCGGGTGCCGAGCTCGACCTGGCGCTCCTCGGTGGCAGCCAGGTCGGCTCGCACCTTGGCAAGCGTTCTGAAAGCGGTGTCGATCTCGTCGACGTCACCTGCCGGAAGCACGTTCAGGAGTGCCGCCCAGCTGGCCTCGGCATCGCTCTGTGCGATCCGAAGCTCCAGCAGCCGCCTAGCCACGGCTGCAATCTCCTCATCAAGCGCGGCTGCGGAGGCGTCGAGGTCCTCGATGCGCTTGGTCACCAGGAACCGCACCCCGGACAAGGCCGACGGATTCATGGTGGGGGCTGCTTCCACGTCGCTCACCACATTCATCATGTCACCGCAGAGTCGCACCCTGCCCGCAGTTCACAAATGGCTGTGACAGGCCTGTTGCACGGCGGGCCGGAAGTTGCGGCCAGCGTATAACCAGATCGAAGTTCCATCGCCTCTCAGGGAAGACTCACGCACATGACACACGGCGACCCTCCTCGGATTCTCATCGCGGAAGACGACGACTCGCTGCGACGACTCCTCGAGCTGCGGCTCGCGAGTGACGGGTTCGACGTCCGGTGCGCTGAGGACGGGATGGAAGCACTCGAGATCGTTATCAAAGGCTGGCTTCCTGACGCCGTCGTCTGCGACGTGATGATGCCGCGATTGAGCGGACTCTCGGTGTGCCGCGAGCTGCGCGCGCAGGCAAAGACGGCGGAGACGCCGATCATCCTGCTCACCGCGCGGTGCTTCGACGAAGACATACAAGCAGTTATGGGTCTCGGCGGGATCACATACATGGGCAAGCCCTTCGAATTTGCGCATCTGCTGAAGATGCTCTGGTCGTCGGTCGGTCCTGAACAAGCGGGCGATGCGAAAGCGGCCCGCGTGATCTCGGGGGCATCACAGAGCTAAAGCAGGCGGCGGGCAACAGCGTATGACCAGCGTGGCTGAGGCGGGGCTCCACGAACGGCGGAACACGTTCCGCGAACGCTTGGATTCCTTCACGTCACCCAGCGGACTGTTCGTCGCGGCTGTGCTGATCATCATGGCGCTGCCGGTGACGCGCACCATTCAGGACCCCGATTTCTGGTGGCACCTTCGCGCCGGACAATTGATCATTCAGCACGGCGGCCTGCTCGGCAACGACCCGTTCACATACACCGCCGCGAGCCACCACTGGACGATGCATGAGTGGCTGAACGAAGTCCTCTTCGCCATCGAGTACTCCGTCGCCGGCCTCAGCCTCATCGTGCTCACGCTATCGGCGATCACGTGGTTCGGCCTCATCTGTGTGATGCAGAAGGCGCGCATGCGGCGACCAGGGCGCGGCGTGCTCGGGTTCGGCATGCTCGTCGCCGTGGTCGCAGGCTATCCGATCTGGGGACCGCGTGTGCAGATGATCACCTTCGCGTTCGCCGCATTGACACTGCTGCTCGTCGAGCGGCAGTTGACACGCGGCGGTAAGGCCATATGGTGGCTCGTTCCGCTGTTCCTCTTCTGGAGCAACCTGCACGGCGAGTTCCTTGTCGGGCTCGGCTTCATAACCGTCATCCTCATCGCCGAGCTGATCGGCGGCGCACTGCACATGCCCGACCAGGCTCCGCGCGGACGGCTGCGACCAATCCTCTTCGTGTTGATCGCGTGCACGTTGGTGAGCATGATCAACCTGAACGGCCCCGGCATCCTGCTGTATGCCATCGGCACGCAGGCATCGAACGCGCAGCAGTCACTCATCGAGGAATGGTTCTCGCCGAACTTCCACGACTGGGAGGTGCTCATCTACGGCGCGATGCTGCTCCTCCTCGTGATGCTCGTCGTTGCGAACCGGCACATCCGCGCGCGTGACGCAGCGCTGGTGCTGGTGACGACAATGTTGTCGCTGCAATCGGTGCGACACATCGCGCTCTTCGTTGCGGCAGCAACACCGGCGTTCATCGATCAGCTTGCGATGGCGATGCCACGTATCCGCGCCGGCGTTGGCCGCATCCGTCGCACACCGGCGAGCGCGAAGCGTCGAGTCCGCACGCAACCACCGCTGCCGTTCCGGGCCGCCGCCTCGGCGCTCGTGCTCGCCGCCCTCGGTGCGATCGCGCTGGCGTGGCTCATCCCCAAGATGCAGGTGCAGGCGTATTCGCTCACCTACGCGCGCGAGTTTCCCGTGTGCGCGGCGCAGTGGCTGAAAGGCGCGCCGTCACCGCTGAAGATCTTCAACCAGTACGGCGAGGGAGGCTATCTGGCGGATCAGCTTTCCTCGCGCGGTGACAAGGTGTACATCTTTGGCGACGCGGCGGTCATGGGTGACCCGCTGCTCCTGACGTACGCGAAAGTCGAGACTGTCGAGCCGCAATGGGATGCGATCATTCGCGACGCCGGCACCGACATCGTGCTCTACGACGTCAACACTCCACTCGCCGATGTGATGGAGCACAGCACCGGCTGGACCAAGGTGTACCAGGACGCGCTGAGCATCGCGTTCGTGCCGACAGACAAGCTGGCGTCACTGCATCTACCGCCGCAACCGGCCTCGTATCCGGCGAACAGCGTCTGCGCACAGCTCGCCAAAGGGCCCGCGAGTGCCGCGGCGGTAACCCCATGAGTCCCGCTGAGCTGGTGGTGATCGCTGACGATCGGGAGCGTCGCGCAGCGCGCGCGGCGCGTCTCGCTTGGATCGGCGCCGCCGCGATCGTGGTCCTCGTCCTGGCGGTGCAGCCGTTCAGCAACACCGACGTCTGGTGGAATCTCGCGCTCGGAAGATTGATCACCGCGAGTGGCATCCCTGCGCACGAACCGTTCAGCTTTCTCCCTGCCGCTCACGACTGGATCGGTCAGCAATGGCTCTATCAGGTGACGCTTGCGGGCCTGGTCGGCGCCGGGGGCGCCGGTCTCGCCTCACTGGTCATGGGCCTCGTGGCGACCGCCGCGGTCGTTCTCGCCGCCCTGTCGGTGCCAAGCACCGCGCGGGTGACCGGTCCCTGGCTGGCACTCGCGATGGTCATCACCGGCATCGTGCTCACCAGCGTTGTCGGCGTGACGAGCGAAGAGATCACGGTGCTCGGGGTCGCCATCGTGCTGTTCGTGCTCAGCCGGTGGCGCGAAGGCCGGACGGCTGCCGTCTGGGGCCTGCCACCACTCTTCCTGATCTGGGCCAACATGGACCCCGGCTTCGCCGCCGGGTTGCTCCTCCTGGTGGCGGCGCTCGCGCTGATCCATCCTGCGGGAAGCAGCGGCCGCCATCAGCTCGCACTCGCGCTGATCGTCAGCGTGGTCGCCGCCCTTGCTAATCCGATCGGTCCGAGCATCTACTCGTCCGTGATCGCCGGCGTGTTCAGCCCCGGCGCGGCGCAGAACCTGACCGGGTGGGCCTCACCGAACTTCCACGACTGGTCGCTGCGCATCTTCGAGGCCGAGATCATCCTCATGGTCGTCCTCTGGACCATCTCCGGCGGCCCCGACCGGTTCGCCGCGATCGTCGGCTTCGGGATGCTCATTGCCACGCTGTTCGCGCAGGAGAATCTCGGCATCCTGGCCGTCGTCCTGACACCGCAGCTTGCCGTTCACGGCGCCCGCGCGTGGAAGCTGCACGTTGAGCCCCGGCTCGGGGACCGCACATGGGCAACGCGTCGGCACCTCCACCCCATCGCCAGCAGCGGCGTGCTCGTCGCGATGACCGGCGCCATGGCGGTCGTGATCGTTCCCCAACTGAGCCCGACCGCGGCGGCCTCGTACCAGGCGACCACCTACCCGGAGGCCGCAGCGGGCTACGTCGCCGGCCACTTCCCGGGGCAGCGCATCTATACCGTCGATCCCTGGGGCGGGTATCTCGCCTACCGGTTCCCCGACGGCCGCGTCGTCTTTCTCTATGACGAGCCGGCAGTTTTCAGCACCAGCGCGATGAACCGGTACCTGGATATCGACCGCCTCGCTCCGAACTGGAGCAAGGTGCTGACCGGCGAGGACATCCGGGTGGCGATCCTCCCTGCCGACGCACGCGAAGCTTCGGCGCTGCACGCGCTGGGATGGACGATCGACTGCTACGACTCAACGAACTCCAGCATGGTGATGTCGGCGTCACCGCCGGGGACTTCGCAGCCCGCGGATGCGCTGGTGATTCCCCCGCCCGCCGTTCCCGACTGCTGACGGGACCCCTGAGCGTCAGCCGCCGGTCGGATTGACCACGGAGCGGGCCGCCCGGAGACCGGCCTCGAGTCGGGTCGTGCCGGCGTCGGCCGGCCCCGTTGCGCTGTCCGGGCTGACGTGCGCCGCGGGTGCCACCACCTGGGCAAGATCGTCGCGCTCGAGGAGTCGATAGATCTCGGCCGCGCCGTCGTTCGCCGGCCGGGCAACGTCCTCGAGGCCGGCTCTCGCCGCCTCTGCGCCGACGAGGAGCAGCGTCACCGCACAGGCTTCCAGATCGTCCTGTCCCACAGAGAGGATCACCGCCTGCTCCGCATAGCCGAGCGCTCGCAGCAACGCGCCGCGCCGAACGGCCACTTCGGCCAGAGCACGCGAACCCGCGGCGGCCAGAGGATCGAGACCGAGGCTCCGGGAGATCACGACGCTCTCAGTGAGCCGCGACGCCGCCTCATCGAGGGCGTCCGCGATCATCGCGATCCTGCCGAGATCGTGCAGGGCTTCCGCGGCAACGGTGAGATCGCCCGCACCCTGGGCGCTTTCGAGCAGGTCCTCGCCGTGGCGTGCGGCGGCGACGAGGTCGTTGCGGGATCTCGCCAGCCCGCTGAGCGCGGCCAGCGTGCGTTCGCGGATCTGCCGGTCCGCGGTACCGCACAGGGAGAGCGCCTGCTCGAGGCAGAGCTCCGCATGCGCTGTGTCGCCGGACTGGAAGGCCTCGGAGGCGACGTCGATGAGCAGGCCGGCAGTGGCCGCGCGCAGGTCGCCGCGTTGATCGCGGGCGAGCGCCTCGCCGATGTTGCGCATCGCGTGGCCGCCGCGGCCGGCATCGAGCTCCACGCGCGCGAGATTGACGAGTGCTTTGGCGACGATCGCATCGTCGCCCGCGCGCCGGCCGAGCTCCGCGGACTTCTCGAGGAGCGCGACTGCGGTGACCGCGTCCCCCGCGCGCGCCGCGTGCCGGCCCCACTCACCGGCAACGGCCGCCTGGAGGACGACATCACCGCTGCGTTCGGCGAGGCGGAGCGCAGCCTGCCAGTACGCGTCGGCGGCGCCGTTGTTGGCGCCGGAGAGCGCGGTGGCGAGATCCGACATGGCGCTCGACGCCCAGTCGGCGCGTGCAAATGACCAGACGTTCAGCGCCCCGAGGACGTCCGCCGACGCGCCGGGCTGATCGCCGAGCAGCTGGCGCGCGAGACCGCGCGCCAAGAGCGCCGCGCCACGCTGCTCAGGATGCGCGTCCGAGGAGAGACGATCGAGCGCGCGGTCGTATGCGGAGACCGCATCGGCGAAACGACCCTCGCGGAGAGCGGCAGCCCCGGCTGCGAGGTCGTCCGGTCGATCCGGCTGCACTGCGGCGTTTGGTTGAAGAGACACGGCTGATCAGAAGTTTCCAGGACTGGGGCATGCATCCGTTCGCCTGTAACAGTGGGTGGTGCGGCATCGTTACGAGACCTTCGTCTGGCGAGACCGCGCGCCGCTTAGGCTCACCTGAGTGAGCGAGGCCATCCGCGACCGAGCGCGCGTATTTGACCGTCATGGCTGAGGCCCTGAGCCGAGAGCTCACTCAGCCCGGACCGGCGCGCGCCCCGAGCGGCTCCGAACGACCGGCGGGGCGTCTGCCAATGCGCCGACCACGCTCCGACTCGACGAGCATGCCGGCGCACGACCGCAGAGTCGGGATCGAGCGGACCATCGAGTTGAGCCGCTGGATGGTGCTCATCTTCGCCGCGGTCGCGAACAACTTCCCCGGCCTCGCCACCGGACAGTCGACGGCGGCCGTCAACCTGGTGCTCGGCAGCTGGGGCGTCTTCAACCTCGCGGCGACCGTGATGCTCCTCGCCCATCGCGTCCCAGGCCGGCGTCTCCAGGTCGCGACCATCGCGCTCGACCTCGCCGTCGCGAGCGGTCTGGTGTACCTGACCGGTGGCTACAACTCCGACCTTGCCGTCACCTTCTTCATCGTCGTGATCGCCAGCAGCCTCCGCTTCGGCCTCGCGTCGAGCATGGCGTGCGCCGTCGTCGCCGGGCTCGCGTATTTCATCGTCGGATTCGATGTCGCGAACCATCACCTCGACACGGCACTCGTGGACGCGCTCGTATCTCGACTGTTCCTCCTGTTTGTCGTCGCGCTCAGCAGCAATCTGCTCGCGCGCGAGCTCGTTGGTGAGCGTGATCGTCAGTTGCGCAGGTCCATCGAGCTCGAGCATGCGGCGTTCGCGGAGCTGCGTGAGGTTGATCGCATCAAGAGCGAGTTCATGATGCTCGCGTCGCACGAGCTGCGAACTCCGCTCACGAAGATCAAAGCCTGGCTCACGTTGATGCACGACGCCGGCGACCGTCTGCCGCAGGATGCGCGAGACGAGGGTTTGCGCGAACTGCGACTCGAGGCCGAGCACCTCGCGCGCCTCACTGACAATCTTCTCTGCATTGCGCAGCTCGAGTCCGGCGAGATCCGGCTCAAGACTGCCGCGGTGGACCTCGAGAACGTCTTCCGCGAGGTGATCGCACGCTTTGTCGAGTCTGCAGATCACGATCGCTTCGCTATCACCGTCGCGCCGGATGCACAGCGCGTGCTCGCGGACCATGAGCGCCTCGCGCTTGTCGTCGCGTGCCTCATCGACAACGCACTCAAGTTCTCACCGGAGTCCGAGCCGGTCCGCGTCACCACGTATCGCGCCGTAAACAAGGTGCATGTCGAGGTGCGGGACAACGGGCGGCGCATCCCCGACAGCGACGTCGATCGGGTCTTCGCCTCCTTCTATCAGGTGGAGTCGCCATTGCTGCGCCAGCGTGGTGGATTCGGCGTGGGCCTCTATCTCGCGCGCCAGCTCATCGAGCGCATGGGCGGGCGTATCTGGATCGACAACTCACGAGCCCGCGGCAACACATTTGTCGTCGCACTACCGGTGCACGTGTGAACAGCACGCCACGCACCACTGCCGCTCAATCCCGCGTGTTCCGGTTGCAGACACGTAAAGACGGGCAACGCCTGCGTAACCACGGGAGAGGTGTCCCGCCTGCGGTGCTACCTTGCAGCGGTGGACAAGTTTGGCGCGCTCGACCCGAAGTGAAGGACAGATGACGACGTTCACCGAGTCCATCCTGGCACCGCTCGGCCATGGAGTCGTACGTGCGCCCGCCGAAGCGACGGTACTGGTCATCGACGACGACCCCGCAATGCGCGACATCCTCTCGACCGTCGCCCAGCAGCACGGGTTCGGCCTGCAGTTCGCGGAGGACGGCGCTGAAGGCCTCCGCCTCGCCGAGCAGAGCGACGTGGACCTCATCCTGCTCGACCTCAGCCTCCCGGGCATGCCGGGCCTCGACGTGTGCCGGCGGCTCCGTGGCGCGGGCGTCGAAGTCCCGATCATCATCCTGTCGGCGAGCAACGACACGGTGGACGTGGTTGTCGCCCTCGAGATCGGCGCCGACGACTACATTGCCAAGCCCTTCGAGATCCGTGAGCTTGCCGCCCGCGTCAACGCGAAACTGCGCCGGCAACGGACGTCTCAGTCGCAGGTGCGCCCCGGCCGACTGAAGTTTCCTGGCCTGATCGTTGACATCGGACGGCATGAGGTCCTCCGGGACGGCGAGTCCGTGAACCTCACCCCCACCGAGTTCGACCTCCTGGCGCTGCTGTCGGCATCGCCAGGTCGGGTGATCTCGCGCTCCGAGATGATCCAGAAGGTCTGGGGTCAGGGCGCCGACCTCGACCTGCGCAGCGTTGACGCGCACGTCTACCGGCTGCGCCGCAAGATCGAGCCGCTGGGACCGCGACCGACCTACATTCACGCGGTCCCGGGCATTGGCTATCGCTTCGAGCGCCGCGGCCTCAATGAGCGGCTGTCGCGAAGCGCGGCCGAGCCCGATGAGACCGGTCTAGCCAGCTGACGGTTCCGGCGGATGCCACTTGGGCCGGCCGTTGAGGCTGCGAGAGAAGGTACGGCGCTGCCGTGGGCCAGGCTCCTCGACGAGGACGAGCTGTCCCCGCTCGTTGAGCGTCGCCGGCCGCGCCTCGACGATCTGACCGCGGAGCAGCGACAGTGGACGGCCGTGGGGCCGCTCGAACTCGTAGCAGATCGCTTCGTGGCCGTCCCAGAGACGCCGCTTCGAAGCGCCGGTGTAGACCGCGAGACTGCGTGTGACCCGCCGGAGCTGGGGCGTCTGGAGGCTGTACGAAACCCTATACATCTCACCACGTCGCAGTTGGACGTTCTCCACCTCTCCGTGATGGTCTGCACGCTGTGCATTCATCATTACTTGGAAGTATTGACGCGTTCTGTGTCGCGTCCTCGGACCGCAGGTCACGCGCGGGTGACAGACCGCCATCGCCTCGCAGGTCCGCAGTCCCGCCTCAACCCGTGTTGGCTATCGACTGGCGGTGCAAACTATTGTGCAGGGGACAAATGACGACATCTATCGCATGCGTGTCTGGAAAGGGCGGGGTGGGCAAGACCACGACCGTCATCAATCTCGGCGCCGCGCTCGCCGAGCGGGGGAAACACGTCTTGCTCGTTGACTGTGACCCGCAGTCGAACCTCACCAGCGGCGTCGGACTCGACCCGTACGACGAGCGACCCGGGATCGCCGCAGTGATGGCGGGAAGCCTCGAGGCCGGCGAGGCAATCGTCGAGACCGGCTGGCCGAACCTCTTCGTCCTCCCCGCATCACCGGACCTGTCAGCCGTCGAGGGCGAGCTCGCCTCCTCCATCGACAAGGAGCTCGTCCTTCGCGACGCGCTGCGCCGGGACGGGTCACGCGCGACCTTCGACTATGTCCTCTTCGACACGCCACCGAGCTTCGGGTTTCACACCATCAGCGCCCTTGCCGCGGCGGGCGAGGTATTGATCCCGGTGCAGATGTCGGGGTTTGCCATCCGCGGCCTCAAAGAGGTGCTTCGCACCGTGCACCTGGTTCGCAGCCGGCTCAATCCCGATCTCGCGATCCTCGGCATCGTCCCCACCTTCGTCAACCTCCGCACGAAATTCAGCCGGCAACTCCTTGACGGGCTCTGCGAGCTGGCGAACATACGGGTCTTCGCGACGGTGATCACTCCGACCGTGAAGCTGCAGGAGACCTCACTTGCGGGCGTGCCCATCACCGCGTACGCCTCGTCGTCGAAAGCGGCGGCCGCGTATCGCGAGCTCGCCGGCGAGGTCATGACCGATGACGAGGTGGCCGCAGGTGTCTGAGCTCGGCGCAAGCGCGGAGCGCGGCGTGAACGGACCACCGCTCTCTGGTCCAATGGCGCGCTGGCTGGCGCCGACGTCGGAGTCGCGCGTCGAGCGCATTCCCATCGACTCGGTGCACGACCGGCCGTGGTGGCCGGGGAGTGACGTCGACGCCGCGACGCTCGCGGCGCTCCGCGCAAGCATCGCGTCGCGCGGGATCATCGAACCGCTGTTGCTGCGCCGCCGTGGCAGCGACCGCTTCGAGGTGGTTTCGGGATCCCGGCGGCTTCGCGCCGCACGCGAGCTCGGCATGGCCCACGTTCCGGCGATCGTGCGTGAACTGTCCGAGCGTGAGGCCCTGTTGGTCGCCGCATGGACAACCGTCGAGCGCCGCCAGCACACCGGCGACCGGACAGCGCTCAGCGAGCGCCTCCTCGCGGCCGGGTTCACCCAGGATGAGACGCGCGTGCTTGCCGATCAGCCCTCGCTGGCTGCGGGCAAAGCCATCGTCCGGGCCGCCCCGCCCTCGTTCGTGCTGCGGCCCAATCCGCTGTCGCGACCACGGCGCTTCGCCGCCGACATCGCGTTCGAGCTCCCCCACGCTGAAGTCCTGCCACTCATGGCGCCGGAGGCGCTTGCCAACGCGCTCGCCGCGCTCGACGGCGTGAGCCTGGTCGCCTTGGTGCGGTGAGCACAGTCCCACGCCACTCCGAGGAAGAGCTCAGGCAGCAGTGGGCTTTCCTTGATGCGTTGGTGGACCGGCAGGCGGCGAGCCTGAAGTCAGGGAGCCAGGATCCCGAAGAGGTGGATCCGCCCGCTGTGGCGGTGGAGGCCGCCGACGGGGTCTATCTGGAGGAGCTCTCGACGCTGACGCGTCGCATCACGACTCTCGAGAGCGAGCGCGCGACCCTGCTGCGCCGCATCGATCTGGCCGAACAGGCACGTATGGCAGCGGAGACTGGGCGTGCCGAGGCCGAAGCCGCGCGCATGGCGGCGGAGACGGGACGATCCGAAGCCGAAGCCGCGCGCGTGGCGGCCGAGCGCGCACTCGAGGAAGCCCAGACGCGGGAAGTGCCGGTCGCCGCGCCCACGCCCGCGGTGCAAGCGCCACCGGCGGTCGCGCGGACGGTCGCACCTGTACGCAAGCCGCCGACGCCGAAGCGGCGTCGAAGCTGGTGGCAGCGCTTCAGGGAGTAGCGGCTCCAGCCGGCTTCGGACGCCGCCCCTGCGCCATGCCCACGAACTGACGGAGCGCCTCGGTCGGCGAGGGCCGCGTCGCGACCTCCCGAAGCAACATCTTGCTCTCGGTGAGCAGCTCCTGGTCCGGCAGCTCGCCGCGACCGGATGTGGCAACCACCCACCCGGGCGAGTACCAGAGGACAGTCTCGAAGGCAAGGCCGCTCAGGGTGAGGCCGTTGAGCAGCGAGTCGGTGATTCGCGACAAGGGCCGTTTCGCGTTCGTGACGACGATGCCTCGGATGAGGTCGAGCACATCGAGCTGTTGCGCCAGTCCGACGGTCAGCGCCGCGGCCCGTAGCGACAGGATGTCGAGCGCTGTGGGGACGACGATCCGGTCGGCCGCTCCCATGGGACCGACCAGCGACGGTTCATGGGGATGCGTGTCGAGCAGGATGATGTCGCAGTCGTCACGAACGTCGGCGAGCATCTCCTCGAGTTGCTCCTTCGACGGCGATTCGTCGTTGAGGCTTCGATGTGACGCCACCGTACGGATGCCGAGGGGGTGATCGATCAGGGCATCACGAAGACTCACGCGCCCGTGCAGGACGTCGATGACCGTGACACCGCGCTTCGCCCGTTCGAGCGCATTGCTCAATCCGCCGGTCGGATCGAGGTCGATGGCGATGACTTTGAGACCACCTGCGGCCGCGGCGGCGCAGAGTGCATAGCTGGTGGTCGTCTTTCCGACACCACCTTTTAGCGACGCTATCGTGATGACTTCTGCAGGCACGTCGGTAGAATATCCGCACATGGCCACCGCGGCGCCCCATGTCAAGCTACTGCGACAGCTTGCCAGCGCC
>DATKQX010000148.1:0-7006 GCA_035532495.1 Saccharimonadales bacterium (SeqCode)
GCTTGGGAACCACATCCCCGGGAGCATCAACGACTTCGGTCAGAACGCTCAATACGGGACGCTGTTGAACTCGACGTACACCGGAGGTGGCGGCGCTCCGACGACTCGGTACAACAACTTCCGCCAGATTCTTTCCAACAATCCCTGTAAGGCGAATTAGCGGCCGTACGAGGTTGCGCACCAAGGGCCCGATGCCGACGCGGCATCGGGCCCTTTCCTTACACGTGCGCACGACGGTCACACGAACCGGGCTACGGACGTGCCCATCAGGGCGTCCACGACAATTGGCAGCCAGGAACTCAGTCGCTCGACGAGTGGCCGCGGCCTCCGCTGAATCGCTTGCGGAGGTGTCGTTCGTGCTCTGAATCGGGCGTGGCCGTGGCTACTGTTGCTGCTGGAGCAGCGTGAACCGATACGAGAATGGTCCGACGTTGACCCAATTCACGGTGATCTGGTACGTATCGTTCAGCTGGAACTGGAACGGGTCACCGCAATCAATGACACGGCCGTCCTTGTTCCCCGCCCCAGGGGCGCCCGCGGGGATGTCGTGGACGCTCAACACCTGGACTCCGATGGGGTTGTTGGGTTGAGAAACGATGCAACCGCTTCCACCGATTTCGACGATCTCGCCGGCGTGGGCTTGGAGGGTGTACACATCATGCGCGGCTGCGTCGGGGATTTCGCCGGCGACTGCCTCGCCGATGCTGATGGCCCGTACATCGTCGGGACGTTCGACGCGGATGGGAAGGCTGTAGTTCCCCGAGAGTTTGTGATTCGCGTTTGCCACCAATTGATACGTGCCGGTTGAAGGCAGCACCGAGCGGCCGAGCCCGACGCTGCATGCGGGTAGGCTTTGTGACACAGCGCTCGCTGTCATCGTGTTGCCCTGCGGGTCGATCAAGGCGAACGTGAGCCCTCCGTCGTCACACGCCGGGGCGCCGATCCAGATGATCTCCCCAGCCATGCCGGCGAACGTGAACGTCTGCGTCTCGGAGGGGTCATTGACTCGGCCGATGTCGAGCAGCACGCCCTGCAGGTTCGGCGTCGCGGTGGATGCCGGGGTCGGGCTTCCAGTCGCTCCGCCTGCCCCTGGTCCGGATGGCGGAGCGAACGGAGGCAGATTGTGTGCGACGTTGTACTGGACGGTCTGCACAACCTGGGCCTGCGCATACGTGGTGAGTACCGTCTGATCCGGAATCGATGATGCGTCGACCACGCAGTCGGCGAGCAGATGAGGATCCGTGATGTCGTCCGCCGCGCACCGCTGTTGAGCTTGTGCGGCGCCGGGGATGGTGGTTGCATCGACGTAGCTCGCGGGGAAGGAACGGTTCGTGAACGTCGCGGTCGACTGGCCAGGGAGATAGTCGAACAGCGACCGCGCCTGGGTGATACGCCAGGCGTCCGCGTATTGGACATCGAGGATGGCCGTTGAGGGGGAACTCCCGAGGCTGACCCCTTCGGGAGTCACGAAGTCGGTGCTCGCCGAGCCGTCGTCGTTGCCGAGGAGACCCGTAAGCTTCCCCATGCGATCCGCGGCGACGCGGACCGTCACGTTGAGGGCATAGGTCCCTCCCTGGTCGATACGCACCGTTGTCCCGTCCGACAAGTCGACGACGAACCCGGTGCCCACCTCCGTGCCGAGTCGGGTGACACTTCCGCCACCGACAGTCTGCTGCACGTAGTCGTCGACGACGCCGTCGACACGCAAGACCACTACTCCGTTCTCCAGGGTGAACGTGACGCGGTGGCCATCGAACCGTACGGCGATGGCTGCATTGACCGCGACCGGTCGTTGCGACGCGGGTAGCGGCACCGTTCGCGTCTGCACTGTGAAGTCGTCGGTGGTGGATTGCACGAGCGTGAACTCGCCCGCAGCCTGCATGTCATACGTGCGGCCATCGAAGGTGAAATAGTGCGGATCACCCATTGACATCCCCGTTGGCGCGGGAACCGGCGGTGCTGGAGTGCCGACATCGCCCGGGCCACCACTGCCACCTGGACCGGGGCCTGATACCGACGGCGGGGACTGGTCGGGCTTCTGACAGTACCGTGCCAGCGAGTCGCCGCGTGCGTACGCGGCAAGATCGGTGTCACCGCCGTTGACGCCAACCGAAACCGGCCACTGCGCCGGGATTGTCTGCAGCGATGCACCTGGGCTGCCGTCGGGACACTTGCAGCCCGTGTCCTTCATGCAGAGGGAGAGTGGCGCGGACGTGTCCAGGGTCTGCTGCACCTCGTACGCGCTGTCGTGCACCTCGCCGTAGCCGGACGCGAGCGTCACGATGAGAATGTCCGCGTTGCCGTTGATCGTCGTCTCCTGCGATTGATAGGCGCTTCGGATGCCAGTCTCCTGCGCGTCGCCGTTGCCCATGAAGACCGTACCCGGACCAACGAGGGCGCCTTTCGGCGGATCGCCGGGCCCGGCCATGTGCCAGTCGATATGGGTCTGGTCCTCGAAGTAGCTGGCTCCCCATGCGCTGTAGAAACGGTCGCTGTCGCTGCCCATCAGGCGCTGCAGCGCGGCACCGTCCTGGCCCCCGATGCCCGCGCTCACGACAGGAAGCAGATCAGGCCATACGGAGCCTTGGCCGCCGGCAACATCGCCCTGATGGCCGAACACGCCGACGGCGTCGTACGAACGCGCGGCAAACACGGTGACCGGCGTGCTCGCGTAGATCGTCCAGATGGGCGGTGTGTAGCCGTTCGCGGGATACAACTGGTCCATCACCCATGTGGCCTCTCCCTCCGTGATCCACTTGTTGATGCTCACGAATGCAGCGCCGCTCCCGGCCTGGCGTTGCTGAAAACAATGCCAGACCTCGTGTGCGATGAGCGCTGCCGCGGTTGTCGCGTCGACCTTCTCGAAGCCCTGCTGAAACACGGTGATGTGACAGCCATCGGTGTACTGTTGCCACGGTCCCTTCCCCTTCTTGTAGAAGACGTCCGAGACCGCATACGCCAGGGGGAAGTCGTAGGAGATGTTGATCACGAAGCCGGGATACGGCGGAGCTCCGGACTCGGTCGCCTCCTCCGTATTCGCCTGCTCCGCGAGGGCACGATAGTCGGATTCCAAGCCCATGAGCTGCGCCTCTGGTTGCGCTCCGAACGGACTCGTCGACGCCGCGGATGTCAGTGTCGCGAGGTTCGGCGAGGCAAGCAGTCGTGTGGCAGCACGCTGTTGTGCGGCGGTCAGGCTGCTCCACACTGCGTACAGATCAAGGGTCGCGACGGTCCCGTCAAACCCGTGATCGGGTTTGATTCCCCTGACGGACACACCCGGCAGCGGCCCCACGTCGAGTGCGAACTGCGCTTCCGCGAGCTGGGCTGTGACCTCGTGCGTACGGATCAGGTTGTCGAGCTGATTCTCGCTGCTCACGCCGGATAGCGTCACCGCCGCGGTCGTCGCCGGCGTGCTGTGCCGGCCGACAACGACAACGACGGCGGCGATGCCGGCGAGCAACGCGCCGAGTGCGACGCCAGCGACTCCCATGAGGCGCCGGCTCGGTCGCCGCCCGCGGGTGTCCATAGCGTTTCGCGTGGGCTCAGGTGCTGAGGTCATGCGGACTCGCTCTTCCACGGGGACGTGGCCGCCTCCAGGATCCGCTCGAAAGGGATCGCCGCGCCCTCGACAACGCGCCGCACTGCCTCTTCCGAGCCTTCGAAGCGGCACAGCACCACCTCGTCCTCTCGCATGAGCAACGAGCCGAGATACCGCACGGCGTCGCCGTCTATCGAAAGCTCAGCCGCAGTCGAGATCGCCCGCTGATCCAACGAGTGCAGATCGGACTCCTGCACACCGGGCCAGAAGCACTCGGCGAGGTATTCGGCCCTCTGTCGCTGCGCCATCACAACAACGGTGGTTCAGTCAAGGACCGCGTGGATACGGGGAAATCCCTTTGTAATCCCTCGCTTCCGGCGCTATGGAACCGCAGCGGACGCCTCGTTCCGCGGCTGAAGCCTGCGGGCCAGCTCAGCCCGTGAGCGGATGTCGAGCTTCCCGTAGACGCGCGACAGGTTCGCCTCCACGGTCTTCTCGGAGAGAAACATCTGCGTGGCGATTTCCCGGTTGCGCAGTCCCGAAGCGGCGAGCTCCGCGACCTTCTGTTCCGTCGGCGTCAGCTCATCACGGTGACTCGGACGGCTCTTGGAGCGGCGCAGCTCCTCGCGTGCGATTGCAGTCCAACTCGCCGCCCCAGCTTCCTCGAAGGTCCGCACGGCTTCCGCGAGGCAATCGCGGGCGCGCCGCCGCTCGTGTCGGCGCCGGTGCAGCCGGCCCATTGCCAGCAGGGTTCGTCCCTTTTCGGTCGGCATTGCCAGAGACTGCTGGGCTTCGAGGGCGCGCTCGAAGTTGGCAACCGCGGCCTCCAGGTCGCCACGAGCGGCGCACAGGAGACCACGGGATCTCGCGGCCACAACCTGAATCCACGGTCGGGGGAGCGCGGCAGCGCGTTGCTCCAACCGCACGACGAGTTGCTCGGCGCGCTCAAGGTCACCGATGGAGATCACCGCCTCCGCGTGGTCGCCGTGGAACCGGTCGGCCGCAGGCTCACGGGCGTGGTAGAAGGTGACGATGTCGTCGCACCGCGACAGTTCCCGGTCGGCTTCTGCGTAATCGCCGGCCGAGACGGCAGCCAGCCCCAGCACGGCTCGCGCCATGTTCTCGAGCGTGATGTCAGGCTGGACGTCCAGACGCCCGAGCACATCACGCGCCGCGGTTCGAGCACCAGCGAGATCACCACCTCGCGCCGCGACCTGGCCGTTGGCCCACAGCGCAACCCGAATCCACGTCTCCTGGTCGGTCTGGGTGGCCAGATCGAGCGCCTCGCCGGCCAGGTTCCGGGCTCGGCCCATGTGTCCCGTGAAAGCCTCGAGGACGGCCAGGTGCGCCAGCAGGACACTGCAGCGAGCCTCGTCGCCCCGGTCGCGGAAGACGCGCACCAACTCCTCGAACCGGGTTCTCGCGATCTCGAAATCGTCGAAATAGAGCGCCCAATATGCCGGTAGCACGCTGACCTCCCAGGCCGCGCCCTCGCGCTGCAGTCGCATACCACGTTCGACCGCATCGTGTTCAGCGCCTCGGCCGGCAAACAGAGCGTATCGCGCGTAGTTGTGCGGAGCGAACGAGTAGAGCAGAGGATCCTCGCGCTCGTCGATGAGTCCGAGGGCGGCCTCGGCATGCTCAACGCCGAAATCCGCGTCCTCCGCCATCGATGCCTGGCGTGAATGGATTCGCGCTCGCAGTGAGTTGCTCTCGGCCTCGGCAAGCGCGTCAGACATGAGAGAGAGGCCACGATCCACGTCGCCTTGCGACCAGAGAACGCTCCCGAGTGCGAGCAACGCCTCAGCCCGGGCGT
Source organism: Saccharimonadales bacterium (SeqCode) (assembly GCA_035532495.1). Lineage (GTDB taxonomy): Bacteria > Chloroflexota > Dormibacteria > Aeolococcales > Aeolococcaceae > Palsa-851. Next base: position 5,355 of record DATKQX010000148.1, read on the forward strand.
CGCCGCGAGGGAATGAGAGGCGGCAGCGATCGAGTTGTTCGCGGGCGGAGGTCGGATCCCCTGCGAAGTACTGGCGATCTGCCAGCTCGAGCTCACGCCGGATCAGCGCCGCACTATTGCCGGGTGGCGTGAGTTGGACGGCGAGTTGTTTGAGTTCAACCACGGTTTCGGCTGCGCCGCGGGTGCCCGCGCTTTCCGCGGCACGATCAAGCGACTGTGCGATCTCCTCGTCCGGCTCCGCAGCCGCGAGGGCGAGGTTGCGTGCGCGCTCCTCCGGGTCAGAGCTGCGTGCCGCGACGTCGCGATGGAGGTTTCGGCGGGCCGCCTCGGGCAATGAGGCATAGAGTGCTGATCCGAAAAGGGGATGGGTGAAGTCGACCAGGCCGTCCGGCAGCACCTGGACCACGCCGGCCTTCTCAGCCGGTGCCAGCCGCTCGGCGTCGAGGACCGCGATCAGGGGGCGTGACATGACGGCGACCTGTGCCAGCAGGTCCCGTGTGGCTTGGGGCAGGCGCCGCACCCGCATCAGGGCCATGTCGCGCTGGTCGGGTGGGACCGGCAACGGTCGTCCGGGGTGGGGTGGACCGACTCGATAGAGCTCTCGCGCCACCTCCAGAGCGAGGAATGGATTCCCACCTGTCGCGCTGTGAATCCGAACCAGGAGCGGCCGCGGGATGGAGCGACCGAGTGCTCTGACCAGAATATGGTGGAAGGCGGCGGCGTTGAGCGGCCCGATCTGGATTCGACGCAATCCGTCGCGCCCCAGGCTGGATTCGATCGCGGCCAGCGCGGGCGTTCCGCGGACCGATGCCGGGAGGCGGAGGGTGGCCAGGCAGCGAACCGGTAGCCCTCTCACACGGCTCAACGCGAATGTGAGAGCGCTCGCCGATGCCCTGTCCAGCCACTGGAGGTCGTCGACCGCGATGAGCACCGGGCCGCTTTCGGCCTGTGCGCCGAGGAGTGCGGCCAGGCCGATTCCCACAGCGAGCGGGTCGAGCGCATCGGGCCCCGGCTCGGCGCGAAACGTTGCGATGAGCAAAGCCCGGCGTTGTGGCGGCGGCAGTTCGCGGAGCGCCTCATGAGAAAGGGGTCGGAGAAAATCGCTGAGCCCAAGATGCGAGAGCCGCGCATCGGAAGGACGCGGCCGGCACGCAAGCACGGTCCAACCGCGCAATCCAGCACGTGTGATCGCCTCGGTCCACACCGTGGTCTTGCCGATGCCCGGATCGCCCTCGACGGCGAGCAGGAGCTCGGGCCCCGCGTCTTCGCCGCGCTCGGCGCCGCTCAGCCAGCTCTCGATGTGCGAGAGTTCCGCGCCCCTTCCGACCACCTCTCGTCCCGACTCCGCAGCCACCAGGGATGTCTCCGACGAACTACTCTGCCTGTGCGAGCCTCGCTTTGAGGGCCGCATATGCGCAGGGCAAGGATACCCGCGATGCTCCGCACGCCCGGTAGTGGGCCGAACCGGTGACGTAGCTCGCCCCTGCGGGTAATGGACAAGCCAAAGCCGTGGTTCACGCTCGGGTGATCGACGCCAGCCACGCAGCCACGCCGGCGTCGGTGATGGTCACCTCGAGGGTGTCGGCCTCGATCGAGTCGACGAGCCATCCGTCAGAGAACGCGGCTTCGATCTCCTCAGGATGGACCCGTCG
>DATKQX010000149.1:0-2093 GCA_035532495.1 Saccharimonadales bacterium (SeqCode)
ATACGCGCCGAGGAGTTGATCCTCGGCGGCCTTGAGCTCTCGAGCCGCCGCATCCGCGTCGGTCGATGCACCGGATCGCGTGGCCTCGATGGCCCTCCCCCAGCGATCAACGGCCGCAAGCAGCCGCTCCATGCGGCCGCGCACCAGGTTGCGGAACTCGGCGGCAGATCTGCTCCCGCCTCCAGTTGGCATTGACCGAACTCTACCGCCTGCGTGAGTCGCAACGGCGACGTATTCTCGCTGTTCACTATGTCGCATGATCCCCCGCGCATCGGCATCCTCTGGCGTGGCAATCGAAGCGCGAGCCCGTCGCGGCCCGATCCCCGGCACGGGCTGACGCCTCTCTATGAGGCGCTCGCGCAGCTCGATGTCGAAGTGCGGGCGGTGGTCTTCGAGGACGACGCCATCGGCGATGTTCGAGATGAGTTGCTCTCGCTCGACGGCGCGCTCGTCTGGGTGAATCCCATTCAGGATGGCGCGAACCGCAGCAATCTGGACGCACTGCTGTTCGAGGCTGCGTCGGATGGTGTGTGGGTTTCCGCGCATCCTGACGTCATTCAGAAGCTGGGGACGAAGGAAGTCCTGGTCCGCACTCGAGATGTGGGTTGGGGCAGTGACGTCGACCTCTATCGCACCCCCGAAAGCTTTGCGGAAGGGTTTGCCACGTGGCTCGGCGAGCGAGGGCTCGCCGTCCTCAAGCAGGGTCGGGGTAACGGCGGTAACGGCGTGTGGAAAGTGGAGTTGCTGAGCAAGGATGCGCGCCCGGATCTCGATGCCCTTGTTCGCGTTCAGGACGCGCGCGTACGCGACGGCTCCACTGAGGTCATCAGCCTCGGCACGTTGATGGCGCGGTGCGAACAATACTTCGAGTGGTCCGGTTGCCTCGTCGCGCAGACCTTTCAGAGCCGGCTCGGCGATGGGATGATCCGTTGCTACCTCTCGCATGACGAGGTCGTCGGGTTCTGCCATCAGTGGCCCCAGGGCCTGCTGGACGTCAACGACATCCGACCGGATCGACCGTCGTCTCCGATGATGGACGCGGGTGCGGCGGAGTATCAACGACTGCGGGGCCAGATGGAGTCCGAATGGCTGCCGCGAGTGATGGAGATCCTCGGCATCCCGCGTCACGCGCTGCCCGTCATCTGGGATGCCGACTTTCTGTATGGAACGCCCACCGCGCATGGCCTCGACACCTATGTCCTGTGCGAGATCAACGTCAGTGCTGTCTGGCCGTTTCCGCCGACGGCGGCCGGCGTCATTGCCGCCGCATCGGTTGCACGATGCCGGGAGGCCGCGATCAGTCGCTGCGCGCACGCCACGCTTCGAGAGGGTCGCGAGCCTGGAAGTGCGCGTAGCGATTGACCATCGCCGGCGTCGCGTGCCCAAGCGCACGTTGCAGCACCACGCTGTCGACGCCCGCTGCGACGGCTCGCACCCCGAAGGTGTTGCGGAACCTGTATGCGTGCACGCGGATCCCGGTGGTCTGGCCGACGCGGCGGAGCAGCATCTTGATGCCCTGGGCCTCGAGCGGACCGAAGTCGCCGGTGACGCGATCGCGGCGAGTCGTCAGGAACAGGTGCCGGTCCTTCGCGTCCGCCGGCCGCTCATTTCGCACGTAGTGCTGCAGCGTGTCTGAGAAACGGTGGTTGCCCGGGCTGCACTTGCGGGACCGCGCGTCGCGGAGGAACGCCTCCACTACGTCGCTCCAGTTCGGCGACGCGGTACCCGCTGCGACCGCAGCATCGACCTCGACATAGTCGCCGCGCCGGCGGTGCGGATACTTCGGACAGCGATCGCCAGATGCAATCCTCCGGACCCGGCCAGTCGAGCCCATCAACGGTCAGCCCCGCGCGGCGTTGGCGTCGTCCATGCCCAAGCCGACGACCCAGTTGGCACGCTGCTCGCCGATGAGCGCGTTGACTGCGTGAGATGGCCGGGCGCGCCGAGCGTCCATGGGCTTCAATAGACGGGTGGGAACCCGAGCTCGCGTGTCCGCGGTCGCACTTGGAATCACCGTCCTCGCCGCGGGCTGCGCCGCCCCCCAGGAGCGGCCGACCCCGTCGCCGACACCCATAGCTAACGTGATCCCGGTC
>DATKQX010000150.1:0-20638 GCA_035532495.1 Saccharimonadales bacterium (SeqCode)
CGGTGGGCTCTTACCCCACCATTTCACCGTTGCCCCGGACGGATCCGGGGCTGTGTCATTTCTGTGGCACTCTCCTTCGGGTCACCCCGACTGGGCGTTACCCAGCGCCCTGCTCTGCGGAGCCCGGACTTTCCTCGGACGTCGTTAGCGCCCGCGACCGTCTGGCCGGCTTGCCCGACGAGTCTATCCTCTGCGCTGTGCACACAGGACCACCGCCGCCGCCGGAAGGGCGACTCACGTGAACCGACGTCTGATGCTGCACGCGGGCGGCGATATCTCCTCTGCCGGCGACGAGATCGTCGAGCACTTTCGTGGCGCGCGCCGCGCGGTCATGGTGCCGTGGGCGGTGAAGGACGGGGACCGCGTGGTGACTCGCTTCAACGATCGCTTCGCGACCCGGGGCCTCGAAGTGACGGGGCTGCATACCGTTCCGAATCCCGCCGCGTCGCTCGCCGAGGCGGACGCCATCGTCGTGAGCGGGGGCAACAGCTTTCGCCTCGTGGCGGCGCTGCACCGCTTCCACCTCATCGATACGGTGCGTTCGGCGATCGTGGGCGGTGTCCCGTATTTCGGGGCCAGCGCAGGCGCCAACGTCGCCTGTCCGACGATCCGGACCACCAACGACATGCCGATCGTCCAGCCACCGAGCTTTGCGGCGTTCGGGCTCGTGCCATTCCAGATCAACCCGCACTACATCGATCCCCCGCCTCCGGAGTTCCGCGCGGGCGAGAGCCGCGAGGAGCGTCTCCAGGAGTTCCTCGAGGAAAACCTCGTCACCGTCGTCGCGCTTCGCGAGGAGAGCTGGCTGGTGGTGAACGACCTCACGATGTCACTCCACGGCACCGGCGGCGCGCTCATCTTCCGGCGGGGTACATCGCCCGAGCCGATCATCGGCGGCGCCGATCTCTCGGCACTACTCGTGGAGTCACCCAACTACGACGCCTGACCCTCGCCGCGGGGAGGGAGAGTGAAGCGTACATTTGTTTGCGTTGACGCCACACCACACACCTGTTAGGGTTCGGCCCGCTGGTGGAGAAAAGTGGTGAGTAGTGGGGGTCTCGAGGTAGCTACGGTGACGGCAGAACTGGCGCAGGCCGATGTACGCGTTCCGGTGACGTTCTGTGGAACGTACCGGCACCGCATCGACGATAAGGGACGGGTCGCGATTCCCGCCCAGCTGCGTCGCTGGCTGCCCGACGGGAGCGTCGTGGCTCCCGGCCCCGAGAACCGGCTCATGATCCTCCCCCCCGACGAGTGGGAGCGAGAGAAGGAACGCTTCCGCCGGACGGCCGAGACTCCAGCGCAGGAACGCCGCTTCCTGCGCAGGCTGACCGGCAACGCGTATCTCTTCGAACTCGACGCTCAGGGCCGTCTGCTCCTCTCGGCACGCCAGCGTGAGTTCGCCCAGATCGTCGACATGGTCGTTTTCGTCGGGCTCGGCAGTGGCGTTGAGGTCACGGCAGAAGAGGTCTGGCGGGCCGACCAGGCCGACTTGAGCCCCGACGAGTTCACCCAGGTCTGGGACCTGGTCCACCAGCGCGGAACGTCCGCATCTCCGTCGCCGGCGTGAGCGCCCCAGACGGATCCGGCTTCACACATGACCATCCCCTTGCCGCTTGTGGCCGACCTGGGGACGTTCGACGTTGCCACACCCGGTGCTCCGGCGCCTGACGGCGCGGGCCACCGGCCGGTCCTTCTCACACCCCTCATAGAGAGCCTGCAGCCCCGGCCGGGGCAGACTGTCGTCGACGCCACGCTCGGCGCCGGCGGCGTTGTGGCCGCGCTCCTGGAGCGCGTGTACCCCGGCGGCCGGGTGATCGCGATCGATCGCGACCAGAGCGCTGTCGAGGCCGCACGAGTTCGCTTCGCCGAGCAGGGCGACGCGATCCAGGTTGCCCGGGGCGACTTCGCGGACCTCGACTCCATCGTCAATGCGCTTGGCGTGGTCGCGGTGGATGCCGTCGTCTTCGACCTCGGTATCTCGTCGATCCAACTCGACGACCCGGCCCGTGGATTCAGCTTCCGGCTCGACGGTCCCCTCGACATGCGCATGAACCCGAGCTCCGGGACAACCGCTGCGCAACTTGTGGACTCGTTGACCGCGGACGAGCTGGCGTCCCTCATCCGTGAGTACGGCGACGAGCGCTTCGCCCGGCCCATCGCGAACCGCATCGCGAGGACCCGAGAGCTCGTGCCACTCACCACCACGACCCAGCTACGCGAACTCGTCGAGCAGGTGGTGCCGCGCCGCTTCTGGCCGAAGCGGATCCATCCGGCGACACGCACCTTCCAAGCACTGCGCATCGCCGTGAACCACGAGCTCGAAAGCCTCGAACGAGGCCTGCAGGCAGCAATCAGCATCCTCCGGCCCGGTGGGCGTCTTGGGGTCATCTCCTTCCACTCCCTCGAGGACACCCTTGTTAAGAACGCACTCCACGTCGCAGCACAGAACTGTGTTTGTCCGCCCCAACAGCCCCACTGCACCTGCGTCCACCGGGCCACTCTTTTTCTTCTCACCCGCAAGGTCATCAGGCCTGATGCGGCCGAGCTGGCATCGAATCCGCGATCTCGCTCGGCCCGGTTGCGGGTAGCGGAAAAGCTCGCACCCTAGCCTCACTCCGCTCTCCCCAAGGGGGGAGCCGCAGCTCGCAGCGGCTCCCCCCGCCACCTTCGCCGACGGCCCGGCACTGCCCGTGGCCTCCTTCGTCTCTCTCAAACGTCCCAACACTGGAGATCAGGGCAGTGCCCAACTTCCGTCCCCCACGCGGCGCCCATCGTGCATCGGCTCCGGGCAACGGCGGCGTCGACGACGTCCCCTTCGAACCCCTGATGCGCCGCTTGCGCATCCGTCGAGGTGGTCCGCGCACGCCGCTCCCCCTGCTGCCGGTGATCGCCATCGCCGCAGGCATCGGCATCGCGTATGTCAACCAGACGGCGCATGTCACCACCGCGACGTATCAGACCACCCGCCTGGCGGCGCAGCAGGAGCAGCTCGTCGCCGAGGACGGCCAGCTCGGCAGTGAGCTGGCGCGCCTCGGGTCGTCCGAACGCATCATCTCGGCGGCGCAGACCCTCGGCATGCATCCCGCCGGGCACTGGGCGAACGTTGTCGCGTCTCCTGCCCCCGTGATCGGATCGCCGCCGGCCGAGCAGCTCACCTCGAGCGAGAGCAACAGCACCCTGCAGCAACTGGTGGCCGCACTTGCCGGTGACTTCGGCGGGAGCGCGACCGGTCGATGAACACGCGGCGCCGCTCTGTGCGATCAGGGCGCTCCGCGAACGAGCGTGCATTCAACGATGGACCCGACGTTCGTCGCCGCGGGCTCTGGCTCGTCCTGGCGTTTCTGGCCATGGCGACTGCCGTGTTCGGACGTCTCATCCAGATCCAGGTCATCGAGGGAAAGTCGCTCGCGGCGAGGGCCTCTTCGACGCACACGACGTCGGTCACGCTCCAGGCCAGCCGGGGTGAGATCCTCGACCGCAGCGGCCGGGTGCTCGTCAGCGACGTGCGGGTGTTCGACGTTTTCGCCGACCCGGCGCTGATCACCGCGAGCGACCGAGTGTCGGTGGCGGGCATGCTGGCTCCGATCCTGCAGGTGAGCTCGACGCAACTCCTTGCGGCCCTGCAGCAGAACAACCAGTTCGACTACCTCGCCAAGGGCGTCTCCCAGGATGTCAACGACAAGCTCCAGGCGCTCAGGCTCAGCGGGGTCGGGACGGTCCCGTCGGAGGAGAGCGTCTACGACTCGTCGCCGGTTCCGGGGCTGTCCTTCGCGTCCAACCTCGTCGGATTCGTCAACACCGACGGCGTCGGCCAGTACGGCGTCGAGGGGTACTACAACTCGATGCTCGCCGGCGTCAACGGGCACGAGTCGACGCTCACCGATGTCAACGGCAACGCCATCGTGCTCGGCCGTCAACAGAAAGTTCCTGCCAAGAACGGGAATAACCTGGAGCTCGGCCTCGACTCGCAGATCCAGTACGACGCCGAGATCGCGCTTGCGGACGGCGTCATCTCCAGCCAGTCCGCATCCGGAACGCTGATGGTCATGGACACCAGGACCGGCGCCATCCGCGCGTGGGCGCAGTACCCGTCGTACAACGCGAACAGCTACGGTGCCTCGAAGATCTCCGACTTCCGAGACCTCGCAGTGTCGCAGCCGTACGAGCCGGGGTCGACGATGAAGGTGATCACGTTCGCCGGTGGGCTGAACAACAAGGCGTTCACCCCCAGCACGGTGATCGATGAGAAGCAGACCCGTATCGCCGGCTATCTCATCCATGACTGGGACGGTCGCTCTCACGGCCGGATCACCATGCAGTGGGTGCTCGACGACTCACTCAACAATGGTGCGATCGACGCCGGCAAGATGGAGGGGAACAACAACTTCTACTCGAACCTGCTCGCCTTCGGCATCGGCGCGCCGACGGGCGTGGATCTCGCCGGCGAGGTGAACACTCCGCTGCCCGCGCAGTCGACGTGGAGCACGCTCAAATACGCCGAGGCGTCGTTCGGTCAGGGCATCGTCGCCACGCCCGTCGAGATGCTGGCCGCTATCAACGCAGTCGCCAACGGCGGCGTCTGGGTCGAGCCCCATGCCGTCGACGCCATCATCAACCCCAACACGGGCGCCACCACGCAGGTTGTCCCGACGGCGCGACGCGTGATGTCGGCAACCTCAGCGGCTACGCTCGCGCACATGATGGTGGGCGTGGTCGACGATCCCGGCGCTGAGGGCTTCAAGGCGAAGATCCCCGGATACATCGGCCAGGTCGCCGGCAAGACCGGGACCGCAAGCGTCGCGCTGCCCAACGGTGCCGGCTACGGACCGAACGTGGTCGCATCCTTCGTGGGATTCATGCCCGCGCAGAATCCCCAGTTCACCATGATGGTCATCCTCAACCAACCGCAGGAGAATCACACGGGGCGCTTCGGATCGCTGCTCGCCGCGCCGATCTGGAAGCAGATGGCCGAGATGATGATCAACGACTGGCGGATCGCGCCGTGAGAGAGGCGATCATCGTCGGGGTGCTCGCCTTCGTCGCGGGGGTGGTGCTCTACCCGGCGTTCATCGGTCTTCTGGTGCGTTCGGGCGCCCGTCAGCACGTCGCCTCGTACAGCCCGGCGAGTCATCGAGCCAAGGAGGGAACACCGACGCTCGGTGGCGCGCTGTTCTGCGTCATCGTGCTCGTCGTCTGGCTCGCGGTGGACCGGCACCGGCCGGGCTTTCTTTCGGTGTTTGCCCTGCTCGCCGGCGCGGTCGCGGGCGGGCTCGACGACATCATCAACATCAGTGACGTCAAACGGCTCGGGATCACCGTCTGGCAGAAGCTTGCTCTCCAGGGAGTGACCGGCGTGCTCGTCGGTGTCGGACTGACCATCACGGGCTTCACGCATCAATTCTTTCCCGGGCTCGGAGCGCCGAATCTCGGCTGGGGCCTGGCGGTCGTCGTCGCTATCGCCGTCGTCGCGACGAGCAACGCGGTGAACCTGACGGACGGTGTCGACGGACTCGCAGCCACGTGCACGGTGCTCGTGCTCATCGGCATCACGATCATCGCGGTCACGCGCTCCGACACGTCCGTCGCCGTGATCGCGGTCGCCCTGGCGGGCGCGGTCGCCTCGTTCCTGCTCTTCAACTGGTTCCCGGCGCGCGTGTTCATGGGCGACGCAGGATCACTCGCGCTGGGCAGCGCGATCGTTGCCCTGACCGCCGAGCTGCACCTCATCTGGTTCCTGCCCGTGCTCGGCATTGTCTTCGTCGTCGAGGCGGCGAGTGTCGTCGTCAACGTCACCGCCATCCGCAGATTCGGACGGCGCGTGTTGCGCGCGAGCCCGATCCATCACCACTTCGAGGAGCTGGGGCTGCGCGAGCAGCGTCTCGTCGTGTCCTTCGCGGGCGTTGCGGCACTCGGGACAGCGTTGACCGTGCTGTACGCCCACGTCGCGGGCTCGGTGTCGTGAGCGAGAAGCCCGTCGTGGTGATCGGCGCCGGACGGAGCGGTCTTGCCTGCGCGAGGACGCTGTCGCGCGAAGGCAACCGCGTGATCCTCGTGGACCGTTCCGACAGTCCCGAGATTCGCGAGCGTGTGGCCTCGCTCCCGGGGAGCGTCGAGGTCCGGCTGGGCGGGTACGGCGATGACGTCGCCGCGGACGCCCTGATGGTCTGTCCCAGCCCGGGCGTACCGTGGGACGCGCCCGAGCTGGAGATCGCCCGCGCTCACGGAGTCCCCGTGCGGAGCGAGATGGACCTCGTCTTCGAGCGGTGCAGGGCTCGTATCTGCGGTATCACCGGCACCAATGGCAAGACGACGACCACGGCGCTCGTCGCGGCGATCTTCGAGCGTGCGGGAGAGCGCGTCCACCTCGGCGGGAATATCGGGATGACCATGCTGGACCGCCTCGACGCCGTGGTCGACACCGACTGGGTCGTCCTCGAGCTCTCCTCGTTCCAGATCGAGTCCGTGCGCGAGCCGCGGTGCGCGATCGCCTGCGTGCTCAACGTGACGCCCGATCACCTCGATCGCCACGGCGATTTCGAGGCATATGCGGAGACCAAGCGCCGCCTGGTGCGCTTCGCGCTGGACGACGCGGTGCTCGGCTTCGACGACCCCGTCACCCGCGAGATGGCGACGGTCGCCACCTGCCGGGTGCACCAGTTCGGTCTCCAGCCCGGCGTGACCGACGGCGCCACGCGGATCGGAGATGACGTCGTCAGCGTCGAGGACGGCGAGCCCGCGGCGGTGCTGCCCGTGGCGGAGATCCCCCTGTTTGGCGAGCACAACCTCCAGAACGTGCTCGCCGCCGTCGCCGTGGCGCGCGCCGCCGGACTCGGTGCCTCGCCGATCGCCGGGGCCGTCCGCGATTTCCATGCCGTCGCGCACCGCCTCCAGACCGTTCGCGACGAGGACGACGTGCTCTGGGTCAACGACAGCAAGGCGACGAACGTCGAATCCGCCGTGGCTGCGCTGCGGAGCTTTCCGGGACGGACGATCGTCTGGATCGGTGGCGGCATAGGTGCCGGCACCCCGGTTGCGGGGCTGGCAGACGAGGTCGTCGCCCGCGCCCGCCACGCCATCCTCAACGGCGCCAGCGCACCTGAGATCGAGGCGGCACTCGCAGAACGCGGCTTCACGCAGCGGACCGTCGTCGCCACACTCGCCGATGCCGTGCGCGTCGCCGAGGCGATGGCGCAGCCGGGCGACGTCGTCCTGCTCGCCCCTGGGTACAAGAGCTTCGACCAGTTCCGCGACTTCGAACATCGTGGCGATGCGTTCGCCGAGCTCGTCGCCGGCATGTCCGGCCATGCCGTGAGCACGCGCTGATGGCGGCACGAGCCGGCGGACTGACCGGGCTCACCGGACGCTTGCGCGGCGGATCCCGCGTCGCCGGAGCGTTCGCAAGCGCCGATCGCGCGGCGGCCGCGGCCGGGGTGGACGGGTGGCTGATGATCATCGTCGTCGGCCTCGTCGGCTTCGGGCTCGTGATGGTGTACAGCGCGTCAGAGGCGCTCGGCTACCTCTGGTACAACGACCCGAACTACTTCTTCTCGCATCAACTCATCGGCGCCACGCTCGGCGGCGTCGGGCTGGTTGTCGCCGCGCGCCTCGATTACCACCGGCTCTCACGCCTGGCGCGTCCGGTGATGTTCCTGGTCCTCATGCTCCTCATCGTGGTGCTGATCCCGCATGTCGGGTCGCAGCACTTCGGGGCACAGCGCTGGTTTCAGATCGGTCCGCTCTCCGTCCAGCCATCGGCAATCGCGGTCGGCGTTGCGGTCGTCTTCTTCGCGCGCTGGCTCACCGACCGCGAGGGCTCGGTTCGAAACCTCCGCGGCGTCCGCGACTACCTGATCGTCCTTACCGCTCTCCTCGGCCTCGTCCTCGCTGAACGGGACCTCGGCAGCTCCATCGTCATCGCAACCACCGCGCTCATCCTGCTCGCGCTCGCAGGGGCGCGGAAGCGGCACCTCCTCCTCATCGTCGCCCTCTTCGGCGCCTCCGGGGTCGCGCTGGTCGGCCTCGTCTCCTATCGTGCTGATCGGCTCGCCCACTTCCTCAATCCCTGCGCGGACGCGCTCGGCTCCGGCTTCCAGAATTGCCAGGCGCTCTACGCGTTCGGATCGGGGGGGATCTTCGGAGTCGGCCTCGGGAATTCGGTGCAGAAGTACGAATGGCTGCCCGAGGCGCACACCGACTTCATCTTCGCGATCATTGGCGAGGAGCTCGGCCTGATCGGAACCGTCGCGGTGCTCAGTGCGTTTCTCTTCCTGGCGTGGCGCGGAGTGCGTGCCTCGCTGCGCGCGCCCGATCGGTTTGGCGCTCTGCTGGCGGGAGGCATCACGTCGTGGATCTGCATGCAGGCGTTCATCAACGTCATGGCGGTGACCGGTGTCATCCCGACGACGGGCATCCCCTTGCCCTTCATCAGCTACGGTGGCACCTCGCTGGCGACCACCCTCGTGGGCATGGGCATTCTGCTCAACATCTCCGCCCAGGGTCGACGGCAAGGGACGACGAATCGTGCGCACGTTGATAGCTGGGGGGGGAACCGGGGGTCACCTGACCCCGGCTCTGGCGGTCGCGCTCGCGCTCCGAGACACTCGGCCTGACGACGAGGTGGCCGTGGTCGGCCGCCGTGAGGGGGTTGCCGAGCGCCTTGTGGTCGCCGCGGGCCTTCGCCTCGAGACCCTCGACGTGAGTGGCGTCGACATGGGCAGCCCGATCGGCATCGCCCGTGCGACCTCGCAGCTGACGCGCGCCACCGTCGCGGCGCGGCGATTGGTGCACAGGTTTCATCCCGATGTGGTCGTCGGCCTCGGCGGTTACGTGTCGGTTCCCGTGGTCGCCGCGGCGATCGCGCAACGCATTCCCGTGGTGCTCCTCGAGCAGAATGCCGTACCGGGACGGGCGACCAAGCTGCTCGCCCGGCGCGCCCGGGTCGTCGCCGCGTCGTTCGCGGAGACGGCGCGCCACCTCCCCGGCGCCCGCGTCGTGCACACGGGCAATCCGATTCGCGCCGAGGTGCGGGCGATCGAGGCGCGGCCGATCGGCGACCGGCTTCGCTCCATTCTCGTCACCGGGGGCTCGCAGGGAGCTCGCCGCGTCAACCGCGCCATCACCGGGTGCGTCGCGGACCTGCTGGGCTCGGACCCCGATTTGCGAATCGTCCACCAGTGCGGCAGCCTCGACTACCACGTCGTCGCCAGAGCGGCGGCGGCGCTGCCCGCGGCGCTCGCAACGCGATACACGGTTGCCGCCTTCTTCGATGACATGCCGGTGCGCATGGCCGAGAGCGACATCGTCGTGATGCGCGCCGGCGGATCGTCCATCGCGGAATGCGCGGTGCTCGGCCGTCCGATGATCGTGGTCCCGTATCCGTACGCCGGCGGCCATCAGCGCCACAACGCCACCCCATACGTGGTGGCCGGGGCCGCGATGCTCATCGAAGACGCCGCGTGCACCCCGGAGCGGCTCGCTGTGGAGATCAGAGGACTCGTCGCCGACCCGCCCCGCTGGCGCCGCATGTCCGCGGCGAGCAGGGCCCTCGGCCTTCCCGACGCAACCGACTCGGTCGTGCGCCTCATCGTCGAAGCGGCCGGTACCGGCAGAGGGAGCAGGGCCGCATGACCCGTCACGTCCACGTGCTCGGGATCTGCGGCTACGCGACCTTCGGGGCCGCCAGGCTCGCGCAGGAGCGTGGCGACACGGTCACGGGGTCGGACGACCATGCGTATCCGCCGATGAGCGACGCGGTCACCGCCGCGGGGATCGAGTGGGAGAACCACAGCGATCCCACGAACATCGACAGGTGGGGCGTGCCCGATCTCGTCGTGGTCGGCAACCAGACGCGACCGGCGAACCCGGAATTGGCGGCCGTTCGTGAGCGCGGCATCGCATGTGTGAGCGAGATCGAGTTCTACGTGACGCTTGCAGCCGACCGCACGCGGCTCACCGTGTGCGGGACGCATGGCAAGACGACGACCTCGGCGCTGCTCGTGCACATCCTCGAGCACGCCGGGCGAGACCCCGGCTTCCGGCTCGGATCGACATCGCTCGACCTCGGCGGGACGTCACGACTGGGCACCGGGCCGTTCGTCTTCGAAGGTGACGAGTACACATCAGCCCCCTGGGACCCGCTGCCGAAGTTTCTGCACACCCGGCCGCATGCGGCCTGTGTCACACGGCTGGAACTCGACCATCCGGATGTCTACGCCACGCTCGACGCGTACCGCGCGCCGTTCGTCGAGCTCGCGGCGACCATGCCGGCGAGCGGTGTGCTCGCGCTCTGCGCCGACGATCCGGAGTGTCTCGCGCTCGACGTCGTGGCGCAATCTGTTGTGGTCACATATGGCATCAATCCGATCAGCGAGTGGCGGATCATCGGCGCGCACGACGCGCTCGGCATGCAGGAGTTTGCTGTGGAGCGCCGCCAGGCGCCGCCGCTGCAGGTGCGCCTGACGTTTCCAGGGCTCCACAATGCCCAGAACGCATGCGCGGCACTGATCCTGGCCGAGCACGCCGGCGTTCAGTCCGCCGACGCGGTGGCCGCGTGCGCGGATTTTCGCGGTCCCGCCCGCCGTTTCGAGATCCTCGGCGAGCGCGGCGGTGTGGCCGTCGTCGACGACTACGCACATCACCCGACGGAGGTCGGCGCCGCGATCGACGCGGCGCGTCAGCGCTACCCAGGCCGGCGGCTCATCGCCGTCCATACGCCACACACGTATTCGCGTGTGAGCCGCCTGCTCGAGGACTACCGACAGAGCTTCACGGAAGCGGACGTCGTGATCATCGGTCCGATCGAGGAGGCGCGCGAGCGGGGGATGCCGAAGATCGTCTCGAGCGAGGACGTCGCCGAGCGTGCCGGACCCACTCGCAACGTCCACGTGGTGGCCTCGAGCGAGGAGGCGATCGACCTTGTGACGCGCATCACCCGAGCGGGCGACGTGGTCCTGGTGCTCTCGCTCGGCGGTTTCGACAAGCTCGCACCACGACTGCTCGGCGCCCTGGAGGTTCAGGGTGTCCGCCGGTGACTGGCTCGACGAGTTCCCCGGCGTGCGCGCCGAGGAGCCACTCGCGCGGCACAGCCAGTTCGGCGTGGGCGGTCCGGCGCAGTGGTTCGTCTTCACGCGCGACGACACCGCCCTCGGCGGGCTTCTGCAGCGGTGCCACGACTCCGGGATCACGGTGACGATGCTCGGCGCGGGCAGCAACGCGCTGATCAGCGACGGCGGCATCCGCGGACTCGTGGTGCGTCACGACGACCGCAGCCTGCGTGTGGTCGACGATCAGAGCGTGGAGGTGGGCGGCGGCGCGATGATGCCGCGTGTGGCGCTCGACTGCGCATCGCGTGGCATCGCAGGTCTCGAATTCGGCATCGGCGTCCCCGGGACGTGCGGCGCGAGCGTCTACGGCAATGCCGGCGCCTTCGGCACCGAGATGGTCGATGTGCTCATCGAGTGCACGGCGTTGAGGTCGGACGGCACGGCGATCACACTCGACGGATCCGAATGCGGGTTCGGATACCGCGACTCACGTTTCAAGCACGACCTGCGCGATCACGTCGTGGTGCGTGCCCGTCTGCGCGTGCATCCCGATGCGCCGGCACTCGTTCGCGAGCGAACCGATGCGATCCAGGCCGAGCGCAAAGCCTCGCAACCGTACGGGATCCGGAGTCTCGGCAGTGTCTTCAAGAACCCTCCCGGCGACAAGGCTGGTCGGCTCGTCGAGGCGGCGGGATTGAAAGGACACCGCATCGGTGGAGCGCAGATCTCCCCGAAGCACGCCAACTTCATCGTCAACGTGGATCACGCGACGTCCGCCGACGTCGTCGCACTCGTCGATGTCGCGCACGACGCCGTCCTCCGCGCGTTCGATGTCGACCTCGAGCGCGAGATCGTCCTCCTGGGCGTCACGCCGGGAGTCGCCAATGCCTGAGCCGGTGAAGGTCGGCGTCTTCTTCGGAAGCCGCTCGGTGGAGCACGAGGTGTCGGTGATCACCGCGCAGCAGGCAATGGCGGCGATGCCGTCCGAGCGGATGATCCCGGTGCCTGTCTACATCGCGAAATCTGGAGCCTGGTACACCGGAGCGCCGCTGCTCCAGCTCGAACGCTACAAGGACATCGATCGGTTGATCGCGTCCGCGACGCGGGTGACGATGCGCCCCGAGCCGGGCACCGGAGGCGAGCTGACAGAGGTCGACGGCCGGCGAGGACTCCTCGGGGGATCGTCGCGGAGTGCCGCGCGATTCGACGTCGCGATGCCGCTCGTGCACGGTTCGAACGGGGAGGACGGCACGTTGCAGGGTCTCTTCGAGCTTGCCAATGTGCCGTACTGCGGCTGCGACGTTGCGTCGGCCGCGGTGAGCATGGACAAACGACTGGCACGGACGACGCTGCGTGGCGCCGGGCTGCCGGTGCTCGACGACGTCGCGGTCGCGCGTGCACGCTGGCTCGAGAATGCCGGTGCGGTCTGCGCGGAGCTCGAGAGCAGCCCGGGATATCCCATGTACGTCAAGCCGCTGCGCCTCGGGTCGAGCATAGGCGTCTCGCGCGTCGAGACCCGCGAGCAGCTCGACGCCGCGCTTGATCTTGCCTTTCGATATGACACCTCAATCCTCGCCGAAGCCGCCCAGGACGGGATCGTCGAGATCAACTGCTCGGTGCTCGGCCACGGGGACGATCTCGAGGTCTCGGTGTGCGAGCAACCGACGAGCAACGGTACGCT
Organism: Saccharimonadales bacterium (SeqCode); assembly: GCA_035532495.1. Taxonomy (GTDB): domain Bacteria; phylum Chloroflexota; class Dormibacteria; order Aeolococcales; family Aeolococcaceae; genus Palsa-851. The sequence goes on from DATKQX010000150.1 coordinate 12,727, forward strand.
GAGCTATGCGGACAAATATCTCAGCGGTGGCAAGGGAAAAGGCGGCGCCAAGGCCTCGGCGACGGGGATGAAGAGCGCACGGCGCGTCATCCCGGCGCCGCTCTCGGCAGCGCTGACGCGGCGGATCCAGGAGGCGGCGAAGGCGGCATTCCGCGCCATCGGGGCCGCAGGGGTCGCGCGTGTCGACTTCCTGGTCTTGCCCGACCGGGACTCGTTCCTCATCAACGAGTTGAACACCCTGCCGGGCTCGCTCTCGTTCTACCTCTGGGAGGCGTCCGGCATGACATTCCAGACACTCCTCATCCGGCTCGTGGAGATGGCGACGGCGCGCCAGCGCGAGCGCGAGGCAACCACGTCGTCGATCGACACGTGGCTGCTCACCGGGAGGCCGGGCTGAACGCCGGCTCGAGCGGGGACCGGGCGAGCATGGCGGAGGTCACGAGCGAGCATCCCAGCGCGGCTGTGACGGTCCGCGGCACGGGGCGGCCGCTCCTGCTCCTCCATGGCTGGGGTGTGTCGTCCGAGCTGTTCGCACCGATCCTGGATGGGCTCCAGCCGGGGCACACATTGATCGTCCCCGACCTTCCTGGCTTCGGTGCCACTCCCGAGCCCGATACCCCCTGGTCCGTGCATGAATACGCGGCCTGGTGCATCGCCTTGCTCGACCGCCTCGGGATCGAGCGTTGCGACCTGGTGGGACATTCCAACGGCGGCCGCATCGGGATCGTCATGGCGGCCGAGCATCCAGGGCGGGTATCACGGATGGTGCTTGCCGGGAGCGCGGGGATCAGGTCGCGACGGACGCTCGCGGGCTCAGCGCGAGTGCGGACATACAAGGCGCTTCGCGCCGTCGAGCGCGCGTCGGCGCTACCACCGGCGCTGCGCCGCAGCGCCGGACGCCGCGCCGACCAGCGCGGTTCCGCGGACTATCGAGCGGCGACCGGCACGATGCGCGGCACGCTCGTGCGCCTCGTCAACGAGGATCTGCGCGACGTGCTGCCGCAGGTGAACATCCCAGTGCTGCTCATCTGGGGTGAGCACGATGCGGAAACGCCGATCGACGATGGCCGGTTGATGGAGCGACTCATTCCCGACGCCGGTCTCGTCGTCTTCGAGGGCGCGGGCCATTACGCATATCTCGAGCAGGCGGAGCGGTTCTGCCGCATCGTCGAGGTGTTCCTCCGCGACGAACCGTCCGCGGCGCCGTCATGAACCCGCTCCTCGGACCGCTCGTCGCCGTCGCCGCAGTCGTCTGGCTGCTCCTGGTCGCACGCATCGCGCTCGTTGCGGCCCGCATGTTCCAGATCGAGGAGTACGAGTCGATCCGGTTCCTGCGCTGGGGACTGACTCGCGAATGGCTCGCGCATCGAGCGGTCTGGCTCGGATTGGCTGTGGGGGTCCTCGCACTGAGCGTCGCCGCTGTGCTTCCCGCAGCACGCACCCTCGCCATCGCGGTGGCGTGGCTGGCGTCTGGCGCGGCGGCGCAGTTGACGTGGCGCTGGACCTCGCCGAAGCGACCGCTCGTCATGACCGCGCGGATGCGCCGGCTGCTCATCGCCGGCGGCTTCCTGGCGGTCATCCTCGCCGCCGGTGTCGCGCTCGGGATCGTGACGCTGCACCCGGTCCTATCGGTGGTGCTCGTGCTCATCGCAGTGGGTCTGGTCACGAGCCTCAGCGAGATCCTCCTGGTTGCGGCCAATGTCGTCACCAAGCCTGCGGAGGCGCGGATCCGAAAGCACTACCTCGGGCTCGCGGCCACCAAGCTGCGCCACGTCGACCCCACCGTTCTTGCGGTGGCCGGCAGCTTCGGCAAGACCAGCACCAAGCACATTCTGGCCCAGCTCCTGCAACCGAGCGTGTGCACGCTGCCGACACGCAAGAGCTTCAACACGCTCATGGGGGTGAGCCGCGCCGTCAACGAGGATCTCAAGCCCGAGCATCGCGTCTTCGTCGTGGAGATGGACGCATACGCGCTGGGGGAGATCGCCGCGATCAGTCAGCTCGTTCATCCGTCACTCGCGATCGTCACCGCGGTCGGCCCTCAGCACATGGAGCGCTTCGGGACGCTGGACCGAATCGCCGACGCGATGTACGAGGTTGTCGCGGCACTGCCGAGCGACGGCACCGTCATCGTCTCGATGGCCGACGCGTTCTGTGTCGCGCTGGCGCACCGCGCGGCGGCCGAGCATCGCCGGGTGATTCGCTACGCGCTGGCGGACGATGGCGCCGCGTCGGATGCTGACGTGATCGCATCCGCGATCCGCATCGACGCGCATGGCGGAGCGTTTCAGTGGCGATGGCCGGCGGAACGGCTGCATCGTGCGGTCACGATCCCCTTGCTCGGACGCCATCAGGTGGCGAACGTCACCGCCGCACTCGCCGCGGTGCACGTGCTCGGGTATGACCTCGATGCGGCGGTTGCCGCGGCCGCATCGCTGCCGCAGGTCGAGCATCGTCTGGAGTTGATGGCGACGTCGGGTCCGATGACCGTCATCGACGACTCGTACAACGCCAACCCCGTCGGTGTGCATAACGGGCTCGAGGTGCTCGCGGCAATGGACGGCGGCACGAAGTTCCTGGTCACACCCGGGCTCGTGGAGCTCGGCAGCGTGGAGGACGACGAGAACCGCCGCTATGGCGAGCACGCAGCGCGCGTGTGCGGCCACGTGATCGTCATGTCGGCGAAGACGAGCGCAGCGCTGTGTGCCGGTCTTCGCGACGGCGGCATGAGCGAGGACCGTATCCACGTCGCCGACTCGCTCGAAGCGGCGACGGCGGTGCTCCAGCGGCTGTCCAAACCCGGCGATGTCGTCCTCTTCGCCAACGATCTCCCTGACACATACCTGCCGGCGTCGCGCGGGTCACGCGCCAAGGCGGTCACTCCGGCGTCGCCTGGGGGATAATCGGCCCGGCCCCGGGCGGCCGCAACGTCTCACTTCACGTCTCAGCTTGCGTTGATGCATTTCTCCACCGCACCGAGCCCGCCTCGTGAGCACGTGCTCGACGAGCGAGCGCGCCACGTCGCCCTCGTTCGGGCGCAGGCATCGCTCATCGTCGACTCCTCGCGGCCAGTGCGCCGCTTCGTCGTCAGCCCGGGGACACGCCTGAACGCGTCGCCACGAAAGCGACGCCACTCACGCCGAGGTCACGCTCCGGCGCCGCCGGTCGCACGCCGCCGGACCTCATGGAAACGACGCATCATCGCCGTGGGGGCGCTCACTGTGCAGGTGGCCCTGCTCGTGCTGGTACTGACGCTTCCGACCTTCCAGGTGCGGCAGGTCACGGTCGTCGGGGCTCGCCTGGTCACAACAAGCGCCGTGGTCGCCGCGGCGGAAGTCCCCGAGGAGAGCATCTTCACGATCAACGGCGCCGTGATTCAGAGCCGCGTGCTCGGGCTCCCATGGGTACAGAGCGCTGTCGTCAGCACGCAGTTGCCTGCAACGGTGAGCATCGACATCGTGGAACGCTCGCCCCTGCTCCGCGTCCGTCGCGACGGCGCCGATACGCTGGTCGCGGCCAATGGCGCGACCCTGCCGGGCATCGATGCGACACCTGCGGCGAGCGCCGGCATCCCGGTCCTCATCGATGACCGGGCGGGCTCGCAGCAGCCCCTCAATCCCCAGCTCGTCCAGATGCTGGGCACGATCGCGCGGCGTTTCCCGGCGGTGTTCGGCTGCTCGGTCGCCGCCTACCTCTGGGGAGCCGACGACGTTGTCAGCATCTGGACCAGCACGGGCTGGCGCGCGGTCCTCGGCCCGCTCGACACCGAGGAATCCCTCCAGTCGCTGCCGAAGCAGATCGAAACCCTGGCCGCGCTCAAGGGCCAGCTCAACTTCGCGCATGCCGATTTCGGATACCTCGACGTCGAATCGGCCGGCAACCCGGTGAGCGGTGGGTTGCCGGGACTCCCCGCCGAGGTCCGCGCCGCGCTCCTGCCGATCATTCCCGCGACTCAGCCGCCGCCGGCCGCTTCGTCGGTACCGCCGCCGACGCCACAGCCCACTCCGACGCCATTGCCGTCGCCGGGCACAACGCCGACGCCGGGAACCGTGACCGTCAGCCCGAACGCCTCACCATCGCCGAAGCCGTCGCCATCCCCTTCCCCGTCGCCATGACCGGCGCCGGGTCCTAGCGAACGCGATCCCAGGGGCGCGCAGCGCGAAGCGCCGAGAGGATCGCGCGCGTGGCGGGTGAGCGATTCATCGTGTAGAAGTGCACGCCGGGTGCTCCGCCGGCGAGCAATTCCGCCGCCTGCAACGTCGCCCACGCGACACCGAGTTGCAGCACCGCCTCCGGATCCGCCTCGCGTGAGCGCAGCGCATTGAGCAGCGGCTCCGGAATCGTGGCGCCCATTTTCGAGGTGAAGCGGCGGATCTGGCCGACATTGGTCACCGGCATGATCCCGGGGATGATCGGAAGCGTGACGCCGGCCGCGCGAACGTGGGACACGAAGTCGAAGTACTTGTTGTTGTCAAAGAACAGGTTCGTGATCAGGTAGCTGGCGCCGGCATCGGCCTTCTGCTTGGCGAACCGGACGTCCTCGTCGATGCCCGCCGACTCCGGATGCTTCTCCGGATGGCACGCGCCACCAACGCAGAACCCGTATGCCGAGGTGATGAATTCCATGAAGTCGCTGCCGTGCGCGAAGCCTCCCTCAGTCGCGACGAACGAGTCGGCGCCGTCGGGGGGATCGCCGCGCAACGCGAGGACGTTGTCGATGCCGTTGTCGCGCAGGCCGTCGAGAATTGCGCGCAACTCGTCGGCCGTCGCGTCGACGCACGTCAGGTGCGCCACGGGCTCGATGTCCAGTTCACGGCGGATGCGCGTCACCAGATCGACGGTTCTCGCGCGCACGGACCCACCCGCGCCGTAGGTCACCGAGACGAAGGTCGGCTCGAGCTCGCGGAGGTGCGAGATCGTCTCGAAGAGTTGCCGGACACCGTCGTCGGTCTTGGGCGGGAAGAACTCGAACGAGAAGACGGGCTGCGTCCGGGCTCCGAGCAGGCTGTCAAGGCGCATTGCGACACCATGCTACGGTCATTCGGTGCTTGCGGCATACGCGTCTTCGGTGGGCGGCGACGACCCTCTCGTGAATCTCACCGTCGGAGAGCTGCCGAAGCCCGACCCGCGGCCCGGCTGGGCGCTCGTCAAAGTGCGCGCGGCGTCCCTCAATCATCACGACCTCTGGACCCTGCGCGGCGTGTCGTCCGCGCCTGTCACACCGCCGCAGATCCTGGGCTGCGACGCCGCCGGAGAGGTGGCCGGGTACGGCGGAGACGCTCCTGAAGGAGCCGCCCCGCCGGGCAGCCGCGTCGTCGTCTACCCGATCACGACCTGCGGGCACTGCGCGGCATGTCTCAGCGACGAACCGCTCGGGTGCCGCTCCTTCCGGATGCTCAGCGAGGGGCCGCTGGCGGGTGGTCTCGCCGAGTACGTCGAGATTCCGAGCGAGAACCTCGTGCCGCTGCCGGACCAGGTGAGCTTTGCCGATGCGGCGTGCCTGCCGACCGCGTACCTCACCGCGTATCGGGCGCTCTTCACGCGCGCCGCCCTGCGGCCCGGGTCGAGCGTGCTCGTGCAGGGCGCGAGTGGCGGTGTTGCCACTGCCTGCATCCTGCTCTGCAGACTGGCCGGGATCACCGTGTTCGCGACGTCACGCGACGAGGCCAAGCGTGCGCTGGCGGTCGACCTCGGCGCTGAGGCGGCATTCCCCCTGGAGCGGGCGACTGCCCGTGCGATCGTCAGCGCGACCGGGGGCATCGGCGTGGATGCGGTGATCGACACCGTCGGCGAACCCACGTGGGACCTGAGCCTCAAGGCGGTGCGGCCGGGCGGGACGGTTGTCGTGCCCGGGGCGACGGGCGGCCCGAACCCGCCCGCTCAGCTCAACAGGGTCTTCTTCCGCAGCATCACGATTGCGGGGACGACGATGGGGACGCGCGGGGAGTTGCGCCGCCTGGTGGACCTCTGCGCCACCGGCGCCCTCCGACCCCTGATTGGATCCACCCACGCCCTTGCCGATGCGGCTATGGGCTTTGCCGAGATGGCGCGCGGCGACCTGCGCGGAAAGATCGTCGTCGAGGCCTGAGCCGGGGTGGCGGAGCCCGTGGTCGCGGCCGCCGCGCCCGCCGAACGACCTCGTGGCAGGCGTAGACGGGGCAACCGAGCGGTGCTACGGTTGCGCAGCCTTGCCGGTCCTCACGGATCGCGGCGTACAGGGTCTCGTCTGACAGGTGCAGTGACGGGGCCCTGTTGTCGTTAACCCGGTCGGTCAGGCCGGGTGCTCGAGCCCTTCCCGGGGCGCCCCTGACGGGCTGTTCGTCTCCTTGGGACAACCAACATGTTGTGGCATACTGGGCCCGCGAACCCAGCATCTTGCGGTTTTGCGCCGAAAAGCCCTTGAATGGCGCACCCGCGACGGCTACACTCGGAGATCGATACTGTGACCCGTCCTCGCCGCATATTCGCACTCGATATCGGGACCACCAAGATCTGCTGCGCCGCAGCCGACCTGGAGAGTACCGGTCTCCGAGTCCTGGGTGTCGGGGTTGTCGCGTCCAAAGGGGTCCGCAAGGGCGCGGTGGTGGAGATCGATCGGGCCGCTGAGGCTGTTGCCGAGGCGGTCGACATGGCGGAGCAGATGTCAGGCGTTCCCATCGACTCGGCAGTCGTCGGCATCGCCGGCGGCCACATCACCTCCCAGAACAGCCGCGGAGTGGTCGCGGTTGCCGCCGGCCACCGCGAAGTCCGCGACCAGGATGTGCACCGCGCCATCGATGCCGCGCGGGCGGTGAGCGTCCCGTCGGAGCGACGCATCGTGCACGTGCTGCCGCAGCAGTTCACCATCGACGGGCAGGAGGGGGTGCGCGACGCCATTGGCATGGCCGGCAACCGCCTCGAGGTCGACGCGCACATCATCACCGGTGCCAATACGGCGATACAGAACGTCGTCAAGGTCGTGCACAAGGCCGGTCTCAGCGTCGACGACATGGTGTTGCAGGTGCTCGCATCAGCGGAGGCCGTCGTCACCGAGGACGAGATCGAGCGCGGCGTTGTGGTCATCGATGTCGGTGGCGGCACAAGCGATATCGCCGTCTTTGCGCGCGGGAGCATCGTGCACACGAGCGTCATTCCGGTCGGTGGCAACCACGTCACGGCCGATCTTGCGGTCGGTCTGCGCTGCGACCTCGAGACTGCGGAGACGGTGAAGCGCAATTACGGTCACTGTCTGCAGCTCACGCTCCCCGCCGACGCGGAGGTGACGCTCACCCCGATGGGATACGACGAGCCCGTCGGCGTGCCGCAGCGGTATCTCGCGGAGATCATCGGGCCACGGGCGAGAGAGATGGCATCGCTCATCGCGGCCGAGGTCGAGCGCGCCGGGCCGCTGGGCATGTTCCCGGGCGGGATCGTCATCACCGGCGGAGGCGCGCTGCTGCGAGGGTTCGCGGAAGTCGTGCAGCAGCAGACCAACCTGCCCGCACGCGTGGCCGCGCCGCAAGGGCTGCACGGCATGAACGACGAGATCAGCGGTCCGAGCCACGCGACGGTGGTCGGCCTCCTGCGTTGGGGTGCACGGAGCAACCTCGGCCGCAGACCCTCACGCTCCACCGCCAGGAGCTCCGACGGCAACGGTGCCAACGGGGCCAAGTTCTCGAGGTGGTTCCGTGAGCTCTTTTGATCATCTGCGCACCCACGGGCTCGATCAGCCGGGGGATGCGCTCGCCCGCCGCAAGACATCACCACTTTCGCCCCACACCCAAGAAACGAACAGGCAACGCGAGGAGAAACTCATGGCAGACCTCGACCGGACACTCGAAGGCAACGCCCGCATCCGCGTCGTGGGGGTCGGCGGCGGCGGCAGCAACGCCGTGAATCGCATGATCCGGAGCAACCTCAAGGGCGTTGAGTT
>DATKQX010000151.1:0-58343 GCA_035532495.1 Saccharimonadales bacterium (SeqCode)
GCCGCGGGTTCACCGGCTCTCACGGGCGTCACCGTCACCTGCAGCTGCCAGAGCGGCAGCGTGCCCACAGACGGCTCCGGTGTCTATTCCTTCACCAGTGTGGCGCCCGGCTCGTACTCGCTCACCTTTGCTGAAACCGGCTTCGTCACTGCGACGATCACCGGCGTGGTCGTCACGTCCGGAGTCGTGACACCCGAGAGCGTTGCGCTCACCGAAGACGGGGGCATCATCGGAGCGGTGACGGATGCGCAGACGGGCCTGCCCCTTGCGGGGGTCACGGTGACGTGCGACAGCGGGTGCCCAGTCGTCGCGCCCACCGACGGCGGGGGCAACTATGCCTTCACGAATGTTCCGCCGGGCACGTACGCGCTCACCTTCAGCGATGGCCGATATGTCACGCAGACGGCGTCCGCCGTCATCGTGGTCGCCGGCACGACGACGGTGATCAACACCGTCGCGCTCACCGAGGATGGCGGGATCAGTGGCACCGTGACCGACGAGCAGACCACCCAGCCCATCCCCGGGGCCACGGTGACCTGCGCTGCATGCCCGGTGACGACGGCCACCACCGATAACTCTGGCGACTATGCCTTCATGAACGTGCCCAACGGGACCGCCTACTCGATCACCGTCAGTGCAGCCGGCTACGTCACGCAGACTCTCGCCGGCGTCAGCGTGAGCGGCCCGAACGACACGACGATTGGCATGGTGCTCACCGAGGTGGGGGGCGTCAGCGGTGCGGTCGTGGCCGCAGGTTCGCTGACCCCGATCCAGAACGCCACACTGACGTGCACGTGCGCGAACGGCACTGTTCCGACCGACGCCTCCGGCGCCTACACCTTTATGCAGGTCACCCCCGGGTCCGCGTATACGGTATCGGTGACCGCCGCTGGATACGCCGGCCAGACCAGCCTGTCCTTTGCCGTGAACCCCGGATCGACGTCAACGGTGAGTTTCCAACTGAGTCCTGTCTCCACCACGCTGGGGGTGGGTGAGACGTTCGGTGCGGCAAACGCAACCGGCAGCACCAGCGTCACCGCGACGACCGCGACCGCCACCACGAGTGGAGACCTGCTCGTCGTCACCGTCAGGGACCGGAGCTCGCCGCTGACCGCGGTGATCAGCATCAACGACAACTCCTCTGGGCTCAATACATGGACGCGGGCGACGGGGATCCAGAACAGCCAGGGCGACGAGGAAATCTGGTACGTCGCCGGCGCAGCCAGCGTCACGAGCGTCACCGTCAACGTCACGGGCTCGGCCTCCCTGGCCATGACGGTGCTCGACATCAACGGCGCGACGGCCAGTCCCCTCGACGCGACCGCGACCGGCCGCGGCTCCAAAACCGTCGCGTCGACCGGCACCACCGGCAGCACCAGTCAGGCGAATGAGATCGCTGTCGCCGATATCGGCTGGAACGGCGCCATATCGCCGAGCAAGGAGAGCACGGGGTACACCCTCGTCGCCAGCCAGCAGTCCAAGGTTCCCAGCGTTCAGACCGGCGAGCTGGCCGCCTGGCGAGTCCTCGGCGCCACCGGCGCGCAGAGCTTCTCAGCCACGCTCAGCTCGTCGGTTCCGTGGCTCGGTGCCATCGCGACGTTCAAGTAGCCTCTGCATCGGCCCGATCAAGCCGACCACGCCGAACAGGTCGGGAAGCTATACTTTCAGAGGGAGTTGGGGTCCGGTAGAGCCGCCCCTGGGACAAGCAGCGCATCCTCAACGAAGGAACTGGCGCCACCTGTCCGACGGGGGCTGGTCAAAGTGGGGGCAATATGACCGAGACAGGCCATCACAGACTGCGTCACACGTGGTCGCTGCATCGGGCGTTGAGCGTCATCGGGCTTTCCGCCCTCATCGTTCTCGGGTTGGTCGGGGGCGGGCGCCTCAACGTCGTGGGCGCGGCAGCACGCCTCAGCAAGGCAACAACCACCGTGCCGCATATCATGCTCATCGTCGAAGAGAATCGCTCGTACAGCGACATCATCGGCAGCCCGTACGCCCCCTACATCAACAGCCTGGCGACGACGTACGTCTCGGCGACGAACTGGTACGCGGTGCAGCACACGAGTGAGGACGACTACGTCGACCTCCTCTCCGGCTCAAACCAGGGGATCCCGGTAGCCAAACCGTACGCCGCGAGCACGCTGGTCGACGAGTTGCATACGGCGGGCATCCCCTGGAAGTCGTACATGGAGAACCTGCCGTCGGACTGCATGAAGGGGACCGTCGCCAACGGCCTCTACGACGTCTTTCACAACGCCTTCCACTACTTCACCCGGTACGGAACCAGTACGGGCCATTGGTGCAACACCGCAAACCTGAGCACCGAGGGTGTCGTCCCCTATCCGGGCTCGAGCGCGTTCATCACGGCTCTCGACGCCGGCAACGCACCCGATTTCGTGACCCTCACGCCCAATGACTGTAACGAGATGCACGGCGACAGCAAGACGGGGTCCACGTGTCTCGGTGTCACCCAACGTCAGCTCATCAGCGCCGGCGACAGCTGGCTCTCAGCGAACGTCGGGCCCGTCATCCAATCGTCGTGGTTCAAGCAGAACGGGATCATCATCATCACCTGGGACGAGGGCGCTTCCCCTGACAAGACCGGATGCTGCGGCGGTGTGGCAGTCGGCGGTCACGTCCCCACGATCGTGATCACATCGACGAATCAGGGCCGCGGGCAGTTCACCGGCACCGGTGACACCTACGGCATCCTCAGGGCGATCGAGGAGGCATACGGAGTGACGCTGCTCCTCAACTCGGCGAACACTGTCAACGGCGATCTCACGGGCGCCTTCGGCTGAGCAACAAACAGACAACGTCCGCGTTCGGGCGGTGAGCGAATCACCGGAGCGCGGCTAGAGTTGCTCTGATGAGCAGAATCCTCTATATCGGCGGCTGCACTCGAAGCGGCAGCACGCTCGTGGACCGCATGCTCGGTCAGCTCCCCGGTTTCGTGTCCACCGGTGAGTTCGGTCTCATCACGACGCACAGCATCACCGAGAACCGCCTCTGTGGCTGCGGCCGCCGCTTTCGGGATTGCCCGTACTGGACGGCGATCGGAGACAAAGCCTTCGGTGGCTGGGATGGGCCCGACGCGGCCGAGCTCGTGAGGCTCCATCCGCAGGTGACCCGTCAACGGTATATCCCGCTCCTGATCCTCCCCTCGCTGTCACCGGCCTTCGCACGCAAGCTGCGCCGGTACCGGGCCCTGCTCGCCCGGCTCTACGCGGCGGTCGGGGCCGTGTCCGGCGCCGACATCGTCGTCGACTCCACAAAGGCCCCGGCGTATGCGCTGGCGCTGCGCGGCATCCCGGACGTTGACCTCCGCATCTTCGACCTGGTGCGCGACAGCCGCGGCACCGCGTACTCGTCGTCGAAGGAGCAGGTCATGAAGGACAGCATCGACAGGGTGGTCCGCAAGCACCGCTACGCCGCCCCGATCATCACCGCGCGCTGGATCGTGTATCACCTCATCTTCGACTGCATCCGCATCGCCGGGATACCAGGGATCACCGTGCGCTACGAAGATGTCGTGCGTTCACCGAAGCAGCAACTCCGCAGAATCGCGGCGTTCGCCGGGAGGCCCGTGGACGAGCATGCTCTCGACTTCATCGTTCCACCGACGGTGCACATGCGCGAGGATCACACGGCGGTGGGCAACGACTCGCGCCTTGACCAGGGAACCATCACGCTTCGCGAGGATGATGCCTGGCGGACCAAGCTTCCGGCTCAGAGCCGGAAGCTGGTCACATTGATGAGCTGGCCGCTCCTCAAGCGGTGGCGCTACGTGTGATCTGACCCTGGTGCTCGGCGGGCGCCTCTTCCTGGTCGGAGCCAACCCCGATCGGCGTGACGAGCCGCATGGCGCCATTCTCGACCTGGAATTCCACGATGCCGCCACGGTTGACCGGAACGCGCCACCCGTCGCCGGCGTGGTCCAGAAGGTGCGCGATCACCAGACGGATCATCACTGCATGGGTGACGCCGACAACCGTTTCGCCCTGATGACGTGTGCCGATCAATTCGAGCGCCTCGAGCATCCGGTCGCGCGCGTCGACGAGGCGTTCCCCGTTGGGGCAGACACACTGCAGCGGCGCCGTACGGTAGGCGTCGAACGCCGCTGGGTCGCTGACCATGGCCTCCTTCGAGGTCATGCCGTGCCAGGTACCGTAGTCAAGATTGATCAGTCCCTGCAGGATGCGGATGTCCGGAACGCCGGCTTCGTCTGCGATGATCTGCGCCGTCGCGATGGTTCGACGTAGCGGTCCGGCGTAGACCGCCGTCAATCCCGCGTCCGAGAGTGCCCTGGCGGCATCGACCGCCTCCTGATATCCCTGCGCATCGAGCGGAACATCCCACCGGCCGCGGTATCGGTTCTCCACGTTCATACGCGTGGTGCCATGCCGCACGAGGAGGACCCGGCAAGGGCCTTCGATCGCCTTCACGTAAGACACCGCATCGTCATCTGAAATCCCCCTTTCCGCTCTCTTGCACGAGCCCCCACCGGTGCGTTCGCCGACGCGGGGCTGCAGCATCAATTCTACCGGACCCAAACGGCCGGGTCAATCGCGTCAACTGGACAATATCGTTCCCGTTCCACTTGGACGCTGGATCGTGAGACCGGCACGGTCGTTACTGATGGTCATCGTGAATGTGCGGTTGCTGGACGGCAACGCCTCGGGCAGGATGGTCGGGTGATCTGGGTGTTCGTCTGGCCCGTACCCGAGGCGAAGGGCGGGCGTCGCGGCTAGACCAAGTGGACTGTGAGCGTCACACAGGGTCCAACCACACCTGTGCCCTCGTTACTCAGGCACAGGCGCGCGGCAACATTCCCCGACGTCCCGGTGATCGTTGCGTTGTAGACCGCAGACGCGGACTGTCCATGGCTCAGGAATCCAGGCTCGCAGGCATTGCCGTCGGCATTGATCTGGGACCCGTTGGGCTCGACGCAGCCGATCGACACCAACGATGCGTGGGTCAGCGACTCGAGGACCAGGTCCTCGGACTGCGGCGTCGAGCCGGTGCTCTTCTCGGAGAACGCGAAGGTCAGCGGCTGGCCGGATTCAGCGGACGTGACTCCACCCGCGACGCTCCCGGTGACGATGAATCCGTGAGCGCTCGGCGCGGGCGCGGCCGATGTGCCGCGCGTGGCCAGGGCGAATGACAGGACGATCGCGGCGCCGGCCGCAAGCGCAAGGACGGTACGACGCATGGCTCCCACCTCTCAGGCTGGGGTTTCTGCACCCCAATGGTGTCGATCATAAGGAGGATCCGGGCAGCGAGTGCCGGAGCGTCAATCAGGCGATCGGATTGGCTGCGAGCGCTCGTGTCGTCGACGCGAAACTGTCTGCGGTGCCAAGGGACTCGTAGCCGCCGGGCAACTCCACGGAGTTCGCCCCCAGGCTGATCGCATATGCGAGCGTCGTGTCGAGGCTGCCGACGCGCGCGGCGGTCGCCGTCTGGAAAGCGAGTGGCTGTCCGAGGGCTTGCATGCTCGCGTACATCGTCAGGTAGCTGGCCTGCGGCGGGGACCGCAACGAGTTGTTCTCGAGGACACACGCGAGGCCCAGCTTCTGGCGGCAATACTGCATCATCGATTGGGTGAAGGGTTCGTCGGTTCGGACCGCTCCAGCGCTGTTGACGACCTGGTAGGGATTGAGCGCGAGATCCGAGTGTGTGTGCTGCCACACCGCACCCGCGTCGATCTCCTGACGCTGGCACTGCTCATCCGCGCTGTCGGTGAAGCCCGAGGCGAGGAGCGCAGTGTCGTTCGGCAGGTAGCCCGTGTCGAGGATGGACGGCTCGTCATAGAACGTCGTGCAGCGCGCGATCGTCACCTCGCGGACCTCCGGAATGCTGTCGTACTTCGCCGCGAGGAGGCTCACGAAATGGTCGTAGGCACTCCCGAAGGCGTCCGTCCAGAAGCGACCGACAGTGCCCTCGGCGCCGTTCTGCGGGTTGATCAGGGAGATGGGTGTTCCGCCGAGATCCTTGGCCCACGCCGGCGCCCAGATGCCCGCGAGGACGCGAATTTTCAAGCCCAGATCGAGGTGATGTGTGGCATTGAGCGTGCGCACGTCGGTGATGGCGCCGTCGATAGCGTTGCCGGACGTGAGCGGTGCTCCAGGCGACGGTTGCAGGTCACTCCAGCGCGCCTGCACAACGAACCCGCCCAGCGATGCGACATATGCGGCTGGAGGAGCGCCGTTGCGGTCGAGGAGTCCGGTCAGCGCCGGCTTGAGATTGGCGGCTGAAGGTGTGGGTCCCGATGCTGTCGAGCTGGAGGATGTCGCACTCGGGCCCGTCGTCGCTGATGGGCTGCCGCACCCGGCAACCAGTACCGCGATTGCGCTCGCGGCGATCAGCACAACAGGTACCGCACACCGTTCGCCACCGTTACGGCTGGGCATGGTCAACGGAGCGTTCGCCGCCGATCAGCGCGCACGTCCACCGCTCCTCTCATACGGTCATTGTGCCTCGGCCCCGGCGTTGGACACCTGTGAGCAGGTGGTGAATTCGATCCAGTGCCGGTTCAGCGCGGGGTCGCGGCGAGAGCGGCGCCCACCGCGCTGACAACCGCATCGTGCAAGTCGGCGCGGCAGACCACCTGGTCGGGGAGCCAGGGATTCTGACAGTTGTACCGAAGCGGTGAGCCGTCGGCGCGCGTCGCGCACAGCCCGGCGGCAAGCGCGACCCCGACGGGCGCCGCCGAGTCCCATTCGTACTGACCCCCGAGGTGGAGGTACGCATCCGCATCACCAAGGACCACGGCCATGGTCTTGGCACCCGCCGAGCCCATGAACACGAGCTCTGCATCCAGCGCCTCGGCGACGGCGTGTGCCTCGGGTGGCGTGTGCGAGCGGCTGACAACGAGGCGCATGCGTCCTGGAGCCCGCAGCGGTCTCCGTGGCGCGGGCAACGTCGACATCACGAGGTCGCGTGCAGGCAGCGACACCGCAGCAGCGATCGGCGTTCCGTCCGCGATCAGCGCAACGTGGACAGCCCAATCGGTTCGCCCCGTTTCACCGAACTCGCGCGTTCCGTCGAGCGGATCGACGATCCAGACTCGCCTCGCGGTGAGCCGGTCCTGGTCGTCGGCACCCTCCTCCGACAGCACGGCGTCATCGGGGCGCTGCTCAGCGAGCAATTTCATCAGAAGCTCGTGGGCGACGCGGTCACCCTCATCGCGCAGCCGCTTCGAGTCCTCGAAGCCGAGCTCGGCGCGCAGCGTGAGCAGCGCCCGGCCGGCCTCGAGTGCCCCGAAACGGGCGAGCTCGTGGTCTGAGGTGACCACGAGCTCTTCCCCCCCCACGGTATTTCGTTCCTACCTAATCAGCTGTAGTAACCGAGGACGTCAACGATGAGGTTGACGCTGCCCACGTCATTGAAAAGGTTGATGGTGCCGTCCGATCCCACGCCGACGACGACCAGCGATGGCACCGCGCCTGACGACGCGTCGTTGATATCCGAGGCGGTCGGCACACCCTGCGTGCTCGGCCCAGGGAACACAGTGATGAACGTACCGGTTGTCGCGTTCACCGCCGTAACGTTGGCCACGATTGCCGTTGCGTTGCTGGGGATGCCGTCGATGTTGGTGATGGTGATGTTGAGCATACGAGCGGCGCCGGCAGCCACCAAAGCCTTGGCGCATCCCTGGTCATTCACGTTGCCGAATCGCGTGTCGCAGACGCGAGCGGGGCTCGGCATTGCTGTGAATGAGGTGCCCGTTGCCGTGAACCATCCGTCGATGTCGACGGCGATGTTGATCGAGCCGACACTGTTCCAGATCGACACCGTGCAGTTGCCGCCGGCGCACGTCACCGGCACGATGACTCGGTTGGAGAGCGCAGTGGCTGTACCGCCATTGATGTTCAGGTTCGACGCGGTCGGCCTCGAGCCCGTGAACGCCGTCAGGACAGTGTTCTTCGTGGGTCCGATGCCGGTGAGGTTGAAGACCACCGCGGTCACAGCGCTCCCGGGCGCTGGGGGGTTCACCTTGAAGGTCAATGTTGCTCCACCTGCGATCGGCGAGGTGCCGAGGGTGTTGCATTGGTTGGCGGAGATTCCGGGTCCACTGTGCCGCGTATCGCAAATGCGGACGGGAGCTGCCGCGGCATTGTAGAACCCGGGCGATGTGGCGGAGACATAGCCTTCGACATCGAGGGCCACGTTGATGCTACCGGTGTTGGTGGTATTGAAGAGGTCGAGCTTGCCGGCGGAGCTCACGCCGACCTCCACAAGGTTGGCGACGGTCCCACCCTTCAGCGGGTTGAGGTTCGACGTGCGCGGCTTGGTCGTCCCGTCGGGATAGAGCGTCAGGAACGTGCTTGCGCTCGGAGCAATTCCGGTCAGGTTGACGACGACCGCTGTGACCCCCGACGCGGGCACGCCACCCAGCCCCCCCACAGCGATGACACGCGTGGCACCGGAGGCAATCGGACCGCTCCCGGCACCGGTGTTGCACTGGTTGGCGGCGATTCCTGGCTGTGCGGGCCGCGTATCGCAGACGCGGAACGGTGGCACCGCCGTGTACGGATTCGACGGTGGCGCAGTGGAGGTCGCGTACGTATAGCTCGTCGAGTTCTCGACGGTCTCTGTCGGGTGGTTCTGCGCGGTGATCGTGTCAATGCCCGATGCAGGCAGGGGATTGGCGGCTGTGTAGGTGATCGCCACCGTTCCGGCATTGGTCGCTCCCACACGCTGAGCGCTATTCGTCAGATGCCTGAAGGAGGGCGGGTTGGAGATCTCATTGAATGCCTCGGCAGTCCCGCCACTCGAGCCGGTGCTCGTCAACGAAAGATCGAGATACGCGCCCGGGACCGGATTGCCGGTGCTGTCGTTGGCCGTCACAGTGAGGGTGTTGTCGACCTGACCGGCGGTGAGCGTACCCGTCGCAGCGATTGGGCTTTGGTTGAACACATAGGCGGTGACAGGCGAGTAGACGTAGGTGCCGCTATCGCAGACGCCAGAGGTGCACTCCACGTTTGTTGGGCCACCCGTGAAGTCTGTGGATGCGTCGCCTGCGACGATGACGTCGCGCCCGTTCGCCGGCGGAATCGCGGCCGCCGTGTAGACGACTGGAATCGCGAACTTGGTCGTGGCGGTGCCGCCTGTGAAGCTGCATGTCGATGGGAAGTTCGCAGTGTCGAATGACTGAGGTGTGGTCGTGAGGGGAGTGGCGCCGACCGTTGCAGTACCGCCCGGCTTGGATGGTGAGGTGAAGAGCCCGGAGTCCATCGCGAGCCAGACGATCCCCGAAACGTGGGTGGCGGTCGAACCTACGACCTGCTCAGGCTGCACACAAAGGTCGACCACCTGCGAGGCAGCCAGCGCGCCCGGTTGCGCGATCGGCAGCGGCGAGATCACCAGGGTGTTATAGCCGGATGCCGAGACGCTGTGAGGCAGTCCGAGGGGGATCGCCGCAGCCGCAACGAGTGCCAGCGCGGCACCAACAATTGTTCGACGAGTCATGTGTGAACGACCTCTACCTTCAGCTGAGAGCCTGCAACGAGCGGCTCGAGACCAGGACATGAGAATACCGGATCTCCCCCCAAAAACGGCGGGGGGAGATCCGGCTTGTGACATCTCTCTCGGATCGCTTGCGTTACGCCCGGCGACGCTCGCGGACCAGTTCGCTGGTCAGGCCGAGAGCCAGGCCACCGAGCAGCAACTCGATTCCCAGGCCGATCTGACCGACCGACAGGGCCGAGCCGGTGCCTGGTGTCGTGATGCCCTGGACACTGCTGGCGATGATCACCACGGGCTCGCTGCCGCACTTGCTCGTCGAACCGGCGGTGTGCGAGTCACCGCTGTAGCTCGCCATCCAGTTGTAGGTGCCGCCAACGGTCGTGCCGCTGAAGTTGCCCGATGTCGCGGTCCCGTTGCTGCCAAGTGCCACCGCGCTGGTGAAGATCGGCGTGCCGCTGCACGTCGCGTCACTTGGCGCAAAGAGGCTGAACGTCACCGTACCGGTCATGTCGCTGCCGCCCGTGACGTTCGCGGTGTCATGGATCACGGTTCCGGTCGGCCCGCCGGACGACGCGGTCGTCGTCATCGAGGACGGATCCACGCCGATGCTGACCGGCTCATCTGAGCACGCGGTGCTGGCGCCCTTATTGTTGGCGTCGCCGCTGTACGTGGCGATCCAGTTGTAGGTGCCGACCTCGGTCGTGGTGAAGGGCGAACCAGCGCTGCTGGCGGACCCATCGCTCCCGAGAGCTACCGAACCGCTCCAGATGGCGCCGCCGCCGTTCTCGTTAGCGCTGCACGTTGCATTACTTGGCGAGTAGAGGAAGAACGTCACTGTTCCGGTCGGGTTGTCGCCACCCGACACCTGCGCGGTGTCGTGGATCTGCGTGCCGACTGGGCCGCCTTCCGACGCGACGGTCGCGATCGTCGGTGAAGACTTGCCGATGACGACGCTCTCACTGCCGCACGCGCTGGTTGCGGTCCTGTTGTTGCCATCACCGTTGTAGTGGGCGACCCACTCGTAGGTGCCGGCCGTGGTGGTCGCGTAACCGGGATTCGGGACTGACGCCTTTCCGTCCGCGCCCAGTGTGACGGTCCACGACTGCAGCCACTTGAGTCCGGAGTCAGCGTTGTTGACGCAGGTCGGATCGTTCGGTCCGTAGATGTAGAAGGTGACGGTTCCGGTCGGTGCGTCACCGACGACGGTGGCTGTGTCCTTGAGAGAGGTCCCCACCGGCGCGCCGTCCTTGTGCGTCTGGTCGGTGCTGATGTGGGCGTCCACCTTCCCGATGATCACGGCCTCGGTGCCGCAGGCGCTCGTGGAGCCGGTGTTGTTGGCGTCACCGCTGTACGTGGCGACCCACTGGTAGGTCCCGATCTGCGTTGTCGTATATCCAGGCGCAGGCACGCTCGCGTCCCCGTTCTGGCCGAGGCTCTCGGTCCACGTCTGCAACGCTGCGTTGGCGGCGTCCTCGTTGGTCACGCATGCGACGTCATTCGGTCCGAAGAGCGCGAACGTCACGGTTCCGGTGGGGTTGTCCCCTGTCACATGCGCCGAGTCGGTGATCGCGGTGCCGATCGGTGCGCCGTCGGCATTCGACTGGGTCGTGCTGATCGACGAGTCGTGCTGGTTCACGGTGACCTGCTCATCGCCGCAGGCAGTCGGACCGTTCTCGATGCTGCCGCCGGCGTTGACGACGATCTCCGCGGTCCAGTCATAGACGCCTGTCACGAGCGGCACGTAGGACGCGGACGTCACCGTGCTGTTGGTGAGCTGCGAGGTCGTCACCGGCTCGCTGTCGGTCAACACGGGCGACGCGCCCTGCAAGTCGCAGGTGCCGGGCGCCCAGAGGAAGAAGACCACGTGACGCGTGCTGTCCGCGTACACGAGCGCGGTGTCAGCAAGTTTCGTGGAACCGACGACGCCGACGGTGGGCGTCGGGGTGGTGGACACGATGTGATGCGCGAACGCGGTCACAAACGTTGCCGCACCGCCGAAGACGAGCGCAATCGCAACTGCACCGACCCTGCCGATGCTGCGACGCGTTCGATGCGTGCGCCGTTGCGTGAATTCATTAGCTGTGTTCGCCACCTGTGTCCTCCCTTGCGCCGGTTGAGTCCGGCGTCCCCTCTAGCCACTTCCCGAAGCGTTGCGTTCGAAGAGAAGAGCGTCGATCGATTCATTGCCCCCGAACGCTTCTCCTGGATGCAGCCTAGCAAACCGGTGCGAGCGATGCAAGTGGAGCGTTCGGTGCTAATGCTCGTTGCGATACAGCCTCAGGCGGTTGTGACGGTGGCGTAGGACTGAGCGTTCTCTTTGTGATGACGCGGCAATGTGCTTCGTCCAACCGCGCGCTGGTTGCGAAATAGCTCTGCAACACGCGTGAGCACGGAGATGCAACGCGCCGTGTGTCCTTGTTGGGACATCGAGGGCGGTGGCCCTATCTCGCAAAGCGCTCCCCGGCTCGCGTTGAGCCGAGGAGCGCTGCGATCCCCCCATCCCTCAAGGCCGTCCCATCCCCGTTGATCGGTGCAAATGTACCGATCGCCGAAAGCTTATCAAACACGTCAAAGAGGTTGCAATATCAGATGTCGGATTCCCAATTCGCACATCAGGGTGCGGTGGGCAGCAATTGCTCGTTGAGCACACCGCCCGTCGCGATATAGGCAAGGATGGCCCGATCGGTCAGCCACTCGACCGGCGCATGGTCGTCGGTCAGCGGGTCGCTCGACGGCTTGGCGACGAACGCCTCTGACACAACCAGCGGAGCGAGGACCAGCACGTTGGGCGGCAGCGCCCGGAGTCGAGCAACCAGCGACGTCTGCACGATCGGCGTGTCGAGTCCGACGACCAGCTCATTGAAATGGAGTGCCGGCCACACCCAGACCTGCGCGAACTCGGTGGCCACCGTTCCGCTGATCGCGGCCACGAGGTCGTTATCGCCTGGAACACGCTCGACGTTGAGGGCGATCGCCCCACCCGCGTTGAGATGTGCGTGCATGAGCGAGAAGAACTCCCGCGTCGCCAGGTAGAACGGGATGTACTCCTGGCGGTATGCGTCGACGACGATCAGGTCGTAGCGCTGGTCGGTGGTCTCGAGATACTCGCGCCCGTCGGCGGTGATGACGTTGAGGTTCGCGATCGAGTCGAGGCCCATGTACCGGCGCGCCAGCTGGGTCACGACCGGGTCCAGCTCGACCGCATCGATGTGGACGCCCGGGTACTCCGCAGCGAGCGCGCGTGCCGTGGTCCCGCCGGCGTTGCCGATGACCAGGACGCGGTGCAGTCCGTGGGCGAGGAGCGGAGGCACAACGAGCGGCATGTCCCACTCGCCGCCGGTGAGCGCCGTATCGGGACGGTAGACGGACTGGTCGGCGATGCCGTCATCGAAGCGCATGACGATCCGACCCGTCTCCTGCACGATCTGCACGAACCCATAGGTGGTCTCGCGTTCGGCGATCGTCCCCTGCGTCTCCTTGACCAACCCCGGAGGCACGATGAGCAGACCGACGATGACGACGCTCGCCACCAACGCCGGCCGCATGAGCAGCGGGATCGAGATCAGCGCCACCAGCAGTGCCGCGATGAGCAACGTGCGCTGGGTTCCCACGCCGGGGATGAGCACGAGCGCTGCCCCGAATGTGCCAACGATGGCACCAACAGTCGCGAGCGAGGAGAGTCGCCCGCTCGTGCGGCCGGCGCGCTGGATGTCGGTGATGGCGAGGCGCAGCGCAAACGGCGAGGCCATGCCCATCAGCGTCACCGGGATGGAGAAGAGCAGCAGCGTCGACACGAACGAACCCACCACGACCCCGATGCTCACCGCGGCGAAGCCCTGCAGGGCGAGGTTGAGGAACGGCCGCGCCACGAAGGGCAATGCGGCGGTGCACACCGCCCCGAGGACGAGGATCAGCCCGAGCGCCCGAGGGGTCGGATGCCGGTCGGCGATGCGGCCGCCGAGCCAGTACCCGAGCGACAGATAGATGAGGATGAGCCCGATGACGTTCGCCCACACCACGGTCGACGAGCCGAAGTACGGCGCGAGCAGACGGGTGGCGCAGATCTCCGTCGCCAGTGACGACGCCCCAGCGGTGAAGACGACCGCTGGGAGCAGGCGAGGGGGCACGCCGAGATCCTAGTCGCCTTAAACGACGACGGCTCGCCCGGGAGGGCGAGCCGTCTTGGGAGGGAGGCTTGTTTGGTCGATCACACCAGTGATCGAAATGTGTCAGTTGGCCGTGGAGCCACCCATGTTCGGACAGGGATGCGAACCACCCGCCCCGGCGTGAGGCGCCGGAGTCGCGGGTGAAGCGGCGTTGGCCACAACGAAACCCCCGATGCCGCCACCGATCAGGAGACCGACGGTCAGGAGCAGCGCAGCAGGACCGCGGCCGAGGCCGCCGAAGCTCCGCCGAGGCGACTGGCCATCGGACGGTGGGGTGTAGGGGGCGTTGTCCTGTTCCATCGCAACCTCCTGAGGGTTTCAGATGGGGACGGTAATGCAGCCAACCTTTCGACACGGTGACGGCCTCCTGGGGGCGGGCCTCAGGGCATGCCGGGCGACCGGTCGAGGTGCGTTTCGGGGCCCGGCGGCGCGCTGAGCCCCCCTATACCTCCGGCCCGTCGCACTCGCAGAACAGGGCGACGGTGTCGCCGTGCACGCCGTCGTGGACCATCGCGTCCGCAGCCTCCTGCGAATGCATCATCTCCTCGAAGAGCTCCATGTCGGGCACCTCAACGAGGACGGCCGCCCGCTTCGGGTTGCGCGCATCAACGAAGGTCCGCACGGTGACGCCCCTCGGACCGAAGAACTCTTGACGTTTTGGCGAGGCGAGCCAGTGATTGGCGTCCTCGATGTCATGGGTGACGATCACGGTCGGCATTGGCTTTCCTCCTTCGCCCGCGCAGAGTGCGCAGGCGCCCGGGCGCGGATCATACGTATCGAGAGGGGCATCCGCCCGTCGTCGGCCGGCCTTCGCTACGCGAGCACGTAGATATGGGTTTCGTCCGCGTAGTAGAGGGCGTGCGTCGGGCCCTCCACCACGTCGAAGCGGCAGGCCGACGGGCCGGCCCGGACCGTGGCGTGTGGACTGCCCGGGGTGACGATGAGCATCCCGCGGTCGTACGTGCAGAAGACGAGATGGCCCGCATATCCCGATGGGCCGGCGGCATCGACGAAGCTTGCCCCCGTCGGCACGTATGTGCTCCTCTCGCTGCTCCAGGCCGGCTGCGCCCCGCCGCCACAGGTCGAACTCGCGAGCGGGTGGCCGTAGCCGTAGCAGTCCGGCCACTGGTAATGAGCGCCCTTGGTGACGTTGAGGTAGACCGTGTCGTAGCCGGTTCCGGGGCTTCCCGCGTCACCGGACGGGCCGTTCATCGTGATGGCGAGCTGTCCCGCTGAGGAGAACGCGATGCCGAACGGGTTGCGGAACCCATAAGCCCAGATCGGGTTGGTCGGGCCGAACGGGTTGTCCGACGGGATGCTGCCGTTGGGGTTGTAGCGCAGCACCTTGCCCCGGACGTCGCCGAGGCTCTGCGCCGCCGGCGCGTCGTGCTCGTCGCCGAGGGCCACGTAGAGCTTGCCGTCGGGACCGAATGCGATCCGACCGCCTTTGTGGCAGCAGTCGCCGCCGGCCGGGAAGGTGGCGATGATCGTCGCGTTGGTCCCGGTGCCGTCGCAGTCGGTCCAGCGGATGACGTGCTGGGTCTTGTAGCCGGCATCGGAGTAGAAGGCGTAGACGGCGCGATCGGTGGCGAAGGTCGGGCTGATCGCGAGGCCGAGGAGGCCGCGCTCGCTGTAGGTCCCGTTCGGCTCCGTGGTGACCGTCCTCACCTTGGCGAAGACCTTGCTCGCCCCGTTCTGCCAAACCCGGACAGTGCCCGAGCGCTCGGCCCAGAACAGCCTGCCGTCTGGGGCGAAGGCCAACGCCGTGGCGTAGTTCGCCGGAATCGTGCCGCGCGGCGCCGGTTCGCCTGCGGGCGCGACGCAGGCGTTCGGGGTGGGCGTGCTCGTGGCCACGCTCGCGGTCGGTGTTTCCTGCGGCGATGCGTGCGGTGATGCACTCGGACTGGCGCGCGATGGCGAGCCGCACGCTGCGACGACCATCAGCACACTGAGGAGAGCAACCGCTCGCCGGACCACCTACAAGAGGTTAGCCGACCGCGACGCTTTGATCCTCGTCGGCGCTGCCGGCTGCCATGTCGAGATGCTGGCGGCCCCAGCCGTCGATGGCATCGATCACTCGTTGCAGATCGACGCCGGCCGGTGCCAGCTCGTACGACGTTCGAGGCGGCATCTGGGAGTGCACAGTGCGGTTGAGGATGCCGAGGCCCTCGAGGTGATCGAGGCGCACCTTCAACGTAGCCGGGTTGCAGCCGCCAACCGCGCGCCCGAGTTCGTTGAACCCCAATGGCCCAGCCAGGAGGGCGCGAACGATGTGCATCGTCCACTTCTCCTGGAGCACCTGGATCGCTTCGTGGACCGGGCAGTACTCGCGCTCGGTATTCATCACTATCGGGACCTCCATCCCGTCCCTGATCTTAGCCTGAGCAGGAAGGCCTCGTCTTCGAATGAAGCACTTGACAAATCATAGCACTATATTTCACACTGTTGCTACCGGCGGAAAGCACCGGAGCCGTCGGGGGCTAACCCGGAGCAAGGAGTTGACAGATGAGCTGGTCCATGGACCCCCACCACACGCAGGTGACCTTCAGCGCAAAGCACCTCGGCGTCTCGACCGTGCGCGGCCATTTCAATCAGATCACGAGTGACCTCGACCTCGACGATCCCAATGACCCGACGACGGGCCGGGGCTCGGTGACGATCCAGACGGCGAGTGTGGACACCGGCAACGAGATGCGCGACGGCCACATCAAGGGCGCCGACTTCTTCGACGTCCAGCAGTACCCGACGATCACCTTCACCCTCAAGTCGATTGCCAAGGCCGGCGCCGACTACAAGGTCACCGCTGACCTGACGATCAAGGACGTCACCAAGGAGATCACGCTCGACTACGAGCACAACGGCAGCGTTGTCGACCCCTACGGCAACACCAAGGTTGGCGGGACGCTGACCGGCAGCATCAACCGCAGCGACTGGGGCCTGGTTTGGAACGTGCCGCTCGGCAGCGGCGGACTGCTCGTCGGTGAGAAGGTCAAGCTCGAGATCGACGGTGAGCTCGGACTCGACAAGGCGCCTGAGGCAGAGGCCCGGGTTCTCGCCAGCGCCACAGCATAATCCTGCATTCGAGGTTGTTGACGATGGCTGAGCAGATCCGTTTCTACTTCGACCCTCTGTGCCCGTGGTGCTATCAGACGTCGCGTTGGGCGCGGCGACTTGATGAACTCGGTGTCGTTGCGGTCGAGTGGCGTGTGTTCTCGCTGGCCATCGTCAACCGGGGCGACGAGGGGCGCGCGGATCCGGACATGTGGTCCGGTCCGGCGCTCCGGACCGCCATCGCCGTTCGTGAGGCGCACGGCAACGCCTCCGTGGGTGCCTTCTACAAGGCGGTGAGTGACGCGGTGCACCAGCGCGGCGAGCGTGCTGATGATCACGGAGTGCTCGAGGCGAGCCTCCGCGAGGCAGGCGTCGAGCCCGAGCTGTTGCAGCGGGCACTCGCCGATCCCGCCACGTGGGAGACGGTGCAGCGGGAGCACGACGACGTGGTCGCCGAGCACCAGGCGTTCGGCGTGCCGACCATCGTGCTCGACGGCGGCGCCGGGCCGAGCATGTTCGGGCCGGTGATCACTGAGGTCCCCGGTGATGGCGGCGCCATCGAGTTGTGGGAGCATTTCGCCTGGATGGCACGGAACAGCAATTTCGCTGAGATCAAGCGTGAGCGTCTGCCGCTCGACCTGGAGGGTGTCCGCAGATACGAGCATCAGCGCGCGGTCCGCGAGCGGGAAAAGCAGTCGCAGCCGGCCGCGTGAGCACCCCGGGAGTCCGCGTCCCCCGCGCCGCCCGTCATCAGGACGGTGAGGTCGGGCCCCGCTACAAGTGGGTCGCGCTCTCCAACACAACGATCGGCATGCTCATGGCGACCGTCAACTCGTCGATCGTACTCATATCGCTGCCGGCGATCTTTCGGGGGATTCAGCTGAACCCGCTCGTTCCGAGCAATGTCAGCTATCTGCTCTGGATGATCATGGGGTACATGGTCGTCACCGCCGTGCTGGTGGTGAGCCTCGGTCGCATCGGCGACATGTTCGGCCGAGTTCGCTTGTACAACCTGGGGTTTCTCGTGTTCACCGTGGGATCGATCCTCCTCTCGGTGGTGTTCACGACCGGTCCCACCGCAGCGTTGGAACTCATCGTCTTCCGGCTCGTGCAGGGCGTCGGCGGGGCGATGATCTTCGCGAACTCGACGGCGATTCTCACTGACGCGTTCCCGCAGCGCGAGCGGGGGATGGCGCTGGGGATCAACGCAGTCGCTGCCGTATCGGGATCGTTCATCGGTCTCATCGTGGGTGGGTTGCTATCCACCACGGACTGGCACCTGGTGTTCCTCGTGTCGGTGCCGGTTGGACTGCTCGGCACCGCGTGGGCATACCTGAAGCTGCGTGAGACGGGCATCGTCAAGCGGTCGCGCGTTGACTGGTGGGGCAACGTGCTCTTCGCTGTCGGCCTCATCTCGGTATTGGTCGGTATCACGTACGGGATCCAGCCCTACAAGACGGACTCGATGGGATGGGGGAACCCCACGGTGCTGATGGCGATCATCGGCGGAATTGCACTGCTGATCGTTTTCGTGATTGTTGAGACACGCGTTGCTGAGCCGATGTTCCGCGTGAGCCTGTTCAAGCTGCGTGGGTTCACGTTCGGGACGGTGGCGGCGTTGCTCAGCGCTGTCGGTCGTGGCGGGCTGATGTTCATGGTGATCATCTGGTTGCAGGGCATCTGGCTTCCGCTCCACGGCTACAGCTTCGAGTCGACGCCGTTCTGGGCCGCGATATTCATGCTGCCGCTGACTGCGGGATTCCTCGTCGGTGGACCGACGTCAGGCTTCCTGTCGGATCGTCTTGGTGCGCGGGGCTTTGCGACCGCGGGCATGATCTGCTCGGCAATCGGCTTCGGGTTGCTGATGTTGCTGCCGGCCAACTTCGCGTACCCGCCGTTTGCAGCGCTGCTGTTCCTCATCGGCGTGTCGATGGGGATGTTCGTTGCACCGAACACTGCGGGCGTGATGAATGCTGTGCCGGCGGATCGTCGCGGTGTTGCGTCGGGGATGCTCGCGACGTTTCAGAACAGCGGCATGACGCTGTCGATCGGCATCTTCTTCTCGCTGATGATTGCGGGGCTGAGCTCGACGCTGCCGTCGACAATGTTCAACGGGCTCACCGCGCACGGTGTGCCGGTTACCGTCGCGCACCATGTGGCGAATCTGCCGCCGGTGGGGTCGCTTTTCGCGGCCTTCCTCGGGTACAACCCGATGACGACGTTGCTTGGACCCACGATGCACACGCTGAGCGCGAGTCAGGCCGCGTATCTGTCCGGTCAGACGTTCTTCCCGAATCTGATCAGTGACCCGTTCATCGTCGGGATGCACATCACGTTTGCGTTCTCGGTGTTCATGATGCTGATTGGTGCGACGGCATCGTGGCTGCGGGGCGGAAGCCCTGCGCGGCCGGCGCCCGTGCGGGTCGTGGCCCGGACCGAGGCGGTGACTCCGCCCGCTTAGTCATGGGCGGGAGCGGCCTCAGGTGGGGACGGGGCTCTTGTCTCGCCGCCGGCGGCCGTAAGGCGCGAGCAACCGCAGCCCCTGCCGCCGAGCGCTGCGCGAGCCAATCGCGGTCCCAAGGGTAGGGAAACTTCCTGGTGCTGCGATGGGAACGTCATCTCAGTTGGTCAGTCGCCTCGGGGCGTGTATTGGTACAGACGAACGACAGCTGCTCGGCAAATTGGAGGGGCGTAAACTCCAAGTCGAGGCGCCCGAGTGATCAACCCTCTGCGGTGGTCGGTCACAACCGCCTCGTCGAACTGCTCACGGAACGGACAAGCTTCCACTTGACGAACCGGGTGCCGCGAAGCGAAGGGCCCCAATCGGCGTCGGGCAGGATGCGGCGAGCGGGTGGCCCGCTTGCCCATACCGAAAACACATACTTCGCGTACTCGGGTAGGGTCGGCATCCTCGCCAAGACCCTCCGAGCGTTCCCGGAGGAGGCTTGGCATGCCAAAGGTGGTCATGACTCACGCTGTCGTCGATATCGAACGCTGGCTCAAGGGCAAAGCCGAACGCGCGGCCGCACTCAGTGCATTTGCCACGAACGTGACGGACTATGCGGCGGCCGACGGCAGCAACAACATCGCCGTCACAGCCGACATCGAAGACCTGGCAACCGCGCAGGCGACGCTGGCCTCGCCCCCGCCCGAGACCGCTGCCTTGATGGAGACGCACGGCGTCCTCCCCCCGATCACCACCTACATCGAGAGGTAGCCCGAGAGGCTGGATTCGTCGCGCCGGATCCTCGGTCGCCTATACGGCGAGGACTGACGGGCGTTCGAACTCTGAATTGCCATCAGCTCATTGCGCTGCGCGGGACCGGTCAGAATTCTTCCAGTTCGCGCTGCTCGGCCCATTGCCGCTCCGCGTCCGTCAGGTACCGCCGACGTGCCTCTTCTACCACGCCAGCGGCAGAAAGCACCCTGCCGAGATCCTGGATCCATCGGTCCAACTCTGGGTCGCGATATCGGTCGGTAGGACCTGACCACATGAGGATGCGGTGGGCGTTGCGTGCCGCCCATTCTGCCGGTGTCATCCGTTCTCGCATCCAGAGTGCCATCATCGATTCGTAATCGGGGGAAGCCGGGGTACGGTCGTCTTGTGGCTCACCCATGGGTGAATGATCTGCCCAAAGGGGTTGCCAGGCCGCGGGTGATGAGCGCCCTGGGCGCACTCCCACCTGTCGTGGCAGAGCCGCTGCGTCTGGTCGCCATCGAGGAGCGCAGCTCTGCGGACATGGCGGCACGCGCAACGCAAATTATTGGCGTCGTTCTGCAGCAACTGCGGCCGGGCACGATGCACGCGAGACATGACCGTTCCAATAGGAATGCCGAGCTCGGCTACTATCCGTTGTCCCATGGCTGATGACGAGGCAATCCCGCATCTCGACGCCCCGGACATCGCGCTGTTCGAGGCGGCCGGCACCAGGCGGTCTGTGGTGATCGGCGACTATCTGTACCGAGAGGGTGATGCCGCATACGACTTCTACGTCCTCGTCTCTGCGGAGGTGGAGATCGTCCTCCGGACAGACAGCGGTGAGCAGCTCATCGCCAAGCACGGTCCCGGGAGGTTCCTCGGCGAGCTCAACATGCTCACAGGACAACGAGTGTTCGCGTCGGCTCGCGTGGTCGAGGCTGGTGACGTGATCGCGGTGCCGAGGGCGGAACTTCGGCGGGTCATGACGACGAATCCGCGACTCGGCGACTCGATTCTCGCCGCGTTTCTCGCCCGCAGAGCGCGGCTCATCAGCGGCGTCGGCAGCAGCAGCATCCGTGTTATCGGCTCCCGCTTCTCGCCCGAGACGATGCGGCTGCGCGAGTTTCTCAGCCGGAGTGGAATCCCGCACGAATTCCTGGATCCCGAGCGCGACGCTGCTGTGGAGGCAGCCCTGACATGCCGAGGCCTCATGCCTGCGGATCTCCCTGTGGTCATCGTCACGGGAGCCGTGCTGCGCCGTCCAACACCCGGCAGTCTCGCCGACTACATCGGCGTGTCCGTCGGCAATCTTCCCGAACGACGCTTTGACCTGATCGTCGTCGGCGGGGGGCCTGCCGGACTGGCCGCGTCTGTCTACGGTGCATCGGAGGGGCTGCAGACACTGGTTGTGGAGATGATCGCCGTCGGCGGCCAGGCTGGCACCAGCTCGCGCATCGAGAACTACCTCGGATTCCCCTTAGGGATCTCCGGCGGCGAACTCACGCAGCGCGCCCACGTGCAGGCGCAGAAGTTCGGCGCATCACTCGTCAGTCCGGTAACCATCGCGTCATTGCAAGAGAGAGCCGGACACCTCGTCGTCGGACTGATGGACGGGACCGAGGTGGCCGGTCGCGCGGTGATCGCGGCCACCGGTGCGCGCTACAAGCGTCTCGATGCCTCGCGTCTCGAGGAGTTCGAAGGCAACGGCGTGTACTATGCCGCCACGGAGACGGAGGCGCGCGCGTGCGGTATTGCTCCGGTCGTCGTCGCCGGTGGCGGCAACTCGGCGGGCCAGGCAGCACTGTTCCTCGCCGGGGGTGGTTGTCCCGTAACCATCGTGATCCGCGGTGCCGACCTGGCGAAGAGCATGTCGCGGTACCTCACCGATCGGATCGATGCCGATCCGCGCATCCACGTGAGGGCGAACGCGAGGATCGTCGCCCTGGCCGGAGACCAGACACTGCGCTCGATCACGATCGCGACACCCGGCGAGACGACGACAGTGGAGTCCGCCGGCCTGTTCTCGTTCATCGGTGCTCAACCGTCAACGGAGTGGCTGTCCGGCTGCGCCGTGCTCGACAAGCGCGGCTTCGTGCTGACGGACCGCTCCATCGGCGACGAGGATCTCGACCGGCGATGGGAGACGCTCGGCCGGCGGCCCCTGCCGTTCGAGACGAGCCTCCCTGGGCTGTTCGCGGTGGGAGATGTCAGGTCCGGGTCCACGAAGCGCGTGGCCACCGCGGTCGGTGAGGGGTCAGCCGCCGTTGGCTCGGTGCATGAATGGCTTGCATTCGCGCATTAGCAGAGGTGAACTGCAGGACCGCCCGTCGACTCCTGGGTTCGACACGCGTCAGCCCTCATAGGGCTGGTCGGCCAGGGCGGGGATGTGCTATCGAGCGCCAGACGGCATCGAGAAACGCCCTCGCCACGAACGGAGCACGTGCGCTGTCGTGTGAGACCAGTGCCGCGAGATCTCGGAGCGTGCGTACTCAGGTTCTGATCGGCGGTTGCGCCAAATCCTCCCCACGCCGCCCCACTCGTCGCGTCGGTTGACCGAGTCCTCGCAGCCTCGGGCATCTCGCCGACGGGCTTGCGAAGCCCCGCACGAACGCGCGGCTCGAGCACGACCACCAAGGACTATCGAGAACGACGACGGTTTCCGCGCGTTCGAGGCGGAGGGCAAGCGTCGCGTTGTCGTTGCCGTCGATGATCCACGCCTTGTCGGCGAGCAGCGCGCGTTGCCGTTCTCGCCACTCGTCGTCCGACGGTCGCACCCAGCCCGGCTTCCAGTAATGGACGTCGAGGTGAATCACCGGCAAACCAGTCCTTGCCGCGAGTGCACGTGCAAACGTGCTCTTCCCGGATCCCATCATCCCGTCGACGAGGACGCGGTGGCCGATCATCCGAGACGCGCCGCTCATGGCGCAGGGTATTCCAAAGGCACTGAGCATATAGCCCGCTCGGCGCTCGTTATCACTTGAGCCAATCGAATTCTTCTCCATCGAACACCGAGGCCGGGCGACACCGAGCTCGACAACCTCGTGGTCCGTTAGTACAACCCCCTCCGAGGGTGGGTGAGATGAGCGTGGGGCCGCGGAAGACCGGGTTAGCCTGACGGCGCAGTGACGACAGTGAACCTCGGCATGCCGACTTTCAGCGCTGCTTCGTCGCCCGCATTCTCAATCGCGGCGATTCGCTACTGGTCCGAGGGGCTCTGAACGTCACAGCGCTCCCGGTATCACCCCAAAGAATTGCCACCGGACACTGTAGGGATTTGGACTTTTCGCCAGCGAAACGGGGATCCGCTTGCCTGTCATGATGTTTTCCACCGCCAGCCCCCCAAGGCTGCCACCCGTGATGGGGCTGCCACCCGTGGTGACCACGACGTCGTTCCCATCTAACCAACCGATGAGTTGGAAGTCGAGAGGATTGGGGATCTTCTGGACCACCCCGCCGGCGCGGAAGGCTTGGGCCGGAATGGTGTGCTGCCCGGTTGCGTCCTGGACTTGGTCTGAAGCACACGCGATGACGGCTCCTTGGGGCGATAACATGCAAGATCCGTCCCAGACCGGGGCATCCTCGCTGCTGGGGCCGGGGCTGTTGCCACCAAAGGACGTGACAACCCCAGACCACGAAACTGATGCCAAAGCCGGCGTATTGGCACTGGCTTCAGGGCCGGCCCCGCAGGCTATCCCGGCTGCGGTTGGAGCTCCGGTCATCGTTCCGGTGTCCGCCGCACAGAGGGGGGGCCCGAGGGTCTTGTCGGCTGGGTTGAAAACCCGCAACTGTGACGCACAATCCGAGACTGATGAGCAGGGGCCGGTCCCGGGAATATAACCGCCAAAGTAGGCTGGGAGTGTCTGGGCCACTACCAGATTGTCACCAGCCCATCCCACCGGCCAGGTCAAGGGAGCGGTGCTACTCGTGCCCGTCCCGTCAAACAGGGTCTGCTGGATCCCCCCTCCCATGGCCATCAGATACATGTGGGAGGTGTAGGGCGGTGCGTCTCCGTTGAAGTTGGTGAGTACCGCCACCGCCACTCTGGAATCGTCGGGGCTCACCGCAAACACCACCAACGCTCCGCTGGGCCTGCTGACCGTGAAAGCGACCCCGTGCTGTCCAGTCGGGGTCAGATAATCAATGTCGGTGTTCCCGTCTTCGTAGTAAAGGCGGCTGTCGGAAGTACTGGTGATGGCGGGATCACCAGATGAGTAGTAATCGGAAGGGGTGGTGGCAGTCACGGCGGCCACCACGATCCCCTGGGCGTTCACCAATCCGAGCGTGTAGGGTCCGATACCGGCGTTTTCGGATCCGACCACGGCGAGTGGATTTGCAACGACAGGTGTGGACGGGGTGGGACTGGGCGTGGGAGTGGTCGCAGGCACGCCGGGGGTTGGGACCGGAGTGGGGGTTGGGATGGAGCGGGAAGCGGAGCTCGGCGATGCGCCGGCTCCACAAGCGGCCAGAAGTAAGGCTAGGGGCAAGGTGGCGATCCAATCACGACAGTGGTTGTGGCTTCGGGGTCGCATCTCACCTGTACCTCCTGATCGCAGTTTTCGCCTTGTCCATCACTGCGAACAGGGCCAGAGGCCACCTCTTGTTCCGCCAAAGGTCCCGCGATCTGTGGGCGCGCAACGAGCGTGACCGTGAACGCGAGCACTATCCGATGAAGGTGCAGGTCTTACAAGAGATGTCGAACGAAGCGCCCCGGAATCGCCGCCCCGGAGCAGGATTGCCACCCTGAGCGGAAAGTCGGCCGGCCGGATTCCAGGGGTGATGGCGGCCTACCCGATGATTTGCAGGACGCACGTGGACAACCTCGCTAATCGCTAATACCACCCCTCAACAGCCGCCGGCGGAGATCGTTGTCGACTCGAAGGCGGTCAGAACACGCCTCGTTGAACTTAGCGCATTAGTCTTCAGCGCCTTCCGATGCGCGATGTAGTTCGTCGCGGATCAAATGGTCTAGCCGCTGCCAGGCGGGGGATGAGGCGTTGACGGCGCTTTGAATCAGCTGTGGGATCTCCGAGCCGGTCGCTTGTCCGGTGAGATCACCGGTTCCGTACCGTTGCCTGGTCGCGTCGATGATTCGGCGGGCGAGGTCGGTAATGGCGGGGTCGCGAGGGTCGAGGTCGCGGGCGCGGTCATAGTCGAGGTAGAGCTGTCGGAGGGTGGGATCGGTCAAGGCCTGGGCCTGGTCTCGGAAGAGTTCGTACGCGATGTCCGGGTGGGTGGCGAATACGAGGATCCACAGATCGCTTTCCAATGTGATCCATCGCTCGCTGAATCCGAGCTCACCTAGCCCCTGGAGGTGCTGCTCAACCTCGGCTGGATGGAGCCACGCGTGACCCGACGCGAGTTCCCGCAGTCGCCGTTGGGTGCGGCGCAGGCCCCGGATACGATCGGTGAGGTTGCCGTGGATCTCGGTGAGGGCGTGCCGGAACGCTTCGTCCGGCGCCGTCGTGAGGGCTCTGATCCGTGCGAGCGGGACTCCGGCTTCGGCCAGCGTGCGGATCTTGATTAGATCGATGGCGTTCTGGGCGGTATAGCGCCGGTAGCCGGAGGCGTCACGGGCGGGCTCAGCCAGAAGTCCTTTATCGTGATAGACGCGCACAGTCTTCGTCGACACGCGCGCATACCGGGCGAGTTGACCGATGGTGATCATGCCCTATGGTCTCGCACTTGACCTTGCCCCAAGGGCAAGGTTGCACCATGTGGGACATGGCGAACATCAACACCGATCGAGACACCTTACGAACGCTGGCGGACGAGGGCAACGAGTTGGCATTGAACCGGCTCGCCGACCTCGCGGGTCAACGCGAGGAATTCGAAGAGTTGAACGACCTACTTGACGAAGGCAGCCTGCGTGCGGGGCACCTACTGACGGCTCGCGCGGTGGCCGCGGGTGACCTGCTCGAGTTGCAACGGATCTCGGACGCCGGATGCAACGAGGCCGGCGACGAACTCAACCGGCTCCTCGCCGGCCCGACGACACCAGACCTGCCTTGAGGTAGGCGGCCCGACCGTCGGCGACCAGGGAGCCCGGCCTTGCAGATCACTCCAGCGCAGCAGTGATCGACGCCGGCGACCTGACGATCGACGGCCCGCACAGCAAACGCCGGACTCACGGATGAGCGACCGATCTCGCCAACCTCGTGCTTCGTTAGTACAACCCCTTTCGGTGTCGGTGAGCGACCCTGGGGCCACTGGACGCCGGGTTGGCCTAGCCGGCGCGCCGACGACGGTATCCAGCGCGGGACAACGGCCATGATGGCTGTCGACGCCGGCGAGCGGCTGGGCAGGGCTTAGTCCGCCGTAAGGGAAAATCGAAGCGCGCCGAATCGTGACCAACGGCCCTTGGCCGCCACGATGCGCGGGAGCACCATGTGAACATGAACGACGAAAAGCGCAAATCAACGAACTGGGGCAAGGTGCTGCGGCAGCTGCTGGTCGTGGCCCTCATCGGCTGGGCTGTGGCAACGGAGCTGCGCAAGCCTGCGGCAGAGCGCACCTGGCACGGCAAGCTGGCCGAGCGTGTGCCTTACGACCTCCGCCGGCCGAGCTTGGCTCGCGTGCGCGAACGGATGTGGAACCCGACCGACCGGCACATCGTGGTCCCCACCGTCTTCGGGGTCGGTTGGACGATCAACTTCGGGCGACTGCTCATGCCCTGGAAGGCAGAGCTCGCCCTCCGTGACGAGTAAGCCGATCAGGCTGGGGCGGTGCGAGGACAGGTGGTAGACGAGCACGCGTCCGCGTGCGTGCGGCCCGGGTGCGACCGCCTGGCGCCATGGACGGCGGCGTCCCGCATTGAGAGAGAGGCGCGCGCATCAAGCTCGACAACCTGGTCCTGCTCTGCCACCACCATCGCCGGGTGCATGAAGGGGGATGGCGACTGGCGCGCAGCGACGACCGGGAGATGCCGGCGATCGTCCCCGTGGCAAGAGTACGCGCTCACGCCTCGGCTCCTGATCCCGTACCGCGGGAGTGAGGCTCCGGTTTTCCGTGCGGCGGGCAGCGACGTTCGGATCCTGATGGCTCGAACTTTGTTGGACTCGTCCGAATGGTGATCTGACTACTTGTCTGACGAACACGTCTGAGCGCAGGCTTGCGAGATCCCTGGGGCGCTCTCTCAAGGGTAAAAGCGCATCAGGATCATCATGCTGAAGATCCCCAGGAAACCCACCAACTCAAGCGACGCGAGCCGAAGGGTCGTTTGTACCCGCGCCGCGCGCTCCTCCGCCGTGGTGGCGGCTCCGATTGATGCGGCCGCAGGACCGGTCAGACGCTGACCCCAGAGGAACGTAATGATCGCGAGCACGAGCGCGATGAACCACCATCTTCCGAAGCCGGTGTTGAAAACTGTGCTCAGGCTGTCGATCGGTCCCCACACCGTGCCGCGAAGGAAGCCAAGGAGTATCGCGAGGCCGGCGACCGGCGGGATGACGCGGTTCGCCTGAATACCGATCTGTATTCCCATCTCACCGGCGGCAGCGGGACTTGTCCGAGCCGTCGCCGGACCCAGAACAAAGTTGACGAACAGTGTGCCGCCAAACCAGAAGGTGGCGAAGAGCATATGCAGCCCCTCGATGATCGCAACTCCCATCGCCTCGCGGACTCTATCGCGGGAGAGGCCGACGCGGGAAGTGAGGTGCTAGTGCGCTCGTTGCGCAGGGTCGGCGCGCCGCGATTGTGCCTAAGTCATCCGCGCGCGATCGCCATCCGCTATGAGCGAGCACGATGACCGCGCGCTAGGGTGGGCTCGGACCGCGCGACGTGCGCTCCGACCATGCGCTCGCTGTGCGCTGCCCCTGCGAGGTGCGCTCCGCTCGTCCGCTCACATCGTCGCTGCAGCAGTTTCCACGGACGGCACGTGCACGATGAGCACCGGAACTCGACTGTGGTGCAGTACGGCGTGGCTCACACTCCCCAGCAGCAGTGAGGCCGCATCGCCCCTGCCGCGCGAGCCGACCACGATGAGGTCGTGCTTGCCCGTTTCCACCTGAACGAGAATTGCCTGAGCCGGATCCCCGTCCACCACCACGACAGCGGACTTGATTTCCTTCGGGATGGCGGCAGCCGCTTCGTCCGCGATCGCCTTGGCGTCGGCCTGGATGCCGCTGACGAAGTCGTCCACGGCGCTCTGCGGCAGCGGGGATACAGGTCCCCACGGCATCACCGTGCTGTACGCGATCACCACAGTCAGGGAGGCCCGTTGAGTCCGAGCAATATCGATTGCCTGGATGAGCGCTTCGCGAGCATGCTCAGATCGATCGACGCCGACCACAACGCTCTTGAACATCATCAGTCTCCGTGGTTTGACGCGCAGGCGCACGTCGAGTGTCGTCAATTCTGCCGCACGCGTTAGTGCCCGTGTCGTCGCCTGCGCATCCGCCCACGGGAGAGCTGCGAGCGCCAGTAGCGCTTACCGTCCGCGACGCGTCCGCGTCCATTTTCTAGAGTGCGTATCCGGCCCGACAGGGCTACTCGCAGAATCGGGACTAGGAGCGACGTCGATGGTCATGTTTGCAGTTATCGCAAGCCTTCACTGGGTGATTGCCGCAGCGCAGAGCGCGCCGAATGATCCGTTGTCACAGCAAGTTCTCGCCCGGGTGGCGAATCCACTGCTGACCTCGGCGCAATTCCTCATCCCCGCCGCGGTGGCAATATCTGGCATACACAAGATGATGGAGCACCGGGAAAGCGGCGGTTCCTTCATGGTCGACATGGTCGCTAAAGGCGGTGGCGCCATCCTTGTTCTGCAGTTGGTGAAAGCGATCTCCGGCGTCGGGTGATGGAGGTGTATTTGCTCTCCCTCCCGCTTTCGCGACATCGGTTGGTCGTTCCCCAGCCTCACAACACCGTCCCGCAGCTGAACGTACTCGGTGTGCAGGAACACGCTTGTGACGTGCCAACTGTCGGCAGTGTACGGCTCGACGACCAGTCGATCGGCGGCAGCTTGCAACGCCCACCGCGCTGACAGCGCCGGGGATTAGGGGAATCGTGATTGCGGCGGACTGGTGGAATCCGGTCACCTGGCTGCAGACCGTCGGAGGCTTTTTCCACGGCGCGTACAGCGCTGGTGGCGCGGTGCTCAACGTTCTCGGCGGCGTGCTGACCATCCTGACTCAGTTCTTCCGCTTCTTCTTCGACACCGGTCATTTCGTAGCCGACGCGGTGAACTGGATCACCAATACCATCTTTCCCGCCGAGCTGCAGACGTGGTTCATCGGGACGGTGAGCTCGCCAGGTAACCAGGCCGACTCAACGCACATCTACGAATCGCTGTATCGGGGTATGGCAGCGCCCGCGCTGATGATCGCAGCCGTGGCGGCAGCCGGCCGAATCATTCGAGCGCTCGCTGATCACCGGACTGGGGCAATGGACACCACGCTGTCGGTGCTTCCACGGTTCCTCATCGCTGTCGCGGTGATCGGAGTCCCCGGGACATCGGTGAGTCTGGGCTACACGGCGATCGTCTGGGCGATCAACGCATCCATCGCCGTTGCCGGCGCCGTGGTGGGATTGATCCTCCACACCTCCTTCCTCAACACGACGAAGCCAGGCGAAGGTTGGTTCAGCCAGGTGCTGTCGATACTCGAAGTGGCGAGTCACGACATGGTCGCGGTCGTTCTTTGTGGGCTCCCGCTCCTCGTTCTCGTGCTGTACGCGGCGTTCCTGATGATCGTCCGTACCGTGATGCTGGGATTTTGCATCGTCACCGCGCCGCTGTGCTTTGCCACGGCCGTGTTCGACTCGAACAACCGCTTCTTTCAATGGTGGCTTGATCTGCTCGGCAGCGTGCTCCTGACGCCGCTGGTGCTCGGCATCGCAATCGCGCTGAGCCTGACCCTGGCGTCGCACGTCGTGTCGTCACTCGTCGTTGGACCGTTGCTCGCGATGGTGGTCATGGGCGGAGGACTCTGGTTCGCGGGGAAGATGGTCCATCAGTTGACGTGGCGCGGTTTCAGCCATGGGAGTGCGCTCGCGGGGTTCGCTGCGGGTGTGGCGACGATGGTTGCGCCGGTGCACCGGCTTTCTTCGCTTGGTTTCATGGCAGAGGCGCTTGGCGCGAATCGGAGCGGTGGGAACTCCGCTGTGAATTTCATCAAGCGCATGGGGCTGGCGGCGCAGGGATTGAGCCCTTCAGCGGCTGGAGCGCACGCGTTTGGAGCCGGCTTCGGTGCCGCGGGTTCACGGCTGGGGGGCAGCGACCTGGTGGCGTCGAATGGTCCTCCCGACATGGCCGGTGCGCTGGGTGCTGACGGGCGCGCCGCGATCGCCGGCTCCGAAGCACTCTTCTCGCAACAAGCATTCAATGCCTTCGCCGCGGAACAGTCGGTAGCGATCGGATCAGTCACGCGTGATCACCCCTACGCGTCCGTGACGCCGGGCGATAGAGCCAAGCTTGCGTGGGAGCGAACGCCGCCGCGCACTCAGGCCAGCTTCGCCGATGACTTTCTCTCGTCGTGGCTGGGCGCGAGCTCGAATGTCGCTGCGGCTCCAGCACCCCGACGAGTTTCGGGATTGCCGCCGCTCGAGGCGGCGCTAGCGTGAGCGCCATTCGTGTCCCGTTGGCGGTGGACGCGCAAGTACGGGTGCCTTTTGGCCCGATCATCTTGCCGTTGCGTTCGCTCGCTGTTTTGACGGCGGTCTCTCCGATCGCATTGCTGTGCCTTGGGATTACCGCTCTCCCGGTCAGTTCGCGACTAGGCATTGCCCTCGCAGTCCTGATGCTCGGGTTCACCCTGGCGGCGCCCATGCGCGAGGGCATCTGGATCGGCACCTGGTTCATTTACAGCCTCGCAAAGCGCGTCATGCCAACGGCGGTGCTCGATGGCCACGGCCGGCGCGCACGCGTGCTGCTCACCGGCTCGGGCCTCGAGGTGTCTCGGATTCGTCCCGAGCTTGCAAACCCACGAGGCATGCGCTGCCTGCGCTACCTGACTCGTTTGCCGAAGATCGAGAGCGCGGACGCCGGGATCATTCGACTGAATCCGGGCGGAGCACGCGCGATTCTGATCGTTGAGGGGCCGGACGGATCACCCTCAGGAGAGCGGCACGCCCAGTGGTGTGCCGTACTCATGCAATGGCTCCTCTCGCTGGACTGTCCTGCGCAGTTGGTCAGCGTCGTGAGCAACTTCGACAGCCGTCGCGCTCAGGACGCCTTCGACGAACGCACGAAGAGTTTTCCCACGACTCGTCTCTTCGAGCTTGAGCGCGATCTCGCGGGGCGCGTCGCCGAACAGAGCCTCGGACTCCGCCACTTTGTCGTGCTTTCTCCAGGGACCGCGGCGGCCGACGGCATTCCCTGGCTCAGCCGCGTCACGCGGCTGCGGCGTGCTGTCGAGGCAAGCGACGAGGAAGCATCCCGTGTCCTCCAGTCGGCGCTTCGCACTGCGACGAGCTTCGGCATTGCAGCGAGTGTTCCGGACCGCGACGACATCGCGGATGTCCTCGTGGACACCGTCATCGGAACCCTGACCGCTGCCACGAGTACGCGCGGCGTCATCCGCGTCGGCGACGAGTTTCAGATCGTTATGACCGTCACTCGCCTACCATCAACAATCTCACCTGGTGCGGTCGTCGACGCCATCATTCGAAGCCGGGTGAAAGGCGTCGCGAGCATGCACGTGCTGCCCGTCGAAGCAAGCGTGGCTCGAACCGTGTTGCACCGCCGGGCGGCGATGCAGCGCTACACAGCACGGGAAGGCAACGACGCCATCGACAATCAGGTTGCGCTAGCGGATACGACCGCCCTCCTCGCAGCGATCGCTCAGCGTCAGCTCGTGCCGTGTCGTGTCGCGCTGAGCTTTGCCGTTCGAGACTCGGTACTGGCAAAAGCCGCAGAGGCCGCCGAGCGTCTCGATGGGCTGCTGCGAGGTCTGGATTTTGATCTGACTCAGGCCACGTCCCCCGGGTTCCTTCCGGCAATGGCGGTAGCACCAGGCGGCACACCTCTCGGACGCAGTCTCCAGCTCACCTCCGATGCGGTGGCGGCGTGTTTGCTTCCGGCCCTCGGGACTCCTTTCGCAGATCAGCACCATCCGTTGGTTGGCATCAACCAGTTGACCGGAGCTCCGGCGTATCTGTCGATCTGGAGCAGGCTGAACCACAACGTCGTCGTCGTCGGCAGCTCAGGGTCCGGCAAGAGCGTGGCTGCCAAAACGCTGCTGGTGCGGCACCTGATGGAAGGCGCGTCGGCCGTCGTCATCGACCCTGATTCCGAATATCGACGCGTCATGAGCGCGGTTGGCGGCCTCCATTTCGAACTGGGCACCGATGCGCTGAATCCGCTCGCCCCTGGCGTCGAGGTAGCGCCGGACATTGCAGCAGGCCTCGTGCTCCCCGTCCTGAGCGTGATGGCAGGGGATGAGAAGGGCGTCAAGGATGGCCGGCCGATCCGCCGTCTGCCCGATGAGGACCAGGGATGGATCCACGGTGAGATCGCCGCTTTCTATCGGGGGTGGGCCGAGCTCCCAACTCGACGTGAACCCGTCATCCACGACCTCGTCGCCTTCATCGAGAGCACGTCGGCGACTCGCGCCCTGACGCGTCGTGAAAAGGAGCGGTGCCGGATCATTACGGCGCGGCTTCGCCGATTCACCCAGGGAGACCGCGCACGCGTTTTCGATCGACCGTCGACCTTTCGTGTCGGCGATCGCCCGGTATCGGTCGGCCTCCGCCAATTCGCGTTGACATACGCCGCAGATCTCACACCAGCCCTCGCTGTCGTTCTCACGGCGGTCCTCGCGGCTCTTGGCCGAGACCACGGACGCCTGATCGTCGTCGTCGATGAAGCGCATCGGGTAACGATCGATCCTGATGCGGGTGAGGTCCTTGGCCAGCTCGTCCGTCAGGCGCGAAAGCACGGTGCGGGTGTCTGGATGTGCTCGCAGCAGGTTCACGACTTCATCGGGACAGACCTCGGCCGAACACTCGTGGCGACGGCTGCCACCAAGATCATTCTCGGCGTCGAAGAGGCCGCGCTCGCCGATGTGCGCGATGTATTCGGTCTGCACGAGGACGAGGTCGCGGCCATCAATCCATCTGTACAAGGCAGGGCTGTCCTGCTCTCAGGCGCGGAGCGAACCGTCGTCTCCATCGTCGCCGGACCAGCGGTACTCGCTCTCGCGCAGTCCTCTCCTGTCCCACGTCCTCAGCCCATACCAGTCCGCTGAGCGGTGGCTGTTCCCGCGGCGCTTGCCGCAACCTTGTCGAAACTCCGAGCCCTGCGCGGGTTGGCTGGGCTCGCCTCCGGCTTCCCTTCGCGGCGGCGCGGAGGACGCAGGTGTTGCTTCGTTTCGTGCGCCGGTTGCGGCGCGTGCGCATGCATTGCCGGCGCTCTCGTTCTCGCGGTGGGGGGAGCGCTTGTGGCCGTTACCGCCGCGCTTGCCGGAGTTGGCGGCGAGGGTCAGAACTCCTGTGTCTCAAGCGCAGGAGTGGGGTCATGCGTCTCTGAGGCCGATTCGATAGTTGGCTTGCCAATGTCCTGCCCAGGGCTCTATGCGAGTCAGGGGTTCGGTGACACTCGATGGGAGCATCCGCATACCGGAATCGACATTGTCTGCCCTCCTGCGACGCCGGTGGTGGCGGTGAGAGCTGGGACATTCCATCAGAAACAGGGTGCTCCGGTCGCATGCCGATACCCATCGGGCCGGTCCGGCGGTCTGGGTACATACGGTGAACTTGTCAGCGGTGATCTCACGTTTCTCTATGGGCATCTCGAAGGGTTCGCCGCGTCTGACAATGCCCACGTCGTCGTTGGCCAGCCGCTCGGATACGAAGGCGCCAGCGGCTGTGCGACCGGATACCACCTGCATTTCGAGGTGGTGGTCCAGGGGACACCAATCGATCCATGCGTCCTTCTCCCTGCGGGATATCCGAGTCAGCACGGCCCGATTGGACAACGCTGTTGGGGCTCGGCACCGCCGTGATCTGTTCTTCACGGTTGCCCTGTCAATTGTCTTATGCTCGTTGGTGCCTGGCGGCGAGGTACTTCAGGGAGGGGGGCACCGAATGAGCCATCGACGGCTTGCTGCTGCCGTAGTTTTTAGCGCCATCATCGTTGCCGTGCTTGCGCTCATCATCTACACGGAGCGAAGCAATGCCACGCAGACGGTCTCCGTTTTGATCGTCACGCACGACGTCTCGGCCGGAACACCGTATGACGTTGCAGACGTGCAAGTGGTCCAAGTCCGCGCGCAAGCGGGCGACTTCAATTACGAAACCCGCGGACCAGCCGCGTTTCCCGCCCGCTTCGCACGCAATCTTGCGACCAATGACATCCTCCGCGCCGACGACCTCATCGCGAACACCGCAGAGTCGGTCGTGGCCTTGACGGTCGAAACCCCACCACCTCTTACAGCGGGTGAGAGCATTGACATCTTTGCTGCCCTGGCCGGCGACCAGCAGGTGCTGGTCGGGCACGATCTCATCGTCAACACGGTCTCGGGCGGCTCACTCACGGTGCTCGTCCCCGTCGCCGATGAAGCGTCCTGGATTGCGGTGGGCTCATCGAATGTTGCGCTCCACATTGCACTGACCGTTGCTGGAGCGCAGATCGCGCCGTCACCACTCGGAGCGAATGCGGCCATCCGTATCCTCTGCGGCGCAGCATGCGCGGGGCTGCCCGATGAACCGGCACCAACGCCGTGAGCTTGCTCCTGGGTGTATGCACGACTCGCGCGGGGCAGACCTCCACTTCCTGGGCGACGAGCCTCGCCTGGACGCTATCGGCGACTCGATCAGTCGTGCTTATCGACTGCGACATGGAGGGCGGCACGATCGCGGATCTGCTGTATCTCAAACTCGATGACCGAGGCATCGCGAACTGCTTCGGCGGTCGCCCGGTCAGCACAACCGTGCTCGCGGGCCAGACACTGGCAGTCCCCGGCCGACCTGGACTGCGCGTCATTCCCGGCCTCCGCGGTGCGTATGGATTTGAGATCGGCGAGTGCCTCCGAACACTCGCGCCCGCGCTCGCAGATCTGCAATGCGACACCGTCGTGGTCGATCTTGGGCACCCCTGGGCTCATCCGACATTGAGATCTCCCAAAGCTGCGGCGGACGCCGTGTGCTCCGTCTTTCATCGAGTCTTCATCGTCGTTCGCGACGAACCGGCGCTCCTGTCGCGAAGCATCGATGTTCTCCGGACCGCGCGACCACCGCACGGTGAATTGATCGTGTGCGAACAGCGGGGAACTGCGCACCGTCGCGTCATGGCGGAGAGCCTCGAGCGCGAGCTTCCCGACCTTCCCATGAGGAGCGGATGGGGATGGGACGAGCGGCGCGCAGCGAGAATGGCCGAGAGCGGAAGGCCGTTGACGCTCACCGGCGTGGAGGCGGAGCTGCATTTATGAGCGCCGTGCACGCCGACTTCCGGCGTATGTCTGAACCGAGGACGACAGGAACCGTTCCCGTCAGCGGGTGGCCACAGATCCCAACTGAGGAACGCGAAGTCGCACAGATCCTGGCAATGGCCGTGCAGGAGGTACGGAATGGCGAACCCGCCTCCGTCCTGCACGAGGAGCGGCTCAGGGATGACGTTGCGGGTGCGATTGTGCGCGCCGTTGAATCACCGCAGAGAAGTGGTTTGCCGCTTTCCGTTGTCGCGGAGCTCGCACGGAATCCTCGCTATCGCGCGGCCACCCAGCGCAACGCCTTGATCTTCGCCTCGCACCTCTACCCGCTGTCACTCCTCCTGTACGGTGCCGAGCTCGAGAACATCACGTGCCTCGGCTACGACCACTGGCTGGTCAGCACCGTCGGCCAAAAGCTTTCGCTCATCGGATCAAGCCCGTTCTCGAGCGACGAGGAAGTGCTCGAGTTCTTCCGTGGCGTCATACGCCTGCGCGGGGTCACCGGGGATCAGTCG
Organism: Saccharimonadales bacterium (SeqCode); assembly: GCA_035532495.1. Taxonomy (GTDB): domain Bacteria; phylum Chloroflexota; class Dormibacteria; order Aeolococcales; family Aeolococcaceae; genus Palsa-851. Next base: position 35,765 of record DATKQX010000151.1, read on the forward strand.
ATCACCGACGCGTCGCCGATAGCTGAGGCCAACGTCGGCAGCGTCATACGTCTGTGTGTCGCCAAGCGCCCCGCTGTGTCCGGAAGGTCCGACGTCAAAGCGGCGATACGCGTGCCGGCGCGCTCGAAGGTTCGTGACCTGGCGGACTATGTCGCGCAGATGGTGATGCCGCCAGGTGTCGCCCAGTTCATCGAGGCCTGTGTTCATGGGCGAGCCAACGTTCTCATCGCCGGCGGAACGTCGACGGGCAAGACCACGCTGCTCCGAGTGCTCGCCGGCCTCGTCGCAGCCGAGGATCACATCGTCGTCGTCGAGGACGGTGCGGAGCTCCATCTCGATCAGGACAGGGGGGACGGCACGGAGTGGCACGCGCTGACGACCGCGGTGTCAACGATCCCCTCCATCCGCCAGGACAGCGACGCTCGCCACCTGACCATGTTTGATCTCGTCCGCCACGCACTCCGGTTCCAGCCGGATCGCCTCATCCTGGGTGAGTCGCGGGGGGAGGAAATGGCCGCGGTCTGCAAAGCGCTGATGACGGGTCACGACGGATCGATGACCACCATCCACGCCGAGGATGCGGAGCTTGCGATTGACCAGGCCGTGCAGTACGTCATGGAGAACCCACGCTTTGCAGGCAATGAGCGGCTTGCCCGACGGATCGTTGAGCAGGCCGTGCATGTGGTCATCCACATCGCGAATCAGGAGGGCCGCCGGCGAATCACGGGTATCGTCGCCGTCGAGCGCGGTGGGAACCACAAGTGGGTGTATCGGCAGGCCGAAAGCGGCGGTCTTGTTCGCGCTACCGATCTGATCGGGAACCTGGACCGTCTGGCGCCGCGCCTGCGACCTCACCTGAGCACCGACGAGATACCGGCGCCGTGATGATTGAAATGGCTTTGCCCGAGCCGGTGATCCTGGTGAGCGGCGTGGCTCTGATCATTGCTTGTGGCTGCGCGGGAATTGCGGCGATTCTCGGCCTCGATCCGCTCAAGCGAAGCGCCCCACGGCGGAAGATCCGGCTCCTCGAACACGAGAAAGACGTCGCTGCGGCTCTGGGGTGGAGGTGGCGAAACTGGGTCGCGCTGCGTGCCGGGCTCACGCTGGTGGGAATTCTCGTGGGCATCTCGACGCAGATCTTGCTGCTGACCGCGTTGCTGGGAGCCGTCGGCTTTTTCGGCGTGCGATTCGCCGTCGCTGGGCGAGCGGCGCGGCGCCGGCTGCGGATGGAGCGCGCGTTTCTCGTGCAGCTGCGCGTACTCCGCGACCGCATGGCGATCGGCAATCAGTCACTTGACTCGGCCCTTCAGGAGATCGGGCGGAATCCAGGTCCGGAACTTGGGTATGTGCTCGAATCGTTGTCGCGAGTTGGGTCTGTCACCGGCAACATTGTCGAATGCGGCCTGCGATCGCGGTCGCCGGTCGTCGAGCATGCGTGCACGGTTCTGATATGGGCAAGAACGCGCAGCCTCGAAGGACTGATTGCCGCGATCGAAGACGTCCTGATCCCGGTTGGGGAGGCGCAACTCGCCGTCGAGGAGGAGTCTTTGGTGACGCTGACCCAGCAGCGTGCAGTGACCTTCGCAATGTCTGCGCTGATGATCGTCATGTTCGTCAGCATTGTCCGTGTCGAGAGCTTTCGAGCCTACTACGAGACCGTCGCGGGCACCGTCGTGCTCCTCGTTGCCGTGACGGCGTTCTTCGGGCTCATCGCCGTGTTGGGACGAATCGCGCGAGTCGCCGCATGGACGCGCTGGGACTTGCGCAACATTCAGGCTCAGGAGGTGCATCCACATGGCTGATGCTCTTCCTTACGCCGCGGTTGCCACCCTTGTGATCGGTGCGTGGGCCAGTGGCGTGTTCCTGCTGGATCTCTTCGCCCCGGCGGACGCCCGAGCGTGGCAGCGAATGACCCATCTACGCGGCTTCGAAACTCGCGGGTCGGTGCTGCAGCGACTGGCACGCAAGGCCCCGCCTTTGACGCGCCTGCAACGCGAGCTCGATCTCGAACGTCTCCTCGCGCAAGCACACCGCGCCGAGACCCCTGCAGGATTTGTGGCCCGCACCGGCGCGATCGCGCTCATGACGTTTGCCCTCCTGCTTGCGGCATCCGCAGCCGGCCGGGCGGTTGAAGGGCAGTGGCCGGTGGCACCGTGGATTCCATTGGCGGTCGGGCTGCTCATTGTTCCGCTCGCCGTGCTTGATCTTCGACGCAAAGCTCGCAATGTGCGGGCCAGAACTGCGCGGATTCTGGGAGACACGCTGATGGCCGTCGCGGTGATGACCGACACTCGAGGACTTCAGCTCGATGATGCCGTCCGGATCATGTCGCGTTGCGCGTGGGACGGAGCGCTCCAGGAACTCCTCGATCACGGTGGATTCAAGCGACTGGTCCGTGGCCCGTATCGGTCGACGACTGAGAAGTATCGATTGATCGGCGACGCGTATCGGATCCGCGAGTTCACGAACGTGGCTGACAGTGCCGCGAGTGCGAACGTCGGAGTCACCGAACGCGAAGCGTATACCCGTCTCGCGTTGTCGGTGTACCAGGAGCGCCTCGCCGATGCGAGAGTACACGCGGCTCGCGCCAGGATTCTGATCACCATCCCGATCGCCGGCATGCTCATTCCGCTCCTGATGCTGATCGGAGCGCCGACCTTCCATGCCATCTCTTCCGGGCTGGGAGGCTGATCGGTACCCATGCGCCGCCTCGCTCTCACTCTCGCCTTCAGTGCTTTTCTGCTCGGCGCCGCGCGGCTGACCCTTGGGCCACCCGACCTTGTTCAGGCGCTGGCATTCTTCGCCGGCGGAATCCCCACGCAGGTGGCCGCTGAGTCTGTGACGATACTTCTGGCGTGGCTTGTGATCATCGTGGCGGTGTTCGGTCTTGTGGGCACCGCCGCTCACGGTGTCGATCGCGGACAACTCCTTCGGAGACCCTCGACACGGGCGGCGATCCTTCTGACTGCCAGTCTGGTCTTGCTGATCGTCGGCGTTGTGCATCGCTCGATTCCACCGGCATCGTTGTGCTGCGGATCTGAGGCGGCGGGTGCCAGCGAGGCGATCAAGCTTGCTCAGTGAGGCCGGTTCGCGGTACGCCGTGATCGTGCTCGTCGAAGGCGCCTCGGACGCCGAAGCCCTGTTGCGCATCCTCACCGACCTGTGTGCTGACGGCACACGCCTGACGGTGCATGTGCCTCCGGTTCGCGGCATCGACTTCTTTGCCGACGGTCGCACACAACGTCAACTCGACGCCTGGTGGGATGCCGAGGTTCCCATCGACGTGCCCCCGCTGTTCGTGATCGATCACCGCGAGGGAATTCCCAACTGGCTTGATGGCCTCGACGGGCGGTGCTATGTCGGCGTCAGGTCAGCAGAAGCCGCAGTCGAATACCGTCAGCTCACCAACGTCCAACTGGTTTCGTCCTGCGCTCCCCTCGAATATACAGCGGCAGTCATGAACGATCTCGTGGGCGACGGGTTGTATCAGCGGAAGGACGTTGACCGAGCGCAGTCGATGGCCGCGCTCGCAGCTCGCGAGGCTCGATGTGACACGTCGTCGGTGCCATTCGTCGTGGACGACGATGGACAGGGACCCGATCCTTTCGACTTGCTCATCGCAATGACCCTTGGCGACAACGGTGACACCACGCGCGCGCAGGAATCACCGGCACCCGTGATCTTGGAGCGTGCCCATACACGTCGTGCCTTTCATCTACCGGCATGGGCGCGCGGTGCGAGCGCTCGACGGGGAGCGGCGGTGGTCTCCGATCGTGGCCTTGCCGATGATCTACTCAGGCGCGGATCGACGATCGTCGCGGTCGGGTCGCGCAAGGGCGGTGTCGGCAAGACGAGCCATGCAGCGGGCGTCTCGATCATCGCCGGGGCTGCGCTCGATGCGGTCGGCCGATGCGCAGCAATCGTCGACGCCAACCTGGCGAATCCCGATGCCTGGGGTCAGCTCAACTTGCCCCCGGGTGCGGCAACGGTGCGCGACGTGATCGCCGCACTGGCCGCCAACCACGACCCGCCTCGCCCCGTCCACGCTTCGACGCCATCCCTCGCGTGCTATCCGGAGTCGCGTGACGCGTCTGAGTACTCAAGGACGGAGATTGGGTTCCTGGCCGGCTATCTTCGCGAAAAGTATCCCTTGATAGTCATTGATCTGAGCAACCGTTTGCCTGATCCGACGGCGGGTCCCGAAGCTGCAGCAGCCGCCTACTGGTTGGAGCACGCTGACGTCCTCGTTCTGCCCAGCGCGGCATCGAAACAAGATTTCAACGGGGTACTCGACTATCTCGACATGCGCGATCTGCCGCCGGTGATCATCGCAGCGCTTGTGGCGCGAAGCCGGCGCAACCGTGAGCATCCGCTCGCCAGGCGCTACATGCGTGCGATCGCACAACGCGCGTACCGTGTTGTCGACATGCCGGACGACGCGGAACGCGTGCGGTACGCCGGCATGCAGGGTGTCCCAGTCGAGGCGGTGTCCGGTGCGCTGAAGGCTGCATATCGAGATCTTGCGATGGCGATCGCCCAAGCACCCGTGCGGGCGGCGCGATGATCGGGCGACTGGCTGCGCTTCGTTGTAGTGTGCGCAAGGCAGATCGACTCAGCGATCACACTGTGCGTGAACAGCGGCTCGAGCAGGTGCGCGACGCGGTCGACGATTTCGCGTACAGGTTGGCGTTGCTGATCGCTGGGCACGAACAGCAGGAGGTGCCCGCGGGTGACGAGATCGAGAGACATCTGCACGGCGTGCTTCGCCCATTCTTTGCGCGAGGCGATGTGATGCGTCCGGATTTCGGTTCTTTCGGCGACCTGCGCGTCGAGGGCGATCTGCTGCAGGACTCGCAGCCGATCCTTACAACGTTGGAATTTGACGACCGATGCGTTCGCCAGACGGCCCGGGGCCGGTTGATCCCGGCGAAACGGCGCCGTGTTCGGCTGGTCATGCGCGTGACGCTAGACCCTGCGCACATCGTCGACTGTGCGGTGTCGGAGGTTGCCGCACGCCATGGCTGAGAGACAGGGGTTCACCCGAGCCACGGGTCGTCTGGCGCTCGATCGATCGCCGCAGGTACTCCCAGTGCCGCTCGGTGGACTGACGCCCGCCAGGCGGCATCCGTCGACGCTGCTGCGCCACTGGTGGCGTCACCAACCAAAGGTGATGATGGCGATGGCTCTGGTCGCCGGAATCTGCAGTGTCTGGTTGGCGTTGATTCCTCCGAGTTTCACGATAGCGATGGACGCCACCGGAGTGCATGTCGATGGTGCGGTCCTGCGTGCGGCGACCCCACAGTCGGTACTTGGAATGCGTGTGTTCCGCGGCCCGGCATCGCTGGCGATCACCGCTTCGCGTGGAGGGGCATCGCGTGCCGGCGCGGTGATGACCTGGGGAGGCGTAGTGACCACCGGACGGTGCGTGCTGGTGGTCATCGCGACCGGAGCGTCAGACACGTGCCGCTTCACCATGGGATCCGCGCGGCTATCTGCTCGCGATACCTTTGATGCTCGGGCTCATATTTGGCATCGGGTGTATGGAGACGGTGCCGACGTGACGATTGCTGTTCCGGCGGGAAGTCCCCTCATCCCGATTCCGTTCCCACTTGGCCACTGAGGATCCTCGTGGGGTACGCCGACATCGCGAACTGGTTCGTCCACCGGAAGATGCGGCCGGATGTGGCCGGGTGCGTTATCGCGGGCTCCCAACGGGCGCGTCAGACGACGGACTGGATCTGACCTCCGTCGACAGCCAGCGTTGCGCCGGTGACAAACGAGGCGGCCGGAGAGCACAGGAAGACCGCAACGCGCGCGATCTCATCGGGTTCACCGATCCGGCCCAGTGGATTCCCTTTCCCGACGCTCGCGAAATGCGTGTCGAGGTCGCTGACGCCTGCGGCGCGTGCGATAGCGACCTGGCGGTCGGTCCGGATCGAACCCGGCAGCAGCGAGTTCACCCTAATCTCGGGAGCGAGTTCGTTGGAGAGCGTCTTGGCCAACCCGCTCACAGCTCCGCGAATGCTGTTGCTCAGCGTGAGTCCCCTGATGGGTTGCTTGACGCTCGTGGACGTGATGAAGACGATCGCCCCTGCATCAGACTGCCGCAGGGCCGGCAACGCCGCCTGAACGAGATGCACCGCACTCATGAAGGTGAGCCGGTGCGCTGCCTCCCACTGCTCCTCGTCAAGCTCGGAGAACGTCGCGCGCGGCGGACCGCCTGCATTGACCACGAGTGCGTCGAGCCGGCCAAGCTCCGCGACGGTGCGCTCCACGGCGATCCGGGTCTCTTCGGCATCGACGAGGTCGGCCGACGTCGCGACGACGCGCACGCCGTGCGATCGGACCGACTCCGCTGCCGCGCGGAGCTCCGGCTCGGATCGTGCGCACATGCCAACGTGAGCCCCTTCGGCCGCGAACAGTTCAGCCGTTGCACGGCCCATCCCTTTGCTCGATGCGGCGACGAAGGCGACGCGGCCGCGAAGACCCAGGTCCATGCAATCGACCGTATCAGCTTGAGCTGCACCCCGGATTGTCCGCCGATTGTCCAACGGACGGGGTGAGCGCGCTCCATACTGAGTCGCATGGGTGGAGCGGTGGATTGGATTGATTCGTTACCGCTTCTGCCCGCCGGCACCCCTCTATTCGAGGCCCTGCCTGCCAGTGCGATCGTGCTCGATGCGCTCGCTCCCGCGATCGGCGAAGGCGTCATCACGGTGGCCGAAGGCAAGAGGATGGGCGTGCTCGTCATCCGTGGCGGCGGTATTTCAGACGCGGCGAGCTTCGATGGCGCTCGATGTGCCGGTGACGCGGCTGTCCGGTCGATGACGGCATGGCCCGCGGCCGTGGTGTCGGCGTCCCGCCTCGGCGAGCAGGCAATGTCAATCCTCGGGTCGCTGATCGACGGTCAACGTTGTTATGAGGATCTCCGGCTCCAGTGGACGCGATGGTCCGAGCTGCTCGACGACCTCCGAGCACGTGGCGGGACGTATGTCGTGGAGGTGCGAACGGCGGTGGGCCGCGGTGTCACGGTCGTTCGCAGTGGGCAACAAGCTGCGACGTATACGGATGCGCACCCGTCACTCGGAGATCCCACGCTCATCGAGGCACTCACCAGCGTCGGCGTTGGATCAGTGCGCGTCACGATCGGTTCTGATTCGGCGGAGCGTTTGACTGCGGTGCTCGCGACCGGAAGCTCTCGTACAGACGGTGCGCCACCCACAACGGTAGCGCGCCCCCTGGAGGAAGAATCTCGAGTTGCAGCCGCCCTGGATGTCGCGAGCATGCAGTCCATACATGCTCCAATCGTTCTCGAGGAACCGCTGGGGTTGAACGGCACAAACATCAGCGCATCGCCGCCCGCGTCCGCGGATCAGTACGAAGGCAACGCGGCGCTGAACGCGTTCTTCGGCGATGCAATAGGCGCGCAGCCGTTCACCCCCCTCGTCGTCCTTGATCCGCCTGCGGGGCTCGCTACCGCGAATGTCGAATCCCTGCTCCCCGAGCTCAAACTCCTGGTGCAGCAGAGGCTCCGACGCTCAGCCGGGCCCGTTGAGGACGTCGTCGACGCTGCAGCTGATGGCGGTGAAAGCGTGGCCTGGCTCGCGGATCGCGTCCGGGTCATGACTGTCCGCGGCTTTATGATGTCCACATTGGAACAGCTGGCCCAGGACATGCTGGCCCTCACTCGCAACTAGCGTCGCACCTCGCGTACCCTCCTACGCGCTCCGCATCAGCGCGGGACGTGGTCGGCGGCGCGGAAATATGGAACCTTCGCCAGGCGCCGATAACGCGCCCGACGGAAGTAGTATGGAAGGTCCACGAGTGCCGGCGGATTGTCGCGATGGATGACGATGCCAGTGCCGGCGCGGAGCTGACGGAGCATATCCGGGCTTGCAATTGCATCGTGCCGGGTGGAGTACGAGCGGCTGATACGCCCGTCCGCACCGAGGTTCACCTGCTGCTCGCTGAACTCAGCGCGCCCGATCAACTTCCCGAGCACGTCTGCCGTCTCCGGATCGCTGATCCCGGGGAGGATGATCTTGCAGCCATGGTTATTCAGGATCGTGTTTGCTCGATTCGTCCCGTAACGAGCCCGAAGTTGGCTCAGATCCTGAACGATGCTCATCAACATCACCCCGCGCCCCGCACCTTGCGACGCGAGTGCGGGGAGGTCCTCGATCGGCACGACGTTGGCAAGCTCATCGAGGAACAGTCCGAGGAACGCGGTTCGCCGGCGCTCTGGCAAGGACTCTGCCATCGCATACGCGGCGGTCACAACTGTCATGAGGATACCGACGAACAGACTCGCAACGCGTTCAGGCGACTGCCTCGGCGTGCACAGGTAGAGCGTTCCGCGGGACCGCAGGAACTCGTCGGGATCGAACCGGCTCGTCATCGCGGATTCCGCCACTGCCCGCTCTGTGAAGACGTTGAAGATGCGCATGACGGTTGAGAACACAGTCCCGCGCTCACGCTCCGGGCGCTGATCGACCGAGGCCATCATTGACATCGCGCGGACAGGGTCGGTGTCACCAGCGCTCGCGGGATCGAGCAAAAGCTCCTCCAGCACGCTGAGTGGCGTGGCGATGTCGAACCCGTGGATCCACGTACGAACGTCCACGATGGTGCGTCCGCTGACCGCGGCCACGTAGAGCAGGGGCGCGATCAGGAGCTTCCCTGATTCAGCCCAATGCGCCCAGTCGTTGTCCCCGCGGCCTCCACCCTGTTGCAGCGATGCGCACAACCACGAAGCAACCGTCCAGGCTCGGTCCAGATTCTCGCAGCCGGCAATCGGTGACCACGTCACGGATCGAAACTGCGACCCGATCTCGCCGGTCGGGTCGTAGACATGCACTGGTCCTATCGACTGCCGGTATCCAGCAGTCAGCTCAACGAGTTCGCTTTTGGTGCTCGTCGCAATCGCCGGGCCATTCCAGTCGAAAAGATTCGGTATCACCAACCCCGACGTCTTTCCAGATCTGGTCGGCCCGATCACCAGGACACTTGTCTCGCTCTGGGTGACCAGCCTCCGGTGTCGATGCGTTCCGACGAAGAAGACCCCGACACGTCTGCGGTGCGGCCGCATGGCGCGCAGGTCGGCCCGTCGCGCCCAATGCGCAGTTCGAACAAGTCGACCGCGCGGCGCCAGTCCCAGTCGGTGGCCCGTTGACAGACGCCAAATACCGAAAGCGCAGGCGGACGCGACCGCTGCGGTCAGTGCCGAACTCAGCCAGAACGTTGCGGCGGATACCGGCGCTTTCGGATCGACGAGCACCCACCATCGATATGCACTACTCGCCGACGCAAGTCGACGCACAACGCGACCGGGGTCGACGAAGTCGAACGGCGACGCGCTCGGTCGGCCACCCGCGACCCATGTGGCAACCGTGAGGATCGCCCAAGGGCACAGCCAAACGGCAATCAGCGCACCGGCCGCACGGATGTCACGCCACGTCTGAACTCGGTATGGGTGCGCTGCGGCCATCGAAGACTTCACTGTGCGGTGGCAATCCGGACCCGATCCGGACGATGGCCGTTGCAGGTGCGGTGTCAGTGCCAGCGGGCGGTCAGCAGGAGCTTGTCGTGCTGAGAATCAGAATGATGTTCGGCAGATTGAACAGCGCATGCGCCAACACCCCCGGAATGATGCTTCGCGAACCCTGATAGAGCAGCGACAACACGAGCCCAACGAAGAACAGCGGCAGCAGCAACACCAGTTGCTGGTGCAGCGCGGAGAAGATCACCGCACTCAGCGGGACCGCAAGCAGCGCGGGCCCCCAGCGATGCAACCACCCATAGATGAATCCCCGGAAGATGGTTTCCTCCGAGATCGGTGCGATCACGCAGACGACGATGATCGCGAGCAGGTAGTAGTGACTGTAGTCGTGACGCACGCTCGCGCACTGCCCGTTGCTGACGTTCGGGAAGATGCGCTGGTTGACCTGTTGTAGATAGTCGGCGCCGAGCAAGGTGACGTACGCCCCGACCGGCACCACGAGCAGCCACCACCAGCGGAAGCCGCGCCATCCGAGATCACGCAACGTGCCCCCGCGACGCATGAAGCCGAGCACAAAGATGTTGAAAAGCATGCCGCCGTACTGACACACGGCGAGCACCGATGACTCGATTGCGGTGCGAACCGCCGGGTCGTTGGTGCCAACCAGGTTGGTGATGATCACCGCCACCGAGCCGAGCAGCTGAAACGCGCTGAACCAGCCCGGCCAGAACATCACGAAGTCGGTCCAATCCCATGGAACACGCTCGTCGCCGGGATCGCGAACCACCGGAACGTCATGCCGCATCCGCGTCGCACCAACACCGAGGATCACGACGCCGACAACGCAGAGGCCGCCGCCCCCGGCGACCGTGAGCAGATCCGTTCCCTCGGCGCCGCTCAGAAACCCGAACGCGATGAGAACGAGGAATGCCGCCTCCATGTAGAGGATGACCCGTGCGGCGTAGTGGCGTCCGCTGTCGACCTGGTGTGGCGGCCACTCGGCGGCCTGCGCGGGCGTCTGGGACTGAGTCACCGCGGGCAATTCTGCACAATCTGTCGCGTGACCACGCTCGACTCCGTGATCGGCCACGGCCCCGTCCTCCAGCGACTGGTGGCGGCAGGGCTCGATGACGAGCTGACCCACGCACTCCTGCTCATCGGGCCTGAGGGGGTGGGCAAGACGGCTGCGGCGATGGCGCTGGCGTTGGCGCTGCTGGACGCCGACAGCTGGCCGGGGGGCCTGGGGGCGCACCCCGATTTCTGGGTCGAGGATTCCGATGCCGAGAACGTCGGTATCGGCCGGTTCCACGCGAATCCCAAGCGCAAGGCCGGCGATGAGGAGTTGGGTCCGACACTGCAGCAATTCCTCTCACTCACGGCGTACGCGGGTGGGCGACGGGTGGCGGTGATCGCTCGAGCCGATCGGCTCACAGAGGACGCGGCCGACAACGTCCTCAAGATCCTCGAGGAGCCGCCGCCCCACGCCCACCTGGTGCTCACCAGCGCGCATCCTGAGCGTCTCCTCCAGACGGTTCGCTCCCGCTGTCGGACCGTGGTGTTGGGACCTCTCGATCCTCGTGTGATCGAAAACTGGCTGCAGCGCGAGCACGGGGTCAGCGAGCATGACGCCGCAACTGCCGCGGCGCTTTCGGCCGGCCGGCCGGGACGAGCGCTCCGCCTCGCCACCGAGCCGGGAGCGCTCGAAGGCGAACTGGATGCGCTCGACAGCTTCCTCGGGGCGGGCGGTGGCGGGACGGCAGCTGCGCTCCGAACGGCCGGGACCGTTGCCGCCGCGGCGTCGACCGATGCCGAGCGCCTCGCGCAGGCACGCGAGCGGGCGCTCGTCACCCTGGGCGCCTGGGCATCCTTCGTCCGCGATGCCGCGTGCTTTGCCGCAGGGGCTCCTGAGCTGGCAGTTTGGAAGGCGTACCGGCCCGCGCTCGAGCGCTGGGCCGAGCATCTCGACCTCACGAGGATCGTCGAGATCCTGGCGCGCATCCTGGAAACTGCGGAGGCGGTGGCGACCTACGCGCAGCCGAAGCTGGCGTTCGAGGCGCTATTGCTCGACATCTTCGCCGGCCAGGGCAGCCCGCCAAGTGTCGACCCGGTGTCCCGCGACGGGATCGGGGTCAGCGCCGGCGGCGCAGCACGAGAAAAGCCACGGCGATCCCCATCAGCGCGACGGGGATGAGCCACGGCTTCTCCGTCGTGAGACCGGCGAACCGCTGACCGGCGCCGCCCTGCGGCGTCTCGTCGATCTCGAAGGGGTCCTCGGTCATCAGACGGACGGTGCCGGCGACCCGGCGCGGTGCTGCCTCCTCACCCTCAGGGTCGTCGAGCCGGTTCGGCTCAGGAATGGGCATCCACGCATTATGGGCGCGTCCGACGGGGCTCCCGGAAGGGGGAAGCGCCGCTGACCCGCCTTAGGCCTCCAAGGCGCACGTATTCTGGAGCGGTGACCCGAGCCTTCTGGCGATCCGAGCAGCCACCGTTGGTGCTCGAGGCTCCCGCGGCGGGCCCTTGACACCGCGGCATCTGCCGGACGGCTTCGTGATCGGCTGCGCGACCGCGGCGCACCAGGTGGAGGGCGGCACCGACAACGACTGGTCGCGCTGGACTGCCGCGCATCCGGAGGCGATTGCGGGCGGCGGCGATGCCACCATCGCGATCGATCACTATCACCGCTATCGCGAGGACCTCGCGCAGCTATCGGCGATGCATCAGACTGCGCACCGATTCTCGATCGAGTGGTCGCGCGTCGAGCCCCAATCGGGGCGCTTCGATCGCGCAGCGCTTGCGCACTACGCCGACGTTGTCCGAACGTGCCGCGAGCTCGGCATGGAACCGGTGGTTACGCTGCATCACTTCACGTTGCCGGCATGGCTTGCGGCGGCGGGCGGTGTCACATCTCCGGACGCACCAGCGCGATTTGCCCGCTATGTCGCCGCGTGCGTCGAGGCGCTCGGCGACATGGTGACGTGGTGGATCACCATCAACGAGCCGGCTGTGCTTGCGACGCTCGGGTACCTCGAAGGGACGTGGCCGCCCGGCGAGCGCTCGTTGCGCCGCGCGACGCTTGCACTCGGCGGCCTCCTGCGCATGCACGCGGCGGGAGCGCAGGCGATCAAGACAATTGCGGCGCACCACGGCCGCGGTGCCCAGGTGTCCATCGCACATCACGAGCGCCGGCTCGTGCCTCGCTCGCCGAATTCCCGCATCGAGAAGGCGCTGGCGAAGCTGCCGGACCACCTCTTCAACCGGTGGTTTCTTCGCTCGTGCATCGCGGGCCGCATGCTTGCGCCCGTCGGCCACGGCGAGATGGTCCCGGGCCTCGCCGGTTCCCTCACCTATCTCGGACTCAACCACTATGCCAACGAGGCGGTGTCACTCGACATCCGCGCGCCGGGGATGCTCTTCACGAGACACGAGGCGGTACCGGGATTCCCGCTGTCCGGAACCGGCTGGGCGATCGACCCCGACGCGTTGCGCAGCGCGCTCACGGGGATCTGGGACGAGTTCGGGTTGCCGATCATGATCACGGAGAACGGCGTCGCCGACGACCACGACGAACTGCGCCCCGAATATCTGCGCGCACATCTGCGTGCAGTCGTCGACGCGCTCGACGCGGGTGTGGACGTGCGCGGCTATCTGTACTGGACAGCGTGGGACAACTTCGAGTGGGCAGAGGGCTACACGAAACGCTTCGGGTTGTTCGCCGTCGATCGCGAGACGCTCGAACGAATCGCGAAGCCAAGCGCGGCGTTGTACGCGGAGATCTGCCGGACGCGCTCGTTACCGGACGCGGCACCCGTGGCGCGGCCGGACGTGAAGCGGCTGACACGATCGGGAGCGTGACCGCCTCCGCCGCTGCATCGCAGGGAGGGCTCGCCGCCGCCGGGGCATCGGGCGGCGGCTGCGACTGTTCCTTGCGTGTTATCAAGTAGACCGCGGCGACCGCACTCATCAGCGCGGCCATGCCGAGCAGGAGACGGTGGTCGATGATCGCAACGAGCGCAGCCGAGACCGATTGCGATGGTCTGCGGCACGCCGATCAAGGTGTCGAACGCGGAGCACACACGCTCCTGAATCTCCAGGGGCGTGCGACGGTTGTGTGCGCGTGAACAGGTCGACGAGGATCCAGGGCAGGGATGCCTCGGTGAGGCGCAACGACAGCGTGGCCATCGCGGCGATGAGGAACGTGCAGGCGTCGACGATCGCGACGACGCCCCGACCTTTCCACGCGAACGGTCACGCACCGGCGACCGGTCCGACCAGCCGGATCCCCTGACGAACCGTCTGCAACATGCCGTTGGCATCGCCGAGCAGCGCTTCGGGCAACATCTCGCGCGGCAGCGCAGATTCCCCGGAGCCGAGCACGCGGCACGCCAAGCCGCCGAGCACCATCACGACATGGATGAGCCATGTGGCACGACGTCGGGCGCCTCAGAAGCAATCGCTACGAGCCGACCATGGATTGACCATGGACGAGACGCGGCGCAGCACGGTGCGCCTCGAGCATGCGGACTCGTCGTAGAAACTGCGTTGGCGTTCGATGGAGCGAACCAGCTCCGCGGCGCGAGTCAGCTCGATGGTCACGAAACCACTCATATCTCTGTACCTCCTTCGGTAGTTGTCAGTGAGTTCGATGGGGCGGGCGGGGATAGGCGAAGAACAGCACCTCGATCGGAGCGGCTCCGCGCGGACGTGTCTTCGGGTTGCCGATGCGCTCGACAAACGGCTTGACCAGTGCGTTCATCTGCTCATCCAACGCATGCAGCTCATCAACGGTCACGTAGAGCAGGAATTCGCTGGCGCCGGTCGCCTTCTGCCACTCGGTCGGGGTGTCGCGGCGCAGCGCGAGGCCCTCCTTGAGACGGTCGAGGTAGAAGGCGTGGAGCACGCGCGTCAGCGCGGTCGCCGCGAGGCGGGTCTCAGGGTCGTCGCTCACGTCGGAAAAGCTCAGACCGGTGTGGATCAGGCGCCACGGCCGGCGGCGCCCCGCGACCCCTTCGACCTCCTCGATAAACCCGTACTTGGCGAGCTGACGGAGGTGGAACGAGCAGGTGGTGGGGCTTTCGCCGATGAGCTCGCCTGCCTGGGTGGCGGTCAGAGGGCCTTCCGTTCCGAGGACTTCGAGCAGTGCGATGCGCACGGGATGGGCGACGGCACGCATGGCCCGGGGATCGGTGAGCTTTCGCGGCTCGGGGTGTGGCACGTTCGCCGGCTGGGCGCCGGTTGCCGGTGTTGAGAGATTCGTATCGACATCCATGTATCGAATTATATCTCTCGAACGATAGCTCTGCAACGGAGGATCGCCACTCCGTGACAGGGGCGTACCATCTTGGGTGCGGGAGCTCGGCGGGACCGGGCTGAGAGGGTCGCTGCGGGCGGCCGACCGTGGAACCTGATCCGGGTAATGCCGGCGCAGGGAGCGGACCGCCTCCGGCAGGAGCGGCTCTCCGGGCGTCGTCTCACATGGAGGCGGACATGACCGAGGTGATCGATCGCGAGGGGGTGGCAGCGCCCGCTCGGCCAGGCAACAACGCCAGCCGGCGCATCTACATCGACGGCTCACGGCCTGATGTGCGTGTGCCTTTCCGCGAGGTCTCGCAGGCTGCGACCCGCGGCACTCGTGGTGACACGCCGAACGCTGCGCTGCGTCTCTATGACACGAGTGGTCCCCACGGCGATCCCGACGTGACCATCGCGCCCGAGACCGGGCTGCCGCCGCTGCGGGCACCGTGGATCGTCGAGCGAGGGGACGTCGAGGCGACGACCGCCACCGGCCGCACGGCCTTGCGGGCGCGGCCCGGCGCAGCGGTGACGCAGCTCCACTACGCCCGCCGCGGCGTGGTGACCCCGGAGATGGAGTTCATCGCCATCCGAGAGGGCCTCTCGCCGGAGCTGGTGCGCGATGAGGTCGCACGCGGCCGCGCCATCATCCCGGCCAACATCAATCATCCCGAGGCGGAGCCGATGATCATCGGCGCCAAATTCCTCGTGAAGGTGAATGCCAACATCGGCAACTCGGCGGTGCTGTCGAGCATCGACGACGAGGTCGAGAAGATGCGCTGGGCGACGCGCTGGGGCGCCGACACGATCATGGATCTGTCAACGGGCAAGGACATCCATGCGACGCGTGAATGGATCATCCGCAACTCGCCGGTTCCTGTCGGAACTGTCCCGATCTACCAGGCGCTCGAGAAGGTCGGTGGAAACGCGGACCAGCTCTCGTGGGACATCTATCGCGAGACGATCATCGAGCAGGCGGAGCAGGGCGTCGACTACTTCACCATCCACGCGGGGGTGCTGCTGCGCTACGTACCGCTCACCGCGAAGCGGATCACGGGCATCGTGTCCCGCGGCGGCTCGATCCTTGCGGCGTGGTGCCTCGCGCACCACGAGGAGAACTTCCTCTACACGCATTTCGAGGAGCTCTGCGAGATCCTGCGCGTGTATGACGTTTCATTCTCGCTCGGCGACGGGCTTCGTCCCGGCTGCATCGCCGACGCCAACGATGAGGCGCAGTTCGGCGAGTTGCGCACGCTCGGCGAGCTGACGGAGATCGCATGGGAGCACGACGTGCAGGTGATGATCGAGGGCCCCGGCCACGTGCCGATGCACAAGATCAAGGAGAACGTCGACCTGCAGATGGAGGTCTGCCACGAGGCGCCCTTCTACACGCTCGGGCCGCTCACGACCGACATCGCGCCGGGCTACGACCACATCACATCCGCGATCGGCGCGGCGATGATCGGCTGGTACGGCACCGCGATGCTGTGCTACGTCACGCCGAAGGAACATCTCGGGCTGCCTGACCGCCAGGACGTCAAGGACGGCGTCATCGCGTACAAGATCGCGGCCCACGCGGCCGATCTCGCCAAGGGGCATCCCGGCGCGCAGGCCTGGGACGATGCGCTCTCGCAGGCGCGATTCGATTTCCGCTGGGAGGACCAGTTCAACCTCAGCCTCGACCCCGAGACGGCGCGGTCACTGCACGACGAGGCGCTGCCCGCGGCGGGGGCGAAGGTTGCCCACTTCTGCTCGATGTGCGGGCCCAAGTTCTGCAGCATGCGCATCACCCAGGACATCCGCGACTACGCCGAGTTGCATGGGGTGGCGGAGGATCAGGCGGTCCGCCTCGGCATGGAGGAGCAGGCCAGGAAGTTCCGCGAGCTCGGCGGCCGGATCCAGGTGCCGCAATAGGCGACGCCCGAACGGGATTCATCGACGGGATGCCTCGACCGAGCCGCGCGGGCTCATCGGCGGGATGCCCTCGGTAGAGTGGTGTCACGTGACGTGGAGCGCACACCGATGATCCGACGACGCCGGCCGGCCGTGGCGGCCGCTGGTGTCGCGACGCTTGCCGCCGCGGTGGCGCTTCCCCTCTGGACGCTCGCCTCGGCAAGCTCCGCGCAATCAGGCGCCGTTGCGCCGACGAACCTGCCGGTGCTGTCGTCCTCGCCCACGGCGGCGACAACGTCGAGCCCGATACCCACCGATGCCGGGTCGGTGTACCTGAACGCCCCGATCATCAAGCAGGACCTGGCGCTTGACTGCGAGTCCGCCGCCCTGGAGGTGGCGCTCGCCATTCAGGGCATCCACGCGAATCAGGACCAGATCTACCAGAGCCTGCCGCAGGATTCGCGCCCGGTTCAGCTCGGCGCTGACGGTTACCCGGTGCGATGGGGGGATCCGTACGTGGACTTCGTGGGTGATGTCAACGGCTACGAGCCCAGCTACACCGGCTACGGCGTGTACTACCCACCGGTCCTCGCAGCGGCCCAGCGGTACGGAGCCACCGCCCACGGTGGACTCGGCTGGACCGTTCCCGAGATCGTCCAGCAGCTGCGCGAGGGCAGCTCTGTCGTGGTCTGGCTGACCTCTGATTTCAAGGCGCATCCCCCACGCTACTGGACCGCCTGGGACGGCCGGCGCGTTCCCTGGGCCGTCGGCGAGCACGCCGTGCCGGTCATCGGCTACGACCCCGTGGCGAATACGGTAACGGTCGTCGACGTGCTCTACGGGGTCGAGCGAACGTTGCCGACGTCGGCGTTCGCGGCGGCGATGACGACGTTCGGCGGCATGGCTATCACGGTGGCTGCTCCGGCCTGAAACTGCTGTGCGCGACGTACGAAGGTTTGCGTACATCCGCCGCTCGGTGAGACGCTCGACGTGGTCTAGAATCGCTGGAACGCGTCGAGATTGTGCATTCAGCCCAGTGGGAGGCCGGCATTGCCACCATCCAACCGCAAGGAAGCCGTCGATGACCTCGTGTCGAGGGTGGAGGCAGAGCAGGTCCGCCACGTCGATCTGCAGTACACCGACGTCATCGGCGGGGTCAAGACCGTCACCATCCCGGCGTCCCAACTCGGCCAGGCGATCAACCACGGCACCTGGTTCGATGGCTCGTCGGTCGATTCGTTCGCTCGTACGGCCGAATCCGATATGTACCTGGTCCCCGACGCGTCCACGTTTCAGGTCCTGCCCTGGGGTCACGAGCGCACGGCACGCCTGATCTGCTGGGCGACGACGCCGGACGGAGAGCCGTACGCCGGGGATCCCCGCGGCGTGCTCCGAAGGGCGGTCGAGGAGGCGGCGCGCCTCGGCTTCGAGTACCGGGTCGGGCCGGAGATCGAGTTCTTCATCCTCGAGCGGGCCGCCGACGGGTCGCTCGCGCCGACCCGTCACGACCGCAGCTCCTATTTCGACTTCGCCAGTGACGGGAACACCGCGCTGCGCCAGCGCATGGTCAGCGCGCTGCTGAGCCTGGGCATCGCCGTGAACACCTCGCACCACGAGATCGCCCGGGGGCAGCACGAGATTGACATCGATGCCGCCCCGGCGCTCAAGGCGGCTGACGACGTGATCACCTTCCGCTACGCGCTCAAGGCGGTCGCCCAGCAGTCGGGCGCCATCGCAACCTTCATGCCAAAGCCGTTCGACGGCCAGCCGGGCAGTGGCATGCACGTCCACCAGAGCCTTTTGCACGGCCGCGACGCCGGAAACGCCTTCGCGGGCGAGGACGCGTATGGCCTCAGCGAGATCGCCCAGCACTTCATCGCAGGACAGCTGCACCACGCGGCAGGGATCAGCGCGGTGCTGGCGCCGCTCGTCAACTCGTACAAGCGCCTGGTGCGCGGCTTCGAGGCGCCGATCTTCATCTCGTGGGCGCGCACCAACCGTGGCGCACTCATCCGCGTGCCCCACGTGGGGCGCGCGGAGGCGACCCGCGTCGAGCTGCGCAGCCCCGATCCGTCCTGCAACCCGTACCTGGCGTTTGCCGTGATGCTCCGCTGCGGGCTCGACGGCATCGAGCGCAGGCTGCCCCTGCCGCCTCCGGTCGAGGAGTCCCTCTACGGCTTCGACGAGACCGAGCTGGAGCGCCGCAACGTGGGCGTCCTGCCCGACAACCTCAAGGACGCCGTCGACGCGCTCGAAGCAGACGAGGTCGTGATCGACGCGCTCGGTGACCACCTCGCCGAGCGTTTCATCGCCGCGAAACGCCTCGAGTGGCTGGAGTACCGCGGGCAGGTCACGCCCTGGGAGATCAACCAGTACCTCGAGCGCTGCTGATCGGATGCTCGGCAGATGAGCGCGCCGACGATCACCGTCAAGGACGTCTGGCGGGGGGTGCTGCCGCCCGGCACGGACCTGCTCGGCGGTGGTGGCGGCCTCGAGCGTCGCGTTGAATGGGCATGTGCACTGCGCACGCGGCCGCCTGCCTTCGAGGCGGTCAAGGGCGGTGAGATCGCGTTCGTGCCCGTCAAGAGCATTCGCCTCCTCGACGAGCGACTCGATCTGCCCCAGGTGATGACCAGCTTCGCCGAGAAGGGCGGCGTGGCGGTCGCGGTGGTCGGTGACGTGTCGATCGAGAGCATCGCCGCCGCCGACCGCCTGATGATGCCGCTGCTGCGGCTGCCCGACGGTGTCCATGCCGGCGACGCGCACCACACGTGCGTCCGCTTCATCCTCGATCAGCGCGCGCTGCTGCACGAGCGCGCGCAGGAGCTGCAGCTGTCGCTGATGGACCTCGCGCTCGGCGGGGCGGGGCCGGACAAGATCATCGAGAAGCTCGCTGAGGTCACCGGCCTGCCTGCCGCATGGCAGGACGAGGCCGGCGAGGTGCGCTACCTCACGGCGTCCGACCTGCTGCTCCGCGACGAGCTCGGAGCGGAGGCGGATGCGTTGCGACGCTGGGGGTTGACGATCGCCGCACTCGGCGCCGACCCACCGGTGCACGAGTTCGCGCTGGGCCGGAGCGGCCTTGCCGCGCTGGTGAGCCCAGTGCCGATGCGCGTCGGCATCGGCGGCTTCGTCTCCGTCATCGGCGATGACCAGCACCTCGATCAGATTGCGCGTCTCGCGGTCGCGCGAGCGGCTTCGGCGTGCGCCATCGATTTCGACCGCGAACGAGCGGTGACCGAGACACGCGACCGCCTCGAGGGGGAGTTCATCGCTTCGCTGCTCACCGGTTCGTACTCGTCGGAGCGCGTCGCGCAGGAGCGTGCGCTTCGGCTCGGCGCCGACCTGTCGGGGAGTGTCTTTGTGATCGCGCTGCGCGGCACGATCCCGTCCGCATCGTGGGAGGCGCACGCGCTCCGGGCGGTGCAGAACGTCGTCGCGCGCCGCGAGGTGCGAGCGCTGGTCGCCGCCCACGAGGATGCCGTCTGCCTGGTGGCCATGCCCGAAACCGACGTGGCGCCCGACGTGACGTACCGCCTCGCCGACACGATGCGAGCCGAGTGCGCGTCCGCGACGGGTGACGCCTCGACGTCGCTCGGCCTGGGCAGGACCCATGACGGCCCTGGGGGCGTCCGCCAGTCGTACCGCGAGGCCGAGCACGCGCTGGAGATGGGCCGCCGCCTGCTTGGGCCCGGACGGCAGGCGAGCTTCACCGATCTCGGCCTGCACCGCCTGCTCTTCGCGATGGCGCAGCACCCCGAGTTGAGCGACTACTACCGCGGCACCGTCGGCGACCTGCTCGCCTACGACGAGCGCTCGAGTGCGGGGTTGATGACCACGCTGGACGCGTTCTTCGCCGCCAACGGCTCACCGACCGAGACTGCGCAGCGCCTCCGCCTGCATCGCAACACGGTGCTGTACCGGCTGCGCCGCATTGAGGAGGTCGGCCACCTGCGCCTGGACGACCCCGCGACGCGCCTCAACCTGCATCTCTGCCTGCGAATCCGCGACGTGCTCCAGGCCGGGGCCGCACGGGGCGCCCAGCCGGAGCCGGAGGCGGGTCCGGACGGCTGAGCACCCTTTTTGGCCGGCGCAGACTCTAGTGGAGCAACTCGAACGAGTTGGTCGCGTCGTCCACGAAGTAGACGCCGTTGCGGAGGGGAGTTACCACGAGACCGAAGAGCGCGCCGCTGCCTGGCGGTGAGCCGCTCGTATCGAGCCACTGGAACGCGGACTGCATCCCACCTGGCGTCGTCTCGACGATCCTGCCGTCGCCGGCGTTGACCGTGAGGATGTCGCCGTTAGGAGCAAGCGTGAGACCGAGCGGCGCGTTGAGCCGGCCGTTGCTGGTCACGTCGGCGCCACTGAATGCCGTGCTCATTCGGTTGAACGCATCGGGGATTGCCGCGATGCGGTTGGCTGCGGTGTCGGCGACGTAGAGGGTGCCGTTCGCGCTCACCGCATCACCGGTCGGGCCGACGACCAGCGCTGCCGGATCCGTCCGCTCCGAGAAGCCGGAGCCGATTTGTGTGCTCGACACAACCCACGGAGCGCCGCTGCCACCCGTGTGGAGGACGAGGCGGACCACGGTTCCGCGATTGACGACTCCGCCGCCGGCAGCGACGGTGCCGCTGAGCACGTTGGTGACGAAGACGTAGGAGAGGTCGCCGCGATCAACCGCGGTGAGGTCCCACGGTCCCTTGATGCCGTCCGCGTTGTTGATGGTCTCGACGAGGTTGCCGTCGCTGTCGAGGATGACCAGGCACCCGGCCTTCGCGGTCGGGGACATGCCGTTGGATGTCGGCAGTGACCCGACGATGACCCATTTGTCGTGGAGGACGGCAAGCGCCGTGGTGAGACCGACACCGCCGGTGCAGTGGTTGCGAACCTCCGCACTGGTGACGCGCGCGAACGTGGAGCGTCCGCCCTGCGGGGTCATCTGCACGATCGTCGTGCCCGTTCCCTGCGCGTTCGTCGCGTTGTTGAAGTTGCTGACGAGGACGTCGCCGGCGACAAGCCTCCCCCGGCTCTGGGCGACGACGGCCATCCCATATGGATTGACATCGCCGTTGAACGGCACCGTCGAGCCGAGCATCTCCACGTGCGTCAGGCCGCCGATGAACGAGCCGCCCGCTGACGCGGTCACCGATCCCGCGGCAATGCCGATGACAGGCAGCGCGACCACCGCGAGCCGGCCGAGCATGCGTCTGCTTCTCACGTTTGGTCCCCTGGACGCCGGACGACCCACCGCAAACCGCCTTTGACGGCGCCTCATAGACAGGTACGTCGAGCGGTTACGCGAGAGTGGGAACGGACGCGCTTGCTAGACTCGCCGGCGATGACCTACATCGTCACCGAGACCTGCGTCGATCTGAAGGACAAGTCCTGTATCGAGGTCTGCCCGGTCGACTGCATCCACGAGGTGGATGAGGACCGCATGGTCTACATCGATCCGGACGAGTGCATCGACTGCGGGGCCTGTGTCGACCCCTGCCCGGTCGATGCGATCTACGCCGAAGAGGACGTGCCGGAACCGCAGATCGCCTTCGTCGGTATCAACAAGGTCTACTTCAAGGACAAGGCGCTCGCCCGGTCCCAGGTGGCCGAGATCAAGCCCCCGGAAGCCACCTGAGCGCTCGGGTTGGTCGGTTTGCACCGACTCCTTTGTGCGCGGCGCACAAGCACCAGGGCTGAACCGTCGGTCTTGGCGTCCATAGAACGGCCGGACACCGATCCCTAGGCTTCTCCGTAGAGAAGTGCCGCGGCGATCGATGTGTCCCTCGGTGGCGGCGGTGAGTTGTCCACGGTCCCGGAAGGAGTCCTATGGCAATCGATCAATCGTTAGCCGTGAGAGTTGAAGAAGAGGTGGCGCCAGCGATGTCTGCACCTGCGAAG
>DATKQX010000152.1:0-3174 GCA_035532495.1 Saccharimonadales bacterium (SeqCode)
GAGTTGACCTCACGGCAGATGGCCGCGTTCGGAGATCTCGCAAGGCTCCTGGACACAGCCAAAACCCGGCGCGTCGGGCTGGGGCCGGCAGGCGTCTATAGCGTCGCCCCGGCCGAGCCCGCTCCGGCTCCGGTCGTCCCCACTGCTCCGGTTGCTGTCGCTCCGCCCCGGATCAGGACGCGGACCAGGTGGTGACTGCGGCATGACCTGGTTGTCGCCGCAGGCCGAGGAGGAAATGATCCTGACGCAATTACAAGCACAGCAGTATCGGTGTGCGTCATGTCAGTGCTCACTCGCAGAGGCGTCGCGGTGCGGGCTGACGACGGCCGAGGGTTGGCGAATCGTCTGTGCGCGCTGCGGCTCCGGGCTGAACGTGCTGCTCGCCATGCAGAAACGGCTGTGAGCGGTGGACGGGGGCGCCGGTCAGCGGTGACGGCGTCCTCCTCCGCCGCTCGTCACTTGGTGGGACTGTTTCCACCAGGTCCGAGCGCGTGCGGTCGTCACTGGGGCGGCGTCGGGTGTGGTCGACCTGGCGTCGCCCTCTTACCCCCACGAGTACAACACCCCGGGCACGCCGTTGCGGGCGTCCTGGACGTTCCTAGAGGCATGTAATGGGATCTGAAATGAAAGAGCCGGCGCGCAAGTACGGGGTGGTGCTCGCTGCAGCACCGCAACGGTGCGGCGCGAAGACGCGCGCGGAAGACGCGCACGCGTGCAAGCAGTACGCGCTCGAAGGCAGCGCCCGCTGCCGCTATCACGGAGGGGCCAGCCCCCAGGCGAAACGCAAGGCGCGCGAGCGCATCGCCGAAGAGCGCGCGGCTGCAGTGCTGCGCACGCAACCCGCGGAGCCGGTAACGGACGCCGTAGCGGCGTTGCGCCGCCTGTGTGCGGAAGTGTTGAGAAACGCCGACGCACAGCTCGAGGCCGGGCAGACGACAGGATCCACCACCGGCGAGTGGATCGACCGCGCCTCACGTTTGCTCGTGGAGTTGGCGCGAATCGATGGTGCCTACATCGATCGATCTGCGGTGCTCACGATGGACATGGGAGAGCCGGACCTCGCCCTCGACCAAAAGATCGAGGAGATCTTCGGCGAACTCGTCGCCAAGCCGAGCACCCTGGCGCGGCTCAATTCGATCTATGACGCGATGGACGCTCAAGCGGATGGCCAGGACGTTGACGAGGCCGTGTTGGCCGGCGATGAGAAGCGCCGCAAGATCTCCGCGTCTCTGCTGAAGAACTCCTTCACCGGCACGAGTCTTGATGACGTCCCCCAGGTCGCGGTCGAAGCGTACGAAATCACCACGCAACCGGATCCGTTGCCGGTCATGGGATTGGGCCCGTCTCCCGCGCCGAATCAGATTGACGAGGTGACGGACGAGCCCGAGCCGAACGTCGTCAGGATCGGCCGGCTTCCATCGGGATTCGGCGCCCGCCGCCCGTAGCCGCTCGCGCTTACCCGATTGATTCATCATCTACGGTCGTGACGAACCTCGCCATTCTGGACCGGCCCATGTACGCCCTCAGCGAGGCAGCTCGCCTGCTCGAATTGCCTCCAGCCACCCTCAGGCGTTGGCTCGAGGGATTCACGGTGCGGGGAGTTCCCTACCAGGCCGTCATCCGCCTCAGCGACCGCAATTCCTCGGACGTCACGTGGGCGGAGTTCATTGAGGCCGGCTACCTGCGCGAGTATCGAGTGAAGGGAACAGTCAGTCTCCAGCGCCTCCGCAGATTCATTGACCTCGCTCGCGAATCGTGGGGCGTCCCCTATCCGCTCGCCCATTTCAAGCCGCTCGTGGGCGAGCGCCGAGACCTTCTCATACGCCTGAAGCAACTTCAGGACGAAGCTCAGCTCGACGACGACCTCCAGCCCGTGCGACTAGTCGATCCGGAGACGGGGCAACTGGCTTTCAGTGCAGGGTTTAAGGAGTTCCTGAACAAGGTTCAGTTCTCTGATGGCGTCGCGACGAGCATGCACCCCCTCGGGTCTTCCATTCCCGTCGTCATACACCCTGATGTGGCTTTTGGGGTCCCTCAGGTCCACGGGATCCGCACTGAAACCATTGCGGAGGCGATTGCGACCGGCGAAGATCACGAGTCCGTCGCAGCCACCTATGGGCTGAGCATCCCCGACGTGCGCGCGGCCATCCAATGGGAGTTGCAACTGCGGCCGAGGCCGCGGAGTGAGGCCGCCTGAAGACCCTGAGGTTCTCGTCTTTTTTGTCGACGCGAACCTCTTGGGGGTGGCGAAGTCGCTAGAGGCAGTCCGCAACGACATCCTCTATCCGGGCCATACTTCTTGCCCAACGATCGTCCCCGCCACACCGGACTCGAAGTGGCTTGCTGAGGCAGGGCGCCGTCAGTGGATAGTGATCCTCCGCGACAAGCGCGTTCGAAGCCGCTCGCGTGAACGTGAGGCGCTCCTCCAACATGGCCTTCGCACCTTCTGTCTCACGGGATCTGGCAACGCGTCTAGTTGGGACTCGCTGCGCCTGCTGGCTATCCATTGGCCGGACATCGAACGCGTCGCGCGTGAGTCCCCTGGTCCGTTCATTTACTCGGTCACCAGGGAAGGCGTCAAACCCCTGACGTTGGGACGGCCGGCGGTTAGGAAGCGGCGACCGCCCCGACAAGGCATGCTCCCGATACGGGTGCCACCGCAGTAGGGGCGGGACGGCCGATCTCAGCGAGCGGAGCGCGGCCTTAGCGCAGGCTGAAGTCGTCGAGCACCTCGTGGGCGATGATCTGGCGCCACCCGTAGCGGGTGAGCACGGGGGACGCCTCGCACACCCGCTTGAAGCGCTCGGGGTTGCGCCGCTTGGCTGCCGCGAGAAACTTGGCCACCGCGGCCTCATGGGCACTGTGGGCGGCCTGGGCAGCGGTGATCTCTTGGACACCGAGCACAGCAGGGCATTTTACCCGCTTGGCTACATTCTCGGCTACACGACCCCTGAAAGGGCTCCGGGCTTCCCCGCGGGAAACCCCTTACGTAGCAACGTACCGGGCCCGGGAATTGAACCCGGACAGGGGTTTCCCCCTAGCGGTTTTTAAGACCGCCGCGTCTGCCATTTCGCCAGCCCGGCCCACCGATTCTATGGTCTGCGCCGTTGACTCCTTTCCCCGGGAGAAGCCGCGGCCGCACCGCCGTATACTTCGGAGCAAATGTTCGGTCGC
>DATKQX010000153.1:0-7606 GCA_035532495.1 Saccharimonadales bacterium (SeqCode)
CGGGGTACCAGACGTCGCTCGCGGCCCACGGCATCACCGCGTCTCAGATGCTTCGCGAGGTCAGCACGATCGACATCGTGCTGCTCGACATCGGCCTTCCCTTCATCGACGGCTGGCACATCCTCGAGCAGATGGAGAATCGCCACAGGCCAGCGGTCATCGTGGTCAGCGCTCGCGGCGAGGAGTCCGACAAGGTTCGGGCACTCGACCTCGGCGCCGACGACTACCTGGCGAAGCCTTTCGGCGCCGACGAACTGCTCGCGAGGGTTCGCGCGGTCCTGCGGCGAGTGAGGCCGCCGGACGGCACTGGAGGTACCGTCGCGCTCGGGAGCGTTCGGGTCGACCTCGGCGCGCGTACGGTCACGCGCAACAGCGCGGAGGTACGACTCTCGCCGACCGAGTGGCTGCTGCTCGCCGAACTGGCTCGCAACTCCGGCGTGACGCTCGACCATCGCACTCTGCTCCAGCGCGTCTGGGGGCCGCAATACGCGGATGAGCGCAACTACCTTCGGACATTCGCCCAGCGCCTGCGGGTCAAGCTCGAGGACGACCCGGCGCGCCCGGAGATCGTGGTGACCGTGGGACGCCAGGGATACCGGTTCGGGCCGCCGCGTTGATGCTCCGTTGACTCTGTCAGGGAGATCATGGTGTTGCGATGGTAAGCAAGCTGCACAAGGGAGGTTCGAGATGATGCGCGCACACGAAGACTTCGTCGTCGCGCCTGGCACGGAGCACATTCTCGAGCGGATCAGCGGCGAGCTGCTCAAGCGTCACGGCGGTGCCCATTCGGTGCACCCCAATGAGGATCTCCTCCAGCTCAACGTGCGCAAGCAGGTTGCGGACCTCAAGGCGGCCGGGCTGGACGTGGAAGTCCACATGCAGTCGACGATCGGCAAGGCTGCCGAGTCGATCGCCGAAATGGTGCGTGAGTGCGACGCCGACCTCATCGTCGCCGGTGCCAGCAAGCATGGTCCCCTGGCCGATCTCGTCTTCGGCACGGCGGGTCAGCGCATGTTCCGGCTGGCGCCCTGCCCTGTGCTGGTCGTTCCCGCGCAAAACTAACCTCCGGTTCGTGACCCTGCCAGCCGGCGGATGCTCGCGTCGTCCCGTGCTCGCACCTGCACATCGCGCAATCGCTCACTGCCGCACTACAGAGACGGGTTTCCGCCGGGTCGAATGTCCTGGAAGAGTGATGCCTCGGACCCTAGGGGTACCGCTTCACCGGGTCCCACAATGCGCCGGATGAGAGTGGCCAAGTGCTCATACATTGTTGATCGATCGTTGATGGATTCCTGACGATACTGGGCTCAAATGCCACTTGATCTGCTCGCCCTGCTGTGTTTCGCCGGGATGCTCGTCGCGGGCGTCCTGATGATCGACGGCCTCCGGAGGATCTGAGATGGCGGCTCTCACCGGGTACATCGTCGCTGCGATCATCGCGCTGATTGCGGCGATCTACTTGCTGGTCGCGCTTGTCGCCCCGGAGCGCTTCTGATGATCCTCGACATCATCGCGGCGGTCATCACCTATGCCGCCGTGGCCGCGGGCGCGTGGTTCATCGGCGGCTACATGCTCAAGGTCTACAAGGGCGAGCGCGTCTGGCTCAGCCCGGTGGTCCGGCCCGTCGAACGCCTCACCTACCGGATCATCGGCGTCGACGAGGAGCACGAGCAGGGGTGGATCGGTTACCTGGTCTCGATCCTTGCCGTCACCTTCGTGAGCATCGTGTTCACGTACCTCATCCTTCGCTTCCAGGATCATCTGCCCCTCAACCCGCAGAACCTCCCCGGCGTTCCCGCACCGCTCGCCTTCAACACGGCGATCAGCTTTGCCACCAACACCAACTGGCAGAACTACACGGGCGAGACGACGATGAGCTACTTCTCACAGATGGTCGCCCTGGTGCTGCACAACTTCCTCAGCGCCGCGATGGGCATGGCCATCGCCATCGTGATCATTCGCGCGATGGCGCGCCGAACCATGAACACGCTCGGGAACTTCTGGGTCGACACCGTGCGCGGCACGCTCTACGTGCTGCTGCCGATCAGCGTGCTGGTTGCTCTCATCCTGGTGGCCAACGGCGCCATCCAGAACTTCAGCGGTTACTCGATCATCCACACGCTCACCAACGGAGTGCAGACGATCGCCCAGGGTCCCGTCGCATCCCAGGAGGCGATCAAGGACCTCGGGACCAACGGCGGCGGGTTCTTCAACGCGAACAGCGCCCACCCGTTCGAGAACCCCAACGGGTTCACCAACGCACTGGAAATTTTCACCGTCCTGCTCATCCCCTTTGGCCTGGTGATCACGTTCGGCAAGTGGGTGGGGAATGTGAAGCAGGGAATCGCGCTCGGCGCGGTCATGGGGATCATTCTCATCGGCGCCTTCGGCGTCGCCGCGTGGCAGGAGCAGCAGGGCAACCCCGCGCTGGTCGGCACCGGGGCAACCCAGGTGGCGTCGGCGCAGTCCGCCGGCGGCAACATGGAAGGGAAGGAGGCCCGGTTCGGGCCCATCCAGACGGCCCAATTCGGCACCGCTACTACCGGCACCAGCACGGGATCGGTCGATTCGTCACACGACAGTTGGACGGCGATCGGCGGATTGATTCCACTGGTCCTCATCAAGCTCGGTGAGATCACCCCTGGAGGTGTTGGTTCCGGCCTCTACGGCATGATCGTGTTCGCGATCGTCGCGGTGTTCATCGCCGGCCTCATGGTTGGCCGAACCCCGGAATACGTCGGCAAGAAGATCGAGGCGCGCGATGTCAAGTACGCAGCCATAGCGATCCTCGTCCTGCCCGCATCGATCCTCGGATTCTCCGCCATCGCGGTGCTCACGGCGGGAGGGCAGGCAGGGCCGATCGCGACGCAGGGAACGCCGCACCAGCTCACCGAGATCCTGTATGCGTTCGCGTCAACGACCGGAAACAATGGCAGCGCGTTTGCCGGCTTGACCGGCAACACGCTCTATTACAACCTGATGCTGTCCGGCGCGATGTGGATGGGACGTTTCCTCTTCATTATCCCGGTGATGGCGATGGCGGGAAACCTCGTCAAGAAGAAGATCGTCCCGGCGAGCGCGGGCACCTTCCCCACCGATGGACCGTTGTTCGTCGCACTCCTGGTGGGAACGATCCTCGTCGTCGCGGCGTTGACCTTCTTCCCCGCAGTCTCGCTCGGGCCGATCCTCGAGCATTTCAAGCTCATCGCGGTGCATTGATATGGCCCTCGCAGCCGCTCACCATCCCCGACGCCGCCGGAGCAGCGTCACCGACCCGGAGTTGCTCTTCCCCGCAATCGGTCAGAGCTTCGTCAAGCTGGACCCGCGCGTCATGGTGCGAAATCCGGTGATGTTCGTCGTCGAGATCGGCGCGCTGATGACCACGTACGTCTTCATCGCGGACGTTGTTGGCAACGCCGTCGACACCAGCTTCGTCGGGCAAATTGCCCTCTGGCTCTGGTTCACCGTGCTCTTCGCGAACTTCGCCGAGGCGATCGCCGAGGGTCGCGGCAAGGCACAGGCCCAGGCGCTTCGCCGCACGCGCACCGAGACGATCGCGCGCAAGCTGCAGGGCGGCCGCGGCGGCAAGGAAACGCCGGTTCCCGCTCCCGACCTGCGCAAGGGCGACATCGTCGTCTGCGAGGCGGGCGACGTGATCCCGAGTGACGGGACGATCATCGAAGGCATCGCGAGCGTCGACGAGTCGGCGATCACCGGCGAATCGGCACCGGTCATTCGCGAGGCAGGCGGCGACCGGAGCGCGGTCACCGGCGGCACCCGGGTGCTCAGCGACCGCATCGTCATCGAGATCACCCAGAACCCTGGCGAGACCTTCCTCGACCGCATGATCTCGCTTGTCGAGAGCGCATCGCGGCAGAAGACTCCCAATGAGATCGCGCTCAACATTCTGCTGGCGAGCCTGACGCTGATCTTCCTGATCGCGGTGGTGACGCTGCAGCCCTATGCCGTCTTCTCGGGCGCCTCCATCGAAGTCACCGTGCTGGTCGCGTTGCTGGTCTGCCTGATCCCGACGACGATCGGTGGTCTGCTCAGCGCCATCGGAATCGCCGGGATCGACCGCCTCCTCCAGAAGAACGTCCTAGCCATGTCCGGCCGCGCCGTCGAAGCTGCCGGTGACGTCGACACGCTCCTCCTCGACAAGACCGGCACGATCACGCTCGGCAATCGCCAGGCGACTGAGTTCCTGGCGGCGCCGGGTGTGGCCATGGAACAGCTGGTCCGCGCCGCCGACCTCGCAAGCCGCGCTGATGAGACCCCGGAGGGACGTTCGATCGTGGCCTTGGCGCGGCGGTTCGGCGCGCCAGAGGACGACGGAGACACCGCCTGGACTTTCGTGCCATTCACGGCCGAAACGCGAATGAGTGGCGTGGACAACGCCAAGGACAGTATCCGCAAGGGTGCGGGCGACGCCGTCGCCAAGTGGTGTGGACGGGGCAAACGCGGCGATAGTGTCGTGCCCCAGGGCGTCACCGATCAGGTCGAGGTCATCGCCCGCAGTGGCGGCACGCCGCTGCTCGTCGCGCAGAACCACATCATCCTCGGCACCATTCACCTGAAGGACATCGTCAAGCCAGGCATCGCGGAACGGTTCGCCGAGTTGCGCAGGATGGGTCTGCGCACCGTGATGATCACCGGAGACAACCCCCTCACGGCTGCGGCCATCGCCGCCGAGGCGGGTGTCGACGACTTCCTCGCGGAGGCGACGCCTGAGAACAAGCTCGATCTCATCCGTCAGGAACAGGCGGGCGGAAAGCTCGTCGCAATGACCGGTGACGGCACCAACGACGCGCCCGCTCTGGCGCAGGCAGACGTCGGCGTTGCGATGAACAGCGGAACGCAGGCGGCGAAGGAAGCCGGCAACCTCGTCGATCTCGATAGCGATCCGACCAAGCTGATCGAGATCGTTGAGACGGGCAAGCAGATGCTCATCACGCGCGGAGCACTGACCACTTTCAGCATCGCCAACGACGTCGCCAAGTATTTTGCGATCATCCCGGCGATGTTCACCGCCTACGTGGCGCTCAAGCCGCTGGCGGTGCTGAACATCATGCACCTGCAATCCGCGCACAGCGCCATCCTCAGCGCGGTCATCTTCAACGCGGTGATCATCATTGCGCTCGTTCCACTCGCGCTGCGCGGCGTGCGGTTCCGGGCGGTCGGCGCCAGCTCGCTGCTCCGCCGCAACCTCCTCATCTACGGCGTTGGCGGGGTCATCGCGCCATTCATCGGAATCAAGGTCATCGACGTGATCATCAACGCGGTACACCTGGTCTAGATGTCATGAATCCACGTAGCTGGCCCAAGGAGCTGCTCATCAGCCTCCGTCTCACGTTGGCTCTCGCCGTCATGGTGATGGTGTACACGTTCGTCATCACAGGCGTTTCGCAGGTCGCGTTCAACAGCAACGCCAACGGCAGTCTCGTCACCGTCAACGGCAAGGTGGTGGGGTCGACCATGATCGGTCAGAGTTGCCCGGCAGAGACGATTGCCAAGGACGGGAGCCTCAAGATCACGATCGACACCAGGTACTTCCAGGGCCGGCTCTCCTATACGACAAATGCCAATACCGGAGCGCTGCAGCCGTGCAACGCCGCGAACTCGGTGGGGAGCAACTACGGGCCGTCCAACCCGCTGCTGCTGGAGAACACCAAGGCAGCCGTGGCCGCGTACACGGCCGCCGGCGTCTCGGCGCCCGTACCGATCGACCTGGTCACCTCCGACTTCACGGGCTTCGACCCGAACATCAGCGAAGCCGCTGCCCTCGCCCAGGTGAACATGGTGGCGAGCGCCCGCGGCCTCAACCCCGGCAAGGTGCACGCCCTCGTCGAGTCCCAGGTGCAGGGGCGGATTCTCTGGATCTTCGGTGAGCCGGTCGTCAACGTGCTCCAGCTCAATCTCGCCCTCAACGCCCAGCAAGCCGGCCTCGCCGGCTGACGCGTTTACGGCGACGTCGACGCGAGCATCATTAGCCGTATGACCGACACAATCGCGGCTGGCGCCGTGCCGGTCCCTGCGACGACGAAGGTCGGCCGCGGCCATCTGCGGGTGTTCCTCGGAGCCACGCCCGGAAGCGGCAAGACGTTCGCCATGCTCCGCGAGGCGCACGACCGGCGCTCCCAGGGAGAGGACGTGGTCGTCGGATTCGTCGAGACCCATGGACGCAAGCTCACCGATCAGGCGATCGGCAGTCTGGAGGTCATCCCCCGGCTCGAGGTCGAGTACCGCGGCAGGCCCATGGAGGAGATGGATCTCGACGGGGTCATGGCTCGACATCCGCAGGTCGTGCTCGTGGACGAGCTTGCCCACACCAACGTGCCGGGCGTCCGCCATACCAAGCGGTACGAGGACGTCGAAGAGATCCTCGCGGCCGGCATCGACGTGGTGACCACCGTCAACGTCCAGCATCTCGAGTCGGTGAAGGATCTCGCCGAGCACATCACCGGCATCCCGGTGCGCGAGACCCTGCCCGACCGGGTTCTCGACAATGCTGACGAGATCCAGTTCATCGACATCTCTCCCGAGGCGCTCCGCAAGCGCATGCGCCACGGCAACATCTACGCGCAGGAGAAGATCGACACTGCGCTTGGCAACTTCTTCCGTCCCGGCAATCTTGCCGCGCTGCGTGAGATCGCACTTCGTCTCGTGGCGCAGACTGTCGGGCGCGCTCGTGGCGCCATCCGTCCCGCGCCCCAGTCGGTCCTCGTGGCTGTCAGCGGCGGGCGGAGCAGCGCAACGCTCATTCGCCGCGCCAGCCGGCTCGCCCGGCGGTTCGGCGGTTTCTGCACGGTGCTGGTTGTGCTGGGACGGCACGGGGACGAGACCGAGGTGGGCAGGACGAAATCGAAAGAACTTGCAGAGCTGCTCCAGTGTGGGTTCATCGAGCGAGAAGGCCGAGTCGCCGACGTCGTGGTTGCCGTCGCCCAGGAGCTCGGCGTCCAGCACGTTGTCGTCGGTCAGCCCTCACACCCTGGCGTCCGCGGCCGCCTCCACCGTGGGCTCGCCGACCGGTTGATCACCGAGCTGCCGGACGTAAACGTGCATGTCGTCGCGCGTCCCGCCGGTATCCACCGAGACCCCCCGATCGCAGCCGGTGACCGGCGGCCCGACTCCGACATGTTGCTCCGCGCGCTGCACGCGAGCGCAATCCGCTCCGGGCTGCGCGTCTATCTGGGATACGCACGCGGCTGCGGCACGACCGTGGCAATGCTCGACGAGGCAACCCGGCGCCGGGCACGGGGTTCGGATGTCGTGGTCGCGGCGGTGAAGACCGACGGACGGAGCCGCTGTGAGGCTGCGCTCGGAGAACTCGAGGTGCTCGGTGGACGGAGCTCGCCGGCGCAAGCGGGGATCGTCGACGTCGAGGCACTGTTGCGGCGCAACCCCGAGGTGGCGTGCCTCGACGACCTCGCCGGCGTCGATACCACGGGGCGGCCGATCACCGAGTCCGTCCCTCGATTGCTGCAGGCCGGAATGATGCTGATCGCGACCCTCCACCTGACCGATCTTCGGAGCACCGTCGAGGGAATGGGCGTGATGCTCGGCACCCGACCGGAACACCCGGTCGATGACGCGTTCCTGGACCAGG
>DATKQX010000154.1:0-3253 GCA_035532495.1 Saccharimonadales bacterium (SeqCode)
CTACGCGGCTCGAGTCCGGCAAACGGGCGGCAACATCGAGGTCGTGTGGTTCGAGGCCGGCCACCAGCTGGGCACGCGCGACCAACGCGTGACGTGGATGAAGGCGGCGTTGGGACTTGCCGCCAGAGCGCTGGATCGGAATCTCACCTAGTCGATCACAGCGTGCATGGCGTGGATTTCACGCGAACAGGACCTCCAGGGTGGCGAGTGAGGAGGCGAATCCCTCTCCCTCCGCCACACCCAAACCATTGATCATGCAATGGCGGACGGGACGCATACGCGCTGCTGGTCCGCAACGGCGGCTGCGCTCGGGTTGTGGACCCGGGTGGCTTACGTCGCGCGCAGGTCCAGACGCCAGTCGTTGCACGTCATGAAGCGCCCCTTTGGGAACTCGAAGTCGCACGTCTCGAGCAACTCGAAGCCAAGCTTGCGGCAGATCACGTTCGACGGAACGTTGTCGACGTTCGGGAAGGCGTGCATGAAGCGGTGCTTGTCGTCGCGCTTGGCCAGCTCGATCGCCTTCACCGTTGCCGCCACTGCGATGCCACGCCGCTGGAAGTCCGGCACGACCATCCAACCGACCTCGTAGACCTGCTCGTCGTGCCACTCCTTGATCCAGAAGCCGACCGAGCCGATGTTGGCGCCGCTCAGCACGTCGACGATCTTGAACATGCGATCGCCTCCCTCGAGGCGCTCGTAGCGAGCCTGACGCTCGCGCAGCTTATCGGGGCTCTCGGGGCCGCCGAGGTGCTCGGTCATGCGCGGGTCGCCCATCAGGCGCTCGAGCAGCGGCAGGTCGCCGCCGCCCCATGGCTCGAGGGTTACCGTCGCGCTCACTGTGCGCAGCTTGTCAGGGTCGGCGGGAGCCCGAAGTCTGCGAACCGTTCGGCACCAAACGTGGTGATCTCCGCGATCCGACCGTCCACAATACGCAGCACATCGAGTTTCATCGCCCGGAACTCTGAGTCGCCGGGTCGGCAGAGGTAACTCGCGGCCGTCGGCATTCTGTTGGCCCGGGTCGGCACCAACCGCCACGCACCGAACCGCTCCGCGTTTTGCAGCAGTGGCGCAATCGATCCGCTTCCCTTGTAGCAGGCTGGGCTCGGCGGCATCGTGATCCGGAGATCCTCGACCGCGATGGCGATCGCGGCCGCTCCGTCACAGCGTTCATGGGCATCGATGAATCGTGCGAGCAGTTCTCGCTCTTGGGTGCTGACCTTGGCGGCAGACCAATCGGATCGCCGCGCAGGCAGGTGCTGCTGCAGCGTAGCCCGAGCCCGTTGCACCGCACTATTGGCTGCCGCAACGCTCGTCTCCAGCATGGATGCCGTTTCTATGGCAGGCCAGCCGAAGACATCGCGAAGGAGGAGCGCAGCGCGCTGCCGCGGCGGCAACAGTTGCATCGCGGCGAGGAACGCGAGCTCGATCGTCTCCCGTTCTACTGCAACCGCTTCCGGGTCCTCCGCCGTGGGGCCGATCTCGTCAAGCAGCCGGTCAGGATACGGCTGCAGCCACGGCACCTCGGCGAAGGAATGCATCGCGGCGACCCGGCGCGAGCTGCGCCGGATCATGTCCAGGCACACATTGGTGGCAATTCGATAGAGCCACGCGCGCGCCATTGAGCCTTCCTCGAAGCTGTCGCGACTGCGCCACGCACGCAGCAGAGCCTCCTGGACCGCGTCCTCGGCCTCGTCGAAGGACGCGAGCATTCGATAGCAGTGCACATGCAATTCGCGCCGGTGGCGCTCGCTCAGCGTGGCGAAGGCGGACTCGTCCCCGCGCACGGATCGTGTCACCCCCTCGCCTTCACCTCCTGGACCACCCAGGCGTTGCCGTCCGGATCACTGAAACTGATGAACGAGTTGTAGTCGGCGCCATTCGGGTCGCGGCCGGGTGTCTGCCCGGCCTCGCCGAAGTGGAAGACCTCGCTCACCTCGACACCACGCTCGACAAGCTCCGCCCGCGCGGCGTCGATATCGGCAACACACAACTGCAGGCCCTTGAGGGAACCCGGTTGCATCTCCGTCTTCATCAACGCGATCGAGCAGCCCGAGCCCGTCGGCGTCAGCTGGACCACTCGGAAGTCCTCGCCCGAGCGGTGGTCGACGTTCAGCTCAAACCCAGCCTTCTCCGCGTAAAAGGACTTGGCGCGGTCGATGTCGGACACGGGGACGACCACAAGTTCGAGAGTCCAGTTCATGGTTCCATTCTCCTCGTACGGTTCGGGCAGGTCAGCCGACCATGCCCCCGGCGACACCCTCGCCGATGTGAGGTACAACGCCGGAGTACCCGAAAACTCATCGGTGGAGCGATGAAGTGAAGAACTCCAGTGGCGGGTCCAACCCTGGAGTGACGAGGCGGGCCCCTATGCGCGAGGTGCGGTCACGGGGGCCGGCTATCGCGCATGCCACCGATCGTGTCGTCCGGCAGGAGCGGATCCGCACAGTAGGCATCGGCCAAGCGCTCAAACTCCGCGACATAGGAACTGTTGCCGTCGGGTTGACCCTCTTGATGCAAGAGGTTGTCGAAGGTGCTCTGCTGATCAGCCGTATCCATGGAGACCCACACCGAGCACGGCGTGTCGTAGCCAAGCGAGCTTCCGCAGGCGGTGGCGAGCAGCGCGACGGCTCCGGCGATCAGCGGAATTGGTAGGAACCGACGTACGCAAGCGCGACGCGCCGCTGAGGTGCCTTGCGACGAGGCCATGGCCTCATCCTGGTGCAGCCCGTAAACCGGATGATCGCAGTGCGGTAACAAACGGCCCCGGTGTGGACCGAATGTCGACGAGCGTTCCGAAGTACCGTGGCGTGAGTGACCACTGAAATCACGCCGCAGCCGGCGTAGCTCGAGGGATCACGCATCAGCGGCGGCGTGGCTCCCAACGGAAGCCACGTATCGCTACCACGGCGCTGATGGCGGCCCAAACCACCATGACGAGAATGTCCTGCCACGGAAAGGCGTCGACCCCGGGTTGAGTGCTGAACGTCGCGAAGACCGCGGTGATCATGTGCCGCACGGGAAACCAGCTGGAGATCTGCAGCAACCCGGAGCCGGGCGCCAGCGGAAAGTACAAGCCTGACAAGAACACAAGCACGAAGAACACGAGGCTCACCACGGGGCCGGCGGACTCCTGATTGGGGATGGCAGTGCTTGCCGCGACACCCATCATGCTGAAACACGCAACGCCGATCAGCACCACAACGATGAGGGCGAACGGTTGTGCAGGCAGCGCGACATGAAACGCGATCGCACC
>DATKQX010000155.1:0-41515 GCA_035532495.1 Saccharimonadales bacterium (SeqCode)
GGCTTGAACACCACGACCGAACGCAGCACCTCGCTGTTGACGATCTTCGTGAAGGCGTCCTCGACGTCGTTGACGGTGATGAGCTCGGAGACGAAGCCGTCGAGGTCGAGGCGGCCTTTTCGATAGAGGTCGATGAGCACAGGGAAATCGCGCGTCGGCAGGCAGTCGCCATACCACGATGAGCGCAGCGACCCGCCGCGACCGAAGACCTCGGACATCGGCAGCACCACGGTCATGCCCTGTTCCGGCGGCACGCCGACGTTGACGAGGCGGCCCGCGTGGTCGCGGGCGAGGAACGCCTGCACGTAGGTTTCCGGTTTCCCCACCGCGTCGATGACGAGGTCGGCGCCGAACCCGCCGGTGAGCGCCCGGATCGCCTCGATCGGGTCTTGAGTCCGAGCGTCGATCGTGTGGGTGGCACCGAAGCGCTTCGCCCACTCCAGCTTGCGCTCGACAACATCGACAGCGATGACGATGCGCGCTCCGGCGATCGCCGCACCCGCGATCGCGGCATTGCCGACGCCGCCGCAACCGATCACCGCGACGGAGTCACCTGCGGCGACGGCGCCGGTGTTGACCGCCGCGCCGAATCCCGCCATCACGCCACAGCCGATCAACGATGCGGCCTCCATCCGCGCGCTCGGATCGATCTTCACCGCCTGGCCGGCGTCGACGAGGCACAGCTCCGCGAACGCCCCTATGCCCAACGCCGCAGTGAGTGCCGTGCCGTCATCGAGCGTCATGCGCTGCCGTGCATTGCGGCTGTCGAAGCAGTACCAGGGACGGCCGCGGAGGCAGCTGCGGCACGTGCCGCATGGTGCGCGCCACGCGATCACCACCGCGTCGCCTGGCGCGACGTTGGTGACGCCGTCGCCGACGGACTCGACGCGGCCCGCTGCCTCATGCCCGAGCAGGAATGGGAAGTCGTCGCCGATGCCACCGTCGCGATAGTGCAGATCCGTGTGACAGACGCCACACGCTGCGACGCGGATGAGCGTCTCGCCAGGCGCGGGGTCGGGAACGTTCACGCTGACGACTTCGACAGGGGCGCCGCGACGGCGCGCGATGACACCGGGAACTCTATGCGGCATTGCGAGATCCTACGCCGGCCAGATCGCCCAGCTGCGCATCGTCGCGGCGATGTGCCCCTCCTCGAACGCCAGGTGTTCGAGCAGGCGAGTCGCGAGATCACGCAACGCGATCACCAGTGTCTCGCGCTCGGCGCTCGTCGCGCTGTCGTCGAGCTTTCGAGCGAGCGATTCGACGTTGTCGAGCAAGACCGAGATGGCGCGGTGATCGGATTCGAGCCGGTCGACGACGTCACCGAGGTCCGGGTTGGAGCGCCGCAAGGCGGGAAACATGTCCGCATCCTCGCCGTGGTGGTGCATGTGCACGATCCGGCAGTGATAGAGGCAGTTCACCTGCAGCGTCCAGATCGGACTGTTGGCCTGCAGTTCGGCGAGGCGGCCGGCCACGTGCGCTGCCGACGCCCCGGCCGCAACCTCCGCCGCCAGCTCCCGGCAGAGCGTGAGGTCATTGCGCAGCATCTGATGAATGAGTTTCAGCTGCCGGTGCACGGCCACCCCGAACGGGGCTTCATTGCGCTCGCGCGCTGTCACTCAGAGCACGCCGGCGCGGCGCAGCGCACCCTCGACGCCGCCCAGGTCGTCGACGAGGTAGGTGGGCTCCTGCTGCTCGAGGATCTCCCGCTCACGGAACCCGGAGCAGACGGCGATGGAGGGATAGCCGAGAGCGCTTGCGGCCATCACGTCAGCCTCGGTGTCGCCAATCACGATTGCGGGAGTGCCGGCGGGCACCATCTTTCGGATCAGTCCGGCCCGCACTTTGAACGCCGGCTCGCCCAGGCTTGCGGC
The DNA here is from genome assembly GCA_035532495.1 of Saccharimonadales bacterium (SeqCode). Classification (GTDB taxonomy): domain Bacteria; phylum Chloroflexota; class Dormibacteria; order Aeolococcales; family Aeolococcaceae; genus Palsa-851. The sequence goes on from DATKQX010000155.1 coordinate 1,875, forward strand.
CGTTTCGGTCGCCTCGAAGAACGGTCGCAGGCTGAGCACGCCGAGCTCCGCCCGAAGCGTTGGCGCCGACGCACGCATCGCGACCAGCACGCAGATGTGGTGTGCGGCGACCTTGGTCAACAGTGGCAGGGCAGCGGGAAACAGGACGTCGAAGCCCAGGTTCTCGGGGAGCTCGATCTGCGCGTTGAACTCGGCCTCGAACGCGTCGAAACGGTCGGGCGCGATGCCGCTCGCCGCGAGGATCTGCGGCCACCCGGCCCGAAGCCGCTTGAGCCGCCAGTACGTCGCACGGTCCAGCGCATTGGCATCGAACGACGCGCAGATCGTCGTGTAGACGGTGTGGTGACGAGCTGACACGTCGAGCAACGTGCCGTCGAGGTCGAAGACGAGTGTGGTCGGCGGCGTACTCATGGGCCAAAGATATCCGCATGGATGAACGGTCAGTCCAGACGAAAGCGGATCGATCCTGTGATCAATCCCCTTCGTCGATCGTCAGCAGGCTACTCGTCACCGTCCTTCCAGCCGAAGTGCTTCCACTTGAAGATGCCGCGCACGCCGAGGCGCTCGACATGCAACTGCTGGAACTCCTCGTACTGGCCGGCCTTCTCGCCGTCCACGGACAGATGCACCGCCGCCTCGGTGATGTGATCGATGTCGGCCGCCGGCGCCAGGTAGTGCTTGTGGTGATGGGCGTGCTCGAAGACGATCCCGTGGAAGATGTCCTCGCGCGCGAGCGCCGCGACCTCGACGACCTTGCCGATATCAGCCCCATCGCTTGCCACGACAGCTTCACCCGTCTTGACTGCGGTCCATGCGATTTGCTCGACGTCGTCTGCCATCAATTCATCATAGACTCCGGTGCCGCTGCGGCCGTCGCTCGACCGGTCAGCACGGAACGCGTCCGAGGCGATCGAGTTGCGCTGTCGTGATCGATGCGATCGGTCCGAAGACGGGTGAGGCGCATCCCGTGGGCGCGACCGGGCCCACCTTGCCTACGCGGATCGCGGCGCCGCGCGTGTCCGCCGGCGGCGCGGCCGTGCGCGGCTTGCGACGTCGGTGGTGCCGTTGGTGACCATCAGAGCGGCGAGCTCGTCCTTCAACCATTGGATCATCGAACCGACGTCAGGGATGACGTCGCGGTCGGCGACGATGCCGATGTTGAGGTCGCCGTTGTAGCTCATCACCGTGATGTTGAGCCCCAGGCCGTCGGTGATCACGGACACCGGATAGATCGCATCCAGGCGCGCGCCCGCGCAGTAGATGGCGAACTGGGGTCCGGGCACGTTGGATACGACCAGGTTCCACATCGGCCGCAGGCGCGGATTGCTCGCGAACGCGAACGTGAGCCGCGCCGCACGGGAGAAGAGTGCCGGCGGGATGAAGTTGTTGGCGTCCTGGAGGAGCGTTGCCGGCATTGCCTGACTGCGTTCCTTCATCTCGGCGAGCGACTCGTGCGTCGCTCGGAGCCGGTCCGCCGGATCGGCGATCTCCGTGTGCAGCAGCACGCCCGTCAGCAGGATGCGGTTGCCGAAGGTGCCCTGTTGCTCCGGGCTGCGCACCGATATGGGGATCTGTGCGATCAGTGGCTTCTTGCCGAGCTCTCGATGCTTCAGCAGCCATCGCCGGACCGCGCCGGCGGCGATGGAGACGACGACGTCGTTGACGGTGACCCCGTACGTGTTCTTGACATCTTTGACGGCATCAAGTGGCATCTGGCCGAAGACGATGCGCCGGTGCGCCGACACGCGTCCATTGAACGACGTGTGTGGGGGAGTGCCGAGATGACGTCCGCTGACGGTGTCGCCGCGCCGGATGATGCTTTCGAGGCGGCGGCCCGCGGCGCCGACCAGGCTCGCGCCGGGGAACATGCTGAAGATGCCGACTTCCTCGAAATTGGGAAGCGTTGTGGGAAGTGACCGCAGCAGGCGGAGCGGGAACTGTGGGAGACCGATCAGGCCGCGCATGAGCATCTCGAGCTGCGAGGGCATGCGCGCGTCGATGTCCTCGTCGGGCGGCTCGGGTGACGGACGTCCCTCGGGCGTGAGGTCGAGCAGCGAGCTCAGGATCTCGGCCCCGGACATGCCGTCGATGACCGCGTGGTGGACCTTGGTCATGAGCGCGACCCGTCCGTTCGCGAGTCCGTGGATGAGATAGATCTCCCACAGCGGGCGGCTGCGGTCGAGCGAGCGCCCGAAGACGCGGGCGACCTGCTCTTCCAGCTGTGCCGTGTCCCCCGGTTGGACCAGTGCGAGTTCGCGGACGTGAAAGTCGATGTCGAAGTCCGGATCGTCCACCCAGTACGCGTGGTCGATCCCGAACGGAACCTCGGCGAGACGCCAGCGGAACACCGGGATCAGCGGGAGCCGGTCGAGGATGAGCTGCTGCAGCGCAGCAAGCGTCATCACGCCACCAGGAGCGGTTGACGGATCGAGGATCAGGACGGCGGAAACGTGGCCGTGGATCCGCGCGTTCTCGAGCGCGAGGAATTGCGCGTCGAGGCTGGTGAGCTGGCGCATCGTGCCAGGACAGACTGGCAGAACGCGCGAAGAGCGGTCAACCCCGCTCGTTCGTCCGTGCATGTGGGATCGTTCGGGGATGCCGTTCGTCATACGCACCATCGAGACGCCGGAGCTGGGCGACCGCAGTTATGCGATCCTCGCCGGCGACCAGGCCGTCGTGGTGGACCCGCAGCGAGACATCGATCGCGTCCTCGCGGTGCTCGCGGAGCACGGGAACAGGCTCAGCCACGTGCTGGAAACCCATATTCACAACGACTACGTCTCCGGCGGGCCGGAGCTCTGTCGTTTCACGGGTGCCACCCACGTCATCCCGGCTGGGGAGGCGGTGGGCTACGAGCGGCAATCGATCGCAGACGGAGAGCGGCTGGCGGTCGGTTCGCTGACGATCCGCGCCCGGCACACACCGGGCCACACGGCGACGCACACGAGCTACATCCTCGAGGAGGAGGGCACCCCGGTGGCCGCGTTCACCGGCGGTTCAATGCTGCTCGGCTCGGTTGGCCGCACAGACCTCGCCGGGCCATGGGTAACCGACCGCCTGAGCCACCTGCAGCATCGCTCTGCGCGGAAGCTGTCCGACGAGCTGCCGGACGAGGCGGCGATCCTGCCGACGCACGGCTTCGGTAGCCTCTGCTCGGCCGGCTTCCCCGTCGGTGCCGCCGACACGGCCGACGCCCGGCATCAGCGGGCCGAGAACCCGGCGCTGCTGATGGAGGAGGACGCGTTTGTCGAGCGGCTGCTGTCGGGTCTCGATGCGTATCCGCGCTACTACGCGTACGTCGGTCCGCGCAATCGCGAGGGCGCCGGATCGATTGACCTCGGTCTCCCGCCGCTCGCCGATCCCCGCGAGCTGGCGGCCCGGGCACGTGCCGGCGAATGGGTGATCGATCTCCGCGAACGCGGCGCGTTTGCCGCCCGGCATCTCGTCGGCACGCTCGCCTTCGAGCTCAGCGACCCCCTGACGACGTATCTCGGCTGGCTCATCCCATGGGGGAGCCCGCTGAGCCTCATCGCCGAGTCGGAGGCCGACCTCACGGCGGCTCGCCGCGCGCTTGCTCGGATCGGCATCGAACGGATCGCGGCGTGCGGGCTCAGCGAGCCCGTCAACGGCGGTGGTGACCCGTGGGCCGGCCTCGAGACAGGCTCGTATCCGCTGATCGGCTTCAAGGCATTGAAGCCGTTCGTCGGGGAGAGCGGCGAGGTGGTGGTTGACGTCCGCTTGCGCCACGAGCACGCCGAGGGTCACCTCGCCAACTCGCTGAGCATCCCGATCCACGAGCTTCCGGATCGCCTCGACGAGATCCCCACCGGCAGGGTGTGGGTCCACTGCGGGGCGGGATACCGCGCGGGGGTGGCGGGCTCGCTGCTCGCCCGTGCCGGGCGCGACGTCATGGTCGTGAGCGACGAGATCGGCAAGGTGACGGCCTGCGGCCTCGAACTCGTCACGGGCTGACCGGGGCTCCGCGGGCGATGAGCCTGGTCAGCCACCTCCTCGAACGCGCGGCGCATCTGCCGCCGCCCCGCACGCGGGCAATCACGATCCGACGCAACCTGGCGATCCGGATGCCGGATGGCGTGACCCTCCTTGCCGATCGGTACCGAGCCCGCCACGACGGTACAGAGCCGGTCATCCTCATGCGCAGCCCATACGGACGCGGGGGAATCCACGCCCTTGCGGCGCGCGCATTCGCGGAGCGCGGATTCCAGGTCGTCGTGCAGAGCTGCCGGGGGACCTTCGGATCAGGGGGCGACTTCAACGCGTATCGCGACGAGGCCGGCGACGGCCTCGCCACCCTGGACTGGCTCGGGGCGCAAGCATGGAGCAAGCGCGGGGTGGCGATGTTTGGACCGAGCTACCTCGGCATCGTGCAATGGGCGGTGGCAGCCGATCCGCACGCGACCCTTCGAGCGCTCGCGCCGGCGATCACGTCGTCACGGACGCGGACATTCACCTATCCGAACGGTTCCTTCTCACTCGCGAGCACGCTCGCGTGGCTCGACATCCTTTCGGGGCAGCGCCACAAAGGCTTGAGACGGTTGCGCGAACGGCTCAATAGCGGCAGGCGCCTTGCCAGCGGGTTCGCCACATCGCCGCTGACCGACGCCGACCAGGTGGTCACCGGTGACCGGGTGCAGTTCTATCAGGACTGGCTGACCCGCAAGGACGACGACGCATTCTGGGCGCCGGTGGAGTTCGACAGGTACCTCGACGCGGTCTCCGTGCCGGTCACCATGGTCACGGGCTGGTACGACATCTTCCTTCCCGTCCAGCTCGCCGACTATCGCGCGCTTCGTGCGGCCGGACGTGACGCCCGGCTCACGATCGGACCGTGGAAGCATGTCGATCCGGGCTGCGCGGCCGAGAGCATCCGCGACGCGCTCGACTGGTTCGGCGTGCAGCTCCACGGGCGGCCGACGAGCCGGGCGTCGCGAGTGCGGATCTTCGTCGGTGGGTCGCGACGCTGGCGCGACCTCGACGAGTGGCCACCACCGTCACGCGCGGTCGGGTGGCACCTGCATCCGAACGGCGGGCTCGAGGTGAGGCGGGCGGAGGCCTCAGAGCCGGATCACTACCGATACGATCCCGCGGATCCCACGCCGACGGTCGGTGGCACCGTGCTCGCCACGTCGGGAGGGCCACGTGACAACCGAGCGCTCGAGCGCCGCCGCGATGTGCTCGTGTTCACATCACCGGCGCTCGTGCGCGACGTCGAGGTCGTCGGCAACGTTGCGGCGCACCTGCACGTCCGATCGTCCCTGGAGCACACGGACTTCTTCGTTCGCCTCTGCGACGTCGACCCGTCCGGGGCGTCGCGAAACATCTGCGACGGCCTCGTGCGGCTGACTCCCGGCGCCTGGCGGCGAGACGCTGACGGGGTCGCGATGGTCACGGTCGACCTCTGGCCAACCGCCCACGTGTTCCGGCGTGACCATCGGATCCGGGTCCAGGTGTCGAGCGGGGCACATCCTCGTTTCGTGCGCAATCTCGGCGGAGGCGAGCCGTTCGGATCGGCGACGACGATGCGGGTGGCCGATCAGGAGATCTATCACGACCGCGATCACCCCTCGGCGATCGTCCTACCGGTGCGTGAGGAGCCCGGCTAGCGCGACGCTCCGGAAACAGCCGGGACCCTGGGTCGCTCCTCGTCGGCGCTCCGGTCGTGGCGCTCGTCCCCGGGGCCGGGAATGGCGTCGAGGCGATGCATCCACGCCGGGGGCGGTCCTGACGGCGCGGGTGCCACCTCAGGGCCGCGATCGTCGTCGCGGGCCTGCTCGGGACCGTCGACGGGCGCCTGCTGGTTGTGGTCGTCGTCGAAGGAGATCAGATAGATCGACGTGATCGCCGTCATGGTGACGAACCCGAAGAGCGCAAGTGTGAGCCGGTAGATGAGGCCCATCGAGTCTGGAAGCCCGGGCATGAACGGCACGAGGCACGCCGTCACGAGGCCGATCGCCGGGGGCATCAGCCACACCCAGACGGTCCGTCCCTGGCGATCGATGCCGATCTTTCGCTCGAACCGCCGCAATCCGGCTTCGACGTCGCGCTTCATGGCACTCATGGTTTCTCCTCGGGTCAGTCTATCGTGCCCTCGACGGCACCAAACGTCCAGCACGGCGCATCCGATCGGGATCTGCGCGGTGGGTGTGATATAGCTCATGGGGAATGAGTGACTTGCCTGCGCCGTACGTTCACCCCTTGGCTCGCATCGAGGACGACGTCGAAATCGGCGCCGGGACGTTTGTCTGGGCCAACGCGCACCTCCGTCGTGGAGCACGCGTCGGGTCACATTGCATCATCGGGTCGGACGTGACGGTCGACCTCGGCGTGGTCGTCGGCGATCGGTGCAAGGTGCAGAACGCGGCGTTGCTGTACAGCGGCCTGCGCATCGGCAACGGCGTATTCGTCGGTCCCGCGGTCGTGTTCACGAATGACCGGTCGCCGCGCGCCGTCATGCCCGATGGGCGACTGCGCACCGAAGCGCAGTGGGCGCACGGCGAGACAGTCGTCGGCGACGGCGCCTCGATCGGCGCCAACTCGACGATCGTCACCGGTATCAGCATCGGCACGTGGGCGATGGTCGGCGCCGGCGCAGTGGTGACGCGCGATGTCGCCGCGTTTGCGCTGGTGCTCGGCGTGCCGGCACGGCCGTCAGGCTGGGTATGCGCGTGCGGTGCTCCTGCAGAGAAGCCCGGCGTCATGCGCTGCGCCGCGTGTCCTGAGAGCGCGTGATGACGAGCGCCGCCACTGCGTTGGACGTGCTCAACACGCCCAACCTGCGCCGTCTGTCGCCGCGCTTCTGGCTGGCGCGGCAGTGCCAGATCGCGCTCTTCTGGGTGCCGGTGCTCCTCATCGCGCTCGTGACTGCGCTCGTCACGCACGTGCCCGCCTCGCCGTTGCTGCCGGTCGTCGTTGCAGCGATGGCGATCGTCGCGTGGCTCGTCGAGCGTGGGCGATATCGATCCTGGGGCTACGCCGAGCGCGACGACGACCTGATCGTGACTCGCGGCCTGCTGTTCCGGCGCGTCTCGGTCGTTCCGTATGGGCGCATGCAGTTCATCGACGTCACCGCCGGCCCCATCGACCGCGCGTTCGGACTGGCGACGGTGCAACTCCACACCGCCGCAGCGGCATCGGACGCACGCATCCCCGGTCTCGTCCGTGTCGACGCCGACCTGCTGCGCGACCGGCTGGCGACGGTAGGGGAGGCCAAGGCGACAGGGCTGTGATGGTCCCACCGCCTCCGATGACCGGCGGAGCGTCGACCATGAGCGCCGGGACCCTGCCCGAGGTGGGCGTGACGTGGCAACGCCTGCATCCACTGTCCCCTGTCGTGCGCTTTGGCCGGGTGGTCATCGGCGTGCTCGTCATCGCCGTGCCGTCGATCGCCGACTCGCAGGGCCGCCACGATCCACGCGGATTCCCGTTCGCACTCGTCGCATACGCGGTGCTCCTCGCGCTGGGCGGCATCAGTGGCGTCATCTCCTGGCTCGTAACCCGCTGGAGGATTGCCGAAGGGGCGCTCCAGATCGAGACGGGTCTCGTCCGACGTCAGTCGCTCCGTATTCCCCTCGCCCGCATTCAGGCGGTCGACGTCATCGCGCCCCTCGCCGGCCGGTTCCTCGGCCTCGCCGAGGTCCGTGTCGTCTCCGCGGGACGCGGCGCCGAGCACGGGCGGCTGGCATACCTGACGTCGATGCAGGCGCCGATCGTTCGCGCCAGGCTCCTCGCACTCGCCCACGGGCTGGAGGCCGGGACGCCGGAGCCTCCGTCATTGCCGTTGCTGCACATCCAGAACGGCCTGCTCCTGCCGGCGCTGCTGATGCGCCTGCAGGTGATCATGCCGGTGCTCATCGCGATCGGCGCCATCGCCGCCATCGCCGCGGCCCCAGTGGTCGGGGCCGGAGCGCTCGGGAGCGCGATCACGGTGCTGGCCATCAGCGCTCTCGGCGTGGCACGTGCCTTCAATGAGGACTTCGACTTCACGATCAGTGAGGCGGGGGATGGCGTCCGCCTCGATCGTGGGCTCCTCCAGCGCCGCCACGAGACGATTCCGTACGGCCGCATCCAGGCGGTGCGGGTTGTCGAGCCACTCTTCTGGCGCCTCCTCGGCTGGTCACGTCTCGAGGTGGACGTCGCCCGGCAGAGCGTCTCGCGCGAGGCTGACCGTGATGCCCAGCAGGTGGCCCGCACCCTGATCCCCGTGGCATCTCGCGATCAGGCACTCTGGTTGCTGGCGCGGGTGATGCCGGACGCGCATCCGAACCCGCCGCCCGACGCCGGGCCGCCGCGCCGAGCCCGCCTGAAGGCGCCGCTCTCCTTTCACTTTCTCGCCGCATGGTTCGGGGAGCGATACGTCTACGCGCGGACGGGCAGGGTGCAGAGCTCGACGATCATCGTTCCGCTCGTCAAGGTGCAGAGCGTGCACCTGAAGTCCGGCCCGCTGCAACGCGCATTTCGCGTTGCCACCGTGGATGTCGACACCGCAGGCCGGCGCTGGCAGGCGTCGGCCCGCTGCCGCGACGAGGCCGAGGCACTCGAGATGCTCCGGCGCATCAGTGAACGCGCGCGCCTCTCCCGCAGGGTCCCTCCACCGCAGCCGGTACGCGTCCCGGCCGCGGGCTGACCCGTCGTCCGTGGCAATATCGCACTGATGGCGGTGACTGCGAGGTGCGACTGCGACGGAGAGGAGACTCCGATCTACCGCCTTTCAGCGGTGATCCTCGACGGCCGCATTGCGCGCGTCTGCCCGCACTGCGCGGCCGAGTACAAGGACCGCATCGAGATGCCGTACTGGCCGCGGTCGGACCAGGGCGCGATTCAGCCGAGCACGTCGAGGGAGGCCTGGTAGCGCCGTGACATTCGCCGCACGCCTGGACGCATGCGTCGATGCGACCGAGTCGCTCCTGTGCGCCGGGCTCGATCCTGCTGGATTCACCAGCGCGCTTGAAGCCGAGCGAAGCTGTCTCGACATCGTCGAGGCGACGATCGACCATGTCTGCGCGTACAAGCCGAACCTGGCGTTCTTTGAGCAGTTCGGATCTGCGGGCTACGCGGTGCTCGAGCGGCTGCGCGCGCATATCCCGGCAGAGCGCATCCTCATCCTGGACGCCAAGCGCGGGGACATCGGGAACACCGCGGCTGCGTATGCGCGGGCGCTGTTCGATGTGCTGGGGGCGGACTGCGTCACGGTCAATCCGCTCCTCGGGAGTGACTCGATCACGCCGTTCCTCGACCATGAGGGACGGGGGATCCTGCTCGTGGCGCGGAGCAGCAACCCGGGCGCCGCGGACCTGCTCGACGCGCGCCTCGAATCCGGCGAGCCGGTGAGCCGTCGCATCGTCGAGCTCGGCCTCGCCGCTGACCCGGGCGGCGCCGTCGGCTTCGTGGTCGGCGCAACTGCGCCGCAGGCAGTCCAGGCGATCCGCCGCGTCGCGCCGGTGGCGCCGCTCCTGCTCCCGGGCATCGGCGCACAGGGTGGGTCGCTCGAGGACGCGGTCGGGGCGGGACTCGACAGCCGCGGCCGCGGCGTCATCGTCTCGGTCAGCCGGGACATCGCTGCGGCGCCGGAGGGGCCGGCGGCGGCGGCGCGACACTTTCGTGAGCGTATCGAGGTGGTCCGAGCGGCAGTTCTACCGGCGTGACGGTTCCACTGGCGCTGGTTCGCAACGACGACCAGTACGAACACGCTCGCGACGGCCATCCCGAACGGCCTGATCGCGTGATCGCGATCCTCGATGGGATCGCCGCCGACCCCGAGCTCGCCGCGCTTCCCTGGCTCGACGTGCCGAATGGCCGGCGTGAGCTGCCGCTGCTCGTGCATTCAGACGACGAGGTTCGTCGTGTGGAAGGGATGTCCGTGAAGGGCGGCGGGTGGTTCGACGCCGACACGTATGCCACTGAGCACTCCTACGCCGTCGCGCTCAATGCCGCCGCGTGCGCATCGCGCGCCGCGAGTGCGCTCATGGATGGCGAGGCGCTCGCGGCGTTCGCTGTGGTGCGGCCTCCGGGACACCACGCAACACCATATCTACCAATGGGATTCTGCCTCTTCAACAATGCGGCGATCGCCGCCCGCGTCGCGCAGCGAGCGGGTGCTCGGAGGATCGCGATCATCGATATCGATGTGCACCACGGCAACGGCACGCAGGACATCTTCTATGCTGATCCCGCGGTGCTGTACACGTCACTGCACCAGTTTCCGTGGTACCCGGGCACGGGACGCCCGGAAGAGCGCGGTGACCCTGGCGCGGCCGGGACGACCGTCAATGTTCCGGTTCCCCCCGGAACGGAAGGGACGCGCTGGCTCGAGCTGTTCGACGAGATCGTCGCTCCGGCCGTCGCGGCGCATGGACCCGACCTGATCGTCGTGAGCGCGGGATTCGACGCGCATCGCGACGATCCGCTGGCCGAACTCGTGCTTGACGATGACACCTACTCAGCGGTTGCAACGCGAATCCGCACGCTTGCGCAAACGCATGCTGAGGGAAGAAACCTGTGGCTCCTCGAAGGTGGCTACGACCTGCGCGCCATCACGGCGTCCGTCGCCGGATGTCTCCACGTGCTCGCTGCCTGATCGCTGCCGGGTTGCCGGCCGTTACCGCCGCGCTCATCGCGGCATGTGGTGGCACGCCGTCCAGGACGTCGCCGACGCCGTCGAGCGTCCCGACAAGCGCAACCAGCCCGACTCCGATCCCGACGCCGGCCATTGTCGGCAGCTCGCGAACAGTTCTCAGCCCGCTTGGGCTCCGTATTCACTCGGCACCGGCACTCGGGTCGACGAACGTGGTCGGCAACTTTGGGCAGGGCGCTTTCTTCACGGTTCTGGACTATCAGAGCGGTGGCGGCGGCTGGATGAAGGTACAGGGGCGTTCCACCACCGGATGGATCGTCGCCGATCCGGCACTCACCGCCCCGGGCAGCTTCAACCGGTACGCGGAGGCAAACGGATTCTCTGCGCTCTATCCGCAGACATGGGCGTTCCAGCAGGAGAGTTACGGCACCGTCTTCCTACCGCAGCAGGGGATGCAGAGCGTCCTGCTCGAGACGGGCGCGACGCCCGGTTCGTTCGGGCCCCGTGGCCTTGCCGGGTACTCGCAGTCCAGCACGGGCCCGGTGCAGGTGTGCGGGTACACGGGGACGCTGACGTATTACGTGAAGGCGGCATCATTCACCGGCGCGACGCCGACCGCACTACCGGTGCCGCGACTCCCGCTGTACGCGGAGATCCGTGTGACGCTGAATGCATCCAACGCAGTGCTGATCGCGTTCAACTATCAGGACGCCGGTCAACTCGACGTCTTCAGCGACGTGTACAACTCGCTCGCGTTTCCGTTCCCGTTGTGCGAGGCGCCGGCCGCACCAACGCCGACACCCGGTCGCTAGCTCGAGCTCGTCAGAGCACCCGTGTCCCAGTGCTCTGATTGACACCCGGGACGATGTTGCTGTTGACAATCGCCGTGTGGGCGATGCTCATCCCAGCGGCAGCGACGAGCAGGATCGCCACATACGCGGCGCCGAGTCCGAGCCGTTTCGATGCCGCCAGTCGCGTCGCATCGGGCTCCTGGTTGGAGCGGCGGAATCGACCGATCGTGTGGAAGATGCCGAGGACGAGGAAGATCAGCCCGATCGGGTTGCCGAAGAACAGCACGACCGCGGCGACCACGAGCAGCCCAACGACGTTCATCCACATGGGGATCGCATCCGCGACCTTGGCGCCGTCGAGAAAACCGACCGGGACCAGGTTGATGAGGTTGAGGAAGCATCCGAAGAAGGCAAGTGCGAGGAGCAGGTAGCGCGCGTACCCATCGGGTGCCGTTGATGCGAGCAGGAAGCACATGAGCGCGGCAACAGTGCCGAGTCCCGGTCCCGCGAGCGCGATGATCCCCGACCTGCCGGCATCGGCAGGCGAGCGGCGCAGCGCCGTGAAGGCACCGAGCGGACCGACGAAGATCGGCAGGCGAGCGGGGATGCCCATCCACCTCGCGACGATGAAGTGGCCGAGCTCATGCACGAGGATGAGCACCACGATGCCGACGGCGAACGCCGGGCCGAAGAACAGCGTGTAGAACCAGATCGCGATGACCATCGTGATCAGGGTCGGTCCGAAAGTGCCGAACTTGACCAAAAAGAGCCCGTACTTCACGAAGGCGAAGATCCCGGCGAGGATGCCGCCGGCCACCCCTTCGACACGGCGGCGTTGCTGGCGTGGCGCAGTCGGGCTATGCGACTGCGGCGGCACCGGCCGGCTCGGCCCCCGCGGCGGCAGCCAGGAGGCGTCGTCGGAAGGCGGCGTCGAGGACGCGTCGGGCAGCCATTGATAGACGGGTCGGTCGTCGCTGCCGGGTGTCGTGAGCTGGGTCATCGCTCAACGATCATGGCACGGCTCGCGGAACCCGCCGGGGAATGGTGGCGCTAATGTGGCGCTGATGAGCGCCGAAAGTCTTCGAGGAACGCGGCTGGGCATCGTCGGCACCGGCGTCATGGCCGAGGCGATGCTGGCGGGATTGCTCGAGCGGGACCTGATCGCACCCGCCGACGTCGTCTGCACGCACCCGCGCTCGGAGCGGCGGGATTCGCTGGCGGCCTCGCATGGTGTTCGGACGACCTCCGACAATCGCGAGGCCACGCGGGACACGGACATCGTGCTCCTCGCGGTCAAGCCCCAGATGCTGGCGGGAGTCATGGCGGAATTGCGCGGGTCGCTGCGTGCCGAGCAACTCGTCATCAGCGTCATCGCGGGCGCGAGCACGACGGCGCTCGGTCTGGGCCTTGATCACGCGGCGGTCGTGCGCTCCATGCCGAACACGCCCGCGCAGATCGGTCGCGGCGTCACGGTCTGGTTCGCGACCGAGCAGGTCGATGAGCGCGGCAAAGCCCGCACGCGCGCGATGTTGGCGGCCCTCGGGCGGGAGTTCGAGGTCCACGACGAGCGTCAGGTGGCCATGGCGACGGCGGTGAGCGGCACCGGCCCGACGTACATCTTCCTGTTCATCGAGGCGCTCACCGACGCGGCAGTCCACCTCGGGTTCCCCCGGCACGTCGCTCGTGAGCTGGTCCTCGACACGATGCAGGGAAGCGCCGAATTCGCGCTGCAGAGCGGGAAGCACGTTGCGGAACTGCGCGACATGGTGACCTCGCCGGGCGGAACGTCGGCCGAAGCGCTGTATCAGCTCGAGCGCGGCGGTCTGCGAACCGTCGTGAGCGACGCGGTGTGGGCCGCCTTCGAACGGACGCTCCGCCTCGAGGCGACGCTCGAGAACCGAGCCGCCGAGCCTCCGTCCTCGTCGCAGTCCCGCGGGAGCCGCAGCCCCCGCAGCTGAAGTCCAGCGCGATCTGCACTTCGCGCGTGGGGGATCGCATACTCCCATGCACGATGCCAAAGACCCATCTCATCGGCATGCTACTCGGGGTCGAGGAGGACTGGCCGGCCGCGTTCGAGGCGCTGCTCGGGCGTTCGGATCTCTCGGTACGCGAGGGAGGGGAGACGCACCGGTTCACCACTGAGCGGATGACGATCGAGCCGTTCGACCTGCGCATGCGCCCGCGGCAGTCTCTGGTCATCGACCGCCTTGGGTGGTGGTACCCCATGCCGCGCGAATGGCTGAAGAAGGTCACGCTGATGGACCGCGTTCATCTGCTGAACAACCCGTTCACCTTCCAGGCCATGGAGAAGCACGCCGCCTACTGCGCGATGATCCGTCTCGGTCTCAAGGTGCCGGAGACGTGGATGCTGCCCAACAAGACACCACCCGACAATCCCCGTTTCGCGGGGACGGCGCAGCGATACATCCGCTACTTCGACCTGGAAGCCGTGGCCGGTGCAGTCGGCATGCCGTTGTACATGAAGCCGTTTGACGGAGGGGCGTGGGTCGGCGTCTCGCGTATTGAGGACTCGGCAACGCTGTACCGGGCGTATGACGAGTCCGAGCAACGCCTCATGCACCTGCAGGCCGCAGTGGATGGATACGACGTGTTCGCACGAAGCCTCGGCATCGGCGCTGAGGTCATGGTTCTGAACTTCCACCCCGAGCGTCCGATGCACGAGCGCTACTCTGTCGAGCACAACTTCCTCGAACCGCGTGCCGGCAATGAGGTGGTGAGCATCCTGCGCACCGTCAACGCGTTCTTCCGCTGGGAGCTCAACAGCTGCGAGACGCTCGTCCGTGGCGACGACGTCTATCCCATCGATTACGCGAACGCGACGCCGGACCTCGCGCTCACGAGCCTGCACTACTACTTCCCGTGGGCAATCCGGACGCTGCTCAAGTGGGTGGTGTTCTGCTGCGTCACCGGACGCCATCAGTCCGTGGACCTCGACACCGAGGAGTACTTCGCGATCGCGGATCGCGCCGACCTGAGTTACGAGGAAAAGCTCGCCGGGTATCGGCGCATCGCCGACCGGCAGCTCGAGGTCGACCGCTATCGCGAGTTCTGCGACCGCCACCTCGGGCACATCGACGAGCTGTCGGTGGCGTGGGTGGAGAGCCCGGAGTTCGACCGCATCATCGTCGAGACGGTGCGCACGACGTTCCCCGACCACGAGCACGAGCAATTCATCGCACATTTCCGGGGTTTGCTTGCTGCGTGGGCTCACGATCAACGCGCGACGGCGGCGTAGAGTCGATTTCCCCATGACCCTGATCGAGTTCGTCTCCAGTCCCCGGCCCACGATTGGCGTGGAGATGGAGCTCGAGCTCATCGACCACGACTCCCGCGAGCTCGTCAAGGGCGCGCACGAGATCCTCACGGAAATGGGCGAGCCGTTCGGTGAGGCGGGCCATCCCAAGGCCAAGAAGGAACTGCTGCAGTCGACCGTCGAGATCATCACCGGCATCTGCGAGAATGCCGGCTCCGCAGTCGCGGATCTCGCCGCGACCATGGCGGAGTTGCGGCAGCATACCGAGCCGCGCAATCTCGATCTCATGTGCTCAGGGACGCATCCGTTCAGCGACCCGGCGCTGCAGGAGATCAGTCCTGACCCCCGCTATCAGCGCCTCGTCAACGACATGCAGTGGCCTGCAAGGCAAATGCAGATCTTCGGGATCCACGTTCATGTCGGGGTGCGGAGCGGCGAGAAGGCGATCGCGATGGTCAACGCGCTCTCCACGTACATCCCGCACTTTCTCGCCCTGTCTGCGTCGAGCCCGTACTGGATGGGGCATGACACCGGCATGGCGTCGTGGCGCTCCAAGGTGTTCGAGGGCCTGCCGACTGCCGGACCTCCATGGCAGCTGAGCGGATGGCCGCAGTTCGAGCAGCTGATGGACACGCTCATCTCCTCGCACACCATCAAGACCATCCGAGAGGTCTGGTGGGACATCCGGCCACATCCGAGTTTCGGGACGGTCGAGATCCGCGTGTGCGACGGCATCCCGACGCTCCGTGAGGTCGGAGTCGTCGCAGCGCTGAGCCAGTGCCTCGTGCACCAGTTCGACACCATGATCGACCGCGGCTACACGCTGCCGACACCAAGAGCGTGGCTCGTCCGTGAGAACAAGTGGCGCGCGGCGCGGCACGGCCTTGACGCGTCGATCATCGTCGATGAGGGCGGCACCACCGTTCCATTGCGCCAGGCAATCCGTGAGCTGGTCGAAGATTTGACGCCCGTAGCCTCACGGCTCGGGTGCACCGCTGAGCTCCGAGGTGCAATCGACATCATGGAGCGAGGGTCGAGCTACATCCGCCAGCGGGAGGTGGTTGACGCGGGCGGATCCCTCCGAGACGTCGTTGACGGCCTCATCGAAGAGCTGCGGAGTGATTCGCCAATGCCGCGCTCCCAGACATTGCAGGCGATGGGCACGCGCGCGGTCGCCGCGGCGGACTGAGCTGCCGGGGTTCTGGCGTGAGTCTTCCGGACGGCGTTCGTGGCGCAACCGTGGAGACGGATCGTTTGCGCATGCGCTATATCGAATCGGGGCCGTCCGACGGCGTTCCCGTGGTGATGATCCACGGGAACCTCGCGACGAGTCGCTTCTACGAGCACCTGATGGTCGCTGCGCCCGAGCGCTACCGGTTCATCGCGCCGGACATGCGCGGCTTCGGTGATACCGAGCGTGTGCCGATCGACGCAACGCGCGGCTTGCGCGACTGGGCGGACGACACGTTCTCTCTGGTTCGCGCACTGGGTATCACGCGGCCGGTGCACCTTGTCGGGTGGTCGACCGGCGGCGCGGCGATCGCGAACTACGCGCAGGACCGGGCGGTTGCCTCACTGACCTTCGTCGACCCGGTGTCGCCGTATGGCTTTGGCGGAGTGCGGCTTGACGGGACGCCGTGGTTCCCGGACTTCGCTGGTTCCGGTGGCGGCACCGGCAACGCCGAGTTCACGCAGCACATCGCGGAGCACGACACCACGTCCGATTCGCCGCTGTCGCCGCGCAATGTGATGAACAGCTCGTACTGGACACCGACCCATCGCGAGCCGGCCGACCGTGAGGACATGCTCGTCGAGGAGATCCTCAAGTCCGAGACGGGCGACGATGGCTACCCCGGCGACACCACGACGTCGGAGAACTGGCCCGGCATCGCGCCGGGAACACGCGGCATTCTCAACGCGCTCTCCGGCAAGTACTGCAACTGGGCCGGCATCGTTGAGATCGACGCCAAGCCGCCCGTCCTCTGGACGCACGGCACGGCGGACATCGTGGTCGCCGACAACTCCGCGTGGGAGATGGGAACACTGGGCAAGATGGGCGTCATCCCGGGTTGGCCCGGTGACGAGGTCTTCGGCCCTCAGCCGATGGTCGCGCAGATCCGCGCCGTGCTTGAGCGCTATCGGGACGCCGGGGGTCGCGTCCGGATGGAGATGTTCGAGGGCTCCGGGCACGCGCCGCTCTTCGACGCCGCAGAGCGCTGGAACGCTCTGTTCTTCGAGTTTCTCGCGTCGGCTGAGTGACCTGGAGCAGGGAGCAGCACGGCCTCACGAACGCCGAGGTGTATCGCGGCGCCGATGACGCGAACAGCATCCTCGTCGTCATGGACGCCCCGTCACGCGATGCTCTGCTTGGCTTCGTCGCCGATCCCTCACTGAAGATCGTGATGGAGAATGGCGGCGTGATCAGTGAGCCCACAGTGGTCATCGGTGAGATCCTCGCCGCGCAGCCGGCCTAGGAACGCGCAGCCCAGCGCGGGACCGATGCGCCAGGCGGCGCATTTCGAAGAGGAGTTTCCGGGTGCGAGCAGGTCTGCGAGCGAGGTTCTGCTGAACCTCGCTCGCACATCCTCCGTCACGCTTGCTGAGTTGGATCGACGCCACAAGGAGGCGATCGGCCGTCTGTCCTTGAGCGGCTGGCAGGCACTCGCAGTCATCGACGGCGCCGGTGAGCCGCTACCGCCGACGGTCATCGGTGAGCGTCTGCTGCTCACAAGCGGGAGCATCACGTCACTGCTCGACACGCTCGAACGCCGCGGATTGGTGCGCCGCGAACCGCATCCGGACGACCGGAGAAAGCTTCTCGTCGACATCACAGACAAGGCGCGCACGCTTGTCGACCCGATGCTCGCGCAAGTCCACGCCACCTCGATGGACGTGACGGCGGGGATCAGCGAAGCCGATCGTGAGCACCTCATCCAGACCCTCGCGAAGCTCCGCGCGAACGCCGAGGCGATGGGGGCGCGCCCCGTGCCGCCTGTCACGGTACGGCGTCGCCCGGTACATTCGCTGTCACGTCGCGGCAAGCGCGGCACCTGACGTCAGTACGTGTAGATCTGCAACTCGGTCGCGAACCGGTCGGCGATCTCGATGCACGAGTCGAGGTCGGGGTGGCGAACGATCACCATGCCGTCGGAGACCAGCGTCATCAGCCAGTCACGCCGCGGCGCACCGATGGGGAGCAGGTCGATGGCGCAGATCCATTCGCCGTAATCGCCGAGCAGGTTGGAGAGTCCCTCGACGCGTGCTATACGTCCCTGCCCCTGCGCGCGCTTGAAGATCGACGCGGCGTTGTAGCGGCGCTCGATCGGCTCCGAGAGATGCCCGTTGACGACCGCCTCAGCCCATTGCTGAAACAGGTCGACATCGTTGGCGAAGTTCATGACGTCGACGGTCCGCGCGCCGGCCGGGCGTGCGCCGATCTCGCCAAAGACCACCTCGCCGCTCGCCGTGAGGAACCACTCCATATGCGTGAAGCCGTCGCGAAATCCGAGCGCGCGCAACACGTCGCGTCCCATGGACCGTCCGTTGGCAAGGCTCTCAGCGTCGATGTCGCGCATGACCATGGTGACCGGGCTGATCCATTCCAGCTGGCGCGCGATGAGCGGGCGAGGGCGGTACCAGCAGATGTTGTCGAACAGCACCTCGCCGCTCGCGCAGATGGTGTCGTACGTGTACTCGGAACCTTCGATGAACTCCTCGACGCTGACCTCGGCAACGCCTCGCAGCAAGGGGAGGACGCGCTCCAGGTCCTCAGCGCCATCGACGCGATACGTGCTCGCGGATCCGGCTCCCGCGATGGGTTTGACGATGATCGGATAGCCGATACGCTCCACCGCCTCACTAATGCCGGCCGCGGTCGATGAGCGGTAGTGATGCGGCGTGCGGATCCCCGCCGCGTCGAGCATCTGCTTCATCGTCTCCTTGTCACGGAAGGGCAGGGTCTGCCCGACGGTCATCCCCGGGATACCGAGACGTTCACGGATGCGCGCGGCGAGCAGCATGGTCGGCTCCCACAGCGACGCGACGACGTCGATGTGGATGCCCGCTGCGCGATAGGCGACCTCATGCACGATCGCGTCCTCGTGCGCGAACGACGGGATCTGCCAGTAGTCGGCGAGGTGGTCGCGTGCCATCTCCGGCAGTGCGGCGATCGGCTGGTCGCCGGCGCCGACGACTTGAGCGCCCGCACGAGCCAGACCGCGTGTGAAGAACGGCATCTCGGCGGGGTAGCCGGGAGAGATCATCAGCACGGTTGCGCTCACGACCGCTCTCCGAGCTCGACACGTGCCACCTCGATGACTCGGCGCAGCCCCGCTTCGACCACTGCCGTGTCGCGATGGCGCAGCACGACGTGTCCCTCGCCCTCGTACGTGCCGGTCGAGACCTCCCCGAGGCGCGGGATCACAGCCTCGACGACGATGCCGCCGAGCTCGCGCTGGAGGACGTCGAGTCCGTGCACCGCGAGCACTGTGCCGCTTCCCTGACCGCGCAGATACGCCGCGCCAACCGAGTAGCGCCGTTCAGGGGGCTCGAACGTGCCGAAGATCTCGAGCCGCGCCCAGGCCGCGTACATGTCAACGTCGTGCGCGTAGGACAGCAGTGAGGTGAACTGCGCGCCGGGCGGCCGCGCCGCGACCTCGCTGATCGCGATGTCGTCGCCGGCGCGACGGAACCACTCCATGTGCGTGAGCCCGGTGCGCAATCCGAGCGCGCGGAGCCCGCGCACTCCCTCGTGACGGATCACGTCGTACTCCGGTGTCGCGATGTCGCGCGGCAGCAGCACCGCCCACTGGATCCACGGGTTCTCGAGCACCTCGAGCGGCGTCGGCAGGTATCGCGAGATCGAGTGCCACACCGGCTCGCCGTCGATGAGCACGCTGTCGAAGCTGTGCTCGTCGCCGACGACCATCTGCTCGAGCAGCACAGGCATCTGATCGTTGGGCGGGTCGGCGTGCAGCCATTCCGCGAGATGCGCGTCGTCGTCGATCCGGAACGTCGAGCGTGCACCGGCGCCCGCGGGTGGCTTGGCGACGAGTGGATAGCCGAGGTCTGCCGCCGCGGCACGCGCCTCATCGGTGGAATGGGCGAGTCGGTGACGCGCACAGGGAACGCCATGCGCCTCGAACGCGGTCTTCATCCGCGCCTTGTCGCGAAAGTTGTGCGCGACCGCAGCGCCCATGCCGGGGATCGCGAGCGCGTCGCGCACCTCACCGAGGGGAACCTGGAGCTGCTCGAGCATGCCGATGATCCTGTCGACCCCGCCGAGATGGCCGGAGAGTGCCCGCGTCGCATCGGCAATCTGCTGCGGATCGGTGCCGTCGCTCACCCGGTAGTGGCCGGCAAGCGCGGCGCGGAGGTCGTCGCTGAGCCGCTGCTCGGGATCCTGGCTGATCAGGCCCAGCCGGACATCCGCCAGCGATGCCGCGGCCGCGATGAAGCGCGCGGTTGCCGGGAGAAGAAAGGGGGCAACGAAGACGGCGTTGGGCATGTGATCGTCGCGAGTGTAGGCAGCCGGGGCTCAAGACGGTGGTTCGGGGCGGGTAGGATCTCCGCGTGAACATCATCTTCATCGAGCCGGCGTTTCCGCCGAACCAGCGCGAGTTCGTTCGGGGACTGGCTGCCACGGGTGCCAACGTGATCGGCGTCGGTGAGCGCCCGATCGACTTCCTCGACCAGGAGCTCCGGGAGTGGATGTTCCACTACGAGCAGATCGGCAACGTCACTGACATCGACTCCCTCGTGGGGGCGGTGCGCTTCGCCCAGAGCAAGGTGTGGGTCGACGCGCTCGAATCGACCATCGAGGCGCACACGATGGCGGCAGCGCACGCGCGCGAGAGCTGCGGCATTCCCGGCACGTCGGTGCGGACGGCATATCTGTGCCGCGACAAGCCCTCGATGAAAGAGGTGCTGCGCGCCGCCGGCATCGCGACCGCGCAATCGACGGGTGCGAGTTCCTCGGCAGAGGTGCGAGCGTTCGCCACGCAGGTCGGATACCCGCTCATCCTCAAGCCCCGCGCGGCGGCGGGGGCATCGGGCACGAGCCGTGTTGACTCCGACGCCGAGCTCGACCGGGCGCTGGCGGCGCTCGGCGCATCGGGCGCGCAGGATGTGGCGGTGGAGGAGTTTGTCGAGGGCCACGAAGGGTTCTACGACACCATCAGCATCGACGGCCGTCCCGCGTACGACTTCATCTCGCACTACTACCCGAACGTGCTGGAGGCGATGCGCGAGCGCTGGATCAGCCCGCAGTTCATCTCGACGAACCGGGTCGATGCCAACTCGGACTACGAGCAGGTGCGCGAACTCGGGTTGCGCGCGATCGAGGCGCTCGGCATCGGTACGTCGGCGACGCACATGGAGTGGTTCTTCGGTCCGAAGGGCCTGCGCTTCAGCGAGATCGGGTGCCGCCCTCCCGGTGTTCGCGCCTGGGACCTCTACGCAGCAGGGAATGACATCGACATCTACCGCGAATGGGCGAACACGATCGTCCATCACACCGTAGAGCGCCCGCTCTCGCGTCGCCTGTCCGCCGGCATCGTCGCGCTGCGCCCGGATCGCGACGGGACGATCACGCACTACGAGGGCCTCGAGGAGGTGCAGCGCCAGTTCGGTCAGTGGATCCTCGACACCCACCTCCCCGGCGATGGCACGGCGACCCAACCGGTCGAGGCCGGTTACATGGCCAACGCGTGGATCCGCATGGCGCATCCGGATTTCGACACCGTGCATCACATGCTCAACGTCGTCGGCGAGACGGTCCACGTGCGCGCCTCGTGAGGCGTGTGACTCTGCTCGGCCCACTCAGCGACGGGGTCGACCTTGGAGCGGAGATCGAGGCCTTCGGCGTTGATGGTCCGGTGGCGCTGATCACGGCCGGATGGGAAGAGGGCGAGCGCAACGATGCGGAGATTGACCGCCGGCTCGGCGGTGGGTCGCGCAATCTCGGTCTCTACGGGCGGCGCCTCGACGTGCTCAGCAGCGATGCCGAGTACGCCGAGGCCGAGCGTCTGTTGCGGACGCAACTCGACGAACTGCGCGAGCAGTACCAGCGCAGGCTGCGCGCGGCGCTCGACGGTGTCGATGTGATGCGGACGCGGTTCGCGGACGTTGCGGGCGGGGCGGGCGGGCAGGTCAGCGCGGCGATCGATGCGGTGCGAGCGCTCGACGAGGCACACGCCGCGGCGATGTCCGGTGCGTACGAGCGCTTCTACACGACGCACCCACCGCACGACCGGACGGTGATCCGGGCGCATCGGGACGAGGTGGCGTCGATCGTGGGGGAGTGCGCCGCGATCGCGATTGCCGGCGGCCACGTGGGCGTGCTGAACGACTGCCTGCATCTCTGCAACCTCGCGCCGCTCATCGACGCGCAGCCACTCCTTGTGTGGTCATCCGGTTGCATGGCGCTTTCGGAGCGGATCGTCGTGATCGACGACGACGATCCCGCCGCGCGACCCGCAGAGCTCTATGACATGGGGATCGGGGTTGCTCACGGTCTCGTCGCGCTCCCGATGTCGGGCCGGCTCCACGGCCACGATGCCGACGGACTCGCGCTGCTCGCGGCGCGATTCGCTCCGAGGGTGTGCGTCGTCCTCGACGCCGGCGACCGTCTCGAACTGAGCTCGGGCCTTGCAACGGACCTCAACGCTGTGGGAATCGTCGCTCCCGATGGCCGCCTGGTGCGGGGGGCGGAGGCAGCCTGAGCGTGAGCCCGGCTCCCTCGCAACAGCAGCACGCCCTGGCACGCCTTCGCAGCGAAGGGGCCACGCCCGAAGCGATCGACCAGCTGCTGCGCGAGCATTCGATCCCGCTTGTCGAAGGGTCGACGTGCACGTTCCTCTGGCGTGGTGAGGCCGATTGGGTCGGCATCGAACACCGCGTCATGGGGGTACCCATCCCGCTGCCGTTGCGCCGGATGAAGGGCACCGACCTGTGGCACGCCAGCATCGAGTTGCCCACCGGCGCGCGCATCCAGTACCGCATCCTCTTTCGCCGGGGCGACCACGCGGAGAGCACGAACGACCCGCTCAACCAGAACGTTGTGTCCGATCCCATCGGATCGCAGTCGGTGCTGGAAGCGGAGGGCTACGCGAGGCCCGACTGGACGTACCCCGACCCCGCGGCGGTACCAGGTGAGCAGGTCGACCTGCGCATTGCGAGCAGGGCGCTGCGTCGCGAGGCCCACGTCACGATCTACGTCCCCGCCCGGATGCGCCGCGATCGGCGCATGCCGCTCCTGGTTGTGCACGACGGCGGCGATTTCCTCAACCACTCCTCGATGGGAACGGTGCTGGACAACCTGATGCACCGCCGCCTGATCGCCGATTGCCTCGTGGCCTTCACGCATCCTGGAGACCGCCTCCGCGAATACGCCGCGAGCCTCGCCCACAGCCGGTTTCTCACGACCGAACTGGTGCCGCAGCTCGAGGGGACGTTCCATCTCCGGGGTGCCCCGGGCGGGCGCGTGCTGATGGGGGCGAGCTTCGGTGGGGTCGCATCGCTCGCTGCTGCCGTCCGCGCGCCAGGGTTTTACGGCGGTCTGCTGCTGGAGTCGCCATCGCTGCGTTTCAGTGGTGAGCCCGGCGAGCACAGCCACGGACGCGTGTTCGAGCCGGTGGTACGGTTCGTCAACAAGGTTCGCGAGCGGCCGGCGATGGTGAGCGAGCGCATCTTCCTGACCTACGGTGTGTTCGAACCGCTTGTCGAGCCGGATCGCGCGATGGTCGCCGTGCTCCAGCAGATGACCGAGACGTTGAAGGTCGTCGAGGCGTTCGACGGACACAACTGGATCAACTGGCGCGACCGCCTCCTGGACGGACTCGGCTGGCTGTTCCCCGGGGAGGCGCGCCTGATCTATCCGTGACGCTGTCCGGAGACAACGCGCGCCGGTACGGATGCGCGAGACTTCCCGGCCATGAAGCGGCGAGAGCGCTGGTATTCGGGGCGAGTCGCGTCCGACGTCACCGTGGCGCGGTGGGGTCACTTCGGCCGGCCGGTCATCGTGTTTCCGACCGCCGGTGGCGACGCTGAGGAAATCGAGCGCATGTGGCTCGTCGACTCGGCGGGGGAGTATCTTGAGGCGGGGCGGGTGAAGATCTACTCCTGCGACAGCGTCTCCGGATCGGCGATGCTGCGCGGTGACGGAGACCCGCGCTACAGGGCGGCCATGCTGCGCGGTTTCCTCGAGTTCGTACGTCACGAATTGATCCCGATGATCCGCGTCGACTGCGACGATCCCGACATCACGGTGATCACGGCAGGCGCATCCATCGGCGCCTTCAACGCCCTCGCGCTGCTCTGCCATTACCCGGACGTCGTCACGACTGCGGTCGGCATGAGCGGGACGTACGACATCTCACGGTTCGTCGGCGAGGACGCGGGGGATGACCTCTACTTCGCGACCCCCTCGTACTTTCTGCCGGGTCTCAACGGGGAGCACCTGGCATTGCTGCGCAGTCGCAAAGCGATCCTCGCGTGCGGTGAAGGACGCTGGGAGAACATCGGTGAGTCGTGGCGTCTCGCGCACGTTTTGGGGAGCAAGGGCATTCCCAATCGCGTCGATCCATGGGGGAGCGAGTACGACCACGATTGGTCGACGTGGCGCGAGATGTTGCCGACGTATCTCGGCGAGCTCACCTGACCGCGACGCCGATGCGGCGTCAGGCCGCTGACGCTGCCTCCCGGATAACTCCCGCCGCCTCAGGCGGTCGCTGGAAGCGTCGTGTCGACTGCCGTGGAGTCCGCGTCATCGGCATCGATGCTGTCGTCCTCGTCGTCGCTGTGCGAGCGCGCCACGAGCAGCAACGTGATGATGAGGAGGAATGCGGCCATCGAGAAGAACGGCACGGAGATGAACCCGAAGATGTTGAAGAGCGGAGCGCTGCACGATATCGGGCCGCAGTTGCCGTGCGGTTCGTTGGTCACGTGCTCGAGCTGGTAGTGATAGATGGCGAGAATCGCGCCGACGACCGGCAGCGTGATGAAGTACCGCTTCGCGATCTGCAGGTCTCCACGGAACGCCGCTATGCCCAGCAGGAGCGTGAGGGGATACATGCAGATGCGTTGGAACCAGCAGAACTCGCACGGGTAGTCGCCCGCAATCTGTGAGAGGTACAGGCTTCCCAAGGTCGCGAGCATCGCGACGACCCACGCGAGGTGCAGCGCGAACGGTGTCATCCCGTCGCGAAAGCGTGTCCATTGCTCGCGACTCGCAGCCGACGTACGGGTCAGCAGGAATCCCATGACCACGAGGAGCACCATGGCGTCCGCAATAAGCGCGAGCACGGCATAGCCGGTGGTGATGACCGAGAACGAGGTGACCGTGGCCAACGCTGCCTCCGCTCAGCTCTTGGGCGTTTTGAGTGCCTTGAGGCTCGGTTCGATCGCCTGGATGGTGGGCGTTGAGCAGACGGATGCCGGCGAGTCGCCCGTTGCGATACACGTTGCCGCGGTCATGATGTTGGCGTTACCGACGATCGCCTGGGTCACCGGGTCGGTGGGGTCCTTGAGCTTCGTGGCGATCTGCTGCCACGTCAGGTTCTTGAGAATATTCGGCGTGAAGCTCGAGTTGTAGAGCGTGTACAGGCCCGCGATGTCGATGAACGGAAACCCGCCGGTCGTCGATGTGTAGGGCGGCGTGCCGTACTTGGTGAAGAGTGCTGTCACCTGCGACGTGGGCGTCTGCAGCGTGTTCTGGTTGCGATCCAAGACCTCGCTGGGGACGAAGTCAACAACTGAGCTGGTGTACGTGGACTTGTAGAAGGTGAAGGTGTTGGTGTTCGGATAGACGTCCGTTGACGAGGACTCAATCTGCGTCAGGCCTTTGAACGTCCCGAACTGCGACAGCCAGTAGATGATGGACCAGCGCTCCGCAGCGCAGAACGGGCAGTACTCGGCCCCGACGTACACGATCATCGGTTTCCCGCTCGCGTCCCTGAGCACGGTGTCGCCCGGCAGCTTGACCATCTCGCCGGGCTGACTGCCGGAGCCGACTGTCGAGATCACCGACGGGCTGGGATTCAAGAGGATGCTGGCGACGTTCGCGGAGATCGGGACGCTCGTGCCGACGTTGGTGCCACCGACCTGATTGATCAACACGATGATGATGAGCACCACGGCGACGATGCCGACGCTCGCCGAGGTGATCACGGTCGGGGACTGCCACGGCGGACGGCGGTTCAGTGCGACCGAGCGAACTGCAGCCTGGTTGCGGCGCTGCTTCTTGGTGAGCGGCTTGCCGGTCGGCCGCACGCCCGGAGATGGCGTCTTGCCGGCCGGCTTGCGCTGAGGCGTGTCCACGGACTGAGGGTACCGGAGACTACCTTTCACGTGGCTGTCTCCGAGGCAACTGTGTCATGGACGGGGAGGGGAGTCCTGATGAAGATACGGTGACGAAGCCGGAGACTGCTACATCCGTGTCTATCCTCAGGGCAATGGCGGGTAACGTCTCGGAGGTGGCATGAGGTCGCGGATCGCTGCCACCGCCACCGTTCTGATCGTTCTGGCGGCAGCCTCCGGTGCGCTGGCGCGGTCGATGGACGCCCAGGCGTCGGCGACGAAGGAGGGAATCGACGTCAGCTCGTTCCAGGGCACCATCGCCTGGCATTCAGTCGCTGCTGCGGGAATCTCCTTTGCCTACATCCGCGCCGCCGACGGCAACGGTTCGGGAGATCAGCAGTTCGCGAACAACTGGCGCGGTGCGACCGGCGCGGGGGTGACTCCGGGCGCCTACCTGTTCTTCGAACCGTCGCAGAGCCCCGTGGCGCAGGCGAATGTGCTCATCTCGCAGCTCCGCTCGGTGGGGTTCAGTCACGGGGACCTCATGCCGGCGATCGACGTGGAGACCATGGGCGGTGAACCGCAGTCGGTCGTCGTCGCCAATCTGAAGACGGTGGTGGACACGGTCAGCGCCGCAATCGGATCACTCCCCGCAATCTACGCCTCACCGGCCTGGTGGAACGGCAACATCAACTCGTCGGCGTTCACGCTCGACCCTCTCTGGGTGGCGAACTGGTTCGTGTCGACACCTCAGGTGCCCGCCAATAACTGGGGTGGCACCGGGTGGCAGGTCTGGCAGTTCAGCGATGCCGGCTCGATACCCGGCATCAGTGGGCGTGTGGATCTCGACCAGGGCGGCACACGCTCGCTGCCGTATTACGGCTGGCCGGACCCGGTTGCGCTGGCCGCCACCAACGTCGCGGGTACACCGCAAACGGTGTCCGACCGACCGGGCGACATCGACGTGCTCTGGCGGGGGACGAACGACCATGTCTGGACGCTCGGATATCGGAATGGCAGGTGGGGAACGGCGGCGACCGACATCAGCGCCCTCGCGGGATCGTCCGCAGCCTTGACCACGGACCCGTCCGTCGTCTCCTCTGGCGCTGGGCGGATTGACGCGTTCTGGGAGGGAGCGGACGGCAGCGTCTGGCAGTCGACGTACACGGCAGCGTGGTTCGGCAGCGGGAGCTGGTCGGCACCCGCGTCACTCGGCCTCGGCCCGCTCGGGTCGGTGCCCGAGGCGGTCTCTCCGGGGCCGGGCCTCATCGATCTCCTCTGGGTCGGCGCCGGTTCGGCGCTCTGGGTCGACCGTTTCAGCGGCACCTGGAGCGGGGCCACGCCCCTCGACAGCGGGACTGTCAACGGAACGCCGGTGGCCGTCAGTGCGGCAGTGGGCTCGGACACGGTCTTCTGGCGTGACGCCTCGGGTGATCTGTGGCAGGACACCGGCGCGTCCTGGGGATGGAACGGCCGTCAGCAACTGACCACGGTTGCGCTCGCCGCCAACCCCTCCGTCAGCGCGTCGGGCGGCGACATCGACGTCTTCTGGAACAACGCAGGTCAGCTGCTGCACGTCGCGTTCACCGCCGGGGTCTGGAGTGGCGTTGCCGCTCTGGGGACCGTGGCCGTCGAAGGCAACCCTGCGGCAGTGACGCTGGCGCCGGGCGCGGTCATCGTCGACACGCGGGAGGCCGTCTCCGGCACGCTGGCGTCGGCGCTGTACACGTCAACGAGCGGGCTCATCGGCCCTGAGGGCCTCGGCGCGGTGGCCGGCTCGGACCCGTCGTCGGTGGCATTCGCCGGTGGTGGCGCCATCGACGTCGTGTGGCGGTCGACGACCGGCGGCCTCTGGTATGCGCCGGCGTGTCCGGGGTGCGCAGCCCCGGCGGTCCCGGTCTTCAATCCCGCCGGGTAGCCGTTGCTCCGAGGGGAGACCTCTGGCACAGCCCTCGGATTCGCGAATAAAGCTCCTGATAATGCATATTCTCACGAACTAGATGCGAAGGCCGGACCATGGACAACCTTGGCGGTCCTCCCTCCACCCCAATCCGTCAGGGCACGACTTGCTTCACGCGAGTCGCTGACGTCGCGGCCGGTGACTTGGCAACACCGGGCCGGGTATCCACTCGCGGCTCTGGCGAGCTTCGTCCGGTGTCCTGCTCGGTAGCGCGTCGGTGCGGGTGAGCCAGGCCGCCGCCACGGTGCCGTCCAGGCGCCGAAGCGATCCGGCAGGAGCGACGCGTGTGGATCGACCTGACACTCCAGCAGATGCCCGGCGACTGGGTAGGCTTCACCCTGATGGAGCCCGACGCGCGCGTCACGAGAGCAGGTGGCCCGCAGCTCGGCGCGTTCCTCGCCACGGCGGCGACGGCGTGGCAGAGCGTGCTCGGTCGCAATCTCGGCGGCGTCTATATCTACGGGTCGCTCTCCACAGGCGCGTACAACCCCCGAACGAGCGATATCGACGTGCTGGTGGCGACTCGCTCCCTCACCGATGCCGCGGCCAACGAGCGGATCGCGGAGCTCCATCGCGCGATGCTCGGCTGGGGCGGCGAGCGCTTCGCGGACCGCCTGGATGTCGTGTTCATGCCCTTGAGGGCGCTGGCCGCCGATGGAGTGCCCCCACTCGCCGTTCTCGAACTCCATCCCGACGAGGGATTCACGCTGCAGCCGCTCGGTCCCGACTTCATGATCCAGAAATACCTGCTGCGTACATTCGGGATCACGCTCATCGGTCGGGATATCGCCAGGATCGTGGCGCCCCCGACCTCCGGTGAGCTTCGCGAGGCCGCGATCGCCAACCTTCGCGTTTGCTGGCTACCGCAACTGGAGTTCCCCGGTCGCTTCCTCGACCACGCCTATCAGGCGTACGCGGTCCTGACGATGTGCCGGACGCTCTGCCTGCTGGTGACCGGCGACGTCGTCACCAAGCCGCAGGCAGCCGTGTGGGCGCTTCTCGGACCGTATCTCGAGCCCTGGTGGGACCTGATCCGAGCGGCTGTCGCATACCCGTCTGCTGGGTCGGTCGATCAGCGCGCGGCGATCCTGGACTTCATTCGCTTCGCCCTCGATGAGGCCGGTATCGGTCACGACGCGCAAAGCTCCTGATAATACGGAGCGTGGCTGCCCGAGTCCTCCCCACCCGCCGTCCGACCGCGCCCCACCCGCGCCGCGGGCCGGCCTGGGCGGCGAATGTGCCGGGGCCAGCCGACTCGCTGCCGGACCAGGTCGAGCAGTATCTGGACTGGCTCCGCGTGCAGCGCAACCGGCCGGCCACCACGGTCCGCGCCTACCGGCAGGATCTCGCCAAGTTCGTCGCCTTTCTGCGCACGCGGCCCCTCGGTGACGACCTCCTGGCGGGAGTGGATCGTCCCGTCCTCCGTCGCTATCAGATCGAGCTTGCCGACGTCCTGCCCAACCCACGGTCGCGCGCCCGGGCGCTCGTGGCGCTGCGCCGCTTTCTCGGCTACGCGTACGACGAGGGCTGGGTCGCCGCGGAACTGAGCCGGCAGGTCACCGTGCCGCGCTACGTGGTGGGCGATCCACACCCGGTGCCGACCGACAACGTGCCGCGGCTGCTCGCGGCGCTCCCGAAGGAGACGCTGCGGGACCGCCGGGACCGCGCGCTCATCCACCTCCTGCTCAGCACGGGGTGCCGCATCGCCGAAGCCTGCGGCCTCGACCGTGGCGACATCCACCGTGAGGGCTTCCGTGTTCTTGGCAAGGGTGGCAAATACCGGACGGTGTACTGCACCGATGATGCCCATGCGGCAGTCGAGGAGTATCTGCGCATGCGCGGCCCCGATCCCTCCCCCGCGCTCTTCATCAGCGTCGCGCGCGCCGACGTCCCGCACGGTAAAGCGCTGCCGCACAACCGCCTGACCACCGACGGCGCGCGGCGGGCGCTCAGCGCACTGCGCCGGCGCATGGGCGCGGACCCGGAGATGTTCGAGCTCTTCAGCGACCTGCGCAGCCCGCACGCCGCGCGACACACTGCGGCGACGACACTCCTCGAGGCGACCGACGGCGACGTGCGCCTCGTCCAGGAGGTTCTTGGTCACGCGACCCTCGAAACGCTCAAGGTGTACACGGAGATCACGGACCGGCGCAAGCGCGCCGCATATCGCCGCCTCGGCGACTACCTCCACGAGGTCGCCGCTCGCTCCTGATCCCTACGTGCCGTCGCGCTCACCCCACGCACGCCACGTATTGCCCAGCACGCGCACCGCTCCCTCGCCGTTCTCCTCGATGACCGCGCGCAGCTCGGCACCGACGGGCGGGTACATCTCCAGCGTTGTGAGTTCGTCAACCGGGAGCCACTTCGCGTCGCGCAGCGCCTTGTCGACGCCGACGGAGAGGGCGCCTCCGCGAACGGTCCCGGAGTACACCGCGTTGACGATGTGCCGGCCGCCCGGCTCCGGGTCGATGGCCTCGCACAGGAGCACGAGCCGGCCCACCTCGACGTCGTAGCCGGTCTCTTCGCGGAGCTCGCGAACGCCTGCGTCGACCATGGTCTCCCCAGGATCGACGCCTCCGCCCGGGACGAGCCAGTAGGAGCGGCCGCCCTTCTCATGGCGGACGAGCAACACCTCGCCGTCGCGCCAGACGAGAACGGCAGACCGGATGCGGACCGTGCGCTGCGCCACCGCAGGATTATCCGGTGCCGTCGCGTAGGATGCGGCGATGTCCGCCGATGCTCAGCAGTACTTCGCGACTGTGTCGGAGCGTCTGTCGCAGGACGGGTTCGATGTCACACCCAACGTTTCGGTTGACGGACAGATCGCGGGCATCTGGGCGGCGCGCCGGAACTTCCAGGCAAGCATGTTCAGCACCGTGGCAACCTTCGTCGTCGTTCGCCTCGACGACGCGATCGACGCCGCCCGCTTCACCGCCTTTTCGGCGGCGTGCTTCCAGGCGGCGGTGGAACGCACCGGCGGCGTTCGCGGTCTCGGATCGTCGGGCGTGTGCTTCGCCGTGACGGTGACGCCACACGCTGACCCGACCCTGGTCGCAGCTGTGGAACGCACCCCGCCGCCGAAGCACTGGTCATCCTTCGAGTTCCCGGTGTTGGTGGATCTGGGCGCACACACGGTGACCTTCCATCGGCAGAGGGTTCTGTGGGGCGCCGCCTATGTCGGCAGATTTCGACTCGATGCCGGGCGCTGGCTCCAACCTCCAAGTCCTTGACTCGAACATCCGTTCCCTGTATGGTCACCGCATGGAACATCCGTTCGGTGCAGGAACATGATCCAGGACACCCTTGGCCGTCATAGCTATGCCCGCCACCCCCGGCGTCGCAGCCTTCCGGCGCGGCTCGCCCTCGTCGCCGCCACAGTGGCCGGCGGGCTCCTTGTCGTCGGTGGCGTGGCATACGCGGGCGCTCCGAATCCCACCGATCGCGTGGTCGTCCACGCCGGTCAGACACTCTGGGGGATCGCGCAAGCCCACTACCCCGGCACCGGCGTCGAGCAGGCGGTCTCGGAAATCGAGTCCGCCAACCACCTCCGGAGCGCGGATATCAGGCCGGGTGAGACCCTGACCCTACCGGCACCCTGATCTGCCGGGGGACGACTGCGGGCTCGTCCGTCGTCCGCCCGTCGCCGACATCATCAAGCCAGCGCGGGATCCCCGAAGGCCGCGGCGTCGGGGCGTCGATCCGAGGGTTCGACCCTCCCCCGCCACCACCGCCGCCGTCCTCTTCTCTTCCGTCGCTGTCCGCATTGAGCACGTTCATGAAGATCACGAAGAAGGCGAAGAGCAATGCGATCTTGCTGATCAGGGCAATGCTCGCTCCGGCGATCTGCTGGTCGGTCATCGGATCCAGTCCGACGAGGCGCGCCCCGTCGCCGTACCCCGGGTAGAGCACGTGGCTCGCGAGTGCCACGAGCAACCCGCCGAAGGTCTGCGGGATCGTTGCAAGCATGATGTAGCCGAGCTTGGCGAACCCCGAGACGCGTTGCGCCGGCGCCGAGCACGGACTGACGATCGGCCACCAGAACAGCAGCGAGACCAGCAGGAGGCTCGCCTCCATCAGGTCGTAGAGCCACCAGTTTGCCAGCGCAGCGTCGTACGCGGGGTTCACGTGCCACGCGATGAAGGCAACATTGAGCGCGACGATCGCCACCACCGGATGCACGGCGAGGCGAACCGGCCAGGGGATCGAGGCCGGCGCGATCCGAACGTCCGGCGGCAATGACAGCAGCAGGAGCGCTGGAACGGGTCCCATCAGGATGAGGACCTGCATGAGATGCGCTGCAAGCAGATAGTGCTCTGCGAGTGTCGCGATCGGCGATATCCAGACACCGATCATCAGGAACAGCGCTCCGGCAAAGGCGGACTGGCGCCCGCGATTGAGCGGTTCCGTCCCGCGGCGAGCAACCCAGAGCCAGCACGCTACGGTGAGGACGACCACGCCCAGCAGCAGTGGATCGAGGTTCAGCGACGATGCCGGAGGGCGTGCCATCACTGCTCCAACGCTATCGCACGTCACGCGTCGCTGTCGCGACGCGGTACAAATGGGAAACCCAATGCGCCCATCGCTGACCCGACTGCGGACTCGTGCCTATCAGTTCTCGTTGCGGACCGGTAAGGCACCTGACGACGTGCTTGGCGAATTCGCAGCCCGCCGGATGCCGGGCATCGCTGTGGCCGAGCGCGGACCGAACTATCTGGTGCTCCGCCCGCAGCAGCGGCGCAGATACGGCGGCGACGTGGCCGTCCTGCTCGGGCTGGCGATCGTGCTCGCCGTGCTCATCCTCACCGCGGTCACGCCCGTCCTGGTCATCCTCTTGCCGCTGGCATTGCTGCCCGCCGCGCCGCTCCTGCTTGACAACCGTCCCGATCTGGCGATCAGCGCCGTGGCCGACGACCTCGGGGGCACACGCGTGACCGTGCACGGGCAGGCGAGCTCCGAGCTCGCCGCCGCACTCGACGCGTACCTTGGATCGCTGCCTCGCCTGACGCTCGAGAACATCGGGAGCGGTCCGCAAGGCTGATCGACCTGCCGGCGATGCGGCGCGCCGCTACTTCAGGAGACGGATGACCGCAACGACAACCCCTTCAAGGGTGACGTCGTGCGCGTAGATCGGCTCCATCGACGCGTTCTCCGGCTGCAGGCGCACCCGACCGGACTCGCGGAAGAAGCGCTTGACCGTGACCTCGCTCTCGCCGGTCGCCTCGTTCTCGATGCGCGCCACGACGATGGTGCCGTTTGCGGCGTCGCGCCTGGGACGGACGACGACGATGTCTCCGTCGCGGATGCCGGCGTCGATCATGCTGTCGCCGTGGACCGTGAGCGCGTAGGAGTCGTCGCCTCCTGCGATCTCCGTGCCGACGTTGAGGTGCTCCTCGACGTTCTCGACTGCGAGGACCGGCGTACCGGCGGCGACGCGGCCGACGAGTGGGAGATGGACGATATTGCTGGGAAGTCGCGACTCCTGCGCGTCGACGATCTCAACGGTGCGGGATTTGGCCGGGTCGCGCGTGATGTACCCGCGGGTTTCCAGCGTGTTCAGATGGTTCTGCACTGTCGAGGACGAGCTGAGACCGACCGCGCGCCCGATCTCCCGGACGGTCGGCGGGTAGGAATGATCGCGGCTGTGATCCCGTAGAAAGTCGAGGATTTGACGCTGCCGCGGATTCAGGGAGTCAGGCATTGGTTTGAAACTTCCTCCAGCCAGCTTGGGCGCCCGGAATGTAGCACGGGATGGCGAAAAATGCAAACGGATGTTCTGCTCCCCCATCAGGCGGGAGGCGATGCCTCCAGGCGGAGGGTCTCCGCGAGGAGCTCATCGCCGCTGACGAGATCGGGCCGCAACCAGGTGACGCGTGTGTCCCGGCGAAACCAGGTGCGCTGCGCACGCGCGTAGCGCACCGTCCGCTGCATGGTCGCCTGCACGGCCGCGGCGATGTCCACACGTCCCTCGATGAGGTCCAGCGCCTCCGAGTAGCCGATGCCGCACCGCACGACCACGGCGCGGTCCAGCCCGCGATGGAGCATGCGGCGGACCTCCTCCTGTATCCCGCCACCCTCGAACATGGCCGCCGTTCGCTGCTCGATCCAGCGCGCGTGGACCGGGCGATCGACGTCGAGGCCGATCATCACCGCCGCGCGAGGTGAAACCCGCCGTTGCGCCGTTCGCAGCGATCCGCCCCGCGCCTCGAGAATCTCGAGCGCGCGGATCACCCGTCGGGGATTGCGCCGATCGATGGCGGACGCCCCTTCAGGGTCGCGGGCGCGGAGCTCCGCCACAAGCGTCTCCAGTCCCTCCGGCGTCGCAGCAGACTCCGTGCGCTCCCTGCGACGCTCAGGATCCGGTGCGGCGCCCGCAAGGTCGAAGCCGTCGACGAGCGCCGTGACGTACAGCCCCGTCCCGCCGGCAACGACTGCGCGGGTTCCGGAACGGTCGAGCCGATCGAGGCAGAGGCGAGCCCTCCCGAGCCAGTCGGCAACCGTGAATGACTCGCCGGGATCGCACAGGTCGAGCAGCTCGCATCGGACTCCCTTGAGCTCATCGGCGCTCGGTGCGCACGTCCCGACCCGGAGCCCCCGACGGACCTGTCGCGAGTCGGCGTTGAGGATATCGGCCGGAGCGAGCGCCTGCGCCGCGGCCACCGCAAGCGTCGTCTTCCCGGTGCAGGTCGGGCCGACGATGACCAGGAGCGGACTGGTCAACGCACAGGGCGTCGGAACGCGCGGCGCAGCACGGGGTCGCTGAGGATGACGAGCGTCGGGCGCCCGTGCGGGCACGTCGTCCCTCCGGGTGTCGCCACGAGGCGGTCAAGGATCCGTTGCTGCGCGTCGATGTCGAGGTGATCGCCGAAGCGCACCGCGGAGTGGCACGCCACGAGTGCGGCCAGCCGGTGGCGACGTTCGTCGCTGCCCCCGTCCGGCGCGTCGAGACGCTCGATCAGCTCCGAGACGAGTCGCTCGGGGTCTGCGCCGGCGGCCGTGACGGGTATCGCGGTGCAGCGCACCGTCTCCGGACCGAACTGCTCGATGGTGAAGCCACATCGCAAGAAAAAGTCATATTCGTCCGCAACGCGCGCAACCGCGTCGGCGCCGCACTCGACGACCACTGGCATGAGGAGCATCTGCGAATCGGCCGGTTGCGAGACCTGCCGGCTCCATCGCTCGCGAAGTTCCGTGTAGAGGATCTTCTCGTGTGCGGCGTGGGGGTCCACCAGCACGACGGACTCGCCTGCGGTTGCCACGACGAAGCCGCTGCCCGCCTGCCCGAGCGCCGACATCGTGGGAAGCCGTGCGAGCGCGTCATCGGCGGCGGGAACCCCGGGCCCACCCCCCTCGTGAGTCACGAGCGCACCCGGCTGCGGCTGCGCGCGGCCGGCGATCTCCACGACGCCCCCGCCGTCCCGGAACTCGAGCGCGTGGAGCCCGAGTGCCGGAGCGCCGGGCGTCAGGCGCGAGCCGAAGGCGTTCGGTACCTCGCCGCCGGCGCCAAGCCCGGGCGCCGCGCGCAGGGTGGCCCAGCATGCGCGCTGGACAGCGCTGAAGACGGCACGCTCGTCGCTGAAGCGGACCTCGCGTTTCGCGGGATGCACGTTGACGTCGAGCGTCTCCGGCGCCACGTCGACGCACACCACTCCGTACCCGTGGCGTCCGCCCGGGATGAGCCCGCGATACGACTCGTCGATCGCGGCGAGCAAGGCCCGGTTGTGCACGCGGCGCCGATTGACGATGAGAATCAGGCCGCTTCGCGACGCGCGATGCGCATGTGGTGACGAGATTGCGCCGGTGACGGCGATCGCGCCGGGCACATCGACGGTGAGCAACTCACGCTCCGCACGCGTGCCGAGCGTCGCGCGAATCGCGTCGCGGAGCGAACCGCCCGGCGTACGGACTACGACGCTTCCGTCGCTCCTGCAGACGAACGACACCTCGGGGTGAGTCACCGCCAGGTCGGCGGCAATGCGGACCGCTGCCGAAGCCTCGGTGCCCACGGACTTGAGGAAGCGGAGCCGCGCGGGCGTGCTCGCGAAGAGCTCGTGGACCTCGACCTGCGTCCCCACAGCGCTCGCCGCGACACCACGTTCGAGCAGGACGCCGTCGCGGACGCGCAGCGTGGCAGCGCCGACGGACGCCGCCGTGCGCGTCGTCAGACGCAGGTCGGCAACAGCGGCGATGCTCGCAAGTGCCTCACCGCGAAACCCGAGTGTGCCGATGCGCTCGATGTCGGCTGCGTCGGCGATCTTCGAGGTCGCGTGTCGCTCGACGGCGAGCTCCAGGTCAGCGTCCGCGATACCCGAACCGTCGTCGACCACAGCGATGCGGACCAGTCCCCCACCGTCGATGCTGATGTCGACGCGCGAGGCGCCCGCATCGAGCGCGTTCTCCACCAGCTCCTTGACCACCGACGCCGGTCGCTCGATCACCTCTCCTGCGGCGATGGCGTCGGCGACGACCTGCGGGAGCCTTCGTATGGGCGCGCTGGCGATCATCGGACCGCCCGGTCGTGGAGCTCGACGAGCTTGTTCAAAGCCGCGATCGGGGTCATGGCATCGAGTTCGAGCGACGCGAGCTCGCGCATGACCGGATGCGGTCCGGGCGCCGCGATCGGCAGCGTGAGCTGATCGGAGCCGTGATCTCCTCCACCGCCGAGCGGCCGGGCTCGCTCCAGGTCCGCGAGCAGCTGTCGAGCGCGTACCAGAACGCCACCGGGAATGCCGGCGAGGCGGGCGACGTGGACTCCATACGAGCGGTCCGCGCCCCCGGGAACGATCCGATGCAGGAAGGTGATCTCCGCGCCGTCCTCGACGACCTCGACGCGCGCGTTCCGCACTCTGGGCAGCTGTCCGGCGAGCACCGTGAGCTCGTGAAAGTGCGTGGCGAACAGCGTGCGGCAGTTCAGCTGCGGCGCGTCGTGGAGGTACTCGACGACGGCCTGCGCGATGCTGACACCGTCATACGTCGATGTCCCCCGGCCGATCTCGTCGAGGATCACGAGGCTGCGGGCGCTCGCCTGACGCAGGATGGCGGCAGTTTCTGCCATCTCCACCATGAACGTCGAGAGCCCGCCGCTGAGATCGTCGTGCGCGCCGATGCGGGTGAAGATGCGATCACAGACCCCGATCGTCGCCTCCTCGGCGGGAACGTAGGAGCCGATCTGGGCAAGGAGCACGATGCTCGCGGTCTGGCGCAGATACGTCGACTTGCCGGCCATGTTCGGACCTGTGAGAACGACGATGCGGGCCTCGTCGTCGAGCGTCAGGTCGTTGGGCACGAACCGCCCTGGTCCGAGTGTGCGCTCCACGAGCGGATGGCGGCCTCCGATGATCCGCAGCCTCGTCGATGCGTCGACCGAGGGCCGCACCCAGTGCAACTCCTCGGCGACCATGGCGAGCGACTGAGCGACATCCAGTGTCGCAACCCCGGCCGCCGCGTCCGCGAGCGCTCGGGCCCCGCCGGCGACCAGTGCGGTGGCCTCGCCGAGCAGTTCCATCTCGCGTGCGATGGCGCGTTCGCGCGTCTGCAGCACGATCGACTCGTGTTCCTTGAGGTCCGGGGTCGTGAAGCGTTCCGCTCCAGCCAGGGTCTGCTTGCGCGCGTAGCCGTCCGGGACTCGCTCGCGCTGTGCGTTGGGGACCTCGATGTAATACCCGAAGACGCGGTTGTAGCCGACTCGCAGCGAGCGGATGCCGGTGCGCTCCCGCTCGGACGCTTCGAGCGCCGCAAGGTAGGTGCGCGCCGAGCTGCCCGCCCCGCGAAGCGTGTCGAGCTCGGCGTCGGCGCCGGGCCGGATCGAGCCTCCATCCGCGGCGGTGGTGGGCAGGTCCTCGGCAAGCAGCGCCTGCAGACGTGCATGGAGTCCTTCCGGCGCGACGCAGTTGGCGGCTGCGTCGATGAGCTCTGGCGATCCCGCCGCGTCACGGACGACGGAAGCGACGGCGTCGAGGGCCGCGCACGTGTCGCGTATGGCGCCGAGGTCTCGGGGAGTCGCGATGCCCTGCACGCAGCGGGCGACCAGGCGCTCGAGATCGCGCACCCCTGCGAGCGCGTCGCGCAGCCTGCGTCGGACGTCGCGTGCACCGAGCAGCGCGTCGACCGAGTCGAGACGGCGCGTGATGTCTGCGACGTCGATGAGCGGCTCGTGGAGGCGCGCACGGAGCATTCGAACGCCCATCGGCGTGCGCGTCGCATCCAGCAGCTGCAGGAGCGACGTGCCGCTCCCGCCAAGCCGGGTGAACAGCTCGAGGTTCCTGCGCGTGTGCGCGTCGAGTCGCATGGCACGGTCGGTCGTGCTGACCTGTATGCGCAGCAGCTCGGGGCTGATGACGATGCGCGCTCGCTCGCAGTACGCGAGGACCGCACCGGCAGCCCGCAGTGCGGCCGGAACGGCGGCGACGCCCAGTCCGTCCAGAGCGATCGCGCCCGTCGCGCCGCGCAGCCTGTCCGCGGCTCGCGCCGGGTCGAACAACGCCGCCGCGAGCGGCGTGACGCGGGCGTCGCCCGCGAACGCGGCCGGCACCGGCGTCCCGACCGGAACGAGCACCTCGGTCGCGTCGAGGCGTGCGAGCTCGTCCGCGAGCGCGCCTCCGCTCACGTCGCCGGCGACCTCGAGCAACTCCAGATGCTGCGTGTTGGGATCGAACGCCGCGATACCGGTCGCGCCGGGAAGCACGAACAGGCCGACACACCGTGAGACTGACGCAGCCTCGAGGAGCTCGGCCTCGACCACCATGCCGGGACTGAGGACCCGCGTGATGGCTCGACGGACGAGCCGCCCCGCGACAACCTGACCGACCTGATCCCAGATCGCTGCGGAGTGACCCGAGTCGAGGAGCTTGCGAACATGCTGCGCGAGTGCCTGGTGCGGAAACCCGCACATCGGCAGGCGTCCCGCGGCGCCGAATCCGCGGCCGGTGAGCGCCAGGCCGAGGGTCGGCGCCGCCTTTTCGGCGTCAGGCCCGAACATCTCGAAGAAGTCGCCGAGGCGCGCAAGGACGATGGCGTCCGGAAAGTCGGCCTTGATCGCTCGGTACTCGCGCAGGATGGGCGTGTCGCCGGCGGTTGCGAGGTCGAGCGTTTGTCGAGGCGCCTCCGGCGTCGTTGTGACGAGGTGCGGAGCCCGAACGTTCGAGCTCGTTCTCACGCCGCCGTGCCGACCGGTTCGACCTGCAGCTGCCACGCGCTGGACTCGGCCACTCGAGCAGTCTGCAACTCCCCCACGCTCGCGGCGCCCACGGGCAGCCACGCGACCTTGTTCTCGCGAGTCCGCCCGTACGGACGCCCGTCGGCGGCGATGCCTTCGACGAGCAATTCAACCTCGTGACCGATGTACGCGGCGTTGCGTTCGGCAGCGACCTCCCGCTGCAGAGCGAGCAGGTGGTTGAGCCGGGCGCGCTTCTCCTCACGCGGGACATCGTCGAGGCGCCGTGCGGCTGCGGTTCCAGGACGGACCGAGTATGCGGCGAGGTGCACGGTATCGAAGCGAAGCTCGCGCATGAGCGCTTCGGTGCCGGCGAATTCGGCGTCGGTTTCACCGCAGAAGCCGACGATGATGTCCGTGCTGAGCGCAAGACGCGCGCCGACCGTGCCGACGGCTGCGGCGATCTTCTCGCGGTACTCGTCGACCGTGTAGAGGCGCCGCATGCGCCGGAGCAGGTCGTTGTCGCCTGCCTGAACCGGGAGATGCAGCTGCTCACACACAGTGGGGAGGTCGCGCATCGC
>DATKQX010000156.1:0-5641 GCA_035532495.1 Saccharimonadales bacterium (SeqCode)
GTGGTCCAGGGTGATGTCCGGGCGGCGCGCCTGCGCGTCGACGACGGCGGCACGGTCAACGGCAGCATCACCATGGGTGCGACGGAGTCGGAGTAGCTCATCCGGTTCGTGCGCACCGGTTGATTATCGAGTCTGGAGGCCTTCGAGCAACCGTGTGGTGGCGGCCATCACCTCCGCAACAGCCTCATCGAACACCGGCCGGTTCGCCGCCGAGGGCGCCCGGTAGCCGCTGATCTTGCGGACGAACTGCAGGGCGGCTGCCCGCGCCTCCTCGTCACCCGCCGGCGGCTCAGCGCCGCGCAGTGTCTTGATGCTCCGGCACATGCGCCGAGAATACAGGCCGGGCGGGCTGAGACGTAACGCCGGTTCGTACTCATTTCGTCCACCACAGCAGAGGTTCACACCATGCGACGTCTTTTCCTGACACTGATATGCGCCTCGGCGCTCGCCGGCTGCGGCGCCGCCGCGACGTCATCGTCGTCCCCCGCGGGCGGGACCGGACCCGGCACGTCGACGGGCACGACTGTCTCCACCGGAACCACGTCGCTCGGCACGGTGCTCACCGACAAGAACGGGCTGACCCTGTACTACTTTCTGCCCGAGAAG
This sequence comes from Saccharimonadales bacterium (SeqCode), assembly GCA_035532495.1. Classification (GTDB taxonomy): domain Bacteria; phylum Chloroflexota; class Dormibacteria; order Aeolococcales; family Aeolococcaceae; genus Palsa-851. The sequence continues at coordinate 607 of DATKQX010000156.1, forward strand.
GGCGGTGTGACGGCTGCCTGCAACGCCACCTGCCTCAAAAACTGGCCTCCGGTGGTCGCCAGCGGTACACCGACGAGCTCGTCGGGCGTCACCGGGACGCTCAGCACCGTCTCGATCACGCTGAACGGAGCCTCGGTCAACCAGGTGACGTACAACGGCTGGCCGCTCCACACGTTCGCCGGCGACTCGGCCTCCGGTGCCGTCAACGGCCAGAACGTGGCGAACACGTGGTTCGCGGCGGAGCCCGGCACCACGGCCAGTGAAACCGGCGCGACCCAGGGCGGAGGCACAACCGCGACCCCGCCGCCGGCCGCAACCCCGTCCAGCACCAGCACCGGGGGATATGGATACTGACGCCTCACCAATGTGAGCGTCTTCTCCTACATCGCCGACAACTGGGACCAGATCGGTCCCCAAATCGTGACCCACCTCGAGATCGTGGCCGAATGCATCGTGCTCACGAGCGTGATCGGCCTGGGGCTCGGCATCGCCGCAACGCGATCCGAGCCCCTGTCCACGTTCATCCTGGCGGTGACGAGCACCATCCTCACCGTGCCGAGCTTCGCGCTCTTCGGGCTGCTGTCCATCTGGTTCGGCCTGGCCAATCCGCCCGTGATCATCGGCCTCGTGCTCTACGGGCTGCTCCCCGTCACGCGCAACACCCGGGCCGGCATCCTCGCGGTCGATCCGGCGGTGCGCGAGGCGGCGCGGGGGATGGGCATGAACGACGGGCAAATCCTGCTCCAGGTGGAGCTGCCGCTCGCGGTGCCCGTCGTCCTCGGCGGCATCCGTCAGGCGACGGTGATGATCGTCGCGATCGCGACGGTCGGCGCCACCGTCGGCGTCAACGACCTCGGACAGACCATCCTCGGGGCGATCGGGCGGAGCACCGGCACCCTGGATGCGGTGCTGGCAGGGATCCTCCCGGTCGCGGCAATCGGCATCCTGGCGGACGTGATCCTCGCGGCGCTCCAGCGCGCCCTTTCGCGGGGCGGGGTCTCGGTGGCGGCGACGTGATCACGTTCGACAGGGTCGTCAAGCGCTACGGGGACCAGGTCGCCGTCGACCACCTGTCGCTCGAGGTCAAGTCGGGCGAGACGGTGATCCTCGTCGGTCCCTCCGGGTGCGGGAAGACGACCTCGCTCAAGATGATCAACCGGCTCATCGAGCCGACGGACGGGACGATCAGCATCGACGGGCGCGACACCCGCACGTACGACGTCAACGACCTGCGCCGCTCGATCGGCTACGTGATTCAGCAGGTGGGACTGTTCCCACACCACACGGTGGCCGACAACATCGCGACCGTCCCGCGTCTGCTCGGCTGGACGAAGCAGCGCACGCAGGCTCGCGTCGAGGAGCTGCTCGACCTCATCGCGCTTCCCGCCAAGGACTACGCCCGGCGTCTGCCATCGGAGTTGAGCGGCGGTGAACGTCAGCGTGTCGGCGTCGCCCGCGCACTCGGCGCCGACCCGAACATCCTGCTCATGGACGAGCCCTTCGGGGCCATTGACCCGATCGCGCGGGACCGGCTGCAGAACGAGCTGCTCCGTCTGCAGCAGGTGGTCCGCAAGACGATCGTCTTCGTGACCCATGACATCGACGAGGCCGTCAAGCTCGGTGACCGCGTCGCATTGCTCTCGAGGGGCGGCGTGCTGGAGCAGTTCGCGACGCCGGAGGAGTTGCTCGCGCATCCGCAGTCGGCATTCGTGACGGGCTTTCTCGGCGAGGGACCGCTGGTCCGCCGGCTCGGGCTGATCCCGATCAGTGCGATCGAGCTCACCCCGGTGAACGGCGCACCTCCCGACGCGTCCGTTGGCAACGGCGGCACGCTGCGCGATGCGCTCGACGCGGTGCTCCGCGCGCCCGACGGGCGTGTTCGCGTCGTCGATGGCGATCGCACCCTCGGTGTCCTCGACGCCGATGTCATCCGGGCCGCGTCGATGCGGTCGCGCTGATGCCGCACCTGCCCGCGTGGATGCACCGGCTGCGGCCATTTGCGGTGCCGATCTGGGTCGCGATCGCGATTGTCGTGTCGATCGGCGTGTATCAGACGCTCATCGGCAAGCCGTACGACGACGAGATCATCAACGCGCCGTCGCTGGAGAGCGAGACGCTCAAGCACATCTTCCTGTCCGGCGTGTCGTTTGCGATCGTGGTCGCGATCGGCGTTCCCCTCGGCGTGCTGATCGCGCAGGCCGGTCCGATCGTCCGAGCACCGGTCTTTCTCCTGGCCAACCTCGGGCAGGCGATCCCGGGCATCGGGCTGCTGGTGCTGCTGTTCGCGTTCTTCGGGCTCGGCACCACGCCGACGGTGATCGCGCTCGTCGTGTACGGGCTGCTCCCGGTGCTTCGCAATACCGTCGCCGGCATTCAGAGTGTCGATCCGGCGGCGGTTGACGCGGCCCGTGGGATGGGCATGACGCGTTGGCAAGCTTTGATGCGAGTCCAATTGCCGCTCGCGTCACCGCTGGTGTTCGCGGGCCTCAGAACTGCACTCGTCCTTATAATCGGCACTGCGACATTAGGGAATTTCATTGGTGGTGGTGGATTGGGGGACGTCATCGCCAATGGCATCAACAACAGTGATCGAGTCGTCTTCGTAGGGGCCGTGATGGTGGCATCGCTCGCGTTACTGGCGGACTGGGCGCTCTCCATGGTTGAGCGCGTTGCAGTCCCGCGAAGGGTCAGCAGTTAGTCATGCGGAGGAACACATCCATGAGGCGCAAGTGCATGGCGGGCATCGCTGTGGCGATTACCGCAGTCCTTGCTGCATGCGGGGGTGGAAACTCCGGCGGCAGCTCCCCCACGACAGCATCGGGCGCGACCTCCAACTGCCCGGCCCCATCGGGATCCAGCGGCAATGGGGCAACGCTCAACATCGGCAGCAAGGCATTTGCGGAGGAGCAGTTGCTCGCGCAGATGACCGTCGACGTGCTCGGAGCGCACGGGTTCACCGTCAACTACACGTTCCAGGCAGCTGACAAGGCGATCGGCACAGCGTTGGTCAACGGCACCATCGACATGTACTGGCAGTACACCGGCACCGAGCTGGGGGACTACCTCGGTCTGCCGACCGGCTCGTATCCCACAGCGCTCGACGCCGCATTCACGTTCGTCCAGAAGGCTGATGAGCCGCATCATCTGTGCTGGGTCGCGCCGACGCAGTTCGACGACACCAACGGCATCGCCATCAAGCAGAGCAACACCGGCACGTTCGGAGCCTCGCTGGCGGCATTCGGCAGCTACCTGACGACACATCCCAGCGCGAAGGTGTGCATCCAGTCGGAGTTCCTCACGCGGCCCGACGGCCTTCCCGGACTGGTCAGCAGCTACGGCTGGCCGGCCGCGTCAGCATTCCACTACACACAGATCGGGACGACCGCCGAGAAGGCAATCGCCAGCGGTCAGTGCGATGCCGGCGAGGTGTACACGACGGACTCCGGCATCGCGGCGAACAGCGAGGTCACGCTGACCGATGACAAGAACCTCTTCCCGCCCGACAACGCGGGGTTGGTCGTCAAGGACACCGTGCTCCAGAAGTACCCGGCGATCGCGGCGCTCATGATCCCGGTGGCGGCGAAGTTGACCACGACGGAGATGCTGAAGTTGAACGCCATGGTCGAGATCCAGAACATGACCGTCGCGAACGTCGCGCACACCTGGCTCGTCCAGAACGGGTTCCTCTCCAGCTGAGAGTCGGGTAGCATCGCCTGAGATGCGACTGCTCCCGGTTGCGACGGCCGCGGTCTCGCTTGCGCTGATCGGGGCGGGTGGGACCGCGGTCGCGCGCGGCACGAATCGTGCGTCGTCGTTCCAGCGCAGCGCCGCAGCGCTGGAACGCACATGGACGAAGGATGTCGCTGCGGGCGTGCCCGCGGCCGGCGTGACGCCGATCCGTCGCGCGCTCGACACCTCGCAGTACCTGCACGCGTCGGGATGGTCGCCGATGTGGTGGTTCGACGACGGCGGCGCGTTCCTCGGGGCGCTTCGTCGTGAGAGTGCGCAGGCGTGGACAGATGCGATGACCGCCGCGAGGGTGAGGGCCGAGGGCGCGATGACGGCCTGGAGTCAGATGGAGTTGCAGTACGGGAAGTACGTGGATCCCGGCGCGGCCCGCGGTGCGGCGCGGTGGAGCGTGCAGCTTGCCGCAGCAACAACCCCCCTGCAGATCGACACGCTGGTCAGCGTTTGGATGGGGGAGGTCGACGGCGCCCGGCGCGGCGCGATGCGCGAGGAGGTGACGGTCGCCGCTGCGCCGTACGGTGGCATGGTGGTGCTGCTCGCGCACGCGAACCACGTGGTTTCGGTCGCCCGTGGCCATAACCTGGTGACCGGGCAGGCACCGGCGCTGATCGCGACGCTGTCCGCGAGCGGCGCCGCGCCGTCCGTGACGACGCAGGCGATCTCGGCACTGGCCGGCGCGCTGAGTCAGCTCAATGCGCTCATCAACCTCGACGACAACGTCGCCGGCCAGCTCCACGGCCTCAGTGGTCGCGTGTCGCTGGCGTCGACGCACAACGCGCCGGGCGCGGCCGGATTCGCGAGCCAGGCGGCATCGCTGGCCGGCGCACTGCGCGAGGGCGGGACGACATCGAACCTGCAGAGCGTGTCCGGCCGGATCGCCACGCTCGAGCGATCCGTCAACGCCGCATTGACGAGCGTCGGCTGTGGTCACAACGTCCCCAACGGCAAGGTGATCGACGTCGACCTGACGACGCAGTCGGCGGTCTTCTACGACAGTGGGTGCATCGCGGGATCGTCGCTGGTGACCACGGGTCGCGCCGGCCTGCGCACGCCGACGGGAACGTTCCACATCTACGCGAAGTACTCGCCGATCACGTTCATCTCACCGTGGCCGAGGTCGTCCCCGTATTACTACTCGCCGGAGAGCGCCCAGTACGGGATGGAGTTCCGAGGCGGCGGGTTCTTCATTCACGACGCGCCGTGGGAGCCCTCAACCGGCTTCGGACCCGGCAGTCAGAACGGGGTCGACGCGAGCCACGGGTGCGTGCACTTCCCGACGCCGACCATG
>DATKQX010000157.1:0-21001 GCA_035532495.1 Saccharimonadales bacterium (SeqCode)
AGGGTCGGGAAGTCAGGGCCCGGGTCTGCACCCGTTGCCTGCGCACGCAGGCCAAGGCTGCGCGAAGCTAACTTCCGCGGTCCGCCGCTGCTACGATCGCTGCTGAGAGCGGTGGTTGGAGGCAAGGATGATGAGAGCCCGTGGGCTCATGTTGGGCGGCGCGTGCTTCGTGACCCTTGCGGGGTTCACCGTTGCGGCGTCAGCCGCTGCCGCGCCTCAGCACTCCAGAGGCAGGCCAACCGCCGCACACCGGATCGCCTCTGACGGCGCCACCGTCACCGGAGCCGCGGCGTCCTCGCCGGTGACTCCGGGCACGCTGCGTGCGCGGATCGCGACCTCTGCCTTCGTGCAGGCATCTGGCGCCAACGGCCAGGTGGCCCGCCTGAGTAGGAGCGGCCCGCAGATCCCAACCCAGAGCGTGGCCGGCGTCTCGCCGAACGCCGGGGCGTCAGGTTCGGGCGGCGAGCAGAAGGTGATCATCACCGGTTCTGGATTCACCGGGGCGGCGGGTGTGTCCTTCGGCAGCATCGACGTCACCTCCACCGCATACCCATGTCCTTCGTCACCAGCGGGCTGCTTCGAAGAAGTGAATGACGCGGAGATCGACGCGGACACTCCGGTTCAGACCGCGGGCACGGTCGAAGTCGTCGTCGACGGTGGGGCCGCGAACCCGCCGCAGGACAACTACTCCTACTTCGACCCGCCGACGGTCACGAGCGTCAACAGCCCGCAGCAGGAAGGCGCGACCGGCGTCCCGGTGACGGGGAGCAACTTCTCGTACCCCGCGGTTACCCCCTTCGCTAGCGGGGTGAGCGAGGTCGATCTTGTGCCAACTGGTGGCGGGTTGACGGTAGCCATCACCAACGCGTGCGGGGGCGGTAGTCCACCGAAGTGTTTCTCCGTCACCGACGATGGTGACCTGACGATCGATCTGCCCAGCTCGATGGCGGCTGGGCAATATGACACTGAGGTTCTCACGCCGGGCGGAACGTCGAACACATCGTCGAGCGACCTGCTGGTCGTGTTGGCGGCTCCGACGCTGACAGGCCTCAACCCCTCTACCGGGTCGACGCTCGGCGGCAACAGCGTGGTGCTCACCGGTACTGACTTCAATACTGCGACGGACGTGAACTTCGGGGCCAGCGACCTGAAGGCCTGTCCATCGTCGCCGTGCTTCACCATCGACAGCAATACGCAGATCACCGTGAACGGCGTCGCCGCGCACGCGGCCGGCCCTGTATCCGTCGACGTGATCACGACCGGCGGCACGACAGGGAACCAGACGTACACCTACGTGACGCCGCCGACTTTGACGAGCTTGAACCCCTCTACCGGGTCGACGCTCGGCGGCAACGGCGTGGTGCTCACCGGTACTGACTTCAATACGGCGACGGACGTGAACTTCGGGGCCAGCGACCTGAAGGCCTGTCCATCGTCGCCGTGCTTCACCATCGACAGCAATACACAGATCACCGTGAGCGGCGTCCCCGCGCACGCGGCTGGCCCTGTGTCCGTCGACGTGGTCACTGCAGGGGGGACAACGGGAACCCAGAACTACACATATGCGGCGTTGCCCACCGTCACCGCCGTCTCGCCACCGGCCGGGCCGGCCGGGGTCGCCGCCAACAGCGTGACTCTTACCGGCACCGCATTCGAGGTCCCGGGTACGTTCACCGCCTCCGATGTGTTCTTCGGAGCGCTGGACATCTCCCTGTCACCGTGTCCGGGAACGCCGACAGGGCCGTGCTTCACCGTCGTCAGCGCCACGCAGATCACTGTCGAGGATGTCCCTGGGCAGGGGGCCGGCACCGTCGACATCACGGTCAAGACCCCGCTCGGCACGAGCGCCGTCGCACCACCTGGCGACACCTTCGCCTGGGCGCCCGTACCGACCGTGACCAACGTGTCGCCAAACGCAGGCGCGACATCCGGTGGTACGACTGTCGTGCTCACCGGGACGGGCTTCGAGTCCGGCTCCAACTTCAGCACCACTGCCGTGATGATCGGGAGCACGCCGTGCGCGATCACATCATGCTACGTGGTGAATAGCGCGACTCAGATAACCATCGCGGGCACTCCCCCCGGAGCTGCAGGCATGCCTGAAATTACGGTGACCACCGTCGGTGGTACCAGTGCTCTGAATCCGCCGCACGACGTTTTCACATACGTCGCCGCGTTCCCGACCGTGACGTCCGTCTCGCCTTCTTCCGGCTCACTATCAGGAGGGGCAATCCTCACCGTCACCGGGTCCAATTTCGGCACCCAGTCCGCCGGATTCCACGCGACCAAGGTGTCATTCGGATCCACGAACGTGACCACGACTCCCTGTCCCTCGAACCCGACGAACGCGTGCTTCAATGTCCTGCAGGACTCGACGATCAGAGTGTTCACGCCATCCGCGACCGGTCCAGGCCCCGTTGACGTTCAGGTGACGAACCCGTCGAGCTCGAGCCCGAGCACCCCGGTCCCCGGCGATCGGTACACGTATGTCGCACCAAGCGTCTACACGCCGTTGGCCGTGCCCTTCCGCATCTGTGACACACGATCCGGTCAGACTCACGTCGGGTGCACGTCCGGCCGCGCACTTGGTACCAACGGCACGGTGGTTGTGCAAATCACGGGCATTGTGGTGGGCGGTGAGTCCGTGCCGGCGGGCGCCGAGGCGGTGGTCGTCAATCTCACGGCCATCGACCACAGTGCTTCTGCCAGCTTCGTGACCGCATACCCGACAACGCGACCGACAGCGTCGAACATCAACATCGACGGCGGCAAGGTACAGGCGAACCTGGCGGTCGTCGCCCTCAGCTCCACGGGGACGATCACGGTCTTCAACGCAATCGGCAGCGTTGACATCGTCGTCGACGTCGAGGGCTACTTCGCGGCCCCGGCAGGCAACGTGGGGACCTTCCATCCCCTCTCACCGGTCCGCGTCTGCGACACCCGCCAGCCACCTGCAAAGACCAACTGCATCACGGGTGCCCTCGCCGGCGGCACCTGGCGGAAGGTCGTGGTCTCGGGTGTCCCACCGGGCGGTACGGGTGTCGGGATACCAGCCGACGCCACTGCGGCCGCCGCGGTGTTCAACCTGACCGCGGTCAGCCCATCGGCGGCGACGTTCCTTGCGATCAGCCCTCCCAACAGCAGCGATGTGTGTCCCACCGGTCATGCGGGGGCGTCGAATCTGAACCCGTCAGCCGGCGAGACTGAGGCGAACCGGGTGTTCTCGAACCTTGGTCCGCACCAGGATGTCTGTGTTTACAACAGCGTCGGGAGCGTCAACTTCCTCATTGACGTCAACGGCTGGTTCAGCGGCGCTGGGGCAACGCCCGGCGCGGACTTCTACGCCGTGCCGCCGACGCGCATCTGTGATACGCGCAGCAGATCGGGCACGCAGTGCACGCTGACACCGACAGCAACGTCAATTCGTCTGATCCCCGTCGCAGGGATCAAGGTGACGCCGGCGATCGGCGGGGCGGCCGCGCCGGTCGCGATCATCGGGAATCTGACGGGTATCTCCGGGACCGCAGGGACATTTCTCGAGCTCTACCCGGCCGGGCCAAACCGGCCGCAGTCGGCGTCGGACCTCAACGCGGCCGCCCACGACGTCATCGCGAATCTCGATGTCGTGGCCCTGGCGACATCGACGACCGGCGTGAACATCGACGGCAACATTGACCTCTTCAACAGCGTCGGGTCCATCAACATCGTCATCGACGTCGCCGGCTGGTTCCAGTAGGCGCCGCCTCCTGCCCTTTGCGCGTGCCCGGACGGTCTTGTCGCGAAGACGTCCGGCCAGGCGCTCGCAGGCCGCTGAGCAACGCCACCATCTCGACCGCCGTGGTTGCGGCCTCCGCACCCTTGTTGCCGTGTTTGCCGCCGGCGCGATCCATCGCCTGCTCGAGCGTGTCGACGGTGAGGACACCGAATGTCGCCGGCACGCCGGTTGTCAGGTGCACCGACGCGATCCCACGCGCGGCCTCCCCGGCCACGTAGTCGAAATGCGCGGTGTCGCCGCGGATCACCGCGCCGAGGCAGACGACCGCGTGCACGTCAGCGTTCGCGGCGAGCTCGCGCGCCGCAATGGGGATCTCGAACGCACCGGGGACCCAGACGACCTGGATGTCGCCGGGTTTGGCGCCGAGGCCCTCGAGCGCTTCGAGCGCGCCTTCGAGCAATGGCATGGAGATGGCGTCGTTGTAGCGGGAGACGACGATCCCGATGCGCATGCCGCGTGCGTCGAGTGCGCCCGCGTGCATCGTGGCTCGCTCGAGGCGCTTCGAGACCGGGCCGCTATACCCGTCAGGACGAGTCGCGGGCACGGTCGAGGTCCAGGCTGTGTCCGAGCTTGTCCTGCTTGGCTCGGAGATAGCGCTCGTTGTGGGTATTGGAAGGCACCACCAATGGGATCTGGTCGGTCACCTCCAGGCCGTACCCGCTCAACCCGTAGTACTTCTTTGGGTTGTTGGTGAGCACCACCATGCGCTGGACGCCGATGTCCGACAGGATTTGCGTGCCGATACCGTAGTCGCGCTTGTCGACCGGCAGTCCAAGGCTGAGGTTCGCCTCCACGGTGTCGAGACCGCGGTCCTGCAGGGCGTAGGCGCGGAGCTTGTCCATGAGGCCGATGCCGCGGCCCTCCTGACGCAGATAGACGAGGACTCCCTTGCCCGCGTCGGCGATCATCGTCATCGCCTTGTGCAGCTGTGCCTGGCAGTCGCAACGTTGCGACCCGAAGACGTCGCCGGTCAGGCACTCACTGTGGACGCGGACCAGCACCGGTTCGCCGCCGCGCACGTCACCCCAGACGAGCGCCATGTGCGTGGCATGGGTGATGACGTCCTCATACGCAATCGCGGTGACCGTGCCGTACTCGGTGGGCAGCGTCGTCGTCGCTCCGCGAACGACGAGGCGCTCGTTGCGTCGCCGGTACGCGATGAGGTCGGCGACCGACACGATCTTGATCTGGTGCTCTGCGCCGAATCTGTCGAGGTCCGGGCGCCGCGCCATGCGTCCGTCGTCGCGCATCACCTCGCAGATGACGCCTGCGGGGAACCTGCCGGCGAGCTTGCAGAGATCGACGATCGCCTCGGTCTGCCCGGCTCGCTCGAGCACCCCGCCCGCTGCCGCGCGAAGCGGAAACGTGTGTCCCGGCTTGGCGAAATCGCTCGGCTTGGCATGCTCGTCGCAGAGCAGGCGGATGGTCGTGGCGCGGTCGAAGGCGCTGATCCCGGTGGTCACGCCGTGACCGATCGCCTCGATGGTCACGGTGAAAGCAGTCCCGAATCGCGATGTGTTCTCGTCGACCATGGCACCAACGCCGAGCTCGTCGAGTCGCCATCCCTCGCAGGGCACGCAGATGAGACCTCGCCCGTGGGTCGCCATGAAGTTGACGGCCTCCGGCGTGATCCGATCGGCGGCGATGGCCAGGTCGCCCTCGTTCTCGCGGTCCTCGTCGTCGACGATGATCACGAACTTCCCGGCGCGGATGTCGGCGATTGCCTCCTCAACGCTGGCGATCGTCATCGGTGCGCGTCCAGGAGTGTCGGAGCGGGCGCGCGCGCTTCGAGTGCGCTGACCTCGAGTGCGCGCGCCACGTAGCGCGCGATCAGGTCGACCTCGAGGTTCACCCGTGTCCCGACGGTCCATTCGCCTGCCGTGGTGTTCTGCAACGTGTGCGGAATGAGCGAGACGGTGAAGGCGTCCTCGAACACGTCGACGACCGTGAGGCTGATGCCGTCAACAGCGATACAGCCCTTCTCGGCGACGAGGTCGATGACGTCGCTCGGCGCCGCGATCGTCACCCACCGGGCGTTGCTGTCCTCACGGAGCGCCGTCGCGATACCTGTGGCATCGACGTGCCCGGTGATCATGTGCCCCCCCAGGCGGTCGCCGACCTGAAGTGCTCGTTCAAGGTTCACCACCGTGCCGACGGTGAGGGAACCGAGGATCGTGCGGTGGAGGGTCTCGGGCATGACGTCGGCGATGAAGCTGTCCGAGGATGAGGCGGCGACGGTAAGGCACGCGCCGTCCACGGCGATGCTCTCGCCGGTCTCAAGTTCGGGAAACGGCGTGTTCGGCGCAATCTCGATGCGTCCCGCATCCCGCGCCCGGATCTCGCCGAGCGTCTCCACGATGCCGCTGAACAATCTCGTTCTCCTCGAACCTCAGCGTACACAGTATCCCGTGACCACGAGATCGGGGCCGGCTCGGTCGACGCTGACGTCGGTGAGGAGGTCCGCGGCTCCCAGGCTCGGCGTGCCGGTGCCTCCGACCGCACCGGGAGCCGAGGTGCCGCCGATGATCCGGGGCGCGAGCATCGCGACGACCTTGTCGACGACTCGCGCGTCGAAGGCCGACCCGAGCACGGACGCCCCGCCTTCGACGAGGAGGCTGACCATGCCGCGGGCTCCAAGCAGGGCGAGCGCCGCGCCAAGATCGACGCGGGCGGTCGATGCGGCGACGATCTCGACCTCGACGCCGCTCGCGCGCAGGCGCTCGATCCGCTCCGAATGCGCTCGGGTGGTGGTGATCACCAGCGTCCGCGCAGCGTGGACATCGAAAACGCGCGCCGTACCCGGGCTGCGGAGCGTGCTGTCGAGCACGACCCGGAGCGGCGACCGACCGCCCTCGACGCGGCTGGTGAGCTCGGGGTCGTCGGCGACCACGGTGCCTGCGCCGATCATCACGGCATCGTTGATGTGGCGCAGGCGGTGCGCCGCGTCGCGCGCCGGCTCTGACGTGATCCAGCGTGACTCTCCCCCCGCCGTCGCGATCCTCCCGTCCAGTGATGCCGCGAATTTCGCGGTGACGAACGGGAGTCCCGTCGTGATGTGCTTGACGTACGCCTCGTTGAGGCGTCGCGCCTTTTCGCTCCGCAGGCCAACCTCGACGATGATCCCGGCGGCGCGCAGCGTCTCGATCCCCTGTCCGGCGACCATCGGGTTTGGGTCGACCATGGCCACAATCACACGGCGAGGTGCGGCCGTGATCAAGGCATCTGTGCACGGTGGCGTGCGTCCGGTGTGCGCGCAGGGCTCGAGCGTGACGAACACGTCGGAGTCCCGCGTTCGCTTCCCGGCGATGGTGAGCGCCTCGATCTCGGCGTGCGGGCCGCCCGCCACGCGGTGCAGGCCGGTGGCGATGACGACTCCACCGGCTGCGATGACGCACCCCACCATGGGATTCGGGCTGGTCGCGTAGTCCGCAGCGGCCGCGGCGTCCAGCGCCGCGTCCATCAGCGCCTCGTCAGCTGCGGTCACACCCGGGCCGGCACCCGTGGCGGCGACAGCGTGCCGTCCGGACGCAGGATCCGGCGCGCCTCGAGGTCGGCGCGCAACTGGCCGCACGCCGCGTCGGCATCGCCACCCCGCGTGTCGCGGACGGTGACTCTCGCGCCGCGGAGCGCGCCGAGGAAGCGGCGTGCGACCGCAGGATCGGGCGGCCCCCACGGGCTGCCGTCAATGCGGTTCATCGGGATCACGTTGATATGGGCCTGCGCTCGCCGCGCGAGGTCGCGCAGCGCGGTTGCCTGCGCGATCGAGTCATTGATGCCGCCGATGAGACACCACTCGAAGCTGAGCCGGCGGCCGCTCTGCTCCGCATATCGCGATGCCGTCCCGAGCACCGTGCCCAGGGGGTACGTCCGGTTGATGGGGACGAGCCGGTCGCGCAGGTCGTCGGTGGCGGCATGCAGCGAGAGCGCGAGTGTCACCGGCATCTTGGCTGCGGCGAGCCGCTCAATGCCCGGTGCGACGCCGCTCGTTGAGACGGTGATCCGCCGCGGGCTGATCCCCGCATCGCGGGTGAGGACGGTGAGCGACTCCAGCGTCGCGGTCGCGTTGGCGAGGGGCTCGCCCATGCCCATATACACGATGTGTGTCACCGGCCCCAGGCCGCGGCGGTGCAGCGAGCCTGCGGCGGCGCGCACCTGATCGACGATTTCCGCGGCGGTGCAGTTGCGCCGCAATCCCATGTGCCCGGTGGCACAGAACGGGCATCCGACTGCGCAGCCCACCTGACTGCTCACGCAGATGGTCGATCGGCGCCGCGAGTCGGCGGTGGCGGGCGTCTCCATGGCAACCGTCTCCACGGTCTGCCCGTCCGCGAGGCGGCAGAGCAACTTGATGGTCAGCCCCGCGTCGGCCAACGCTTCGACGTCGACAGAGACCGTCGAGAACTGGAACGCCGCAGTCAGCGCCTGCCGAAGTCCGGCTGGGAGCTGCTGGATCGCCTCGAACCCGCCGACGTACGGCTGCCACACAGCACCCTGGACCTGCCGGGCGCGCCAGGTGGGTTCGCCGAGCCCGGTGAGGGCGTCCACCACCGTCGCCTCACTTGCGGTGCTCAATGCAGGAATGGCCATCAGTCCATGGTACGGGCGAGCGCGTCAGCCGCCGTGAACCCCGTAGGCTGCCCGAATGCAAGGCGTCCTCGCGGCGTTGATCGGCGTGCCCGCAACGATCCTGGTGGCAGGCGGCCTCGGGATCATCGGCGTGTCGGTCTATCTGCGATTCATCGGGAATCGCAAAGGCAAGGAGCCGATCCACTGGGGGCACATCGCGCTCGGCCTCTTCCTTTTTGCGGTCGGCGTGGTGCTGCTCTGGGTCGAAGTCGCCACGATCGGCGCCACGTCATAGGGGTTAGCGTCGGCTGATCAGGCTGAGAAACTCGTTGCGGGACTTGTCGTCCTCGCGGAGACACCCGGTCAACGACGATGTCACCGCGGAGCTGTTCTGCTTCTCCACGCCGCGCATCGCCATGCAGAGGTGTCTTGCCTCGATGACGACCCCGACGCCCTCCGGCTCGAGAACATGTTGCAGGGCGTCGGCGATCTCGGTCGTGAGTCGCTCCTGAACCTGGAGACGGCGCGCGAACATGTCGACGATCCGCGGGATCTTGCTGAGGCCGAGGATGCGCCCGTTGGGGATGTACGCGACGTGCGCCTTGCCGAAGAACGGCAACAGGTGGTGCTCGCAGAGGCTGTACACCTCGATGTCACGGACCACGACCATCTCCGAGTACGGCTCGTCGAAGATCGCCCCGTTGACCAGCCGCTCGAGACTGGTCTGATAGCCGCTCAGGAGGTATCGCAGGCTCCGCGCGACTCTCGCGGGGGTGCGCGTGAGGCCGGCACGCTCGGGATCCTCGTCGACCTCGACAAGGAGCGAGCGCACAAGTGGAACCAGTCGATCAGGGTCATCGGGTGCGGTCGTCACATCGTTGAGGATGATGACGCTCGAGCGGCGGCGCGTGACCGTGAGGTCGCCGGCGCCCGTCTGATAGATCCCGCGCCGATGCCGCTCTTTGGTGGAGATGCCGAGACGGCCCCGCACCTCCCCCACCTGCGACAAACGCCGGGCGCGACTCGCGCACGGGTCAGAGCTTGGGCTGTAGGTCCCGGATCAGCGTCTCGGACGCCGAGGTCGACTGCAGATTCGAGACGGTGATGGAGACGTTCCCGAAGAGCGCCTCGACGCCGCTGATAGCGGAAAATGCCTTGTCACCGAGGCCGCTGATCGGCGTGAACGGATCTGCGCCGCCCACCGCCTTGTTCGCGTCGACGTCGCCCTGGAACCCGGCCGCGGCGTCCATCGCCAGGACGCTGACGGTGAGGCCTGCGGTGCCGTCCGCGCTCGTGTAATCGCACATGTAGATCTTGTAGCTGACGGTGTCCTGCTCCTTGGCGACGGTGAGGGGCTCACCGGTGACGGATGCCACGGTGGCCACCGGCAGGAGCGAGCAGATGTTGACCGGGTGGCCGACGCCGTCCAGAACGCCGGTGCCGGAACTCGAACCTGAGCTGGAACCGCCGGACGCGGCCTGCGATCCTCCTCCGCTGCCAAGGGTCGTCGCGCCGGTCGATCCGCACGCGGTTACCAGGATCCCGGTCAGTGCGAGGGGTACGAAACCGGCGAATCGAATCGATGGACGGATGCTCACGACCAGTTCCTCCAATGCGGGCTCGGCGAGCCCGAGGCCGTCAGTAGACGGCGGCGCGATCGCAGACCGATCGCAAGCTGAGGAGAAGGCCGATCAGTCGGAAGCGGTCGTGGTCCAGTCCGATCGAGCGCGCTTTCGGTCGACATCGTTGCTGTGCAGCCGCCGGCCGCAGCTGAGGCACTTGAGCACGGGTCGACCCGCGGGGACGGGCGATCCATCGTCCGTCTCGTGGCGGTACGGGATTGTGAAAGTCAGGGGGAGCAGACGCTCGGACCCGCAGTGTCCGCAAGACAAGGCCCGACTATTTTGCCACGTGACAGGGCCTCCGTGGCGCCTGATTCGATCACCCGGCGCGTGCTTGCGTCCATCGGTCAGGATCCACGTGTGGACAGGCGGACGACGCTGCTGATTGTGGCGATGGCCCTCTTCGTGCTCGCCTGCCTGGTGATCGGCGGGATCCTCGCGATCGCGAGCCCTGCGAACAGTTGCTGCTGACGAGGGCAGGCCGAGATTCGCCATAGGTCCGTCACGCGAGCGGAGTGACTACCGAGTGCTCGTCGGGCCAGTCTGGCCAGCCGGCACTATTTCGTGCCGAGAGGACGCGATCTGCCGGACGGCTGCCGGTAGCGCGCCACGAACGCACGTCCCATGCCCTGAACGAGACACGACGCTGAGAGTGCCCCCGAGGGCATCGAGGCGGTCGCTCATATTGGTCAGGCCCGCTCCTTTGCGCACCGTCGCCGCATCGAAGCCGGCGCCGTCGTCGATGACCTCGAAGGTGATCATGGCACCGCTCGCATCCAGACGCACCGCCACCTGCGATGCCTGGGCATACTTCTGCACGTTCTGGAGTGCCTCGAGCACGCAGAAGTACACGGTCGCCTCCACGTCCTGCGCGTAACGCTCCAACTCCTTGGTCTCAACGCGCACCGGCAACATCGCCTTGCGCGCCTGCGCCTCAAGCGCCACCACCAATCCCTTGTCGGCGAGCAGCGGCGGGTAGATCCCCCTGGCCAGGTCACGCAAGGTCTCCAGGGCCTCATCGGCATCCCCCTTGAGCTGCTCCAGGGCCGCCGCGGCCTTGGCCGGGTCCCGCTCCAAGAGGATCTCCGCCAGGCCCAGCTTCACCTTCAAGGCCACCAGGTGCTGCTGGGCTCCGTCGTGGAGGTTGCGTTCGAGGCGGCGCCGCTCGACGTCTTGCGCGCTCACCAATCGCTGCCGTGAGGCGCGCAACTCGTCGAGCCGGGCTCGCAAATCGGCGCTCAGCCCCACGTTCTTGAGCACCAGCCCCGCCTGGTGTGCCAGGTCGTCGATCAGCTTCTCCTCGATCGGCGTCAGGGATTCCCCACGCCGCTTGTTGACGCTCAGCGCTCCCAGCAACTCGCCCTGGTGGCGCACCTCCACCGCCCGCGTCGCGCCCGGCATGGCCGGCAGTGTCAGGTTGCTCATCACGAGCGGCTCGTGCACGCCCACCGCAACGGGAAAGGTCGCCGCGGGGCGCAGTTCCGCGTGACCGCTCAGCCACACCGTCGCCGACTCCGCGCCCGTGCCCTCCTGAAGCACCCGCGCCATGCGAGGCAGCACCTCGTCCGCCGCATACGTCGCCGCGACCCGTCCCGAGAACTCGCTGAGCACCTCGTACGGCGTCGCCCGCTGTCCGTACACCAACCGGTTGGCCACTCGCTGCACCCGTCCCCGCACCGGCTGGAAGCCGATCGCCACGATCGCCGTGGCCAGCACCGATAAGGCGAGATTGGGCTTTCCCCCGCTTCCCACCGAGGCCCCGATCCCCACGGCGATGCCCACGTACACCGCAGTAATCAACACCGCCAGCGATCCGTAAACCAGCGTCCTGCTGATGAAGACATCGATGTCGTACAGGCCGTCTTTGATGATTGCGAGGCCGATGGTCGCCGGCAGCACGATGCCGAATCCATAAGCCTGGAGATTCCCAATCCCATTCCCGACCGCCACATTCTGCGTGGCGATGACCGCTCCGATCACCACCACGGCGACGGTGGCCACCGCGACGTAGCTGAACCATTGGAGCTGGCGCCGCTCGACACCGTTGGCGCGACGGAGTCGAATCACGACGGCTGACCCGATCAGGATGAGGAACACCACGAAGACGATCGCGACCGCCACAACTGCCGGCGTGAGGCGCCCGTCGCTGACGGGATTCAATGACTTGATACCGAGCGGATACGGAATGCCCGGCAGACGCGGCGAGAGTTGACTTGACCCAGGCTGCAGGGCCGTGCTTGCGACGCCGAGCATGGCTAACGCCAGGAAAGGCCAGAACACCCAACGCCACCGCTTCCCCAGGAGGTGACCGCTCGGAAAGAGCAGGATGGCGATCAGGATCAGGTAGTTGTCAACCTCCCCCGTCTCATTGTTGAGCCACACCAACCACTCCACCCAGCCCGTCGATGACGCACCGTGCAGCTGTCCATATATGGCGACGAAGACGGCCAGGATACCCACCGCGCCGGTGCTGATCGTCGCGAGGAGCACCCAGCCCACCGCATTGCCCGGTCGCCGCAGTGTGATCAGCACCGCGAGCGGAGTCACGATCACCACGGCCAACAAGCCGGGGAGTTGCGCTGTGGTCGGCGAGTCGATCACCTTCCAATCCAGTGCCAGCAACACCAAGCTGGCCACAAGGCTTGCCACGCACAGCGCTCCGACGCCGGACGCCAGAGAACGTGTAGACCTCCCGCTCATACGTCGATCCGCGTCTCGCCCACTTTGCCGCTATCGCATCGGCGGTCAGAGCCTTCACCTTGCAATCCACGACGACATCGCCCGGTTGCCGCGAACGGCCCATCGAGGAAAGTCCTTCCGACCAGCATCGGTTCAACTCTAGTCACCTGTTGTCGGGACGAAATGGGGTTGGCACCACGGTCTGACGGGGTACTTGCCACCGCGACTGTCACGCGAGATCAGTGGAGATCGCTGTCGCGATCCTGATCCGCCGACCGAAGATCGATCCGTTGAACCTGGTGCCAGACAAGGCGAGTGGAGCGGAGCCCGCACGTGCCTCGGGCGCCAGGCATCTCGAGGCGAAGGTCCGCCTTGACAATCTCGCGGCGCTCCCGTTCTGGCTTGCGGTCGGATTTCGCGAGGTCGATGCTGGGGCGTGATCGGACCCGACGCCTTCTGTAGGCGTCCCGTCGTCCGGGCTCAGGACGCCCGCCATGCCACAGCGACGCTCGTGCTCGGCAAGCAACGCAGCCCAAGGTCGCCTCAGAGATGCTCGGCCGCGGCCGCGCCACTGTAGCGATCACGACGTCTTGCGACATCACAATGGTGCCGAGGAAGGGACTCGAACCCTTACAAGGTTGCCCTCACCAGCCCCTCAAGCTGGCGTGTCTACCAATTCCACCACCTCGGCTTGGCGACCTCTGAGCCCGGGAGCTCGGGGGACCGCTGGGCCATTCTACAGTCGCCGGGCTCGACCCCAACCTCGGCGGTGTGGCATGCTCGACGCATCGGTTTTCGGAGGATCAGGGTGGCGCGTCACGTCCGAACGATCGCGAGCCTGTTCGCGCGGCAGGCGCGTCGGGCCGATCGCGTGCTCCGGGCCCCGGGAAGCCGGCGCGGACGGTGGCGTTGGGCGATCCCTCTCGGCGGATTCGTGCTGTGCGCATCGGCGCTGCTGGTCGCCGGCATTGTCAGCGGTGTCTCAGCGCTCGAGTACATCCCGATTGCCTTCTTTGAGGCGCTTGTCATTGGCGGGCTGTTCGTCGTCTGCACGTCGCCGCCGGCCGATCCGCCTGAGAGCGACGACGGCGGCCGAGGGCCAGGAGACGACCCCACCTCCGCTCCACCGCCGTTCGACCCGGCTCTGTGGGTGTCGATGCTGCGTGGATCCGATACGGTGAAGGAACGCGACGTTCCGTCCCGGCCAACGCGGCAGAAGGAGCGTGTCGGGGCGCGTCGCTGAGCGCCAGTCCCCGTAGGGACGGGGCATCGGACGGCGTGATACTCTCGCCGCTCGTCATGCCAAGGGCCTTACGCCGTCTGGTCTTCGCGCTCATCGGAGTCACCGCTGCGGTGATGATTGTGAGCGTTGCGATTGCGAAGTTCATCAGCATCGTTGACACGCCGCACGACGGCGCAGCGTTCCTCGAGTCGGTGCTGGGCACATACTGGCCGGTCATCGTTGTCGCCGTTGCGTTGACTTCCCTGGGTATCGCGTTGTACCCGCAGCGACGCGCGTAGCCGGTCAGTCTTCCCGAATCAGCGCCTCGGCCTCGATCTCGATCTTCCACCGCGGGTCGAGGAACGCTGCGACGACGACCATGGTCGCCGCGGGCCGGATGTCACCGAACAGCTCGCCGTGCACTGCGCTCACGCTTTCTGCGTCGTCGGTCGAGGTGAGAAACATGCGCGTTCGGACTACGTCGCTCAATTGACCGCCGGCCTCCGTGAGCGCACGTTCGATGATCTCGAAGCAACGCCGAGCCTGGAGCCCCACGTCATCGGGACACGACCCGTCAGACCAGACCGGTCCGGTCCCCGACAGGAGAACACGGTTTCCGACCCGGACAGCCCGGCTGAAGCCGATCGTGGGCTCGTACGGCGACCCGGAAGAGATCAGCGTCCGATCCGTCACGCCGCGGCGCCAGTACTCAATCGGATTATCGGGTCAGCCGGCTGGCTTGTTGCGCTTGCGCCGCCGGCGGAAGACGACGAAGAGGGCCCCGGCGGCGACAGCGACGAGCAGTCCGCGAAGTCTGGTCATGAGGACGAGGCTACCATGCGTGCCATTGCCCCACTCGCTCGTGGCCCATTCAGTCGCGTCGGCGCCACACACTCAGCGTCGCGATGGCGTCGGGGGCAGGGTCGAATGCCTGCACGGGATGCACCGCGACGCACGTGAAGACGGCGTTCAATACATCCAACCGGGCAGTGCGATGCCCGCCATCCCCGATACACGCAACCGTGTTTCCCTCGTAGTACGTGAGGCAATCACCGAGTGATGAGAAGCGCGGTGGCCAGCAGAGAAAGAGCGTTCTGTCGGCGTAATCACGGAGCACTGTCTGGTCACCGCGTACGACGGCAGTCCATGTCGATGTTGGCGCGTGGTAGCGATTGGGTGCCTCCCCATCAGGGGGCGCCTGGTCGAAGGCGACGACGTCCACCCCTTGTGCGATGAGTCTCGAGGCCCAGTAGCCGGTGCCGGCACCCATCTCGACGATGGGGCTGAGGGAGCCAAGGATTGCGAGCGATTGAGCGTCCGGAATGACGTACGAATATCGCTGGGCGAGCTCGAGACGCGCATCGTCATCGGGTGAATCCCCAAGAGCCTGAAGCGCAACGTCGAATGGATCATCCATTGAGAGGATCGTGTCACGGCGGCGATGTGCCGAAGGCCCTCGCGCCTCCGGTCAGCCCTCAGACGGGACGGTCAGTCCGAACCGGGCGACGACACCAGGCAGCCACTCCGGATTGCCGAATGTCAACCCGTAGCTGGCCGCGATGCCCGCCATTGCCGCGAGCGTGGGAGGCCCGGCTTCGGCGAGGTCCGCCAGCTCCGCGAAGAATCCTTCGAAGCCGGCGGGGCTGATCACCTCGATCATGCGCGCGGGTGTGGGTCCGGCGTTCCACATCGCGTGCATCTCGTTGCGCGGCTTGGTGATGTATCCGCCCGGACCGAGGACGACTTCGCGGTCTCCGGAACGAAAGCCGATCTGGCCGTCCAGCACGATCGAATACTCGTCCTCGCGGGTGTGGATATGAGGCGGTACGAGCGCACCGACGGCGAAGGGATGCTCCACGATCGACACCGCACCGCCGGTGTCCTCTCCGTTGAGCTTGAAAACGACGCCGATCCCTGGCGCGAGCCCTCCCGAGCGTCCTCCGCCAGGCTGGACAATGGTCAGCGGAGGCGATTCGACGATGCTCATGTGGCGACCTCGCATATTTGGCTGTACGATGCTGATCACTGAAGAGTGCGCCTTTCATACGAGCAATGTCAATGTTGAGTGAACAAGCAGGTATAGCGAATACCCGTGCGCGTGCCTATCGGATGCGCAAGCGTGCGGAGGGCGTCACCAGGACTCGCGCTCGCATCGTCGAGGCGACGGTGCAGCTCCACGGCACAATCGGATTCGCGGCGACGACGGTCGCCGGGATCGCCCGGCAAGCAGGCGTGACACGCCTCACCGTTTATCGCCACTTCCCGGAGGTCGAGGACCTCTATGCCGCCTGCAAAGCCCACTGGGCCGATCTGCAGCAGCCGCCGAACGTCGACGCGTGGTCGAAGGTGGCCGATCCAGCGGAGCGGCTGCGCACCGGCCTGTCCGACCTCTATCGCTTCTATCGCGGGGGCGAAGCGATGTTGACCTTCGTGGCTCGCGAGTGGGAGATGCTCCCCGACAAAGTGCGGCGCGAGAACGAGGAGACCGACGCCCACCTCCGGGACACGTTGCTGCAGCCGTTCGCGGCGCGCGGCGCGCAGCGACGGCGGCTCCGCGCCGTGCTCGGCCATGCGGTCAAGTTCGCGACGTGGCGGTCGCTCTGCGTCGAACAGGGACTGACCGACCGCGAAGGGGTTGAGGTGATGGCGGCGCTCGTGCAATCCGTGTGGGGCGAGAATTAGGGGCTGTGCACCGCCAGCACGGAGATGCGGTGACCGGCGGCGCCATCGGTGACGAGGTATGTCGCGGTGAGACTACCTCAGGGCCGGCCGAACACAACCTCGCCGTCGTGCCATTCGGGGTCCGCTTCCATCAGTGCGCGAAGCCGCCGGTACCTCGCATCCTGTTCTGGGGTGTTGCTGTTCGATGTGTATGCGTCCTTGCTGTCCCAGCTTGATGCCACCCAGTACTCCTGCGGATCGGCGTCCGATCGGTAGAACCACACCCCCCGAGAACCGGCCGGCACGTCGGTGAGCAATTCGTTCGCCAGTTGCTCGAGCTCCTGCTGCTGTCCGTCTTTCACCCGCCAGCGCCCGACAGTGCCATACATGTGATGCCCTCCAACGCTCAAGGCTGATCAGGTGGCGGAGTATGCGCCGTGCGCGCGCCTGCGGACTCAGGCGCCGCCACATGTCACATGCGACTGGTATCGGGCGGCCCCGAGGCTACGCGATCCCGATGGCGACCGGCCGTGCATCGGACGCGACCGACACGCAATTGCGCCCCAGCGCCTTGGCTGTGTACAGGGCCTTGTCGACCCGGCGCAGAAGGGAGTCCGCGTCATCTCCGGGAACCGAGGCGGCGACCCCGATGCTGACCGTGGTGAGGATGTCGGCGGCACGCGCGAGCACGTCGATGCGCAGGCGCTCCGCGACGAACGCGCCACCCGCCTCGTCCGTCTCCGGGAGAATCACCGCGAACTCCTCGCCGCCGACCCGGGCTGCGACGTCCATCCCTGATCGCTGCATGCGAGACAGGAGCAGTTCGCCCATTGTGGTGAGCGCGACATCGCCGGCGCCGTGGCCGAAGGTATCGTTGACGCGCTTGAAGTGGTCGAGGTCGAGCATCAGGAGACAGACCGCCCGCTGCGTGCGGTTGCTGCGGGTCAGCTCAGTCGAGAGTGTCGTGCGGAACGAGCGGCGGTTGGCCAGCAGGGTCAGGTCGTCGGTCACCGAAAGCCTGCGCAGCTCTGCGCGGAGGCGAGAGTCCTGGCGCCCTCGCAGGGCAATGAGCCAGAGCAGGAGGAGAAATGTCGCCCACGTGAAGCCCCACTGGGCCGCGTAGCTTCCGGTGTTCATGATTCGCGCCTGATCCCAGGCGGCGAGTGCGAGCGCCGGCGGCGCTGCTGCGCAGAACCATGCAAAGCCAGCGAGATCGAAGAGCATCACAGCCTCGACGCCGATGAGGAGCAGACCGATGCTCTCCGCCGGACCCGCGCCAGTCCCGACGCTGAGGATGCTCAGCATCGCGACCAGACAGCCCACGAAATCGGCACAGAGGAGCGCGAAGCGAGTGCGCCGGTCGACACCTCCCCGGCGCTGCAACTCCATCGCTGCAAGGTTGTAGCCACCCGCCACGACGGCAACCGCGATGCTGCCGGGGAGCCAGGCGGGAAGCGGGGTGGTCAATGCCGACACCAGCAACAGGGCGATGCCGAGCCAGCGAAGGGCGATGACTCCCCGATAGCCCGAGACGAGCGTGGAGCGATCGCCGGCCGGCACGACGAGACGGAATGTCACGGCTGGATCAGCGTCCGGTCCGCGACGACAGCGGCCCGAGTTCGTCGCGCGAGGAAGCGCCGGCCACGCGGAGGCTCATCGACTGAGCGTGTGCTTAGGACACCCTTCGGTTGGTCGGAACGCTTGATCGTTACGGCGTTGTCGCTCCCGACGCGGACCGGAACAGATCGACGGCTCGGACCAGCAAGCGTGATGGCTACCGTATCGGCTCGTACCCCATCGCCACTGCCCCCGAGCCGAACTCGAGCCGGCTCACGAGCTTCAAGTCGACATCCTTCGATAGCCCCGCAAACAATGTCGGCCCGTGGCCCGCGAGCCTGGGATGCACCACGAACTCGTACTCATCGATCAATCCCAACTCCGTCAACCCCAGTGCGAGCTTTACACCGCCCGCGAACAGTCCCTTGCCAGACCCCCGCTTGAGTTCCTGAACGGCCTTGCCGAGGTCCCCGCGCACGAGTTCCGCGTTCCAATCGACCTGCTCCAGAGTGCTCGACACGACGTACTTCTTTGCCGCGTTGATCGTCTGGGCGAAGGGTTCCATCCAGTCAGGTCTCGATCCCGTCGGCGCCGGCGGCCGCCACGCGGCTTCCATCATTTCGTAAGTCACCCGGCCAAAGAGAAGGGCATCGGCCTGGTTGAGGTTCTCGACCGCGTGACGATGCAAGTCTTCGTCCGCGGGGATTGCACGATGATCGCAGCACCCGTCCAATGTGACGTTGATGGAGTATCGAAGGCGTCGCATGTTCGCAAGAGTAGCGGCGATGGGGCACCCGGCGGTGTGTCGCTACGATCGCGTCATCGACGCTCCTGGCGCTGTGTTGGCAGGGCCGGAACGAGTATCTACTTAGAGCGAAACGGGGCGGATCGACAAGCGGAAAACAAAAGAGCGATACCCGGCAACTATCCAGGACTGAGCGCCATGCTAGCGTGTCCCTCGCATCTCACGCGCCACGAGCGAGCGAGCCCGAATTATCTGCTCAGTTTGGAGTTCAGGAGGCGAGCTTTTGACTGAACCCGGCGACGTGTCCGAACGATGGTATGACGCCAGTGACATTGGGGGCCGAGCCGCGTTCTTCCGTGACCTCACAGCGATCTTTCGCAAGGACCACCCGCGCGAACCGTATGGGGAAAACCGGCGTCGCCTCTGGCAGCTGGTCGAGGAACATGGAGGAAGCCTGGACGGCCGCCCCACCTGGCTGCGCATAGTGTCCGAGATGATCGATAAGGACACGGTTGAGGTTAGGCAGACGCAGGAGGACGGCGCCTACAAGCTCTTCAACTTCACAGCGGCCGAGACACGCGAACTGATAGGCGAGCCGGTTCAGTAGCGCTACGCAGCGGAGTGCCCGGAAGACGGTGCGCCCGCCGGAGTAGTGGCTCACAGGCGCGACCGCCATCCCAACCGATCAGCGTTCGAATCAGGGCCAGGAACTCCTCGAACACGTCCAGGGCCACGTTCGCCGCGTTTGCGCCGGATGTAACTGTGGATGACGTGTTCCCGTTCGATGGGTGAAGGTCGATATGAAACTCACAACCATCATCGGTACTGCGATCGGCGCCGTGAGCCTCGCAGCTTGTGGGTCAAGTTCCACCCCCTCAACGACAAGTCCAACCCTCAATCCGACCGCAACGCCTTCGCCGACTCCATCCCCGACACCCACTCCCGCGCCGCTGGTGGTCACCGTCGGGGGGACACAGAGCTTGCGGCAACTCACCCTGGTCGGGGAGGATGGCAGGGTGGCGGCCACGGTCGCCGTCTCCGGTGGCATCGACGGCAACGCCTACTACGTCGGATCCGATCATGTCTATTTCATCGACGGCACCTACGTGAAGGCGCTGGCGCGTGATGGCAGCATCAGCGTCGCCGGTCAGATCCCGCAGCTCGGCACCACCGTCACCGCGGCTGACCGCCAGGCGTACACAACCTTCGCGGTCTCCCCTGATGAAAGCACCATCATGTTCGGCATCCCGCTGGCCGTGGCCGGCGACAACGGTGCGACCGCCGACCACTCCCAGCTCTGGACCGAGCCGGTGGGCGGAACCGCCGCGTCGGCAACCCTGGTCTACAACGACGCCAACGATACCGTCAACGGCGGTCAGGTCCTGCTCCCCTTCGCCTGGAACAGCGCCGGGATCGCGGTGTCGCAAAGGCCCAAGGGGCTGGGCGGCGCCGGACCGTTCCTTAACTACACCGCGTTCCAGGCAGTCACGTTCGATCCCGCCACCCGGACGCTCGAGAACTCCTGGAAATGCCCGGTGTCGGACCAGTCCGGTTCGGTGTGCGTCACCCCGGAGAGCACGTCTAGTTTTTCGTCGGAACTACAGGTGGTGCGGAGCTCGGGCACGATGACGCTCACCATGCAGCCTGCCAACGCACAGTACGGTGCCATCAGTGTCTCCGCTGACGGCCGCTACCTGGCCTATGGCGCCTACGTGGGGGAGTTCGGTTCCGGGTACTACATGACCAAGGTCGTGGATCTCGGCACCGACACCACGATTGCTTCGCTGCGAGGTTTTTCGCCCGGCGTGTGGCTCTCCGACGATCGCCTTAGCGTCGACGCGGGTCCGTTTCAGGCGGGAACCTGGTTACTCTCGCCAACCTTTACGAGCCCCGTCGAGATCTCCCCCGACTCGCCGGTGGGCGTCCTGGCATAAGCCGCGGGGTCCAAGCAGCCGTGAAGACGCCGGCCAGGGTGCGCTTGCAGTCGGGCCATCGCGCTCCAGGCGCTTAGCCCCTGTGAAAGGCGGCTGCAAAGACAAAAGAGAGATACCCGGCAACGACCTACTCTCCCACCCCGTTGCCAGGGCAGTACCATCGGCGCTGGTGGGCTTAACTGCTGTGTTCGGGATGGGAACAGGTGTTTCCCCACCGCTATGATCACCGGATATCTCTCT
>DATKQX010000158.1:0-3404 GCA_035532495.1 Saccharimonadales bacterium (SeqCode)
CTACCGGCTCACCATCGCAGTGATCGCCCTTTCATACCCGATAAGAGCGTGATCATCGTCGCCAGCAGCTGACCTCGATCGCGACCTGCGTAGCACCGGCTGGTTTCAACCGGTGATCGCAACGGGGTGATCTGATCTGGCGGGTGGCCGCCAGAAGAGGTACCCGGTTGAAGAGAACGAGGTTGAGCCTGCAGGAGCGAGAGGAGATCTCGCTGGGACTGTGCCGAGGTGGAACGGTGCGCCAGATCGCTGGCCAGCTCGGGCGGCACCCATCAACGGTGAGCCGTGAGGTCAGAGCCGGTGGCGGAGCGGCGGACTATCGTGCGGTGAAGGCGGCGGATCGTGCGCGGATGCGGCGCCGCCGGCCGAAGCTGCGGAAGCTCGCGGACGGGACGCCGCTCGTCGCCCACGTGTGCGAAGGCCTGGAGATGGGCTGGTCTCCGCAGCAGGTTGCTGCGAGGATGCACCTCGATTACCCCGATGATCTGGCGATGCGCGTGTCCCACGAGACGATCTACACCTGGTTCTACCTTCTCCCGAAGGGTGAGTTGAAAAGCGCGCTTCTCGCCGGGATGCGGCAAGGCAAGGACCATCGTGGGTTGGAACGCCGCGGCCACTATGGTCGCCACCGCATCGCCGACATGGTGAGCATCGACGAACGCCCCGCCGAGGCCGCTGACCGCAAGGTTCCCGGTCACTGGGAAGGCGATCTCATGATCGGCCAAGGTGCCCACTCGGCCGTGGGAACCCTCGTCGAACGAACGACACGATTCACGCTGCTGGTGCCGCTCCCTCACGGGCGCGCTGCGGAGACCACCCGACTGGCAATCGCGGAAACCATCGGCACCCTTCCCGCGGCCCTCCGACAGCTCACCTGGGATCAGGGCACCGAACTTGCGCAGCATCGCCAGTTCTCCATCGACACCGGCGTTGCCGTGTACTTTGCGCACCACCGGTCGCCATGGGAGCGGGGAACCAACGAGAACACCAACGGTCGCTGCTTTCAACCGGTGATCGCAACGGGGTGATCTGATCTGGCGGACGGCTGACCGACTACCGGCTGCCTCCCCGCATTGAGCCGAGGCGCGCGGCGCCGAGGACCGAAGTGTGGGCGCTGTAGTGCGGGACGCCATCCGTGATGTCTGCGCTCGTCGCATTTGTCGAGTCCTTCGCCGGCGTCGCGGCGACGGTGCCCAGCACACCGGCCGCGAGCACGAGCTCGCCCGACAGAAGCGGGTACCAGGGCAGCGCGACCTGGGCGAGCACCACGCACGCCGCGGACGCCTGCATCAGCTCCCCTGGGTCGCGACGGACCATCCCAAGAGCTTATCGAACCCCAAGAGCTTACCGAACGTCGGTTCGTGGGTCAAGCTTCGCGACGACCTGGCCCACACAGCATCCGTTCACCCCAGGAGGGCAGCGCGGTAGGACTCCCAGTAACGGGCCGTAGCGCGGGTTTGAGCCGCAATGCCTCGCCACTGGCGAACTGCTGTCGCTGCGCCGAACAACGCGCATTACCACGCCGCAAATTCGAGCCCTTATTCGATGCACAACGCAAGGGAAAAAAACACCGTCAGTGGCGCATCCACAGCCCGACCCCGACTCCCACCGGCACCGACGCAACCAGAAGGGCACGAGTGAGGATGCACCTCATTGAGCAATGCTAGCCCGCCCTGCGTTCGGCGGGACGTGTCCCATACGGATGCATCGGAGGGCGTCCGATCCGGTGACAGTGACCGGGTCGGGTGTCATCTTCCGGTTCAGGGCGGATACACCATGACAATGGGTACGAGGATGCTGCGGGCTGGGGAACCGAAGGTGGCGGGGACGCGGCCAAGATCATCCACGCCGGCGACCTGCTCAACCTGCACCCGACACTCGCAGCCGCACTCAACGCCTGTCCCACCGCGCTCGTCATGCTCACCGTTTTGTGTACAAGAAAAGGAGCAGGGCACCTGCATCACCTGTACCGAGTTGAATCTGAATCTCATGAAGAGGGGCCTCCACGTGGCAGCCTTCGGGTTGTCAGAACCGGGACAGCAATGGAGGCCCGGAACAATGTTGCATGTTGGTCCGGATCTCAGCAGGAAACGAGTGGACGTCCACGTCATGAAAGACGCCGGCGAGACTGTCGACACCTGGGCGGTGCTGCCCGACCGCGCCGGATTGCACGCTCTCGCCCGTGGGCTTGAGCAGCACGGAACGCCCGTATACGCGGCGATCGAGGTCGATGACCGGGGCGCGCTACGTCCACGACGCGAGCTGGAGTTGGCGGGGGTGGCGCGTCGACGTGGCCGATGCGGTGCGGGTGAAAGGTCTTGCGCCACTTGCCTGTAAGACGAACAGATCGATGCCCGGGTGCTCGCCGAACTGTGCCGCCGCGACCTGGCGCCGACGATCTGGTTGCCCACCCCGGAGCATCGCGCCGAGCGCGAGCGCTCCCGGTGGCGTCTCAACCTGGTCCGCCACCGCGTCGCCCTGAAGGGCCGGATTCACACCACCCTGCTGACCTTCGGCCACCAATGTCCGACGGTCAGATCTGTTCGGCGTCACCGGGCGCCGTCGCCTGGCCAAGATGCGCCTGCCGGAGCCCTGATTGGGGACGGTGCAGGCAAGCCTGCGGCTCATCGATCAGCTCGAGGCCGAAATCGACAGCTGTGAGCGTGAGTTGCGCACCCTCGGTGCCGACCACCCATACGTCCCAAACCTCCTCACGGTGCCGGGAATCGGCTGGGTGCTCGCGTACACCATCGCGTCCGAGATCGGTGACATCGATCGATTCGCGTCGCCCAAAAAGCTCTGCGGGTACACAGGATTGTGCCCAAGCGTCTACCAATCCGGCGCCAAGGACCGACGCGGCGCGCTCAAGAAGAACGGACCTACCTACCTGCGCTGGGCACTCATCGAAGCCGCGGTGCACGCCGAGCGCCATCCCGCGTACTCCGCCCATTACGAAGCCACCAAGCAGCGGCTCGGCAAGCAGCGCGGGGGCAAGGTTGCACGTGTCGACGTCGCGCGCCGTCTCGCCGAAGCCATCTGGCACATGCTCACTCGCAATCAGGCGTTCTCTCCGGCAGGCCCCTCAAGGTGTCTGGTCGCATGACGACCCCTATCTGAATTGGGCTACCGGAATGCTCCTACGTGACCTGATCCTCCCACCGAGGAGGCGATAGAGAGATGAGCGAAACGCCCGATTACCCACGTTCAACCGCACACCCGCCCTGATGACGTAAGTCTCACAACGTGCCTTGACAGCACGGTCCCTCTTCATAGAGACACCTTACGGCGTGTTCAGGTCCGAACTCCGGCGGACAAATCGCGATGTGGTCGCCGAATTCTGAATACGCAGCGGACGTCCACGACCACCACCGGAGTCGCCGCGGACGAACTTGAAAACCGCAGGG
>DATKQX010000159.1:0-11050 GCA_035532495.1 Saccharimonadales bacterium (SeqCode)
ATGCCGCGTGCTGCTAGTGGGACGTCGGCGCTCCGGGTACTGGATTCGAACCAGTGGCCTTGCGGTTAACAGCCGCCTGCTCTACCGCTGAGCTAACCCGGATCATGACTCAAGTCTACCTGCCGTGACGCACCGTGAACCCCTTCACGAATTCGTCGCGGACGGCGACCTGCGCGCTCGCGCTACTCGAGGTAGTCCTTGAGCTTCTTCGAGCGCGATGGATGACGCAACTTGCGCAGCGCTTTTGCCTCGATCTGGCGGATGCGCTCGCGCGTCACGCCGAATCGCTTGCCGACCTCTTCGAGCGTGCGCTGATGGCCGTCGATGAGGCCGAAGCGGAGTTGCAGCACACGGCGTTCCCGCGGCGTGAGCGTGTCGAGAATGTCCTCGACCTCGGTGCGCAACATGGTCAGCGAGGCCGCGTCAGATGGCGCGGTGGCCTCCTTGTCCTCGACAAAGTCGCCGAGGTGCGAGTCCTCTTCCTCTCCGATCGGAGTCTCGAGCGACACCGGGTCCTGCGAGACCTTGGTGATCTCTCGAACCTTCTCGGGCGTGATGCCCATCTCCTCGGCGATCTCCTCGTCGTTGGGCTCACGACCCAGCTCCTGGAGCAGCCGGCGAGAGACACGGACGAGCTTGTTGATTGTCTCGACCATGTGCACGGGGATGCGGATGGTTCGCGCCTGGTCCGCGATAGCGCGGGTGATCGCCTGGCGGATCCACCACGTCGCGTACGTCGAGAACTTGTAGCCCTTGTGGTAGTCGAATTTCTCGACCGCCCGGATCAACCCCATGTTGCCTTCCTGGATGAGGTCCAGGAACGACATGCCGCGCCCGATGTACTTCTTTGCGATGCTGACGACCAGACGAAGGTTCGCCTCGGTCAGCTGGTTCTTGGCCTCCTCGTCGCCCTGTTCGATGAGCTTGGCGTAATGGACCTCCTGCTCGGCCTTGAGGAGCGCGACACGGCCGATCTCCTTGAGGTACATCCGGACCGGGTCGTCGAGGGAGACGGAGTCGATCGCCTCGGCTTTGGCGATGAGCTCCTCGTCGATCTCGTCGACGGTCTCGAAATCCTTGTCGCCGTCACTGACCTCGATCCCCATCTCGCGGAAGACATGGAAGATCCGCTCCAGATGGTCGGGCTCGACGTCGATCTCGGGAAAGGCCGCGAGGATGTCGTCAGGCGTGAGGTATCCGTGGTCCTTGCCCTTGATGATCAGCGCCTCGGCGGCGGAGACCAGCAGGTCCGCGCCCGAGGGCGGCGGCAGGGTGGCTGCGCGGGATCGGGTGGCGGTGGTTGCTGCGGTCACTTCAACTCGTTCGGGACGATCGCAGGCTGACGCGGAGGTTGAGATGCGCGCCGCGCGATTGATTCGACACCGGGCACAATAATTGCCGAAGTCGCCTCACTGTGCCAATTCGGGCGTTCGGACAGGGAAAGACACTCGGGCACCAGAGGATGGTGGCTCGCAGACGCGCGAATCAAACATCCATGCGCGTCAGCGCACCGCCAGCGTGCGACGGAGGTGCGGGGCGTCCGCGGCGAGACGGCTGAGTTCGGCGGCCAGCGCGTCCGCATCGTCGGTCCGTCCCTCGTCGCGGGCTCGGTGCATCTCGCTCGAGATGCTCACCAGCGCCCGTCGGACGGGCTCCTCATGCATCAGACGGACGCAGTCGGACAGCAAACGCCTGAGCGCCTCGGGGTCGGCCTCGTCCCCGAATTCCGGAACCTCCCGCACGAGGAGCCCGGCCGCACGCGGCTGATCCCACCGATTGAGCTGCCGGATGGTGAACCCCGCCGGATCCGTGCTCGCGGCGTCGAAGATCCGGCGAGCGGTCGGGTTCGTGAACTGGTCGGGCGTGAGACCCCCGTCGCCTCGCAGTCCGGCGGCAAGCTCCGGCTTGATGAGGAGGACGCGGGCCAGCTGCGCCTCCCACGCGGGCATCGGCTCGTCGGCGTCGGGTGGCTCTCCAGCCTCCTCGGTAAGGCCGGCCGGCGGTTCCGCGGGCGCCGCGACCACGATTCGGGCCGGCCGCCGGTTCCCTTCGCGGATCGCGTGGAGGAGGTCGGTCGTCAGCGAGCGCGCGCCGATGTCGAGCCGGCGGGCTGCCTGCTGCAGGTACAGCTCGCGGGTCGTCGCCTCGGGGATCCGCGCCAGCACCGAGACAGCGCGCTCGGCGGCTGCGCGCCGCGCGTCCACGCTGCCGCCCTCACCCACCGCGAGCGCCGCGTCGAGGAGCACCTGCCATGCAGGCGGCGCCTCCGAGATCGCCTGCAGAAACGCCTGAGGATCGCGACGCACGAGCTCGTCCGGGTCCTTGGCACCGAGCGGCAGACGGCAGATCCGAGCCTGCAAGCCCTCGGCCGCAATCACATCGACTGCCCGGGTGGTGGCAGCCCTGCCGGCGTCGTCGCCGTCAAAGCAGAGGATGAGGGTCTCGGCGATTCGCCCGAGACTGTGCACCTGCTCGCGAGTCAGCGCGGTGCCGCTGCTCGCGACCGTCGACTCGACACCCGCCGCATGCGCTGCGATGACATCGAAATATCCCTCGACCACAAGTGCTGCCTTCGCACGTGCGATGGCGTTGCGGGCAAGGTCGATCCCGAAGATCGCCACCGACTTGTGGTAGGCGCTGCTGTCGGGGCTGTTCAGATACTTCGGCTTCGCGTCGCCCAGCGCCCGCCCGCCGAAGCCGAGCACCTCGCCCCTGTCGTCGCGGATCGGGAAGACCAAGCGATCCCGGAAGCGATCGCGCGTGCGACCACGCTGCGGAGGGTGGGCGAGCCCCGCATCCACGAGCTCCTCGACGTCGGCGCCACCCTTGCCGGTGAGGTAGCGGGACAGTGCGTCCTCGCCTGCACCGCCGGCGGGCGCGAATCCGATGCCGAACTTTCGGGCCATCTGCTCGCCGACGCCGCGCTGCTCGAGGAGCTCGCGCCCCGCGGCTCCCGCGGGGGACGCCCAGAGCACGTGCTGGTAATAGGCCTGCGCCTTGCTGTTCAGCTCGATCGACCGCCGGCGCTTGCGTCCGGCGCCTCGACCCGCATGCGGTCCGGTCTCGAGCTCGACACCGGCACGGTCTGCGAGCAGCTCGAGCGCCTGGCGAAAGTCGATGCGCTCGATCTGTTCGATGAATTTGAAGAGATCTCCCCCTTCATGGCAGCCGTGGCAGTACCAGACCTGGCGTTCCGGGCTCACCGTGAACGACGGCGTCTTCTCCGCGTGGAATGGGCACAGGCCCGACAGCTCACGTCCCGCCCGATGGAGGGTGACGTACCCCCCGATCACCTCGACGAGATCAAGGCGTGCCTTGACCTCTGCGACGGCATCACCAGCCATGGGCCGCCCGCCTTGACGGCCGCCTAACGGCCGAAGAACCGGCGGCGTCGCTTCGCGCCGACGTCCTGCGTGTCGGGGAACCGTGCTTCGAGGTCGGTGATCCGGCGGTCGCGATCGGCGAGACGGCGGTCCTTCTCGGCCTGCGCGGCCGCATGCTCGGCGCGGGCGGTCTGGAGTTCGAGCTGGAGTTGCTTGACGAGGTTCTGGCGCGCGTTCAGCTCGGCCTCGAAGCGCTGCCGCTGCTCGGAGTAGATCCGTTGCTCGAGCGTCCGCTCCCACCGGTCGAGCAACCCCGCGACGAGCTCGCGCGGATCGAGCGAGGTCATGGCGGCCACATCGCGCCGAGGTTCGTTCGAGCCGATGTCGATCACGGACCCGGAACGCCCATGGCTGCTCTGCGCTTCAGCGGCGAGCTCCTCTTCGGGTGGCGGCACGACCTTGTCAGGCCACAAGGTGGGGAGTTGCGCCGCGGGCGGCGGTTCGGGATGGTGCGCAACGGGGTGCGTCATGGCGGCCGGCTGCGTCGAAGCTGGTTGCGTCGACGGCTGCTGCGCCGTGCCGACGACATCCACGCTCGGACTCCGATCGACCGTCTGATGGTTCTGCGAATCGGGAGGCGATGATGAAGGGACGGGCGGCTCCATCGGGCTCTCGATGCCGAGATCACCGAGTCGCACGAGAAAGTGGACGCCGTCGGGCCCATCCTCGCGGCGCGACGGGACATCACCCGCTTCGACGCGACGGAGCAGGATACCGAGCGGGAGATCCAGCCGGCGAGCGACCTCCTCGACGGGGAGGTATGGCTCAGCACCCGGGTCGGTTGTGGCTGCGAGCATGTGTGTCTGCGGCCAGGACATCATGCAAAGAATAGGTCAAACGTATCACCGAATGGGCAACCGCCAAGGTTCTGTAACGGTCGACCTAGTGTCCGATGACCTCGATCGCATATCGCGAGTTGTCGGTCAGCAGAATGACGCCACCCTGCTGCTCGGTGATCACCGCGCGCACCGGCGATGTTGCGAATACCTCCGGTGCGTCCTCATGTTCGATCACGGTGCGGCGCACGGCATACGGCACACCGGGAGTCGGTGGCGACAGCTCATCACCCTCCACGACGTGCCCGTCGTCGAGCATCTCCGGACGCCCGCTGCGGGTCCCGATCTTGCGGATCCTGACGTGCTCGCTCACTGGGATAACACTTCCATATGAGAGGAGAGTAGCGATCGCGCGTCCCTGACGGTCATCCCGGGGCCTCGGTCAGCGGTCGCGCTCCACCCGCGTCAGACGAGCGTGCGCGGCCGCAAGGCGCGCGGCCGGCACACGAAACGGTGAGCACGACACATAGTCGAGGCCGAGCTCCTCGCACAGCGCGATCGAGTCCGGGTCGCCGCCGTGCTCACCGCAGATGCCCACGCTGAGGGACGGGCGCACCGCTCTCCCCTCGTCGACCGCAAACCGCATCAGGCGCCCGACTCCGTCACGGTCGAGAGTCTCGAAGGGGTTGCGTGGGAGCACCTTGTCCTCCACGTACCGCAGCAGGAACTTACCTTCAGCGTCGTCACGCGACACGCCGAACGTCATCTGCGTCAGGTCGTTGGTGCCGAACGAGAAGAACTCGGCCGACTGCGCGATCTGTCCCGCCGTGAGCGCAGCTCTCGGAACCTCGATCATCGTGCCGACGAGGTACGCGACCTTCGACTTGGTCTCCTTGAACACCTCCTGTGCGGTCCGGTCGATGACCTCGCGCGTTCTGCGCAATTCCTCGAGCGTTCCGACGAGTGGGACCATGATTTCCGGCCGCACGTCGATGCGCTCCTTCTTGAGCGCGACCGCGGCTTCGATGATCGCTCGCGTCTGCATCTCGATGATCTCGGGGAAGAGCAGACCGAGGCGGCAGCCGCGCAACCCCAGCATGGGGTTCTGCTCGTGCAGGTTCTGCACCGCAGCAAGGAGTGTCACCTTGGCGCGGTACGACTTCTCCGGCTTGCCAAGAGCCTGCGCCCGCGTGACCTCCACCAGGAGCTCTTCGAGCGATGGAAGAAACTCGTGCAGCGGTGGATCGATGAGCCGGACGATCACCGGCAGTCCGCGCATCGCGGCGAGGATGCCGCGGAAATCTTCACGCTGGAACGGCAACAGTTTCTCAAGCTCGCGGCGACGCTCCGCCTCATCCGCGGCAAGAATCATCTTCTGCACGATGGGCAGGCGTTCCTGCTGCATGAACATGTGCTCGGTGCGGCACAGACCGATGCCCTGAGCGCCGAACTCGCGTGCGCGAACGGCGTCGTGCGGATAGTCACCGTTGGCCCATACCTCGAGACGCCGGAACGAGTCGGCCCAGCGAAGCAACTCCTCCAGCTCCCCGGAGATTTCGGCGTCGAGCATCGCGACCTGGCCCGCGATGACGTTCCCGGTGGACCCGTCGATGGTGAACGGCTCGCCTTCCTTGATGGTCGTTCCGCCGGCAGCGAACTGTCGCTTGGTCAGGTCGACACGCACGGACTCCGCCCCGGCCACGCATGGCTTGCCCATGCCGCGCGCGACCACCGCCGCGTGCGACGTGCGCCCGCCACGCGACGTCAGCACTCCCTCGGCGGCGATCATGCCGTGGACGTCGTCGGGGTTCGTCTCGATGCGCACCAGGATCACCTTCTCGCCTTTCTTGGCGAGTGCCTCGGCACGATCCGCGTCGAAGACCGCCTTCCCGTACGCGGCGCCCGGTGACGCCGCGAGTCCGGTGGCGAGCACGTTGACCTTCGCCTTCGGATCGATACGACGGTGGAGCAGCTGGTCCACCTGTCCGGGCTCGACACGGAGCACGGCCTCACGCTTGGTGATGAGGCGCTCGCGCACCATGTCGACGGCGATCTTCACCGCCGCTTCAGCCGTGCGCTTGCCGCTGCGCGTCTGCAGCATGTAGAGCGTGCCGCGCTCGATGGTGAACTCCATGTCCTGCACGTCGCGGTAGTGCTTCTCGAGCTTGCGCGCGATCTGCTCGAACTGACGGTATGCCCTGGGGAGGTCTGTCGCCATGGCCGCGATCGGCTTGGGAGTGCGAATGCCCGCAACGACATCCTCGCCCTGCGCATTGGTCAGATACTCGCCGTAGAGCGTGCGCTCGCCGGTCGACGGATCACGCGTGAACGCGACGCCGGTACCGGAGTCGTCGCCCATGTTGCCGAACACCATCGACTGCACGTTCACCGCGGTGCCGAGGTCGTGCGGGATGCGGTTGTAGTTGCGATAGTCGGTCGCCCGCTTGTTGTTCCACGACTCGAACACAGCGCCGATGG
This sequence comes from Saccharimonadales bacterium (SeqCode), assembly GCA_035532495.1. Classification (GTDB taxonomy): domain Bacteria; phylum Chloroflexota; class Dormibacteria; order Aeolococcales; family Aeolococcaceae; genus Palsa-851. Next base: position 6,638 of record DATKQX010000159.1, read on the forward strand.
CTGCACGCAGCTGGTCCATCGGATCCTCGGGAAACCCGGAGCGTGAATGCCGTTTGACGATCGCTCGGTACTCGGTGATCAACTCCTCGAGCGCCGGTGCGGTGAGGTCGGCGTCGGTCTTCACCTTCTTGCGAGTTTTGATCTTGTCGAGCGCGTCCTCGAAGAGCTGCCCGTCGATGCCGAGCACGATCTTGCTGAAGAGCTGGATGAACCTGCGATGCGCGTCGAGCGCGAAGCGGCGGTCCTTGGTGAGCGTCGCGAGTCCCTCGAGCGTCTTGGCATTGAGGCCGAGGTTGAGCACCGTGTCCATCATTCCAGGCATCGAGAACTTGGCGCCACTGCGCACGCTCACCAGGAGCGGGTTGCGCGGATCGCCGAAGCCCTTGCCGGTCGTCTTCTCGACACCGCGGAGCGCTTTCTCGACCTGCTCCCAGAGACCTTCGGGAAACTTCGCGCCGCGGGCGTAGAACGCGTTGCACGCTTCCGTCGTGATGGTGAAGCCCGGAGGGACCGGCAGGCCGGCACGCGTCATCTCGGCGACGCCTGCGCCCTTGCCACCGAGCAGGTCGCGCATCGCGGCACTGCCCTCGTCGAAGCGATACACCCATTTGTGTGCGCGCGGCGTTGCGGCGACCTTCCTCGATGCCGAGCCACCGCGTGTTGCGGCGGCACGAGACCGCGTTGCCGACGACTTCTTACCCCGGGTGCTTACCGCCATTGCCAGCCCTCACCGTGATGGTTCGTTGGGTACGCGAACATACCTCGCAGGGCGTGAGCGTAGCATCGGGCCGCGAGTCGGCAGAACTGTCGCCAGCCGCGTGGAGCGCGCGGGTCGTCGAGGCCGGGTTATTTGACCTTCGCGGATGCCTTCTTCGGCGAGTGGTGCGCCCGCGGCTTGGTCCATTCGGCACGCTTCGGAGGTCCGGTGACCCCGGCCTTGTGGAGGGCGCCACTGAGACGCGACTGCATGAACGCGTCCTGGTCCTCTTGCGATTCCCAGACCTCGATAACGATCCAGCCACCGCCTTCGGTGGGACCCGCCAGGTGCGTGTGCAGACCGGCCGGCCAATCGCCTTCACCGGAGTCCATGTCGATGCCCAACTCCGCGTTGACCTGGTCGTACGCGGACTGATCAAAGCCCTCGAACTCGAGAATAAATACTTCAGCCATCTCTCACTCCAGCATCTGCACCTGAGCCCAGCCTGTGGGCTCGTGGATCATGCCAGATGGCGGCTGTTCATCACACGATGAGCATGGCGTCGCCGAACTCGTGCCAGAGGTAGCCGCGTTCGCGCACCTCTGCGTATGCGCCTTCGAGCAGCGATTCGTCGAGCAGGGCGCCAAGCATGTCGAGGTGCGTCGCGGGAGGCTCGTGCAGTCCGGTCAGCAGCGCCTCGACGACACGCAGCCGGGTTCGCGGCGTGATCACGAGCGGGGTCCATCCGCTGATCGCGTGCACAGTGCCGTCGGCATCCGCCGCCGTCTCGAGTGTGCGAATGACGCTCGTTCCGACGGCGATGACGCGACGCGCGCGGTTGATGCGCTCGGCGGTCTCCGTCCGAATGGCGAACCACTCCTCGATCAGTGGCTTGTGACGATCGACGTCATCGTCCTGAAACGAGCTCAGCCCGCAGTGCAGCACGATGTCCGTGACGTCGATGCCCGCAGTGCGGAGCTCGCCGAGCAGTTCCCAGGTCAGGTGGCGTCCCGCCGACGGGATCTCGACCGACCCGGGGGACCCCGCGTACACGGTCTGGTAGTGCTCGGGCGCCACCGGCTCCGGCACGTACGAGTAGCGAATCGGATCGCCGTCGCTGAGCAGCGTTGACATCGGATCGCCGCGTTCGACGGTCATCCGCCAGAGCAGCGCGGCGTCGAGGCGCTCACCGCGGACACGCAACTCGAGTCCGCTGCGCGCACGGAGCAGCTCACCGGCGCGGAGCGCGACGTTGTGGTGCGGCGGATCCGTCTCGACGGCGAGCGCGTCCCATTCACCGTCGCGCAGCGCGCCCGGCCGGAGCTGGACCTGCCGGCCGTCGTCGCGGGTGACGCGGAGCGCCGCCGGCAACGTCCGGCTCGAGTTGACGACGAGCACGTCGCCGGGATCGAGGTGCGCACCGAGGTGCGCGACGGTCGTGTGCGTGATCCGTCCGGTCGCACGCTCCACGACACAGAGACGTGCGCCGTCGCGTCGCAATCCGCGAAGCTCCGCGGGGAGCGAGGCTCGCAGCTCTCGGGGCGCGGCGATCACTGGAGTGACGACATCTCGACGCGATCCGCGGCGGGAAGACTTCCCGCAAGCAGCGGCATCATGCGTCGGGCGACGTCGTCCGGGTCGAGCAGGTGTGCGGGATCCGCTTCGGGATCGGCGGCAAAGTGCATCACCGTGTTCATGTCACCGGGATCGACGCTGATGATGCGCACGTTGCTGTGCTCCAGCTCCGCGGACCAGCTGCGCGTGAGCGCGTCGAGTGCCGCTTTCGAGGCGCTGTACAGACCGAGTCCCGCGAAGCCGATGATCGCCGCGTCGGTGCTGATGTTGATGACGAGTCCACGGTTGCGCAGCAGCATGCCGCCGATGACGGCCTGTGTCAGGCGGAGCGGACCGAGCACGTTGGCTCGGAGCACGTCCTCGAGCGCGCTCGACGGCGCGTCGGTGAGCTGCGGCGTCGGTGTCGGACCGAGATCGGCGGCGTTGTTGATGAGCACGTCGATGTCGCCGAATCGCTCGAGCGCTGTGGCGGCGAAACGTTCGACGTCCCGCGCGTCGGAAACATCCGCAAGCACGGCGAGCACCTCCGCGTGCTGCACGCGACATTCCTCGGCAACAGCCTCGAGCGCCTCGCCACCCCGCGCACAGATCGCGAGCGACGCGCCTTCGTGTGCCGCCGCGAGCGCCAGCGCGCGGCCGAGTCCACGGGACGCGCCGGTGATCATGATCGCGTGACCGGTGAGGATTCCCATGCGCCCAATCCTGCACGTGTTTCCGGGCGAGCGCATCAGCCCGCGGACCCACCCGGCCATCCGCCATTCGGCGGATGCGTCAGTCCACGAGCCCTTCGCGAATGGCCAGCACCGCCGCCTGGGTTCGATCCTCGACGCCGAGCTTGGCGAGCACCCGGCTCACATGCGTCTTCACCGTCTTCTCCCCGATGCCGAGGCGTTGGGCGATCTGCTTGTTGGCAAGCCCCTCAACCATCAACCGCAGGACCTCGTGCTCACGCGCCGTGATCCCGAGTCGCGCGGCCGTCGTCACATCGCCGCGCCGCATCAGGCGCGCCGCCACCGACGGGTGCAGGGCGGGACGCCCCGCATGCACGTCGCGGATGCCGTCGGCGAGGGCCTCCGGGTCGATGTCCTTGAGCAGGTACCCGGCCGCGCCGGCCGCCATCGCGGCGAAGATCTGGGCGTCGTCGGCAAAGCTCGTCAACACCAGGACCCGCACCGCGGGCGCCGCATCGATCAGACCGCGGATCGCCCCGACACCGTCGCCACCCGGCATGACGAGGTCAAGGAGCACGACGTCGGGTGACGATTCACGCGCGACACGCAGCGCGTCTGTGGCGCCCGCCGCCTCGCCGACGACCTCGATGCCGCTCTGGAGTCGGAGAAAGGCACGCAGCCCTTCGCGCACCACGGAGTGGTCATCGACGATGACGAGCCGGATCGGCGCGCTCACGACCGCGGGACCGTCACGGTCACGGTGGTGCCACCACCCGCGCGGGCACCGATCTCCAGGGTCGCACCGATCTCCTGGGCTCGCTCGCGCATGGTGGCCAGGCCCATACCGCGTCGCGTGCGCGGGAGCGACGCGAGATCGAATCCGGGCCCGTCATCGCTCACGCGCAAGGTCACTGTCCGTGCGCTCGAGCGCAGCGTGACCCGGGCCGCCGCGCCCGGCGCGTGCCGCATGGCGTTGTGCAACGCCTCCTGTGCGATGCGGAGCAACGCGTGTTCCGTCTCGAGCGGCAGCGGTACCCTGGCCGCGGCGTCCACGACAACACGCAACCCGCTCGTACGGAGGGCGTCAGCGTGGTCGGTCAGCGTTGCCGCAAGGCCGTCGCGCTCGAGGCTCTTGGGGCGGAGCGCGTGCACCAGGCTGCGCAACTCCTGGAGCGCCGACGTCGTTCGCTGCTCGAAGTCCGCCAACGTCGCTCTCGCCGCGGCATCGTTCGACGTCAGCGCGGCGGCGCGCGCCGCGAGCACGAGGCTGAAGAGCGTCTGCGTCGCCGCATCGTGGAGCTCGCGAGCCACTCGGTTGCGTTCCTCGACCACCGCAAGCTGTTGCGAGCGCGAGTAGAGGTCGGCATTTGCGATCGTGACGCCCGCATACGCCGCCAGGGTTTCGAGGCGCCGTGTGTCACTCCTCGTGAACGCGCCGACACGGTGGCTGCTGACGAACAGGTTCCCGAC
>DATKQX010000160.1:0-9375 GCA_035532495.1 Saccharimonadales bacterium (SeqCode)
GTGTTCGAGGTCGTTGTCGCGACGATCGTGGGTGGCACGGGATTGAGGAACCGCGTGACGAAGAAGCCGACGAGGAGGCCGGCGACGACCAGGCTCGCCACGAGGACCCAGAGTCTCATTCGCATGCCTGCCTCACTCCTGTGAACGCGCGGTCGGTGTTGTGCCCGGGGGTTGTAACCGGGCCTGTCGAAGAAACGGCGTCGGGGCGTGTCAGCATCGTCCCGTCATCGTCCTCACAGGCACGCTGAACGGGACCGGCCGGGTCGGTGATTTGAATAGGCGCATCCGGTCCTCCGCCAACTGGAATGCACTCCGCGGCACGCATGATCGGCGCAGGACCATGGGTTCGTCAAGACCCTGGGCACACGAATGTTTGCGCGACCTTGCGCAAGGTGGCCACGTTAGGCGGCCGCCACCGTCGTGATCGCCGACACGACGTCGCTGACGAAGAGCGGCGCCGGGTACGTCACCCGCAGGTACCCCTGCGGATCGATGACGTCGAGGTAGTTGGTCTTCGGCGGCTCAAGCGGCTCACCCCAGGCGAGCCACGTCAACTTGAGCGCCGCGTCAGTTGGACCGATAAGCCAGTGCCACCCCGGGTTCCACTGCGTCGTGAGATTCGTCTTGATGAACTCCTGCACGTCGGCCGCCGAACGGCCGGACGTCACGCTCACGATGAGCAGGACGGGCTTGATCGCCTTGGGCAGCGCCTGCTCGACCGCGACGATGTCCCTGCCGAGGACCGGACAGAGGTCCACGCACAGCGGATCCATGAATGCGACGAGCACGACCTGACCCTTGTACGCGGTCAACGAAATCGCCTTCCCGGTCTGATCGGTCAGTCCCGTGAGTGCCGGTGTTGGCTGGCGCGTCAACGGCGCTCCGATCACGTTGGTGGAGGGCGTGATCGCCACCGGCGCGGCGACTGCCGAGCGATGCATTGTGAGCGCCAGCACCGCACCGACCCCAAGCCCCGCCGTCACCGCCGCGATCGCGATCAGCGCTTGTGCTCGCTTCGATCGGGTCGCGACCTTCTCCAAACGACAACCTCCACGCTCAGCGGCCGGATCGCGGCGATTATCAGCCGAGGCGTTCGCGGCGGTCAAGCCGTGGTTCCACCAAAGGCGCCGGCGCGCTCGAGCTTCTCAATCCTCGTCCGGTTGTACCCCAGCATCGTCCGGACGATCGCTTCGCGATCCTCGTCCCGGGCCGGCGCTCGGCGGTACTCCGGCTCCTCCGAACCGACGCGAACGGGGCTGCGCAGCTGACGCACCACACCGAATCGGGGATGGTCGGTCTCCACCACAAGGCCTCGGGCGGCGGTTTGGCCGTCTCGCAACGCTGCGGCGACCGAGTTGACCGGAGCGCACGGCACGCCGGCCCGGCCCAGGATGGCGAGCCACTCGCGAGCGGTCTTCACCGCGAAGACGTCCTCGAGCACCGCGAGCAACACCTCCGCGTTCTGACGCCGGCCGGCGAACGTCGCGAAGCGGGAGTCGTCGGCGAGCTCCGGACGATCAATGGCGACAGCGAGGCGCTGCCAGAACTTCTCCTTCGGGCAGCCGACGACGATCCATGCATCACTCGTCTCGAATGCCTGAAACGGCACGAGCGACGGGTGCGCAGAGTGACGCGTCCGTCGAGGCTCGAAGTCGCCGTTGAGGCTCCAGATGGCGGGATATGTGAGCATCGATATCGCAGTGTCAAAAAGGCTGACATCACAGTCCATGCCCGTGCCGTCGCGACGCGCCGCGTGGACCCCCGCAAGCATCGCGATCGCGGCGACGAGGCCGGCCGAGTAGTCGACGAGCGAGAGACCTGATTTGGCCGGCGGGCCCGCCGGCTCACCGGTCAGGTCCATCCATCCCGCGATACCCTGCAGGAGATAGTCGTATCCGGGCTCGGCGGCGCGTGGGCCGGTCGTCCCGTAGCCGGTCAGCGGGCAGCAGACGATGCCCGGGTTCAGCGGCGCAAGGTCCGCATACGTCAGCCGCAGCTTCACCGGGACGTCGCCGCGCAGATTCGAGTACACGACGTCGCTCACCCGCACGAGGTCCTCGAACACCGAGCGGCCTGCCGCGGTGTTGAGGTCGAGGCTGATGCTCAACTTGTTGCGATTGAACGCCTCGAAGAAGAGACTGTCCTCGCCCTGCTGGTACGGGGGCACATAACGCCCGACGTCACCGCCGGTGGCGGGATCCTCGATCTTGATCACCTGCGCACCGAGATCCGCCAGCTGGACGCTGCCAAAGGGACCGGCGCCGTACTGCTCGATGGCGATGACGCGAATGTCGGCGAGCGGCTTCACGCGAGTGCGCCGTTGCGCGCACCGACGAGTGCCACAACGCGCGACATCTCGTTGCCCACTATCATCATTCCCTCATCGACGCCCATCCCCGGCTTGGCAAGCACCTGGGCCGCGCCACACGCCATGGCGATGTGCGCGGACACCTGCGCGGAGCGCTCCGTCTCATTGCAACTCCCACCGCAGTAGGCTTCGAGCCCCGCGCGCGCGACGAGCAACAGCGCCTCGATCGTGTTGTTGACGCCGCCAAGATCGGGCGTTTTCACATGAATGACATCGGCGGCACCTGCAGCGACGAAGAGCTCGATGTCCTCGAGCGTGTTGCACCACTCATCGGCCGCGATGCGCACGTCGCTGTGTCGCTCGGCCAGTGCGCGGCGGAGCGCAGTGAGCACTTCGACCTGCGCTGCACGGCTGCCGGCATCGATCGGCTGCTCGACGCACACGCTGAACGGTCGTGCTGTTTCGCCGAGCCGGGCGACGTAGTCCGCAACACGCTGGACATCGCCGTCGAATGCCCTGCCGATCGTCCCGTATACATCGAAATGCAGCAGCGGCTCGTAGGTTGGCCGCCCGCGTAGCGCGACAATCCGGTCACGAACCCAGGCAACGTATGCGAGCAGCAGCTCGCCGTTCTCTCCCAACTTCGTGCCGACGTCATTGATGAGTCCGTGGGGCAGAACATCCGCTTCCTTCAGCACCATCTTGTCGACGTTGGTGTAGCGTTCATCTCCCGACTGCACGAACATCGGGACCGGCTGGATCGGCACACCGGTCTGGTACTCGTCACGCACGACCTCCGCCATGGTCACGCCGCGCGCACGCGCTGCGGCATCCAGCAACGCCTGCGTGACGCCATATCGGATCGCGGCGTGGAGGGGCTGTCCATCAACGCTCAGCCGATCGACGAACGTCGCAGGTGCGCGGAACCCGGCGACCGTCGTCCCCCGCAGCCGCGGGGCCACGTGGCGCTCGATGGTGCTCGCGGCGCTCCGCGCATCGAAGACAACATCGCGCCCGCCCACGCCCGAGTACTGGACTGCCGCGCAGTCCCCGTGGGCCACCTGTCCATCGTCGAGCAGCAGCAACACCGAAACGGCCTCGCCGGCCTGACGGATCCTGGTGAGCCCGGCTGTGACTGGATCGCCGGCATACGTGAAGCCATCATGTGTGGCACCGGCTCCGATGGCAGCCTGGTCGTCGACGAAGAACCCCGAGCGAACGGGGATCGCGAGAACGTCGGTGATGATCATGGAACTCCCGTGACGCATGCGGCGATGCACCGCGCGATGAATTCAGCTGTCTGCCCTGGGCTCCGCCGGCGCCGCGCTCCACACGAGGCTGATCTCTGCCGCGGTTGCGAGATCGAAGCGATGTCGCATGAGCAGCAGCGATGCCGCGTGTTGCTCGCGGTCATCGCTCGCCACGCCGTCTGTTGCGACGACGACGTAGAAGTCGCTGAACATGGCGTCTCGTGCGGTTGACTCGACACAGCCCTCTGTCGTGCAGCCACCGATTACAACCGTCTTGATGCCATTGCTGCGCAGGAGAAGATCGAGGTTGGTGCCGAAGAACGCGCTCGAGCGGTACTTGCGAACCACGAGCTCCTCCGCGAGCGGCGCGAGGTCGGCGACAAAGTCGTGGCCCGGCGTACCGGGAACGGAGTAGCGAAGCGGCGTGCCGTTATCGCGGCGCTCCGCGTGCATCCGCAGATTGAATCGGATCTGAGCGGGTGAATCGCTCATGCGGTCGGGGAGCGCCGTGTTCTGCACGTGGATCACGAGCACGGATGCGCGACGTGCGTCGCGCAGGAGACCGGCCAGCACGGGTCGCGACTCGCAATACATCGAGACGTCGATGCCGAGAGTCGCGAACGCACCGTCGGGCTCAACGAAGTCGCGCTGCATGTCGACCAGTACCAGGGCAGTGTGCGCAGCATCCACGAGCTCGTCCAATGTCGTGAATACGGCCTTGCCGTCAACGACGATCACCCTCGACTCCCTGCACTCCCGCGGACGTCCTCGCGACGATCCTATACCAGGGAGGCCCGGCAGGGCACCTCGATTACTTGCTCAGAAGCGTCGCGACCGTGTTGATGGTCGTTGCGAAGACGACAACGCCGAAGAGATACGAGAGGAGCGAATGACGAACTGCCGTCATGCGAATTGCCTTGGAGTTGAGGTCTGTGTCCGAGACCTGGAACGTCATGCCGATCGTCAGCGCGACGTAGAGAAAATCGCCGAAGTCCGGGAGCACCCCTTCGGAGTGGAAGTCTATGCCTCCCCCATCCCGGTAGTAGATGCGAGCGTATCGCAGCGTGAACACGGCGTGGACGGAGGACCACGAGACGAGGACGCTCAGCACCACGAGCCCGGTGATCGCCGATTTCGTCAAACCGCTCGTCTGAGCTGCGGCGACGAGGGCGAACGCGACCCCGACCAGGCTGAAGATGCTGGCACCCACGAGTACCGCCTCGGCAGCGCCCCGGGAGTCATCCTCACGCGTCGCGATCGCCCTGGTCCCTGCGCTGTCCTTGCCGCGGGTCGCGACGAGGATGAACGCGATGAACACGATCGCGGTGACATCCCAACCGGCAAGCGCCGCAACCTGCCACTCCGTGACAAGGAAGATCGGGATGGCCGCGACAATGCCGCATGCGAGACAGATCGCGAGCCGGAGACGTGCCTCCATGTGGCAAGCCTACCCCGTGCTATGCAGACCTGCCGCAATACGTTGACGGTGAAAGCAAGGTCAGTCCGGGCGAGGCGGTCGGTTCCTCCGCGACCGCCAGAATGGCGGCGAATGAGCGAGCAGACAGCGCCCGGCCGCGCAGTCACGGCGGCAGGTTTCGTCGCCTTCCTCCTCACCGGGGTCGTCCAGGCGACGTATGGACCGTCGATACCACATATCGCCTCGCGGTTCGCGGTCAGCGTCGCTACCGCCGGGCTGATCGTCACCGCGCACTTCCTCGGGGAGTGCATCGGCATCGCGGGCCTTGGATTGACCCGATCCCGCTTGGGCGTTGGCCGCCGCCTGATGCTCTGCGCGCTCGTGTTCAGCGTCGGATTGATTGCAGCGTCCGTCGCGCCGACCTGGCCGCTGCTGCTCCTCGCGGTGACGTTCCTCGGATGCGGAGCAGGCGGACTTGTCATCCTCGTCAACCTGTACTTCGCCACGCGATTCGGTCGCCGCAGCCCGGCGATGCTGAGCTTCGTCAATGCCATCTACGGCGTCGGCTCGTTTCTCGGACCCGCCCTGGTCGGCATCACCGGCGGATACGCTCCGGTGCTCGCTGGTGCCGGCGTCGTTGCGCTTTTGAGCGTCGCCGGTTTCACGCGGACACCCCGCGCGACGCCACCGACTCCGGACGCGCCCCGCCTCGTGAGCGGCCGAACGGTCGGGTTTGTAGTCGCCTTTGCGGTGCTGCTCTTCATCTATGAGGGACTCGAGTCGGGTGTGGGTACCTGGGAGGCGACCGACCTCGTGTCGCTCGGTGGGTCGGTGCAGTTTGCCGCGGCCGCGACGTCGTTCTACTGGGTTGCGTTCACGCTGGGACGTGTGTTCGCTGCTCCACTCGCGGTTCGGCTGAGCCCACCGACGCTCATGCTCGGCGCGCTGACCGTCGCGACGGTCGTGCTGCTGGGGATCCGCGTGAATCTCTACGCCCCGTTGGGTTTCGCGATCGTCGGGCTCTGCGCGGCGCCGATATTTCCGGTGGCGCTGACATGGCTGACCACGGTGCTTCCCAACGCCGCCACCGTGCTGACCTATGTGATCCTCGGCGCAATATTCGGCAGCGCCATGGTTCCGGCGATTCTCGGCGGGTTGATCAGCATCGCGGGGATCCAGTCGTTGCCGCTCGGCATCGCCGCGTGCGCGATCGTCACGCTTTGCATCGTCGCGGCCGTCTCGGTCCGCCTTCGCGACCGGCTCGAAGCGAGCGTCTAAGCGATCCTTGCCATCCCGTCGGCACGAGGCACATCCGCTTGCCCCGGCGATCCATACGCCGCAGCGAATCCCTGTCGCCAGCTCGGATAGCGCAACGACCAGCCGAGCTCCCGCTTGGCCTTTGCGTTGGACGCGCCTCGGGATTCGGTGCCCATCACCACGGCGCCTTCACCGGCGATCAGTCGCGCCACCCACGATGGGACGTGCCAAGGCGGCTTCGCTCCAAGCGCTGCTGCGAGAACGGGCAACCATACGCGCGTTGGAGCAGGCTCGTCGTCGACGATGTTGTAGATCCCGGATCCGTCGTGTTCGAGCGCGATGACCGTCGCGGCGGCGGCGTCGTCGAGGTGAATGAACGACATGACCCCCTCGCCGTTGCCGACGATCGGGAACTGGCGCTCCCGCTTGCTCCAGCAACAAACACTCGCATCACATCGTCCTCCTGGTACTGCCTTCACCACTGATGACACGCGGCACCGCCAGAATGTGACCGGTGGACCGGAGCAGCGACCTGCAGGGCTTGCTCAGCGACCTGTATCGGGGTCCGCTCGAGGAATTCATCGCCCGGCGCACGCGACTCGTGCGAGAGACGCGCGGCGCTCAGCCCTCCACCGCAGCCGCGATCGGGAAAGCCCGCAAGCCTCCCGTCTCGGTGTGGGCGATCGACCAGTTGGCTGTCGAGAAGCAGCACGTGCTTGCCGAACTGCTGGCTGCCGCCGCTGACGCAAGCGCCGCGCAACGCGTTGTCGCTGGCGGAGCGGAGAGGCGCGAAAGCCTTCTGCTCGCGTCGGGACGGCTGCGCGAAGCAGTCGAGTCGGCTGCGCGTGCGGCGGATGCGGTCCTTGACAACGCCGGAAATGCCGGCAGTGACGACACACGCCGCCGGGTCAGATCGACACTGCACGCGGCCGCCACCGGCGGTCGCGACGATCGCGTGGCGCTGTGGCAGGGAACGCTCCACCGCGAGATCGCACCGTCGGGCTTCGGCACGGCAGACGCGGCGGAGGGCGACGCGCCTGAGCTTGCGGCCGTGCTCGCACCGTTGCGGCATGTCACCACCGGAAAGAAGACGCGTCCACGCGTGCTCTCCCGCGAACATGACAAGCGCGACGGCAACGATCGCTCAGCGCATGAAGCCGCCGTACGCGCGGCCGATCACCTCAGCGCAGCAGCACACCGTGCACGAGACCTCGCCAACGCCAAGCGGCGCCACGCGGACACGCTCGCCGATGAGCTTCGCACCGCCGAGCACGAGGCGGCGGCGGCAGAGAACGCCGCTGATGACGCCGAGGTTGCGGCGAAGGCCGCGCGATCAGCGTTGCGCACGTAGCGCCGCTACCGTTTCGTGGGGAGCGACCGGGCGAAAGCGACGCCGCGTTGCACCCATGCGCGGAGCTGCGCAGCGGACTCGAGGCCGGCGCCGTCCACGCGGAGCCAGCCAGGCATCTCACGGCCTCGCATCACCGCAATGTGAACGTTGGGATCACTCGTGAGCTCCTCAGTCATCGCTGGATCAACCCGCACGAGCATCCCACCCTGGCCGCTGGCGCTGACCGACATGTTGCCGTGCACAAGGAACGCCACGCCGCCAAACATGCGCCGCTCGATCACGTCGCCCTCTGGTCGCAGCGCCTCGCGGATGCGCTGCGCAAGCACTTCGTCGAACGCCATCGCCTACCGACGTCGTATGGAGAAGGCGCCGTCTGGGAGCACGGGGACGAGTCTATTCGTTCGGCCAACTGAGCAGCGCCACCCAGAGCGTGCCGATTCCCTGAAGCGTCGATCCGGTTCAGCGCACCTCGCTGATTCGGATCAGGTTGCCCGCGGGATCGCGGATGGCGCAGTCGCGAATCCCATAGGGCTGCTCCATCGGCTCCTGGACGATCTCGGCGCCGCTTGCCTGGACCTTTTCGAAGGCGCCGTCCAGGTCGGCGGTTGCGAAGAGGATCGTGGCGTAACTGCCCTTGGCCATCATCTCGGTGATGGTGCGGCGCTCCTCAGTGGTGATCCCGGGGTCGACGGCGGGCGGGTGCAGGACGATCGACATGCCGGGCTGGGCTGGAGGGCCGACCGTGATCCAGCGCATACCGCCGTAGCCGACGTCGTTGCGGACCTCGAATCCGAGGGTGTCGCGATAGAAGGCCAGCGACACCTCTGGATCGGTGTGCGGGAGGAAGGTTCCGTGGATCGTGACGTCCATGGCGGTCAGCGGTCCTGAATCAGCCCGAGGACGTTGCCATCGGGGTCGGAGAACGTCGCCACGAGGCGCCCGCCACCGACGTCGTACGGGGCGTCTTGCAACGTGCCACCCGCGGCAGTCACGTCCGCCAGCTTCGCGTCGATGTCCGCGACGTGCCAGTAGGCGACGGGCGAGGTCATGCCGCCGCCGCCGCCCGGCACCAGCCCGATCTGCTGGCCCTCGGCCTCGTAGCCGACGTAGTACGGGGCGTCTGCCGTCGGCTCGACACCGAGCAGCGCGGTGTACACAGGCTTGGCCCTCTCCACATCGGTCACCTGATGCAGCACGGTCTTGATGCCTTGCGTCGTCGTACTCATGGTCACTCCTGAACGTGATTGACGGGATCAACGGTCATGCTAGTTGCGGCTCCGAGACGGCGGCTTCTCGATTCCTGACCGGTCTGGTCACCTGTCTCACCACACATGACGGCATCCCCGCTGTCGCGCGGGCCGCCTGCCGCCGGTACATGCTCGGTGGCATATCGACGAGTTCTGTGAATCGCGTGCTGAACGTGCCGAGCGACGAGCAGCCGACTGCGAAACACACGTCGGTGACACTGAGGTCGCCCCGACGCAGCAGTGCCATCGCACGCTCGATGCGTCGCGTCATCAGATAGCCGTAGGGAGCCTCGCCGTAGGCGAGCCGGAACTCGCGGCTCAGGTGCCCGGCGGACATGTTCGCCCCGCGCGCCAGTGCCTCGACATCCAGCGGCAGTGCGTAATCCCGGTCGATCCGGTCACGGACGCGGCGCAGGCGCGTCAGGTCGCGGAGGCGCTGCTCGGCGGCAGGGATCATCGTCACCGTGAGATCGTGCCACGTCGTTCCGAACGTACCACCGGGCCGATCCAGGTCGCCTCTGTCACCATCGGCTTGTCTGCCTGCA
>DATKQX010000161.1:0-12278 GCA_035532495.1 Saccharimonadales bacterium (SeqCode)
AACGTTGCCGCCGTGTGGCGAAGGTCGTGGAACCGAACGTGGGGGACACCCGCGTCAGCTAGCAACGGCCCAAACGACCTTTGCAGGAAGTTGCTCGGCTCGAGCGGCCGGCCACGCTCGTTGCAGAATACGAACCCAGAGTCCACCCAGTCTGAACCAAGGAAGGCTATCTCCTGGTCCTGCCGGCGCTGGTGGCGCAGCAGCGCTTCCACGGCTGCGCTCGTTAGCGGGACCCGACGCATGGAGGTCTTCGTCTTCGGTGGCGTCCGTTCAAGCGATGACCGCTGGCCTGGACGCCTGATGCGGTCAAGGGTCCCGGATACGGTCAGCGCATGCCCCGGTAAATCGACATCCACCCATCGCAACGCGAAGAGCTCGCCGCGGCGCATTCCGGTTGTTAGGGCGAGGACGTACATCGCCTCGTACCGAGCGTGCCGCGGCAACCTAGCTGCGGCCAGTAGAGCGCGGGCCTGGTGGACGCTCAGGACGCGCATCTCAGGATGATCGCGGCCGGGTGCGTCAACCAGATCGGTCGGGTTTCGGGCAACGATGCCGCGGCGCGTCGCCTGCTTCAGTGCGCGCCGGAGGATGGAGTGGACGTGCTGGACCGTAGTGCGACTGAGTCCTTTAGCAAGCAAGCCCGCGTAGAGCCGGTCCAACTGAACCGGTTGCAGCCTGGCGACTGGAACCCTTCCGATCGTCGGCAAGACATGCAGCCGGATGTGCCGTTCGTAGGTCGATGCGGTCGACGGCCGAAGTGCTCGATTCGCCCCCGCCAGCCAGTCCTCGAGATAGACGCCCACAGTAGTCCGCCCGCTGGGTACCGACAGCCCACCGCGGACGGACGCGAGTGCCTCCTGGAGCTTGGCGTTCGCCTCCGCTCGGGTCTTTCCGTAGAAGCGCCTGCGCACTCCAAGGTCCACGGTCGCCTGGGCGACCCAGCGGCCTCCGTAGAGGCCAATCGACCCCTCGCCCTGTCCGCGCTTCCTCGATGCCAACCACGCGCCCTCTTGAGACGGACCACCTACTCCGGTTGATATATGGTTGATACATATCATGGCACGGAGGAGCCAAGCAGCGTGGATTTGAATATGGGCGGGCCAGGATTCGAACCTGGGACCGTGGGGTTATGAGCCCCCTGCTCTAACCGGCTGAGCTACCCGCCCTGGCGCGAACTCTATCCCGAGACGGCCGCCGGCATGAGGCGACCGAACTCGGCCACCATAGAGCGATGAGTGATATCCCCTCGGTCGTCGCCGACAGCGACCGCCTCGTCGGTACCGTCCAGCGTCTCGTCGACGGCATCGGGCCCGATCAGTGGACGGCACCGACGCCGTGCTCCGAATGGAACGTCCGCCAGCTCCTCCATCACCTGACCAACGGCAACGCCATCTTCGCGTCGCTGGCCAACGGCGAACGCAGTCCCGGGCCGATCACCCCCGAGGAGCGCGCCATCGACTGGCTCGGCGACGACCCCGCGGCAGGGTTTCGCGCCACGGCAAAGGTCATGCACGACGCGTTCATGACGCCCGGTTTCCTTGAAGGCCGCTTCGAGACGCCATTCATGGGCGAGCAGAGCGGGAGTCGCATCGTTCACATGCGCATGAACGAGCAGCTCATCCACGGCTGGGATCTCGCTCGCGCCACGGGCCAGTCCACGGACTTTCCCGACGAGCTCGCCGAGGAGGCGCTGCGCTTCTGGCAGACGGGCCTCGGCGATCGACCACGTACCGGTATGCCGTTCGGCGAGCCGGTGCATCTGCCCGACGACGCGCCGGCGATCGACCGTCTCGCCGCATTTCTTGGACGTCAGCCCTGACCACGCCGGCACCCCGCAGGCCCGGCAAGGAGCAGTATTTCCTGCTGATCGCGCTCGCCGCGCGCACGCGCGCCGACTGTCTCGGCCGCCGTGTTGGCGCTGTCATCACGCGCGACGCCCGCGTCCTCAGCACCGGGTACAACGGCACCCCATTCGGGATGCCCAACTGCTCGGAGGGTGGGTGCCACCGCTGTTCCCGGCGCGATGACGACCGTCTGCGCGGCGGCGCGTACGACATCTGCATCTGCGTGCATGCCGAGCAGAACGCGCTGCTCACAGCCGCGCGATTCGGTCAGCAGACTCTCGGCGCCTCGATGACGTCGACCACCCAACCGTGCTTCGGATGTCTCAAGGAGATGCTCCAGGCCGGGATCAGCGACGTCCACTACCTGCACCCTTGGGACCCGATGGAGGCGTACAACGACCCCGCGCTGGTGCAGCAGTACGCGGCGCTCCGCGCGCGCTTCGACAGCTTCACGCAGGTCGGCGACCCGTCGTTGGACACGTCGGATCTCTTCGGCGCCTTCATCGAACACGGCTGAACGCGCAGTCCATCGGGAAACGGACATGAGCGCGAAGCTGATCTACTCGGCGATCAGCTCGCTGGACGGCTACGTCGCAGATGCGGACGGCAACTTCGAGTGGGCTGCGCCTGATGATGAGGTTTTCGGCTTCGTCAACGACCTCGAGCGCCCGATCGGCACATACCTTTACGGGCGGCGTATGTACGAGGTGATGTCCTTCTGGGAGTCGATCGATCCGAATGGCGACGAATCGCCTGTAGCACGTGACTTCGCGGGGCTCTGGCACGCCGCGGACAAGGTCGTCTTTTCACGCACGCTCGAGGTGCCGACAAGCGAGCGCACGCGCATCGAGCAAAGCTTCGACGCCGACATGATCCGGCGGTTGAAGGCGGCCTCCGCCGCTGACATCAGCATCGGCGGGCCCGACTTGGCCGGCCAGGCGATCCGCGAGGGCCTTGTTGACGAGTGCCATCTCTTCCTGCACCCCGTGCTTCGCGGCGGCGGAAAACCATCTCTCCCCGACGACGTCCGGGTGCGTCTCGAACTGCTCGACGAACGCCGGTTCCGCAGTGGCGTCGTCTACCTTCGCTATCGCATCGATTCCTAGGCGTCCGTCAGGTCGACAAGCTGCACGCGTTCGCGCTCGACCGCCGTTGCAAGCTCACGTACCCGCGACAGCGTGTCGATCTCATCGACCGGTTTGTCGTGACGCCAGCGCGCGATGCGAGGGAAACGCAACGCGAATCCGGAGCGATGCCGCGACGACGCCTGCACGGCATCGAACGCAATCTCCAGCACGATGCGTGGATCGACGGTCCGGTAGTGGCCGTGGTCGCTGACGGTGATCTCAAGGAGTAATGCGGTCATCTCGGCGATCTCGGCGTCGGTGAGTCCGGTATAGGCCTTGCCGATGGTCGCCAGGTCGCCGGTCCCGTCGACGCGCACCGCGAACGTCACATCGCTGAGCACGCCGCGACGCTTCCCATGTCCCCACTCCGCACCGACCACGACGACATCGAGGGTGTCGAGCGGCCGTTTGAGCTTCAGCCAGTGCAGGCCACGCCGTCCGGGCGTGTACGTGGACTCGGGCTGCTTGAGCAAGAGCCCCTCATTGAGACGCGCGCGCGCGTCATCGAAACGCCGGTTCACCTCGGCCGCGCCGCGGACCCGTTCGAGATGCGCGAGCGCGAGGGGAAGTCGCACCCCGAGTGACTCGAGCCGTTCGCGACGCTCGCGGAGCGGGCGATCGAGCATCACATCGTCCCCCGCGACGAGCAGGTCCCACGCGACGAAGATCACCGGCACCGCCGCCATGAGCTCGGCGTCAGGCGCCACCCGACCCAGCCGGGTCTGCAGAGCATGAAACGGCATCACCCTCTCATCACGGAACGCGAGGATCTCGCCGTCGAGCATGACGTCCGCACTGAGGGCGACGGCGCCGGCAGTGACCTCCGGAAACTGCGCACTGACATTCTTCAGGTCGCGACTGTACAGAGCAACCTCACCGCCCCTGCGGTGGAGTTGACACCTGATTCCGTCATATTTGTCTTCAACCCACACATTCTCACCGAGTCGCGCGACAGCTGCGTCAGCGTCGGCGACAGGGGTTGCAAGCATCGGGCGGAGCGGCACGAACCAGTGAGGGGCAGCATCATCAAGTCGGCCGGCTCGGGCGAGGAGTGCCGCTTCGCCAAGGTCGCCCGTCAGCATCACCGCGCGACTCACCGCTTGTGAGTCGGCGGTGAAAGCGCCGGCGATCGCCTCCTCCACCAGACCTTCGCGCAACCCGATGCGCAGGTCGCCGGTGATCAACTTGGCGACGTAGCGCCCTTCGTTCGGCGTGACCTTGTCGAGCAGCGCTCGCAACACCGCGGCTCGGGTCTTCGCTCCGCGAGCCGCGGAGATCTCCGCGAACGCCCTGTCGAGCTCGTGCAGCGTGACCGGGACAGTCTCGATGGCACCTCGGCGCTCGAGCAGGTCACGAGTGACATCACCGGCATCGGAGTGCCGGCGCCACGTCTGGCTGATCAATGCGTCGTCAGCTCCGCTGACGTCGCGCAGAACGGACGAGAACGCCGCGCCGCCGATGTTCAGCGTGCGCTGGTCTCCAGTCGGAAAGACGAAACCGGTGAAGTAGCGCGCCCCGAGAGCCACCTCGTCGCCGTCGGTGGCCACGAGGAACCCGGCAAGGAGACGCACCTTGGCGAGCTTGGAGCTCGTTGCGGCGATAGCGTCGCCGGCCTCCGCCAGCGCGTGCAGCGTGGTCACCCCCGGGATCATCGCCCAGCCGCCGCGACCGACGTCAGCCGGCCGGCGCAGCTTCCAAGATCTAACCGGCCGGGTTGTAGACCGATGGCGGGTTGGCTGCGCAGCCCGCACAGGCAGCCGACCACCAGAGGCTGCTCCCTGCTCCCTGCCAGAACGCGGCGACTGCGTTGCTGTACCAGTTGACGACCGAGACGCTCATCGCTGATACCTGGTTGAGCAGCTGGGGTCCGATCCAGCCGTTGCCTGGGGCGTAGATCGCCGATGCGAGACCGCCGCCGGGACGCTGCATGACGACCGTGACCGCGCTCGATCCGGAGGCCGCAGCAGCCGGCTGCCCCATGCTCACCGCGGAGTCGACCAACGACTGGGATGCTCCGCCGCTCGGCGTGATCGCTGCTGCCCACACCGAGCCGGCTGTCGTGCGCCACACGGCGTCGATCAATGACGGTCCGGCGACCACGGCGGTGGGATCGCTGGCAAGGCTCCCGAGGCCCACCTTCTGCGCGCCGAGCCAGCCGTAGGGCACGCCCATGTCACTCCAGAGGTTCCCCGAGGGATCGCGCCAGACGACGGCGATCGACCCGTCTGAGCCGGCGACCGCGCTGGGGTTGCCGGTGACCACACCGCTGTTCAACGGAAGCGGCGCGGACCATGTCCCGTCGTAGCTCTGCGCCCAGAGCGTGCCGTCCGTTGCCTTCCAGATGAGCTCGAGCTGACCAGGACCCTGGCTCACGGCCGTGGGAGTCGACCCGAGGGCCAGCGCGCCGACCTGGAGTTCCTGGGGGGCCAGCCAGGTCTCTGCGCCGTAGAAGCCGCTCTGCGACTGCACCTGCCAGAGATCCCCGGTGCCGTCCTCCCAGAACGCGTCCACCTGCCCCGGCGACGGCGAGACGACAGCCGGGTTGGAGGCGGCGTCATCAGGGGTGATCGCAGCGGCGGGTTGCGCCTGCCAGGACTGGTTGCGATACGCGAGATCGTGGAGTGCTGAGTCGGCGCCGCGCCAGACGACGTCCATGTCGCCCTGCTGGTCGGAGACGCTCTGCGGCGTGCCGGCCACGTTGGACGCGGTCAGTTGCACCGGTGTCTGCTCGGTCTCACGGAGCCATCCGATCAGCGGCGTGTAGCCGCTGGCGGTCACGCGTGAGCCACTGAGCGGAAAGCGGTCGGTGCCGGACGACGTCGCATTCTGCTCGACGACGTCGACGTAGCCGGGTCCCACATCGCGGACGACCGCGACGTGCCCCGCGCCGTCCCAGTAGCTACCGAGCCACCCGGGGGCAAAGATCATCAGGTCGCCCTGCATCGGCGGCGTGCCGGCGCCGTTCGCGTCCTGCGCAAGCGGGATGGGCAATCGCGGTCCCGCCTGCCACATGGTGCTCGCGCCGCCGGTTGCACCGTAGGCGTACCAGTTCTTGGGCTCGCCCCAGGCGTAGTACGCGTAGCGGATCGCGAGTTCCTCGCACTGGAATTCGGGCCCGAACTCGCAGCCGTTCGGCGGCCCGCACCCCACGTTGCCGAACCCGGAGCCGTTGCCGTAGGCCGTCAGATTCGCGCAGTTGGTCACCCACGTCGCCCAGGCGCAGCCGCTGATGAGCGGTGCTCCGTAGTTACCCGTTCCGGCGACCTCGGCGGCGAGCATCCCGTGCATGAGCGGCCCGGCCGTCAGCGACGGCGACGGCGACGCCGGCGTCACCGCGATCGTCTGGTTCGCCGGACCCGTGAGCGCTACCACTGCGCCGACGCTCCGCATGACCGCAACCGGGGCGCTGCTGCTCGGAACCGCGGCGGCGACACTGACGAGCGGCGCGGCGCTCGCGGATCCAGCGACGACGGCCCCAAGCACGAGTCGATGGAGCGTGGAATGCATCCATCGAAGACTGGCAGAGAAGATCTGACATTGCCGTCACACCCGCGCAACGATCGAGTTCGCCGGCGCGTGACGGCGGACGCTACTGGAACCAGCCCTCGACGTCGATGACCGCGTTGACGGATCCGACCGCGTTGAGGATGTCGATGCAGCCGTCATTGGCGCCGGCGGTCGTGCTGAGTGCCACGACGATGAGGTTCGGCAGAGTCGCGCCGGCGACGAGGTTGAGGTCGGAAGTGTTGGTCCCGGAACCGGCCGGATAGGCGATCAGAACGGTGTTCTGGGTCGGCGTCACCGCGGTCAGGTTGGCGATGATGGCCTGCACCACGGTTCCGCTGGTCGTTGAGGGTATCGGGCCGTCGCCGGCCACGTGTACGAGGCGCGCGTACGTCGAGGCGGGGCCGATCGCGCCTGTGGCGCATCCGATCGACGCGACACGTGTGTCGCAGATACGGGTGGGGACGATTGCCTGGTACTGGAACCCGGCGACGGCGGACGAGTCCCCGAACCACCCATTTGCGTCCAGGACGATATTGATCTTGCCGTTGGAAAGCAGCACACAGACCGCCGTGTTCGGTCCCGCGGGTCCCGGGCCGAGCTTGACGAACACACGATTCGCCTCGACAGCGCCGGCGACAACGTTGAGGGTCGAGACGCTCGCCGCCTGCGTGCAGGTCCCCGATGTGGAGCTGGGATAGACGGTCAGATATGTCGCCGCTGTTCCGGCGACGGCGGTGAGATTGAGGACGGCAGCCTCGGCTGTGCCGTCCGAGGGGATCGCGGCGCCGCCGGTGCCGGTGACGGTCACCAGCATCGGCGATCCTGCGACGAGCGCGCCGTGCGCCTTGCACGCGGGCGTCGGCGAGTTGCTACGCGTGTCGCAAACGCGCAGCGGGAGAATCGGGTGGAATTCGCCGGCGTGGGTCGCGCCCGACGCCTGCGCGAAGTATCCCTCGACGTCAACGACGACGTTCACCGAACCAACCGAGTTGAAGATGCTGATCAGACCGCCGCCGCCGAGCGCCACGGTGACCAGATTCGGGGTAACGGTGCGCGCATTGAAGTTCAGGTTCGATGCCTTCGGCTGCGGTGTGCCGGTCGGGAAGACCGTGAGCAGGCTGTTCGCGGTGCCGTTGACCTCGGTGACGTTGATCACCACCGCGACGGCACCCACGGGAACCGGCGTTGCGCCGACGCCGGTGACCTGGAGCTTGCGTGTGGCGCTCGGCCCAAGCGGATTTGCCGGCGGGCCGCGGGTGTCGAGGATCCGGAACGGCGAGAGCGGTGTGTAATTGGACAGCGGTACGTACAGGAAGCCGGACCCAGCCGACGTGGCGGAGCTGGAACCGAGCGAGTCGGTCGCAACGATGTGCACCGGGTTGGGGACCGCGGGTTGCGGCGGCGTCGTGAAGGTGAACGAGTCAGCGGTGAGATTGCTGATGGCGATCGGCGACCCACCGAAGGTCGCCGTCGTCGCGGGCGCGGGGGTTGCGAAGTCGGATCCCGAGACGGTCACGACCTGGCCACCGTTTCCGGTACCCGACGATGGTGTCAGGGAGTTGACCGACGGCCCGGCAAACGTGTACCGAGCGACCCATGTGTTCCAGCAGGAGTTCACGGTTGCGCAGCTGGCACTTGCGACGCCGTCAATATCTGACGACACGACCCACACATCGGTCGGGTGCAGCGGATCCTGCAGGGCTCCGGAATAGTCGC
Source organism: Saccharimonadales bacterium (SeqCode) (assembly GCA_035532495.1). GTDB lineage: Bacteria > Chloroflexota > Dormibacteria > Aeolococcales > Aeolococcaceae > Palsa-851. The sequence goes on from DATKQX010000161.1 coordinate 8,195, forward strand.
CCCAGCTACACAGCGAACAGCCGCTGGGTGCGTAAAAGGTCGGACTCGCTATGACCGTCGTGAACGCGCTCCAAGTGGAGGTGCCGCTCGCGATGGTCGCCAGCATCATCGACTCGAACGTTGACGCCGACGACTCGTCGAAGGTGACGAACGCGTCGTTCGAGCTGTCCACCGCAATCGATGGGTCATACAGATACGAGCCGCTCACCCCCTTGGCGGCCAGCTGGTTCGGCGCCGAGACGATGCCGCCCGTGCTGGCGCTCATCGTGATGACGTTCAGACACGAGCGCGTCGCTGAGTCACCACTCGGCGTGCAGCCGGTGGCGCCAACCGCCCACAGCGCGTTGTTGAACCACATCGCGTTGAGAAAGCGATCGTCATTCGTCGTCAGCGTGGCGCTGGTGCCACCCTGCGGCGCCGCCGGCGGTGCACTCGTCGCAGTCTCCGCTGCAGCAGTGCATGTCTGCGAGACGTTGCCCGCATCGGGTGTCCCGGTGATCGAGAACACCGCGAAACTCCCTGAACCCGCATGCGAACAATTTGCGTCATTGACGATCTCATAGGCGACGCTCGTCAGCCCGAGCCCCATCACGGGCTGCACACCGATCGGTCCGCCGGCGAGAAAGCTGGCGCTCCTCGACGTCGCGGTGCCTGCCACCAGATCCGCACGCTGAACGAAGACGGTCTGACTTGCCACGAAGGCACCGAGCACTCCACCCGAGCACGCCCGGTAATCACTCGTCGCAACGACGAGTGTCCCGGTCAGCGCCATCGAGAGGTTCGCGAGAACATCCCCGGGGGGCAGCTCCGGGTCGAGGGTGATGCTGCCGCGCGCATGCCACGGCAGTGCGGGATCCGTCTGCGAGGTCATGACGACAATCTGGCTCGAGCACGTGGAGGTCCTGGACTGCAGCACCATGAGAATGAAGACCCCTGACACCGGGTCATAGACGACGTGCGGGTACTGCACGACATAGCCGCTCGATGACAGGTTGCCGATCATGCCGTCGATGCCGAATGAGGGGAGATGCGCGCCTGCGCGGCTATACACGAAGACAGCGCTGTTGACGGCCTCGACGACATCGTTCGCTCCCGCCGCGAAACTCGGATCCGCCGGCGTCGTGACAGCGGTGTTCCCATTGCCCGGCGCGCTGATCGCTGTCTGCTCGCCGCCGCCCTCGAACGTCGCAAGTGTGAGCGGCGTGGATGCGATGGCGGGCGACTGCGCCGCATCGGTGTGGGTTGCATGCGATGCAGACGCGCTTGGAAGCGCTCGCATGGATGCGGCCGCCGATACAGGACTCGCCGACCATGCGACGGTCAGTGCGGCGACGAATACAGACGCAAGAATGAAGCTACGACGCACATTTCGATTCTAGAAGCGATTCGACGCAGTGACACGCCGCCGTAACAGAGGTCACCGGTTCGTCACATGATGCTGGCGGTCACCAGACCACTGTCCGGGCGTCCCGCCGCAGCGATGGCGTATAAATTCCCCATGACCGACCTGCGCGGCTGGAACACCGTTTCCCTGACCGACGACGATGAGGGTGACGACGAGGAAGAGGGCGAGGACGACGACGAGTAGCTCCCTCGGCGCGGCGGAGCGATTCCGTCAGGTCAATCTCATCGCAGATCCGCTCTATGGCTACATAGAGATCACCAAGGATCAGCCTGGTGAGGCCAGCGAGCGCCAGCTCCTCGACACCGTCTGGCTGCAGCGACTCCGTCGCGTGCACCAACTCCAGTCGGCCTGGTGGGTGTTTCCCAGCGCCGAGCATTCCCGCTTCACGCATCTGCTCGGAGCGATGCACCTCGCGAGCCTGTTCGCGCGTCGTGTCGATGGATCGCTGCGCGCCGCGTTTCCCGGCGCGCCGTCACCTGCGCTCGTCGAGGAGACGCTGCGCATCGCGGGCCTGCTCCACGACGTCGGGCACGGGCCGTTCGGGCACTTCTTCGACCACGAGGTGCTCGAGCAGTGGCATCTTGACCATGAGGTCATCGGCCGTCACCTCGTGACCAATCAGCTCGCCGACATCATCCAGTCACTGCGCGCGAGCCCGACGGACCGCTTCGCGCCCGGGGAGCAGATCGATCCTCAATGGGTCGCGTGGGTGATGGCCGACGCGGACATCGACGGGTACACACCGCCGGGCTGGTTGCACGCGCTGAAGCCGATCCTCTGTGGACCCGCGACCGTCGACAATCTCGATTACGTGCCGCGGGACGCGTACATGTGCGGCATCAGTCTCGGGGCCGTCGAGGTGCAGCGTCTCATCCACTACACGTTCGTCAGCGGCGACAGCATCGTGCTCCACGCGCATGCGACAGGTGCGCTCGAGATGTTTCTCGCGTCGCGCCTCTACATGTACCTGCAGGTCTATCACCACCGCACCGGGCGCCGGTTCGACCTGTCGATGCGCGAGATCTTCGCCGACACCATCGCGCAGCTCTTGCACGGCAACCCGCTCGAGCATCTCGACGAATACGAGTTGCTCAACGATTGGTCGGTGCTCGTCGCCGTGCAACGCTGGATGCACGATGCACCGGGGACGGAGCGACGCCGGCTTGCGGAGGCGTGGACGCGCATCGCAGCGCGCGACCTGCCCTGGCACCTCGCGTATGAGAGCGTCGTCCACAAAGGCATGGACACGTCGACGCTGCAGCAGATGCTCGACGCGCAACTCGCGTCCAAACACCTCAGGGCGCGCGTGGAGGTCGACGTCGCGATCGCGCGGATCGCACCGCAGAACCCGATGACCGACGACGGGATGGTGCGGATCTACGACCCGCTCAACGACACCATCGACGTCGCGCGCACGGCGGAGCTCGTCGCGCGGCTCCCGCAACACAACCAGGTGATCCGCGTGTTCACCGACGACGCCACCGCGCTGCGCACCGTCCACGATGCCGTGGAGACCGTGCTGGGCCGCTGATCGGCCGGAGCGATCAGGACGCGACGACGGGCAGTCGTGGCCCCGACGGCATCACCGGACCGGAGGTGGCGTTGAAGTTCTCCTGGCTGACCTGCGCCGCGATATGCGATGCGACGTCGCGGAACACCTCGCCGAGCGGGCTCGAGGGAGCGGCGGCCATGATCGGCCGTCCGTCGCCGTCCGCGCCGCGGATGCGCGGATCGAGCGGTACCGCGCCGAGGAACGGCAGCTCGTAGCGCGCCGCAAGGTCGCGTCCACCGCCGGATCCAAAGATGTCGGTGCGCTCGTCGCAATGCGGGCAGATGAAGCCGCTCATGTTCTCCACGACGCCGAGCACCGGCACATTGAGCTTGCGGAACATCTCGATGCCGCGACTGACGTCCGCAAGCGAGACGTCCTGCGGCGTCGTGCAGATGACCGCGCCGGTCATCGGCATGCTCTGCGCGAGGCTGAGCTGCACGTCGCCCGTGCCCGGGGGAAGGTCGATGACGAGATAGTCGAGCTCGCCCCACGAGACTTCGTAGAGAAACTCGCGGAGTGCTTTTGCGAGCATCGGACCGCGCCAGATGACGGGCTGTCCGGGATCCAGGATCGTTCCGAAGGACACGACCTTGAGGCCGTGCGCCTCCAGCGGTTGCATCTTTCCGTCCGGCCCGGCGCGAGGCCGCTCGCGGATGCCGAGCATGATCGGGACATTGGGACCGTAGACATCGGCGTCGAGCAGGCCGACCCTGGCTCCGGCGAGTCGCAGAGCGATTGCGACGTTGACGGCGACGGTGGTCTTGCCGACGCCACCCTTGCCGGCGCTGATCGCGATGGCGTTGCGCACGCCGGGGATCTCCTGGCGTCCCGGCAGTCCACGCGTGGTGCTGACGTCCGCATCCCAGCGGATCTCGACACGAGTGATCGCGGGGACAACGCCGACCACAGCGGCCTCGATGTCGGCGCGGATGCGGTCCTTGAGCGGACACGCGGGCGTGGTGAGCACAACGCGAATCGATGCGACACCCCCGTCGATGGCGAGGTCGCGCAGCATCCCGAGTTGCAGCATCGGCCTGTGCAGCTCGGGGTCGATCACCGTGGCGAGCGCGCGCTCGAGGGCGTCAAGCGCCCCTGGATCACCCATCTGGACTTCGAGTATACCCAGC
>DATKQX010000162.1:0-6435 GCA_035532495.1 Saccharimonadales bacterium (SeqCode)
TGGTGATGAGATCGATACGCGGCACGTCAGGCTTTCGTCATTCGATGGCCACCGATGTCGTCGTCTTCCGGCTAGCCTTGGGCTTCTTGCCGAGCAGCTGATCGATCCACGGTGCTGCCTGTACGAGGGTGGTCATCAGCGCACTCGAGCCGGTGCTGTCGCCGCCCCGCATGCGCGCGACGATCTCCAGTCCCATGTAAAGGGCGATCACCGCGGAGCCGATCACGGCCGGGTTGATCGATCCCTCGAGCGGCGATCCGGCGAGGATGCGCGATGCGAGCTCCTCGGCGAAGACCATCCACGCCTGCATGCGGTCAACGATCTCGACGCCGAGCTCGGCGTCGAAGGCCATCGCACCGACGATCTCCTGGACCGCGGTGAGCTGACCGAGTTGCAGGTCCTCGCCGTACAGCTCCTCCATGGCGGCGCCAAGCGTTTGAAGGTTGGCGATGTCGGCGAGGCGTGTCCGGTATCGCGCCAGGCGCTCACCGCTGACCTGATCGAGGACGGCCAGGAGCAGGGCGTCGACACTGCCGAAGTGATAGAAGACGAGCGCGGGACTGAATCCGCCGTTGGTGGCGATCGCGCGAACCGACGCGTTCGCATATCCGTTGGTGATGAGAGTCCTCAGCGCTGCATCGAGGATCCGCGCGCGCATGAGATTGCCCGCCTCGTTGCGGCGCTGGCGTTGCCGATATGGCGTGCGCGCATCTCGAACCTGAGCGTGCCGGCCGGTCGTCGCTTGGCTGGGCGGTCGACGACTGGGTCGGCGATCCGCGCCAGTCGGTTTGGGGGTCGAGATATCCTGATCGCTTGACTTGATCATATGATCAGTATATGCTCGAACGAATGCCGAGTCAACCCAAGGGAGCTCGCGGTGAGACGCAGCCCCTCAACCGTGCCGCGAGGATCCTCAGCCTGATCGACGTTCCCGTGACGACTGCGCTGTTTCTCCTGATCTTCGTGATCCCGACGTACTCGACCAGCAGCGCGACCACGAACAGCGAGTCGGGCATCACGATCTGGACGGACGGTGCCGCGACGATCTTTGCATCGAATCCTGGGGCGTCCGCCATCATCGCCGCGGTTACCGCGCTCGCAGGTGCGGCGCTTGTCCTCACGCTGATCACGGCATGGCTCGGCACGCGTAAGGCGCGTTGGCCGTTGGCGGCGGTGCTCGTTCCGCTGACCGCGCTCGCGATACTCGGAATGTTCTCGATCGGGGTCTTCGTGGCGCCCCCCGTGGCGCTTGGTTGGGCAGTGTTCCGCTTGTGCCGGCCGCGACACATCGCGGAGCTTGATCTTATCGCTCCAAACGCGTCATAGTAGAAAACAGGAAGGGTCGTGGGTTCAGGGGGGTCGCATGCCGGGGATTGCGCTCGCACAGAAACGCATCGTTGCCGGTGACTCCGACGCGAGCATGCGCCACGGGGAATCTGGTTCGGGAAGCCTGGGCGACCCCAGGAGGCGCGTGTTCCTTGCCGGCATGGTCGCGCTGCCGGCCGTCATTGCGGTCGGAGCAGCGATCGCGCAGGCGATGCGGGGAGCTCAGGCTCTTGGGGCTACCGACGCTGTCGAGTTCGTAGGGCCCACCCTCAGCGCGGCAGCGCGATCGTCGCCGTGATGAACACGAAGTACACGGCACTCGCGGCGATGACGAGCACGTGGAACACCTCGTGGAACCCGAACACCCCAGGCCACAATCGCGGCCATCGCAGCGCATAGACAAGCGCGCCCGCTGAATACAGCGCGCCACCCACGCCCAGCACGATGAGCCCGCTGCCATGGATCCGCTCCGCCAGTGCCGGCAGAAAGAACACCACCGTCCATCCAACGGCGATGTACAACCCAACGACGGCGCCTCGCGGTAGCGGGATGCCGGTCGTCGCAACGATGACGCCGGAGCCGGCCAGCACCCAGATCACCGTCAGCAGCACGATCGTCTGCCAGCCGCGCAGGACGTTGACGACCACGGGGGTGTACGTGCCGGCGATGGCGAGAAAGATCGTTGCGTGGTCGAGGCGTCCCCACACCCTGCGCGTCTTCACCGACCACGGCCCACGATGGTACAAGGCGCTCACGGCGAACAGCAGCACCAGGCAAACGCCATACACCGCCAGGGAGATGTGTCGTGCGATGTCACCGCCACTGATGACCACCAGGGTGATTGCGCCGGCCAAGGCGAAAGGAACGGACAGGAGGTGGGTCAAGCCACGCAACATCGGACGAGGCGCCGGCGCGGTCGCTGTTGTGGTCATCAGGCGGCGGGCGCGACCTCCTCCAGCTCAGGGTTGCGCCGGCGTAACCAGGCCGGCGCCCACCAGTTCGCCTTACCCAGCAGTCGCATGACCGCAGGGACGACGAGAGCGCGGACAAGGGTTGCATCGACGATGACCGCGACGGCCATCCCCACGCCGATCGCCTTGATGGTCACCACGCTCGCAAGCGCGAACGCCAGGAAGACGCACGCCATGATCGCTGCTGCGCCGGTCACCAGACGGCCGCTGCGCTCGAGTCCGTCGGCAACGGACGTCCGGTTGTCCCCGGTTCGATACCACGCCTCCTGCATGCGCGTCAGGAGGAAGACCTCGTAGTCCATGGACAGGCCGAAGACCACGCAGAAGAGAAGCACGGGGATCGTCGGATCGAGCGGTCCAGCTGTGAAGCCGAGGATGTTGGAGAGGTGCCCCTGGTCGAAGATCCACACGAGCGCGCCGAAGGCGGCGCTCAGCGAGAGCGCATTCATCAGGACCGCCTTGAACGGCAGGACCATCGAGCGAAGCAACACGGCGAGCACGATGAGCGTGGTCACCAGCACAAAGCCGATCGCGAGTGGCGTGTGGTCGATCATGTAGTTGACGAGGTCGATGTCGAAGGCGGTGTCGCCTGTCACCTTCACCGTCGCGCCCGGGACGGAGTCGTCAGCACGGATCTGACGGACGAGCGCGTGCGCCTGATCGCTTGTCACGAAGTACGGATTGGCGACGTCGAGCACCGCGATGCTCGATCCGGTCAGGTTGGTCACCAGCGCCTGCTCCGCCGGCGGCAGCGCCGTCTTGGGCTGCGTATACATCGACTGATACGCGGCAAGGGTGAGTGCGGGATCGACCGTCACGTAGCTGCGGATCGAGGTGACGCCCTGCAGTGCCGACAGGCGCTGACCCAGTGCATACGCAGTCGCGACGTTGGCGGGACTCGTTGGGCCGCCGTGGTCGAAGTTGATGACCACGGCGATCGTGTTCGTGCCGACCTGCGGGAACTGGCGTTGGATCAGATCGGCACCCTGACGCGCCTCGGCGGTGGTGGGCAGCTGGTTCACGTCGCCGTTCGCAAGCTGCAGCTTGAGAAATGGCGATCCGGCCACGAGCAGGATGGCGATCGTCGGGATGAGCACGAGCCACGGCCGGCGCATGACCCAGGTCGCGAGCCGGTGCCATGCCCCCTCGCCGAACGGCTTCGGCTGCAGGATGGGAATGCGCATGCTGTTGATGCGACGTCCGAGGATCGCGAGCAACGCTGGGAGGAGCGTGACGGCGTACAGCACCGAGACCGCGACGACGATGGACCCGGCGACACCCATCGAGACGAGCGCCGTCCCCGTATAGAAGAGCAACCCGGAGAGGCCGATGGCGACGGTGAGGCCGCTGAACATGATCGCTCGTCCAGCTGTCGCCATCGTCGTCGCCAGCGCGTCCTCGACGCTGTATCCGTTCCCGAGCTCCTCGCGGAATCGGGTCACGATGAAGAGCGAATAGTCGATGGCGATGCCCAGCCCAACAAGGGTCACGACGTTGACGGCGTAGGTCGAGACGTCGAACACGTGAGCAAGCGCGAGCGCCGCCCCAACACCGCCAAGAACGGCAAAGACACCGACGCCGAGACACAACAACGCAGCGACGCCGGTTGTGAAGACGATCACGAGGAGGATGAGTGCGAGCGGCAGCGACACCACCTCGGAACGGCGCAGGTCGCTCGCCAGGTAGGTGTCGAAGTCGTATGCCAGCGGCACGTCGCCTGTCGCGGTGATGCTCAGCGCTCTGGAGTGCACCTCGCCGCGCACCTCTCCATATTGCGCGCGCGCCTCTGCGAAATCGATGTGCAGGCCGACCTGCGCTAGCACGCTGTGCTTGTCGGTCGACACCAACAGCGCAGCCGCCGCGGGTGAAGCGGTGAACGGCGTCGACAGCGCGCTCACGCGGGAGTCGTTGTGGAGCGGCGCGAGCGCGTCGTTCACCGCCGACTCGAACTGCGGCTCGCCGTATGTCAGCTGCGAGCTGGTGAGGATCAGCGCGAACGACGATCCGGTGGTCGACGGCAATTGCGCAGACATGAGGTTCGCAGCCTGCACCGACTCGACGTTGTAGTCGCTCGCGTTGATGGGTTGTCCGGCGGTGACCAACCCCACGATTGACAGCACAAAACACAACAGAGAGGCTGCCAGCACCGCTTTGCGGCGGCGGTACACAAACCGCCCCCATCGCCTCACGGTGACACTCGCAAGATCACGTCTGCCGAGTATATCGACCGAGGCTTTGGACACCGCGTAGACTGCCGGGCATCCCCCAATGACAGCACACGCCCAACCGCCGAACGGGGAGATCAAGGCGATCTCGCATTTCGTGGCCGTGAGCGGCGAGCGCCAGGCAGGTCGTCAACTCGAGCTGATCCGTCAGGCCGCACCCGGGTTTCGCGACTGGTTCAGGACCACCGGTATGCCGGATTGGGTCGGAACGTTCGACCTGGTGTCGCTCCCGTATCCGACCCGATTCGGACTCTTCCGCGCCGCCATCACGCCGGCGCCGTACCTGTCGCTGACACACCGCCTCGTGATCGTGCGCTGGCACGACACCGACGGACGCCCCCGAACGCTGCTCTTCGAACCCACCGACGTTGAACTCGCGCGACGCACCCCATATTTCGCGCGGCTCAGCGAGTCGACGCCGAATGTGTTCGGGCGCGCATTCTCGCGACCGCTCGGCGACGTGCTCACGCATCTGCGCAGCGTCGGCATTGAGACGAAAGACGTCGACTGGATCACGTTCGATCACCTTCACACGCAGGACGTGCGCCGCTGGATCGGCACGAACGAGCCGGCGCGCGACCTCTTGCCCGGCGTGCCACTGCAGCCGCTGCTCCCCAACGCGAAACTCATCGTGCAGCGCGACGAGCTCGACTCGCTCAAGGCGCTGCATCCGCTGCAGGTACCCTGGTACCAGCCGCTCACCTACACGGCGTTGCGGCAGGAGGCGATCAGCGTGATCGACGGCGACGTCCTCCTCGGACCCGGCATCGCGCTGCTGTCGACTCCGGGTCACACCGCAGGGAATCAGACGCTCGTGATCAATACGGAAACCGGCATCTGGGCGAGCAGCGAAAACGTCATCGCCACCGAATGCCTGACGCCTGAGCACAGCCACATCGCCGGCCTGCGCCGCCACGCGCGCACATGGGGGCAGGAGGTGGTTCTCAACGCGAATACCCTCGAGGACACCGCACGGCAGTACAACTCGTGCGTCCTCGAGAAGTTGATCGTCGACAGCTCGCGAGCGGATCCGCGATTCCTCCAGTTCCTGCCGTCGTCAGAGCTGACAAGCAACACGTTCAGCCCAGGAACGTCACCGACATTCACGCACTCCGGCATCTTCCACGGCACACTGCGGCCGTCCAGACTCGGTACGGACTAAGGTTACGTCGGTGCCTCAGTCCCTCGCGCGCCGTGCCTGGACGCTCTTCGAGCCGATCCACGCGATCGTGTACTTCGCCCCTGAATCGACGGACGCGTACAAGGCCGCCGGACTTCGCGGAGGCTGGATGGGCTACTTCGCCTCACGCTCGGCACCGATGGGGGCCGTGAGCGGCGAGGTCGTGGCCGCGGTCTTCCACAACTTCCGCCCATCGATGGTGCTGCGGGCGATCCCGGACGCGTGGACCTTCTCCACCCCCGACCGCGTGCTCGAGGCCCGTCTCGAGGTCGCCGACTTCGCGTTGCGGCGTCTCTGGGGACCTGAGGTCGATTCCGAGGAGGTGACCGAGGCGGCGAGCATGACGCTCGAGGTGGCCAACGGCCTGCACATCGACGGACACCCTCTGTTTGCGGGCCACGCCGGTCTTCCGATCCCGGAGGTCCCGCACCTGGCGCTCTGGCACGCGTGCACGCTCCTGCGCGAGCACCGGTTCGACGGTCACATCGCGGCGCTCACCGTGCACGGCATCGACGGACTCGATGCGCTGGTGCTGGCGTCGGCATCGGGCAGGGGCATGGACGCGGAGACGATGCAGAAGGTGCGGGGGTGGACCGAGGACGAGATCAACGCCGCGTGGGATCGCCTTGGCGATCGGGGCCTGGTCGACGCCGAGCACGGGCTCACGAGCGAGGGGTCGGCGCTGATGGGTGCCATCGAGGAGGCGACCGATCATCTCGCGGGCGGGGTGTGG
>DATKQX010000163.1:0-6305 GCA_035532495.1 Saccharimonadales bacterium (SeqCode)
TCTTTCGCATAACCCCCTCCCTGGCAGCAGCTCGCCACTCTGTGCGAGCGCGAGAATCCGGACATCGACGGTGCCGCATGGTAGCAATTCCCTGCGCTGGCCGCCGGGCGCCATGCCCCGGGCGGCAAGTTCCCGACCCCGGCGGATCAACGCATTGCTCGACGACTTAAGGGTGGCCTGCGTGCGGTGCAGGCTGGTTGGGCGCCGCGAGCAACTGCCCGGTCCAATCGGGCCCGTCGCTCATCGCCGCCTCCATCCCGTGCCATTCGGCGGCCGCGATGAATAGCGTCGTACCGTCCTCGCCTCCGAGCATGCAGGCAAAGCACCCTCGATCAACGGCGACCGTGTTGAGCACGTCGCCGCCCTCCCGCACCCGCACACAGCGCTGACCGGGAACGCTCGCAACCCACACAGCTCCGTCTGCGTCCGCGCAGATGCCGTCGGGCGCGTGCTCGAGGTCGGCCCAGACGCGGCGGTCTGAGAGGGTCCCGTCGTCCGCCACCTCGAACGCGACGAGCTGCTCGGCGCGCGAATCAGCGACGACGAGCGTGCGGCCATCGTCGACCAGCGCCATACCGTTGGGCCAGGGCAGGCCGTCGGCGACTTTGCGCATGCCCCCGTCCGGCTGCACACGGATAACTCCCGGTCCACCGTTCACATACGCGTTCCCGGTTGCGTCGATCACGATCTCATTGAACGGCGGGCTGCCGAAGGCGGTGAGATCCGCCACGATGTCCAGCGTTCCGTCCGGCTCCTGACGCAGCAGCCTACCTCCTGGCCCGTCGACGACGAGCATTCGCCCGTCGGGAAGCCAGTCAATGCTCAGCGGAATGGTATGCGGTGCGAGACGAGCCATCACTTCGCGCTCGCCCTCGATGCTCAGAGCCAGTACCTCACCGGCACCCCAGTTGCACAGCCAGATACGTCCGTCGCGCCACCGCGTCGACTCCGGAAAGCCCAAGCCGTCAACCACGACGCGTGTCTCGTTCATTCCGTCATCGTCGCTCACTGAGCACCCGCTCATGGCCACCCGACTCCTGACGCCGGTGCCGGGGCGATGAGCACCTGTCCGGTGCGTGCCGCAAGGACGTTGTCCAGTTGATCGGTGCCGCGCCATTCCGTCGCGACGAGGAACAGCGTCCGACGGTCGGGGCCGCCAAGCGCGCAGCCCAATATCGAGCGGTCGTGTTCAACCCGGTTCAGCTCCTCACCCCCTTCCCGGACGCGGGCGACGGCCCCACCGGGCGAATCGTCGCGGCCAGTAGAGAGCCGGGTGTCCCCCGTCCCGGTCCAGATCGCCCCCTCTGTGTCCATGCAAATGGCATCCGGGCCCAAGCCTTCGGCCCACACGCGGCGGTTGGACAGGCTCCCGGCAGTGTCGATGTCGAAGGCCGTGAGTCGACCGGCGAAGGACTCGCCGATGATCAGCGTCGAGTTGTCGGGTGTGACGACCATGCCGTTGGGAAACTTGAGACCCGCAGCCACCTGGCGCGAGCTGCCGTCCGGGGTCACCAAGACGATGATCCCCGCGTTAGGAGGCTTGCCGGCAAGGTAGTCGAAGGCGATGCTAGTGACGTACACGTTGCCACGGCCATCGACAACGATGTCGTTCCAACCGCGTTCACTGATGTCGGTGAGATCTGCGTACGGGGCCGACGAGCCGTCGGGTCCAACACACAGGAGCTCCGCGCCAGTAACCAACAGGCGTCCGTCAGGGAGCCAGTCGATCGTCCAACCGAGGCCCTCCGGGCCATGGCCCATGACCTCGCTGTTGCCGTCGAGATCCACCGCCCGGATCTCGCCCGCACCCCAGTGGGCGAACCACAGCCGGCCGTCGTGCCAGCGAGGTGACTCGACCATGGCGAGCCCGTCCAAGAGCACCTTCGGCTCAACCGGAGAAGCGGACACTGTCATCGCCGTTTCCTCCCGCGCTCGTGACAGTAGACCAGTGTCGCAGGCGGCTCATCGATGGACGCAACCAGCGTGTCTGCCTGCGGGCCGACCTCCGGGCACCGGGGGGGAGGAGCACCCATCGTCGGACACCAAGGACGATCTGAGCTGGCCACTACGTAAGGGGTTGTATTAACCATGGACGAGGTTGTCGAGTTCGGTTGGGCCGCCGTCCGACCAGTGGATGATGTGGTGGCCATCGGTCCACGCGGGCGGGCGATCGCACCCCGGGAAGCGGCAGCCATGGTCGCGGAGGCGCAGCGCGCTGCGGATATGTGCGGGGACAATGCGCGTGGCCCGTCCGACTGAGAGAGGCAGCGCACGCGTGCTCATGGCCGTCCAAGCCGAACCATCAGCTGGCGACGCGACCGTGACCACCGTCCGCACCGCGTCGCAGGCGATGCGGCGCGCGGTTTCCGGATGGATCCGACCCGCGCCGCTCAACTCGGCTGGCTGTGCACCGGCGCCAGAGCGCAGCGTGTCCGCGCTCACCGTGACCGTGAGATGCGGCCGCTGCCCGTGCACATCGCGGTGGACACCGCAGCGCAGCTGCGTGGCGGCAAGATCGACCAGCGCGTCGGCACGGCGCTGCGAGCCCGACCGCGTTTCTCCACGACTCATGCCGTGACTGAGCGCATCGATCGCGGTCTTGACCAGGGCGCCGCCTTCGGCATCGAGCTCACCACGCAAAACGAACACGCCACCATACGTCTGCTCGCACTCGAACCAGCGGCGCTCATGGGCGTGGTTGTCATCGGCGAGCACGCCGTCGGGGTCGAGCCGCAGCCGGACGGCTTGGGTAAGGGTACGCATGGCACCAGGCTCGAGCGTCTCCGCCGCTCCCACCAGGATGCTCTCGAGCGGCGCCACCTGCTCCACGCCGACGTCCTCGGCGAGGTGGGCGATCATGGTCACGTTGGTGAACGAGGCCCGACCGGCACGGGCGCTGTCGAGCGTTGCCGGCAACTCGCCAAGCGTCCGCGCCAGGTGCACGCGGTAGGCGGCCTCCTTCACCGTCATGCCGCAGTGAGATCGCAGCCAGGAAACCGTGCTCACCCCGCCATCGGCCAGCGCCCCGCCATCGCTGTGAAAGCGGTGCAAGCGGCTGACGAACTCTGCTTCGAGCCGATCGATCGCCCGCCGGATGTCGATCAGGTCCGCGGCCAGGGCGTGTGTCGAGAAATCGTCGATGGACTCGTCCACGAGTGCATCGACAGCCTCATTCACACGGTCTCGCGCATCAGATATCGCGAACGCTTCCACTGACACATTGTACCAAACACCTGTTCGAACAGCACGGACAATATTGTCCCGGGAAGGTTAGCGACATTTCCGACAATAACCTTCGCCGCGCGGCGCCGGGTCGTGTCCGGGCGGGAATCCACTCAGCAGCGCCATGACTTCGAGGACAGCGGCCAGCCCTGGGAACGCCCTGCGCCCGCCTCCACCCTGCCACAACGACGTGAGACAGGTGGCCCAATCTCCCGAGACGTGACGATATGGTGGGCGCAATAGGGATCGAACCTATGACCTCTGCGATGTCAATGTGCGTCTCACCGGCCTTGAGATCAGGCTGAGATCGCGGGTCTGGCGATACACCTCCATCCTTCCCCAACAGCAGCTCTTTCGGCTCCTTGGAGGTGCCTGCTGGAGGCTGGTGGCGGGTCGAATCGGGTGGTGTGACCACCTGGAATGACTAGAACTTCTTAGGGCACGTTGGTGGAATGAGGTACGCGTCAGCGATTCCCAAACACACGGTAACGGGCCCGGCCCCGATCGCAACGAGCTCTTGACCGGTGCTCGCGTCGACTGCCGAAAGTCCCCTCCAAGGGAGGCAGGTCGGTAGCGCAGACGGCACGGATCCAAGTGGAACCGATAACTCTTCGGAGGATATCAAGCCCTCGGCAGTCACGACCCAGGCGAGTGTCCGTACGAACTCGGACTTGAACCCATGGGGCGTCTGCCTCTCCGGAAATTCTGAAGTGAAGAGAGCAAGTACCAATCCCGTCTGGTCGTCGGGTAACCCGTACTGGGACACCGTTCGCCACGCCGCAGCGGCGGAGACCGTCGGGCGAGCACCGCGCGGTGGTGCCTGAAGAGCCACGTTCATCGCCGGATATGTGAGTGGCTCCTTCAGAGTCTGCACGGGCGGCATCGGGAGGAGTATCTGGTACTTCGGATCGCAGACGGAAGCCGGCTCGGAAACGGGAGGCACCTTCGAGACAGCGAGCCTCTGGGAAGATACCTTTGCTGCGTGCTTGACCGAAGCTGAGGGTGAGCAAGCAGTCGCGAGCAAGAGGATGGCTGCGGCCGCTGGGACCAGGATTCGCATCTATCGGACGCTACGTTCGCGGGGCGGCATCAGTTCCCAAGTCTAGGACCATTCTTGGGCAGTTAACGTGAACCGCCACACGGAGCGCGCGGACCTGCTCCGTAGGGCGGTCTGGAGTTGACCCGCTCCGCCAGACACGTTGGTAAGCGACGCGTTTGCTTCCGTTGATCGCCCTCAACGCGGTCGACTTCCGGCAACCACGATTCGCATCGGTCGCTGCGTTGGTTCAGCAAATCTGAGGTTGCGTGTAAACCGTCGGCACCTCACGGGACTCTAGATGGCGTGATGATGCCCACCATGGGTAGCAAGGAGGTTCCGCTGCCTCTTGCGGACGACGCCGAGGAAGCATTGGCACGTTTCGGCGCGGAGATGTACGGCTTGGCCCTGACGATCACCGGTAACGTCCCCGATGCCGAGGACGCCTACCAAACCGCTTGGGCAAATGCGCTGAATAACTGGAGCCAGCTCCGCGATCCGTCAAAGCGGCGATCGTGGTTGGCTTCAATCGCGGCCCACACTGCTACCCACGTTCTCCGGCTACGAGCGGCCACGCTGCGATGGCAGGTCCCCCTCTCAGACGAACTCAGACTGTCAGCGCTCATGGCTTGGGATCCGGGTTTGGCGGGCGCGATCAACCGACTTAGCGCCCGCCAACGCGCCGTGGTAGCGCTGCACTATGGCTATGGCTTCTCGCTGGACGAAGTCGCGTCCGTTCTGGGCACTCGGGGCGGCACGGTTCGGAGCCATCTCTCGAGAGCGCTGGCGAAGCTTCGTGTGTCGTTGGGAGGTGAATAGCGTGCCTAATAACGATGAGCGTCGAATTCGCGAAGGATTGCAGCGCTTGATGGCATCGCAGCCTCCAACACTTGATCCAGAACATGCCAGTGGCACCAGGCGCTTGCGCACCGTTGCTGTCGGTATCGCAACCTTCGTGGTCTTCTTCGTGGTGCTCGGCACAGCGCTAGTGCTTAATCACCGCACCGCTGGAAATCACAACGCCGCACCGTTCGCCACCCCCTCCGCGTCTCCCGAGACGACAGCGCAGCCGACAGCGTCTGCGGTGCCTTCGGCCACACCAACGCCGAGTTCCTTCCTCTCACCAACCGGTCCGGCATGTTCGGCGGCGACGCTCGAGATGCGGGTCGGACAGCAGGGAGGAGCCGGAGGGAATGGCGTCACCTATCTGATCTTCACTGACCGCGGTAGCTCCCCATGCGTCCTTCGTGGTACTCCGACTGTCCAATTCCTGGATTCGCGCGGACGTGTGCTGCGAATTCCCTCGGTGCGAGACTCTTCGTCTGGAATGTTTCCAACCTATCCGAACAATGGCGTCGGGCTCCTTCCGCTTCCGAGCCAGGGAACCCCTCCAGGTCCTTTGCCTGAAGGTGGAGTCCGTGGCCAAGCGTCGCTTCCGCTGCAATACGCACACGATGGCTGTGCCAACGCTCTTGCTGCAGTGCGAGTGGGTTTCGCAACCGGCAACCTAACCGTGTCGATGACCATCCCAGGCGCCTCGACGAACTGCGCACTATCGTCCATCACCATCAACCCCTTCCAGCCCGCTGAATTCATGCCCTGAAGCCGTGAGGCCTTCGGAGCCATGGTCGTCCGCGCTCACGACGCTGGCCACTGGCATCTCCTGCACTGGCCGCTCGAGCCAAGGCTCTCGCCAAATTTCAGCAGCAGGCCGACCGCCGACCCCTTGAACCGGGCCGACAATTGAGCGCCGCAGCAGAGTGGTATGAAGGGCCCTCCCAGCCCGGCGGGGCGCTTTGGACGACGCGCTGGTCTGGTCGTCGCCCTGGCCCCGGTGGCCGCGAGCAGCTGCAGCCCACGCACGTCCTCCAGGGCGGCTTCCGCCGGGAGTCAGGCGCAAGGAAACACTGACGCCATTGGATTGCCAATCGACAACAGGTTTCGATCATGTCGTGGCCTGCTTCGCTCATTGCAGAGGAAGTTGATAGGCCGTCGTGACATCCCGAGCACGCGGCCTCGCCGCGATGAACGCGGACGCGTTCTTCCG
>DATKQX010000164.1:0-117825 GCA_035532495.1 Saccharimonadales bacterium (SeqCode)
GCTGGGTAACGCCCAGTCGGGGTGACCCGAAGGAGAGTGCCACAGAAATGACACAGCCCCGGATCCGTCCGGGGCAACGGTGAAATGGTGGGGTAAGAGCCCACCGGCGGCCGGGTGACCGGCCGGCCAGGTAAACCCCGCTCGGAGCAAGGCCGAACAGAGAACGAGCGTTTCGGCGCTCGGGAGTTGCTCGCTCCCCGTGTCTCAGGTGGGCCGCACGAGGCGCCGGGTAACCGGCGCCCTAGATGGATGACCGTCCCTCGTCTGCCGCGGCCGAGGACAGAACCCGGCTTATCGGCCGGCTTGCACTCTTCCCTCGGGATCCGGGATCTCCGGCGACCTCGCGTGTCTCTGTTCGCGGGTGGCGGGAACGCGCGTAACGATCGCGTGCGTCACCGCTGGCCGCCGGTGGTCAGTGCCAGGACCCGCAACGTCTCCTCCACCGCAAGCGCGTCGACGCGCTCGTTGCCGGGAATGCCGCTGTGGCCGCGGACGTGCTCGAAATGCACGCGCGAGTCGATGAGGGGATCGATCGTCGGGTAGAGATCGAGGTTCTTGTGTCGCTTCCACGATCGCTGCAGCCAGTTGATGACACCGAGGCTGTCGGTGCGCACAACGATCCGCCAACCGGGATCGTCGCCGATGCGATTGCGAACGCGCAGCAACGCCTCGCGGACCGCCTTCAGCTCCTCACGATTGTTCGTCGTGGCGATGTCCCCGCCCGCCGCCTCCTCGACGGTCCCGTCCGGCCACTCCAGTCGGTATGCCCACGCTCCGGCACCTGGGTTGCCTGAGCACGATCCGTCCGCATACGCGACGACCGTCTGTGTCATGGTGCCAGGATCCGGTCGCAGTTGGCGCACTGGGTGAGGCCGGTACCGGTGCGCACCGCGCGGCGCTCCTCGTTCGAGATCGGCATGCGACAACCGCCGCAGGACTCGCCCACGACGCCGGTGACAGCGGGACGGCGGTGCGATGTGATGCGTTCGTAGAGCGAGAGGTCCGCGCGCTCTGCCTCGGCGGCAAGCGCCACGCGGTCGGCGTTGCTCGCCGCGAGCTGCTCGGTGAGCGTGTCGAGGCGCGCGCGCAGCGGCCCCATCGCACTGGCGCGCTGGGCCTCTCGCGCGGCAACCAGCGCCGACACGTCGCGCAGCGTCAACTTCGCGGCGTCGACCTGCTCCATGCGTGCGAGAGCATCGTCCTCCGCAACCGCGAGCTTCACGCGCAGAACGTCCAGCTCACGCTGCAACTCCATCAGCTCGGCGGGGTTGTGGATGCTGCCGCTGTAGAGGCGCCGATCCATCTCACGGATGCGCGTCTGCAGCGACGCCGCCTCGAGCTCCGCGATGCCGGCGCCGGTACCGATATCCCGGTGTGACTCCTGTGCGGCGGACTCCGCCGTGCGCAGACGATCGAGCTCGGCATCCCCGCGCAGCGCCGACTCGACACCGGCGATCTCGGACTGCAACTGCGCGATGTGATCGTCCGTCTGCTGCAGGCGAAGGAGCACGGATGCGCGGCTCATGCGGCGGCCTCATGGGAAACACGCACCAATGCCGCGAGCGCGCGCCGAGCTGAGCCGCTGTCGATCGACACCGCGGCGACTTCGATGCCCTCACGGAGTGTTCTGACGCGATCCCCCGCGACAAGCACCGCCGCCGTGTTGAGGAGCACGACCTCGCGGCGCGGACCGCCGGCGCCGTCGAGCACCGCGAGGATGATCGCCGCGTTGGTGGCGGCGTCACCGCCACGCACGGCGTCGAGCGACGCGGCGTCGATGCCGGCGTCCCCGGGATCGAGGATCGACTCGCGCACGCCGTCCGGGGTCACCTCATAGCATTGCGCGGTCCCCCCGACGCCGAGCTCGTCGATGCCGTCGGGCCCGGTGAACACGAGCGCGTGGATGTGTCCGAGCCGGTGCAGGACCTCGGCCATCATCGGCGCGAGGCGTGCGTTGGCCACGCCGATGAGCTGATGCCGGACTCCCGCCGGGCTGGCGAGCGGACCGAGCACGTTGAAGATCGTGCGAAGGCCGAGCTCGCGACGCACCGGTATCACGTGCCGAAGGGCGGGATGGAAGTCCGGCGCGTAAAGGAATCCAACGCCCGCCTCCTCGACACAGCGGCGCACGCCGTCAGGAGGCAGCGATATGACGACGCCGAGCGCTTCGAGCACGTCGGCGCTGCCGCACCGCGAGGACGCAGCGCGGTTGCCGTGCTTGGCCACAGGGCACCCGGCGCCCGCGGCCACCAGCGCCGCAGCCGTGGAGATGTTGAATGTCCCCGCGCCGTCACCGCCGGTACCGCAGGTGTCGACGGCATCGACGGAGAGCGAGACGACCGTCGCATGCGCGCGCATCGATTCGACCATGCCCGCAATCTCATCGACCGTCTCGCCCTTCATGCGCAGCGCGACAATCAGGGCGCCGATCTGAGCGGGCGTCGCGGCGCCCTCCATCATCGCGTCCATGACGGCGCGCGCCGTCGACATGTCGAGGTCGCGACCGGAGACGACCGCCTCGAGTGCCTCTCGCACCACCACCTCACCCATCTCGGGCGACGGTATCACCGAGCGTGAAGAGGACGATCCATATACTCGAAGGGTGACTGCGCGAACGCTCGACCCCTTCGATCCCGAGGTGGTCGCGCCGTGGCGGCTCGGCGACGGACCGCGCGGCGCTCTGCTGGTCCACGGGTTCGCCGGTACCCCCCCGGAGCTGCGCCGCCTCGGCGAGGTCCTCGCGGACGAGGGTTTCCGCTGCCACGCGCCGGCGCTCCCGGGGCACGGCACGACGCCGCAAGAGCTCGAGCGCACCCGCTGGCAGGACTGGGCGGCAAGCGTGCAGGACGCGTTCAACGACCTGGCGGCGGAGTGCTCGGACGTGGTCGTCGCCGGGCAGTCGATGGGTGGGACGCTCGCGTTGCATCTGGCGGCCCATGACCATCGCGTCCGTGCTGTGGCCAGCCTCGCAGCGCCGATATGGCTGAGCGGGCCATTGCCACCGCTCCTCCCGATCATCACCCGCGTGGTGCGCTGGCATCGCGCCGGCGACGACATCGACCTCTGGCACCCCGATGCCGTCGAGGAGTTACACAGCTATGGGATCCGCCCCACACGCAGCATCAACGAGCTGCGCCGCCTTTGCTCGGTCGTGCGCAACGAGCTCCCCGAGGTTCGCGCGCCCGTGTTCGTCCTGCACGGCGAGCGCGACCGGACGATCGATCCGCGCTGTGCGAAGGAGATCGCGCAGCGACTCGTGGGCAGCGAGGCTGTGCAGCTGCGCATGCTGCCGCGCAGCGGTCATGCGATCTCCGTTGACGTGGATCGCGACGGCGTCAATGCCGACATCCTCCAGTGGTTCGCGAGGTTCGCACCGGCCAAACCGGCAACCACCGCGCGTCCGGCGGCGACCGCGAATCGCTGAGCGCTCAGCTGGAGTCGCGCGTCGATTCCAGGAGCCGTGCCGCGATCTCCGGGTCGAGCACCGGGTTGGCGGGAGGACCCTCTTCAAGGTCGCGGTGATTTTTGGAGCGATGCCGCTGCGTCGCCTGCGCCCCCGCCCGCGGAGCATCTCGAACGACGTCCCCGCAGCCCACACAGCGCAACACCGCGGCCGTCGTTCCCTTTCCCGCGTACTCGCGATGCGAGAAGCGCAGCTCACCATCGCACGCGGCGCAGCGACGACGCGGTCTTGTTGGTTCGGGAGTGTCGCCCGTCATCCGTGCAAGCGTACGGCCACCGGGCGTCCGTGCCTGTGCGCGCCGGCGCGAACACGCTCGTGACGCCGATCATCGATCGACTCCGCGCAATCGCGCGGCCGGTTGCCGATGCTCCGGCGCCGCCTGCGGGCGGCGGACGGCCGGCGTCGGTCCTCCTGCTGTGTGACCCGTCGACACCGGGCGTGCCGCTGCTCTTCGTCCTCCGCTCTCCCGATCTCCGCGCGCACCCGGGACAGATCGCGTTTCCGGGCGGCAGCGCGGAGCCCGGCGATGCCGACGTGGTTGCGACGGCACTCCGTGAGGCGAACGAGGAACTCGGCGTCGACGCCGAAAACGTCGAGGTCCTTGGCCTGCTCTCGCCCTTCGCGACCGTTGTGTCGGACCGATGGCTGACCCCGGTGATCGGACTCGAACGCAGCCCGTCGAAGCTGCGCAGCGACGAGTTCGAAATCGCGGAATGGTTCCGCGTCGACATCGCGGAACTCCTTGTGGCGCCACATTCGGTGCGGGAGCTCGAGCGAGACGGGGTCCGCCGACGCGTGCACTTCTACGAGGCGTCGCAACGTGTCATATGGGGGGTCACCGGGGGCATCCTGCATGAGCTGCTTGTGCTGCTCGGACGCACTGACTGACGGTCAGGCTCCCGCGGACGCGATCCGCTGATCCTGTGCCCGTGCGACCGCCTCGGCGAATGTCGGGTCAATCATGCCGCTCGAATCGACGATGAGCACCACCGCGATGACGCTCCCCTCCTCGAAGACGATGCCGATCTCGCTGTAGCCGGCCGATGTCTTACCGATGTACTCGTCTACCTGTGAACCGATCCCGCTCGGAGACGAGCTCGTCTCCCCGGTGACCTGGCTCCTGGTCGCGTCACGCAGTTGCGCGAAGTCGGCAGATGCAGCCTGCGACGAGGTGTCGAGCAGCACGTCATCCTCGATGCGATACGTGTTGTCCGAATTGGCAAATCCGCGCTGGTCGGTGTTGGCCGTCGAGTTCATCTCGCCGTCGCTGATCTGCGTGAGCAGCGGCCCGCCCGACGGTAGATCCTGAACGGTCAGGGTCAGCGCGCTCGCCGCTGCATTCGGCGTCGTCGATGCACTGGACGACGGCGTCCCGAAGGCGCTGGTGGGTTGACTCCCAATTGCGGCCGCAGATGCCGACGCAGGCGCCGTGGTACTCCCGCAAGCGCCCAGTCCGACGGTGGTTGCACATGCCCCGACAGCGAGCGCGGCACGCGTGAAACTGCTCATCAATGACATCCCCCGCTTGCCACCGTAGCACACGTGCCCTGAATCAGCGGTATTGCGGGTGGACCACAAACGGGTTGCTACGCATCTCTTCGTCAACTGTCGTGCGCTCGCCGTGGCCCGGGTAGACCACCGTCTCCGGAGGCAGTGTGTAGATGCGATGCTCGATCGAGAAGATGAGCGCCGGCATGGATCCACCGAGGAGGTCACACCTGCCGACGCCTCGATGAAACAGCGTGTCACCGGACAGCAGATCGGGGCCGACGCGGAAGCACACCGAGCCCCGTGTGTGGCCAGGTGTGTGCACCACCTCGATGTCGAGATCGTGCCAGCGCAGCATCTGGCCGTCGCGAAGCTCCTGCTCGCACACCACATCGGCCTGATCGTCCGGGACTCCCGGCAGGTACCGGACGGCTTCGAGCTGCTCGCGGTCATCGGGATGGAGCGCGGCCTCGCAGCCGAATGCGGCTTTGAGCGCAGGCACGCCGTTGACGTGGTCCGGGTGGCCGTGTGTCAGGAGGATACGGTCGCAACGCAACCCGCGCTTCTCCAGCAACGCAATCGTCTGCGGGTGCTGGAGTCCCGGGTCGACGACCAGCGCGTCGGTCGTGTCCCTGCGTCGGAGGATGTAGCAGTTCTGATCGAACATCGGATCCACGACGATCGCGAGTTCGACGAGGTCGCGCAGCGTATCCGTCACGACGCCACGCTACCTGGGATTCGCGTTGATGGGACCGAGCACGTCGGCGCCGGTGATCGGCAGCACAAAGCCCGCTCCGCGCCGCTCGCGCTTGCGTGGCGCGTCCGACTCGACCAGCGCGCGATCGAGCACCTCGCCGACGTATTCCACCGGCATCACCTCGATTGCGTCGAGGATCTCCTTGTCGACCTCGTACAGATCGCGGACGTTCTTGGCAGGCAGAATGAACGTCTTCAATCCGGAACGGTGTGCGGCGAGCAGCTTGTCCTTCACTCCGCCGATCGGCAACACCTTGCCACGCAACGTGATCTCGCCGGTCATCGCCAGGTCGCGCCGGACGCGGCGACCAGTCGCAACCGACACCATCGCTGTCGCCATCGTCACGCCTGCCGACGGACCATCCTTGGGAATCGCTCCCGCGGGGACGTGCACGTGAATGGCGTGCGTATCGAAGAAATCGCGCGGCGCCCCGTACTCGATCGCATGGACTTTGGCCCACGACAGCGCGGCCTTCACCGACTCTTCCATGACGCTGCCGAGCTGTCCGGTGAGCACGAGATCCGGTTTGGTCTCGATGGCGAGTGCCTCGACGGTGATGATGTCGCCACCGACCTCGCTGACGACGACCCCTGTGACGGCACCGATTTCGTCCTGTTCCTGCGCCTCACCATAGTCATGGCGGCGCGGACCGAGGAGGTCGGTGAGCTCATCCGGCGTGATCACGATCGGCGGCGTTGCGCCGGCGGCAAGCTTCCTCGGCACCTTGCGCGCGACCTCCGCGATGGTGCGATCCAGCTGGCGAACTCCGGCCTCGCGCGTGTACCCGTGCAGCATCGCGACGATGGTTTCGCGAGGAATCGCGAGCTCATTGGCGTCCAGCGAGTGCTGATCGAGCTGCCGAGGCACGAGGTGCCGCTCCGCAATCTCGACCTTCTCCTGCTCGGTGTACCCGGTGATGCGGATGATCTCCATCCTGTCGCGCAGCGGAGGGCTGATCGTCTCGGCAATGTTCGCCGTCGTGATGAACAGCACCTCCGACAGGTCGTACGGCACTTCGAGGTAGTGGTCGCTGAACTCCCAGTTCTGTTCCGGGTCAAGCACTTCGAGCAGTGCCGCCGAAGGGTCGCCGCGGAAGTCCGCGCCAACCTTGTCGATCTCGTCGAGCATGATCACGGCGTTCCGTGTGCCCGCAGTACGCATCGACTGGATGATTCGACCAGGCAGTGCACCGATGTACGTGCGTCGGTGCCCACGAATCTCAGCCTCGTCACGAATGCCGCCGAGTGACATCCGCACAAACTTGCGATCCAAGGCTCGAGCAATCGACCGACCCAACGACGTTTTGCCAACGCCAGGCGGACCAACAAAACACAAGATGGGCGTCTGTAGAGTCTTTCGCTGAGCAGGTCGGTGTGCGGCGGGTCCTGTCGTCGCGGGTACCCCTCGCCGCTCGGCAGCCCGGTCTGGCTCCTCGCCGCCTTGCGTTCTGGGAACGTCCTGCGGGGCGCCGGGCAGCCGATCGGCGCTTCCCCCCGCGCCGCCAGCCGCCTCGATGTCGACCGCGTCGACTGCAGCGGCGGCACCCGCGTCGACAGGACCCGCGCTCTCCGACAGCGCCTTTACGCGAATCCGATCCCGAACGGCCAACCATTCGAGGATGCGGTCCTTCACCTTGCTGAGGCCGTAGTGGTCCTCGTCGAGGATCCTCGATGCGCGCTCGATGTCCAATGTCTCTGCGGGTGGATCGACCCACGGTAGGTCCAGCAACCAGTCGACCCAGGTGCGGACCATGCCCATCTCGGGACTGGCGCTGGGGATCTGCTCAAGGCGATGGACTTCCTTCAGGACGCGAGTCTTGACGTTCTCCGGCATGCCGGCCTTCTCGACTCGTGTCGCGAGATCCTCGTCGTCCTCGCCGGCGTCGTCGAGCTCGGTCAGTTCCTTGCGGATCGCGCGCAACTGCTCACGAAGGATGTGCTCGCGCTGCGAGTTGTTGATCGTCTTCTGGACATCTTCATGGATCTTGGTGCGCAACTGCGCGACCTCGCCCTCGCGCGCGAGCAGCGGGATGAGCGTCCGGAGCCGGGCGATGGGGTCGGTCTCCTGCAGCAGCGCGACGCGGTCGTCGAAATCGAAATCGGGGCAGGTGCTCGCGATGTCCGCGATGAGCTCCGGATCTGCAGCACGCGCCATCGCCACAGCGGTGTCAGCGCCGACTTGCGCTCCGGCGTTGACGTAGTCAGCGAAGAGGGATCGAACCGATCCAAACAGCGCATCGACCTCGGTGCCTTCCGTTACGTCCACAGGGACCGGCGTGACCGTCGCGATCCACGCGTCGCCACTGGCGTCGAACGCATCGATTCGCACGCGCTCCCTGCCCTCGACGAGCGCGTGGGCTCCCCCACCGGGAAGACGCCTGAACGCGCCGACATGTGCGATGACCGCAATCGTGTGCACATCCTCGAGTGAGGCCTCGTCACGAGCCGCGTCGCGTTGGATGGCGAGGACGACGCGTCCGTCGCCGTTCACGGCGGCCTCCAGCGCAGCGACCGAGCGCGGCCTCCCAGCGGCGAGCGGCGCGAGCTGGGACGGGAACACGACGTTGTCCCGCAGCGGCACCGCGGGGAGCGTCATGGACTCTGATGTCGGGGGTGCGGAAGCCGGCTCGTCGGGCGCGGACAGCTCAGCCTCTGGCATCTCACGAGCATAGCCGGGGCTCCGCGCCCTCAAACGTCGAGCCCCACCCCCGTCTCCCAGTCGCGACGCCACGCGCCGGCGTAGTACGCCGCCGCTCCAGGGTGCTCGATGTGGAGTGCGGTCTCCCAGTTCGCGCCCAGACCGGCCGAACTCCAGTTCGCCGAGGAGACCAGGGCGGAACCGTCGATGACCGCGCCCTTCGCGTGTCCCGACGTGGATCGCGCCGGATCCATGCGCCGCACCTCGAACGGCAAGCGTGCGAGGACGCGTGCATCGGGGTCCCGCGGGACCGCACCGAGCAGCAGCGCACAGTGGACGCCGCGAGCTGACGCATCCACCATCAGGTCGAGGAGGTGCCGCACCGGCGGCTCCACGGGATGCACGTAGGGAATCGTCACGAGCGCGAGCCTTCGAGCCGTCGATACCAGTGCCTGCAGCGCCGCTCCCACCGCAGCACCCCCGGTGATGAGACGCAATCGCCGAGCCGTGAGGCTCGTGATGAACGGAGCCACCTGTGGGATCGGTGTTCCAACGACGGGGACGGTGGCGACCGCACGATTCGACCAGTCCTCGGGAGGCCGTCGCGCCGTGTCCCAGTGCGTATCGAATGCGCGGCGAACGTCGCGCTCGAGCGTTCCCGAGCCGGTTGCCGTTGCCCACCACTCGCGAGTGCCGGCAAGCGGCACCGCCGCGGGCGGAAAGCGGAGGCGCCGATCCCGCGGCGCGTCCCGCCAGATGAGGTTTCCCGTGCCGACCGCGACGGTCTCATCAATGAGGAGCAGCTTCCCGTGCGCGGCGTGGCCCTGGCCGCCCGCGACGCGGCATTCGCTCCCAGCAGCGATCAGCTCCCGCGCCGTCGCCGCGTTGCCGTCGGATGCGTGCGCGTCGAGGACGAGACGGACGGGCACCCCACGCCGCGCGGCTCGGACCAGCTCCCACCGGTATGAAGGACCGACCTCGTAGATCGCAGCTTCGATTCGTGCGCGCGCGTCACGCAGCAACCTGGACAGCAGCGTTCCTGCAGCGTCCGGTCCGAGTGCGCACGTCAGTGATGTCACGCGTACGACGACGTGTGGAGCCCCACGCCCCAATCGTGGGAGCGGTGCACGCCGCCATGACGGACTGTGAGCCTCGTCGAGGCGCGGGGCCTACGCGGTCGCGGGACCCTGCTGCTGCCCCGCCAGCTTCTGCAGCGCCTGCAGGGCGTCTCGATGTGCCTTCACGCGTTCGACGACGTCGTCGAGGATCGTGTCCTGTGCCTGCAGATGTTGCTGCAACTGCAGGCACTCGCTGAGGATGGCCTCCGCATCGTTGTACGTCTGCTCGGAGCGCTTGTCGGCGGCCTTTCCCTGGATGTTCTGCCCGACAATGATGATCGGCAGCAAGACCAGCTGGAGAAAGTACCCCGATATCGCGCCGACGATCAGCACCACCGTCACACTATTTGACACAGCTGCAGCGATCCCCGTCAGCCCGATCAGCGCGAAGACGTAGGCGCACCACATCGTTCCGACGACCGAGGTGATGATCAGGGCGACCTTGCCGTTGATGCCGACGCGAGCATCGTCGACCTTGACCGGCTTTTCACCCTTGCGCTGTGCGATACGCGGATGCGGGATGTGCTGAAAGAGGGACTCGACTTTTGGGATCGGCACCGGCGAAGCGGGTTGCGTTGAAACCGGCTGCATCGGCTGGTCGGTCATTTGGAGCCTCCTCACACTGGGCGCTCGGAGATGGCACCCAATCGCGCGGTATCGTGAACGATGCGAAAGGCTTTGAGTGCGAACGTGTCAGGCTCGACGGCGCAGCATCGCGGGCGGTCGTGATCGGCGCAGGCTCCACGCGGGCTGACGCTCGACGAATTCGTACATCGCCGCCGGCCGTCCGGCGCCACCTTTCGACAGGGTTCCGGTTGCGCGGACTAGGCCGGATTGCTCGAGCTCCCTGCGGAAGTTCGACGGCTCGTACGTCACACCGCTGATGGCCTCGAAGACACGTCGCGCCTGCGGCATCGTGAAGCGCTCGGGCAACAACCCGACCGCGATGTTCGACCACCAGAGCTTGCCCCGCAGACGACCGACGGCATCGACGACGATGCGCGCATGGTCGAAGCCAAGCGGAGGCAGTGCGTCAACCGGCTCCCATCGGGCACTCGATTCCTCGGCGCGCAGCACTGCTGCATCGATCAAGGCCAGGTACGCGACCGTGGGAATCCAGCCCCGCGGGTCGCGGTCGGGGTCAGCGTATGTCTCGAGCTGTTCGAGGTAGACGGCGCCGACCCCCGTCTTCTCCGTGAGCTTCCGCTGCGCCGTTTCCTCGGGGCGCTCGCTTGGGCTCATGAACCCGCCGGGGAGCACCCAGGTCCCCTCGAACGGCGCCTCCACGCGCTGCACGAGCAGAACGTGGAGGCGGCCGGAAAGCGGTGCGAGGACAACGGGCACCGCCGACATCCCGGCAGGGGCTGGGAAGCCTGAAGAGTTGATCGCCGACATGGCGGTCGAACGGCCGGCGTCGGGGCGAGCTGGCATCGCGATGGATTGTGGCGACGCGCTAGGCTGCGTTGCCATGGAAACCGGGAACATCACGACGGCGGACGGTTTCAAAGCCGCCTACACCGAGGTCTTCACCGACGTGTACGCGCTGACCGCGGACCTCGATGATCGCCAGGCGCTCGCCATGACCGGCTGCCCCGGCTGGACGGTCCGTGACCACGTCGCGCACATCGTCGACCTTGAAAGCATCCTTGTCGGCCGGCAACGTCCGAACCACAGCATCCCAGGTGGGCTCCCCTACATCCGGAACGAGCCCGGGGAGTTCATGGAGATCGGGGTTGACGCGCGCCGCGGCATGCCGTACCACGAGCTGATCGCAGAGTATCGAGACGTGAGCAGGGAGCGCCTTGCGCGCCTCGATGACCTGGACGACTCGCAACTCGATGCGATGGGTCAGGGCTTCTTCGGGCCGTCGAAGGTCCGGTCCCTGCTCGCAATCCGCGTCTTCGACCTCTGGGCACACGAGCAGGATCTCCGCCGCGCCCTCGGTCGGCCGGGCGGTTTCGGTGGCATCCCGGCGGCACACAGCCGCGAACGCATGATGATGGGCGCGGGCAACAACCTCCAGGGGCGCCTGGCACCTCCGGCCGGCACCTCGCTGCTCTTCGAGATCACAGGCACAGGCGGAGCCAGACGCGCGATCGTGTTCGACGGAGAACGGGGAAGGTCCGGTATGGACGTCCCCGAAATTCCCACCGCGACCCTTCGCCTCGACCTGAATACCCTGACCGTGCTTGCGTGCGGCCGTTCAGACGACCCGCTTGCGAGCTCGCGTGTTGTTGTCGAAGGTGTCCAGAACCTGGGGCGCCGCGCGCTCGAGGACTTGTCGGTCACACCGTGATGCGCAACGTCGCGCGCCTTGCTCCGGTCCTGGCACTCGTCGCGACGCTCCTGCTCGCCGGGTGCGGTCTGCAGCAGTCGGACTCGTCCGTGCCGAACGGAGGGCTCCCTGCGATCAGCGGGCCGGCGACGCCGATCAGCGCACCAACATTGTCCGGCACGCAGTTCGCCTGGTCGTCAACCCGCGGACACGTCGTCGTTCTCGACTTCTGGGGCTCGTGGTGCGGCCCCTGCAATGCCGAGCAGCCGCAACTCAATCAACTGGCCGCGCAATGGATGCCGAAAGGCGTGGTGTTCCTCGGTGTCGATGTGAGCGACACCGACCCGAACGGGGCGGCGTATGAACGGAGCTACAAGGTGCCGTACCCGAGCGTCAGCGACGCAAGCGAGGTGATCATGTCCGAGTACAACGTCCCTGCACCACCGACGGTGATCATCGTGGACTCCAAGGGCGACATCGTCGACCACTTCCTCGGCACCCTCACCGGCCTGAGCGGCGACCTGACCCACCTGACCGCATGACCCAGATCACGGTGTACGGCGCTCCCTGGTGCCCGGACTGCAAGCGCGCGAAGAAATTCCTTGCGGAGCAACGCATCTCGTACGACTGGGTCGACATCGACCAGGACACCGACGGTCTTTCGCACGTCGAGGAGTTGCAGAAGGGCGGCAGGGCGATCCCGACGATCGTCTTCGACGGCACGGACGTGCTCATCGAGCCCACCAACGAGGAACTGGCCCGCAAGCTCGGCCTGACACTCGAGGCCAAGCGTGAGTGCTACGACCTGGCGATCATCGGCGGCGGCCCCGCCGGTCTTGCGGCGGCGATCTACGCGGCACGCGAAGGCATCGACGCAGTGGTCGTTGAGCGCAGCGGGCTCGGCGGCCAGGCGGGCGTCACCGAGCGGATCGACAATTACCCCGGGTTCCCTGAGGGCGTCGGCGGCGCGGACCTGGCGGAGCGTTTCATCGCGCAGGCGCGACGATACGAGGTCGAACTCCTCAGCGCGGTGAGCGTCGAGGGCATCGCCGCCGAGGGTTCGGAGGCAGGCGACGTCTGCCTCCGCCTTGCGAGCGGACAGGAGATCGAGGCGCATGCGGCCCTCATTGCGACGGGCTCTTCATACCGGCGATTGGGTATCCCCGGCGAGGACGACCTCATCGGTGCCGGCGTGCATTTCTGCGCCACCTGCGATGGCCCGTTCTATCGCGGCGCCGATGAGCTGCTCGTCATCGGCGGCGGCAACTCCGCGCTCGAGGAGGGGCTGTTCCTCACGAAGTTCGCACAGCGTGTGCGCATCGTCCAGCGCGACGCGGAGCTCACCGCCTCGCGTCTGCTCCAGGACAAGATCAACAAGGATTCGCGCTTCGCGGTGCATCGCAACACCGAGATCGTCGAGTTCACCGGCAAGGGCAAGCTCGAGTCCGTGCGTCTCCGCGACCGCGCCACCGGAGAGGAACAGGTCGTGCACCCACGTGCCGCATTCGTCTTCATCGGTCTCGACCCCAACACGTCGTTCCTCAAAGGCAGCGTCGATCTCGACGCTCGTGGCTTCGTCGACGACAAGGGCGGCTTTCGCACTTCGGTGCCGGGCGTCTTTGTCGCGGGTGACGTCCGGCTGGGCTCGACGAAGCAGCTCGGATCCGCCGTGGGTGACGGCATCGCGGCCCTGATCGCGATCCGCGAATACCTCCAGGCGCACCACGAGGTCGCCCGCCGCCTCGAGGATTGACCCGCGGCTGATTGCGCGATGCTATAGTGCGGAACGCAATATGGAAATCCGTACCCGACCGAAGGACATGGTCGCGCTGACCACGCTCAGCTTCCTCAGCGAGGGCCCGTGCCATCCGTACGAGATCCAGCGAATGCTCCGCGAGCGCCACAAGTCGTACGCGGTGGGCAAGACTCGGGCGCTCTACCGGGCGATCGAGGAATTGGAGGCTGTCGGCTATATCGAGTCGGTCGAGACGAACCGCGATGGGCGGCGGCCGGAGCGAACCGTGTACCGCATCAGCGCCGAGGGCCGTGAGGAGCTGGAGAACTGGCTCGCCGACGTGCTCACGAGCCCCGTGGACGAGACCCCGGTGTTCAGTGTCGCGGTGGGACTGCTCGCGTATATCACCCAGGAGCGCGCCGAGCAGGCGCTCGCCACCCGCCTCGTCGCCCTCCAGGCTCGACTCGTCGCCGTCGACGCCACCCTCCAGCTGGCGCAGGACGATCTCGGACTGCCGCGTCTCGTCCTGCTGGAGCTGGAGCACGCCATGGCTCTCGCCTCCGCCGAGATGGACTGGGTCCGCCGGCTACTCGGCGACATGCAGTCAGGCGCATTGGTCTGGAACGAGGAGCTTCTCAGAGCCCAGTTCGAAACCATGCACGCCGCCGATGATCGGCGACGGAAAGCCCGCGAAACGGCGCACCTCGGTAAGCTGCCGCGTCCGGCAGACCATCGCGACGCCCAATCACATGTCGCTCGGGAGGAGACACGATGATCGAGACACATGATCTTCGAAGGGTTTTTAAATCGCGCAAAGGCGCGGTGGAAGCGGTCGCCGGTGTCGACCTCGACGTCAAGAACGGCGAGATCTTCGGCTTTCTCGGGCCGAACGGGGCGGGCAAGACGACGACGCTGCGGATGCTGTCGACGCTCCTGCCCATCACCAGCGGCGGAGCGACGGTCGCCGGTTACGACCTCCTGCACAACGCCGCCAAGGTGCGCTACGAGATCGGCTACGTCAGCCAGGAGGGCAGCAGCGCTCCCGAGGTCCCCGGGCGCACCGAGCTGGTCATGCAGGGGCGGCTCTACGGGATGACCAAGACGCGCGCAGTGGCGCGCGCCGCGGAGCTCATTGCCGCGCTCGAGCTCGCCGATTGCGCAGACCGTGCGACCAAGACATATTCCGGCGGACAGAAACGCCGCCTCGACATCGGCATCGGGCTGATGCACCTGCCGCAGCTGCTCTTTCTCGACGAGCCGACGACCGGACTCGACCCGCAGAGCAGAGCGCGCATGTGGGACGAGGTGCGCAAGCTGCGCGATACCGGCACGACCGTGTTCCTGACGACGCACTACCTCGAGGAGGCGGACGCGCTCTGCGACCGCATCGCCATCATCGACCACGGAAAGATCGTTGCCCTCGGCACGCCCGACGACCTCAAGCGGCAGGTCGCGGGCGATGTCGTCGTCGTCGGCACCGACTCGGCGAGCGACCGAGTGCTCGAGCTGCTCGAAGGAGAGACCTACGTCCGCGAGGCGACGAGCGCGGACGGCATCGTCCGTCTCTACGTCGACCGTGGCGAGACAGCCATGCCGCAGATCATTCGCGTGCTCGACTCCGCGGGCATTCCGCTTGCATCGCTGTCGCTCAGCCGCCCCAGCCTCGACGACGTGTTCCTGCATCAGACCGGGCGTTCGCTGCGCGATGCGGCGTAGGCGGGAGAGAACATGAAGTTGCTCAAAGACACCTGGCTGATGTTCCAGCGTTACCTCTTCGTCTTCCTGCGCAACCCCGCATGGGTGGTCATCGGTGTGCTCCAGCCGGTGCTCTATCTCGTGCTGTTCGCGCCGTTGCTCAAGTCACTCACGGAGACACCGGGCTTCCCGTCCGGCGGCGCGTACAACGTATTCGTGCCGGGGCTGCTCATCCAGCTCGGACTCTTCGGCGCCAGCGGTGTGGGCTTCGGATTGATCGCCGAGCTGCGCGCAGGAGTCATCGAGCGTTTCCGCGTGACGCCGGTGAGCCGCTTTGCGCTCCTCCTCGGCCGTGCCTTGCGAGACATCCTGACACTGGTCGTGCAGTCGTTGATCCTGCTGCTGCTCGCGATTCCGTTCGGGCTGCGGCCGACGGTCTCCGGGGTGTTCGTCATGCTCGGACTGGTCGCGCTCATCGGCCTCGGCATGTCGTCGCTCGCATATGCCGCGGCGCTCGCACTGAAGAGTGAGGACTCGTATGCGCCGTTGATCTTCACGCTGTCGCTGCCGTTGCTGCTGCTCAGTGGCGTGCTGCTGCCACTGCAGCTCGCCCCGCAATGGCTGCAACACATCGCCCAGGCCAATCCGCTCTCGTACGCGGTCACTGCTGCGCGCGACGTGTTCAACGGTCACGGCGGAGATCCCGACGTCTACAAGGGCCTCGCCATCATGGCCGCGCTTGCGGTGGTGGGGGTCCTTGTGGGGGCACGCCGCTTCAGCCGCGCTATCGCCTGACGGTCATCGCCTCGATCAGAACCCGGAGGCGATCTCCTCGCGGCCGAGGAACGCCTGCACGGAACGCGCCAGCGCCTGGTTGAAGGCCGACCGCGCTGCCGCGTCCTCGCCGAGCGTCATGGCGCCGACGGCCTGCCGGTGTTCGATCCACGGTGGCACGGAGCGACCGATGAGATCGTTGTCGACGCGGACGCCGACGACGGCCTGGGAGTCCTCCTCCACCTCGATCGCCACCTGGTGCACGACGCCGAGGTGATCGACGAGCTTCCAGGCGCGGGCCCAGCACCGGGGGGAGGTACCCGGCGATGTCAGGCGCACCGGATCGGCCACGAGTGTGGTGTCGGCATCCGGGGCCGACGCGCGCAGGGCGAAACGAATTGGGGCATCGAGTTCGCCACTCATCCACCCCACGAGCGAGGGTGCACGGTTGTCGAGGTCGGGCAGTGCGAGCTGGTAGAAGCCGTTGGAGAGCGCCGCGACGGTGCCCGCATGGCGGCGGCAGTACGCGCTGTCGTTGAACATGGCGCCGTGTCGAATGCACCACGTCGTGCCGCAGATGCGCTGACGTCGGTCCGCGTAGACGCAGCGGATCGTCACCGCCTGGTGGCACCCCTGCTCGGTGCAGCGCACGCGCCCGGACGGGCGTCGCAGCGCCTGCCGCAGCTTCCACATTCGATCGAACGGCGCCATGCAAGCAGCCTCCTCCAGGCGTCGGATCGTACCAAACTCAACGCACCGAACGCATCGAGCGCGCTGCAGTGATCAGCCGGCGAGCGCCGGCGTGTCCTCGAAGCATGAGCGGACGACGGCGCCGAGCCCCGGGAGGCTGAACGGCTTGGTGATCAGGTGGTTGGCGCCGGCGAGCCTCGCGCGTTCGACGTCGGCGTCGGCCGACAGTGACGTGAAGACGAGCACGGGCATGGACTGCGTCTGCGGCGTGGATCGAATGTGCCGGCAGACCTCGATCCCGTCAACGCCCGGCATCATCACATCGAGGATCGCCAGGTCGAAGGTTTCGGTGTCGAGCTTGCTCAGCGCCTCAGTGCCGTCCTGCGCCTCGGTGACTTCGAATCCTTCCATGCTGAGATACAACCCGACTACATGCAGCAGTCGCGGTTCGTCATCGACCAGAAGGATGCGCTGCTGGGCCAACGAGTGCGACCTCCCGGGCGCGTGGACAGGTGGGTCGCCCCAGTATCGAGCGGGAAAAGCAAGCGATCTGGGCGACCATCGTTCCGTCACCGCCCAGCGACAATCGCCATCGCGTCCCCGCCCAGGCGCGAGCGTGCCGGATGATGTGCAGGCATGGCGGTGGCAGAACGCGTCGCGGGGACCGCCGATAACCGTGCCTGAGCCGGACGACCCACAGCGGCCGACCCGAAGGATCCTCACCGAGCCGCGACGCCCTGCGCGGATCCGCGCGATGCCCTCGGCACCCTGGCTCGCGGTCGGCACCGTCTGCGTCGGCGCTTTCATGGGCCAGCTCGACGCGAGCATCGTCTCGACCGCGCTGCCCGTTCTGCGCTCCAACCTGCACACGTCGATCGCGGCGGTCGAGTGGGTCGTGCTCATCTATGTTCTCGTCCTTGCCGGAACCGTCGCCGCCGTCGGCAAGGTCGCAGATCGGATCGGCCGCAAGCTGCTCTACACGTACGGATTCGGCATCTTCGTGGTCGGGTCCGCCGCGTGCGCGGTCGCCCCGTCGCTCGGGCTCCTGGTCGCGGCGCGGTTCGTCCAGGCGATCGGCGCGGTCATGCTCCAGGCGAACTCGTACGCGCTCATCCGCGATGTGCTGCCGTCGTCGCGGCTGGGCACCGGCCTTGGCATCCAGGGTGCAGCTCAGGCCGTCGGGCTCAGCCTGGGGCCGGTACTCGGCGGGGCGCTCACCGCGCTCGGCGGGTGGCGGCTCATCTTTCTCGTCAATGTCCCGATCGGGCTCTGCGGGCTCGCGCTCGGGTGGTTCCTCCTCCCGAGGAGCACGCATCGCGACAGCGACAGCCGCATCGACGCGCAGGGCACCGTGCTGCTTGCGGCGATTCCCTCCGCAGTGCTCGCCGCACTTTCCCTGGCGGCGCAACCCGACACGCCGGCATGGGTCGTGCCGGCGCTTGCGGCGCTCGCCTGCGTCCTCGCCGCCGGAGCGTACGCCCGTCAGCGTCGTGCGCCGGGCGCGGTGATCGATGCGGCCCTGGTCCGGGTGGCCGCGTTCATCGCGGGGATCACCTCCGCATTGCTGTCGTATGTCGTGCTCTTCAGTTGCCTCGTCGCGGTGCCGTTCTTCCTCGAGCGAAAGGTGCACCTCGGCCCGGCCGCGGCGGGGCTCGAGCTGACGGCACTGCCACTCGCCCTGGCGGTCGTGGCGCCGCTCGGTGGCCTCGTCCGCGACCGGGCCGGACCGCGGTTCCCCGCCGGGGTGGGCATGGCGATCACCGCCGTCGGGATGGGCGTCCTTGCCGTCGCGTCCAGCCACCCCGACCTCACCGTTCCCGCTCTCGCCGTCGCGGGCGCGGGCATGGGGCTCTTCATCCCCGCGAACAACGCCGCGACGATGAGTGCCGCGCCGCTCGACCGCGGTGGTGCAGCCGGGGGATTGCTCAACACGGCACGCGGCCTCGGTACCGCAATCGGCGTGTCCGTCACGTCGCTCGCGTTCGCCGCGGGACGCAGTCTCGTCACCGTGGCACTGCTCATGCTCGCCGTGTCCATCGCCGCCGGACTGATCGGTGTGGCATGGTCGGTCCCGCGCATCCGGCGCGACCTCAAGGGCTGAGCCCGCGAGCCTCAGTCCGCCGAGACCGGGTACCAGCGACCGGGGTCGGCTCCGACTCGCCTGGCACGCCCGGAGCGCTGCAGGAGGACGAGGTGTGCGAGCGTCTCGCCGACCGCCGCGCGGCGCATGAAGCCTTTGATCTCCGACCAGTCACGCGACCAGCGCAGCAGCAGCGTCACACCCCAGCACGTCGCTCCGGGCGAGGCGGTGATCGCCGCCACGGTCTCCTCGAGCCGGCGCCGGTGGTGGTCGATGAGCTGGTCGACACGCGGCGCGAGACCGCGAAAACGCCACTCGTGGGCCGGAAGCACCTCATCGATGTCGAGGTCTCGCACCGTGGCGAGAGCATCGAGGAAGTCCGCGAGCGGGTTGTCGGGCTGCTGGACGTGCACGGCGATGCTCGGGCTGATCCTTGGGAGCACATGGTCGCCGCTGAAGAGCAGGCGACGTGCGCCGTCGAGAAAGCACACATGGCCGGGCGAGTGGCCCGGCGTGTGCAGCGTGGTGAGCTCCCACCCCTTGAGCGGCACCGCAGCGCGATCCTCCAGAAGGACGTCGGGCAGAGCCGCAGCGACGAACTCGCGCACTCCCATCGAGGCGACGGTCAGCTCGGCGCGCATCTCCTCCGGAACGCCCGCTTCCACGAGCAGCGCGGCCATGCTCGCAAGGAGCGCGTCGACGCCGGTGCCGTATCGCGCTGGGATGAGCGCCGCATCGGCGGGGTGGAGCGCGATCCAGGCTCCGGAGGCCTCACGGAGGCGGCCGGCGAGGCCGTAGTGGTCGGGATGGATGTGAGTGATGAGGATCGCCCGGACATCCGGCGGCGCATATCCCGCAACGGCCATGCCGGCGACCAGCGCGGCCCAGGCCTCCTCCGTGCTCCAGCCGGTGTCGATGACCGCGAGCCCGTCATCGACCTCGAGCAGATAGACGAGGACGTAGCGCAGGGGGTTGTTCGGCAGCGGGACGGGTACCGACCAGAGCCCGGGACGCACCTGCTCCACGTCGGGCAGCCCGGGGGTGTCCCACGAGCGCCGCTGTGCCGTCCCGGTGACCTCGATCCCGGCCATGCCGGCTTCAGGCGCCGGCGGGAGCGGCGGTCAGGTGCTCGAGCACAACATCAGCGACGTCGTCCCAGTGCTGCTCCGGGATCCAGTGGGAGCCGCGCTCGAGCTCGAGGAGGTGGTAGTCGCCGGTGCAGTACTCCGCGGTGAGCTCGGCCGCCTCGCGAGTGAACACGGGGTCGCGATCCCCCCAGATGTACAGCACGGGAACCTCGACCGGCTTGGCGTGTGCCGGCTCCGTCCCGAGCGCTCGGTACCAGTTGAGCGCGCCGGTCGGCCCAAGTTTGCGCAGCGCGGCGACGTCGTTGTGGGCATGGGCTTTGCTCAGGCCGGTCGCCATGAGCAAGGTCTCGGCGGTGATACCGCCACCCGCCTCGAAGAGCGATTCGGCAACGCGAGGGAGCCGGAGGATGGGGATGTATGCCATCTGCAGGCGTTGGCGCGTGCCGCGGAGTGCCTCGCGCAGCGCTGCCGTGTGCGGTGTCGAAACGGCGCACAGCGAGATCACGGCATCGGGATGGTCGCCCGCGAGCGCCCATGCGACGGTCCCGCCCCAGTCGTGTCCGATGACATGGAAGCGCTTCGCACCCAGTGCTGACGCCATTGCAAGAACGTCGACGCAAAGCTCGCTGACGCGGTATGCGTCGACGCCCACTGGAT
This sequence comes from Saccharimonadales bacterium (SeqCode), assembly GCA_035532495.1. Taxonomy (GTDB): domain Bacteria; phylum Chloroflexota; class Dormibacteria; order Aeolococcales; family Aeolococcaceae; genus Palsa-851. Next base: position 20,458 of record DATKQX010000164.1, read on the forward strand.
ACGCGCCCGCCGAGTAGCCGCGCTGGCTGGGTGCGACGGCGCGAAATCCGGCATCTCCGAGGGTGGCGAGCGCGTCGCGCCAGCAGGATGCGTTCTCTGGAAAGCCGTGGAGGAGCAGGACGAGTTCACCACCCGCCGGACCAGCGGTGAACGCGTCGAAGCGCATCCCGTTCGCCGCTATGGTCGTGTGCCTCACAGCCACTGCGATGTCAGCGTATCAGGCAGCCATCACCCCGATACCCGCAGCGCGCGCCTTCCTGCACCATTCGGGCGTGACCGATGCGTTGTTCACGCCCGACTCGGGGAAGTACGTGCCGAGCGAGCACACCCGCGGACCCTGGGACCCCACAGCGATGCACGGCGGCCCGCCCGCAGCGCTGATGGGTGGCGTGATGGAGGCGCTCCCCGCGGAGAGGCCGATGACCGTCGTGCGCACGACGGTGGAAATCTTCCGTCCGGTGCCGTTGCGTCCGCTCACCGTTTCCGCGCGCATCGAGCGCAATGGACGACGTGTGCAGCTGCTCAGTGCCACGCTGATGGATGGCGACACGGAGGTCTGTCGCGCCTCCGCCTGGCGGATGCGCGTCACCGATCTCGGTCTGGAGCCGTCGGCGCCGAGTCCCCCACCGTTCGCGGGACCGGCGGTGTCGACGGAGCATGTGCCGGACTCCGACGAGCCGGCCTTTCACCGCACCGGCGTGCAGATGCGCTACGCGGTGGGCTCGTTCCTCGACACCGGCCGCGCCATCGCCTGGTTGCGACTCACGATGCCGGTGGTCGCCGGCGAAACACCCACGCCACTGCAACGTGCACTCGCGGCAGCGGACTTCGGCAACGGCGTCAGCGCGGCGCTGCCGTGGGACGAGTTCGTGTTCATCAACACTGATCTGACCGTGTACCTGTCGCGTGCCGCTAGGAGCGAATGGATCTGCCTCGAGGCGAGCACCGATGTCGATTCGCGAGGAATAGGTGTTGCCCACAGCAGGCTCTATGACGAGCGCGGGCCGATCGGGCATTCGCTACAGGCGCTGTACATCGAGCGGCGGGATACAGCTTCACCGTCCCCATGAGGAGCCTTTTAGTCGCGAGCCTGCGATGGTCGCGTAACGCGCCGGATCTGGGCGTACACTGCTGCGCGAAGCGGAAGGCGAACAAGCGGAGCGACGCGCGTGCCGTCTCGACATCATCTGACCGCTGGGATTGTCTGCACGGCGCAGCAACGAGCGTCTGCAGCAGCCGGTCCCGCAGGCTTGCTTCCGTCATGCGCTCAGCACAGCGGCGGCCGGGACCGCGACGTCCCACGGTGAAGCCATCTCGACGTAGCGGCAGAGCGCGTTGACAAGACGCATCTGCTCGGGCGTGTGGCAGCGCGCCCGGAGCAGTTCCGGCGAGCACACGATGAGCGATAGGCCACGTGCGCGCGACACCGCGACGTTGAGACGGTTGAGGCTGAAGAGAAACTCGAGGTTGCGCGGAAGATCCTCGACGCTCGACGTCGCCATCGAGAAGATGCTGACCGCGGCTTCCTTGCCCTGGAAGCGGTCGACGGTCCCCACGCGTGCGCCGGGCGGCAACCCCTCGACGAGGCACGCGACCTGCGCGTTGTACGGCGCGACGACAACAATGTCGTCGAGCGTGAGGCGACGCTCGGCGCCGTCATCTGATCGCCACGTCGCTCGCGTCAGCTGCTCGAGGATGTCGCGCACGCGCAGTGTCTCCGCCTCGGAGCGGACCCGGTCGCCGAGGTGCTCGACGAACGCGTGCCGGAGCCCCGTGGTCGCGACACCATGGTCGAGCACCGCCTGGCGCGCGCACTGCGGCTCCGATGCGAGCCGTCCCTCGTAGAAGGTGCGCGACACGAACGCGCAAACGCCAGGATGCATCCGCCATGTGAGGTCGAGCAGCACACCACGATCGACCGCGACAGTGATGTCGCCTGCGAGCAGATGATCGATCGCTGAGATGCCGACGCCAGGCGGGTGACTCCCCTGAAGCGGTTGCGCAAGCTGTCGGGGATCGCCGACCAGTACGAGGTTGCGCGCGGCGCGCGACACCGCCAGCGCGTCGGCGAGTGACATCTGCCCCGCCTCGTCGATGATGAGCGTGTCGAATGTGCCGGCGAGTGGCGCGCGAGAGAAGAGCCACGACGTCCCGCCGACGACATCAACGGTGCCGGCATCGATCTCGCCTTCGACCGCGGCGTTGCTTCGCGCAACGCGAATCGCGGCCGTCTCCGTGTCACCTGCGGTGCGCATGTGGAGCATGCGAGGGGTGAGTCCCCGCGACGGGGCCAGCTCCTCGACCTTGCCGAGCAGCGTTCGGATCGCGCTGTGAGAGATCGCGGTGACCCCGATGGGTCCTCGCCCCTGCTCGATGAGCGCGAGGATCGCCAGCGCCGCGGTATGGGTCTTGCCCGCCCCGGGAGGTCCCTGGATCGGCAGGCAGCCGCCGTCAAGCTCACCGATGAGCCGGATCGCCGCATCCGACGCGGTCTCGTCGGCGAGACGCAGCGCGCAGTCCTTGCCGCCGGCCAGACGCGGTCGCAGCCCGAGCAGCAGATCACGCCCGGCACGCCACGCTCCCGGCGCGTCGACGCCGTTGCCGGCTACCCAGCGGCCGAGATCGAGCAATGCCGCCTCCTGGGCGTCCGTGCCGAGCGGTGCTCTTGGAATGAGAAAACGCACCGGGCCGTGGTTCGCCTGAGCATTGCTGCGTGACAGCGACAGCTCGCCGCGCGCAGAGTCGATGGCGATCACCTCGCCGGCACTGCGTGCTCCACCTTGCTGGTTTCGCGACTCGGGGTCGAGCGGCGTATCGCCCTCACCGATGTGGTGCTCCTGCGGTTCGAAACGATAGCGCTCGATGACGCGACTGCCCTCCTCGTGCGCGCCGATCTGGAGCAAGGGACCAAGCGCGTTGGTATCCCGCTCGAGCTCCTCCGGACTCATCGAAAGCTGATCGAAATATCGCCACCACCCGACCTTGCCTTCGCGGCGGTGATACGACAGCAGCGGTGCAAGCAGCAGGGTGGCGCGTTGCGCGTCGCTGCAGAGTGCCGGATCCTCCGGGGCACGGGCGACGAGCGCATCGGCAACGTCCTGTGTCGCGGCGATGTTCGCTGTGAGCGCCTCCCTCGGACCACGCTGCTCGACGACGGGACGCTCAACGGGAGCGCCGCGGAGCGTTTCCTCCTCCGTGCGTCGCGCCTCGAGCCAGTCTCGCAACAGCGCCGTGGATGCGCAGTCGCGCTCGTTGTAGAGCGCGATCTCGTCGAGCAGCGTCGGGTCACCGTCACTCCCGTCTTCGCGGCTGATCAACCAACGCTCGTACATCACCATGCTGCCCGCGGCATCGGCAATGGACTCCTCCCTGGCGGGCATGTACAGACGCTCGACCTTCTTGAGCGAGTAGGAATCCGTGGACAACCGGATGCCCTGGCGCACGACACGATAGAGGTCGACGAGCACCTCGTTGCGCAGCAGGCGATCCACTTCCTCTTCACGAGTACCGTGCCGGCTCATGAGGCGGCGCAGCGCAACCTTCTCGTACGCCGCGTAGTGGAAGATGTGCATGTCGGGATGGCGGTTGAGGTGCCCGATCGCGAAGTCGACGAACTCCTCAAACGCGCGCTTCTCGCCCGCCTCGTCGTGTCCCCACCACGGGTGGTACGTACCGTTCACGTCGGTGGCGCCGAACAGATACTCGAGCGGGACATCACGTGCCAGCCCGTCGCCTTCCATGTCGAAGAAGAGATCGCCGGGTGATGGCGTGGGGAGTGCGCAGAGACCATGCCCGACCTCCCAGGCGTCGAGCAGCTCGTAGCGCGGCGAGCCGTCGGCCTCGGGACCTCTGTGCTGCAACGCGGCCTGCGCGCGAAGTGACCGGAACGTCTCGACCTGCATGCGTCCCGGCGGCTCCGCGCCGGCGTCCGTGCGCGCGAGCGCCGTCATCGTGTCGATGCCGGCGGACTTCAGCGCGAGCACCTGACCCGAGCGCATCCTCGCGACTTCCGAGAGGTGATCGTCCTGCCTGCGCTGCGCGGCGCATCGCTTCGCATACCCGCAGGTGCCGCAATGCGCAACGGGATCGGGATAGGTGCCGTCCAACCCCGAGAGCATCGCCGCATCGAAGTCGCGTTTCACCGACGCGTGGTACGCGGAGAACCCGTCGACGCGATACGCATGCTCCGTCCTGTCACCCAGGATGACCTGCATCGATTGCGGCGCCGCCCCCTGCAGCCGGTGCAGGTGCGCAGAGTATTCGCAAAGCTGGAGCAACGCCTCGGACCGCACTCTGCGAGCCAGCTTTGCGTCGGCTGCCTCGTAGGAGAACGTGCCGAGGTCGCTGGGCCTGTCAACGCGCAGCAGGAAGTCAGCCCGGCCGAGCCAGCGACCGTCGAAGAACGTCGGCTGGTAGATGACGTCGTACCCGGCGCGCATCGCGGCAAGCGTCTCGGACTCGAGCGCCTCCAACTCCGCAGCGGAGCTCGCGTACCGGTCCTGGCCATCCTCGAACGCCTTGATGTGCAGGCCGCGCGCTGTCAGCGTCTCGAGGTGGTGCAGCTCGTGCCCGGCCCCCAGGTTCGCCAGGACCTCGCTGAGCGCTGAGGGGTCGCGGGCGATCTGCTCGCCGGTCGCGACACGCCGCTTCAATGCGACGAGATGACCGCAGGCCAGGTAGTCGCACAGGTCGGTGGCCGTGTACACCGGACGGCCGTCGGCGAGGAAGCGCATCAGCGAAGCATCCTCGCTTGCCGGAGGCCCCGGTCGCGCGCGATGGGGAGACAGAGCTGCCGGCCGCCCGTGCGGCGCGTGCGCTGCGAACGATCCTGCGCCGTGGGAGCACGCGTCGGCGAGAGCGCCGGCGCTGTGGTGAACAGCTCGGCCCGACGGGCCATCAGCGCCTGGGCGCGCCGGACATACTGCCCGTCGCCGTCGGTCAGGCCGGAGTCCGTTGTGGAGTTCTCGAAGTCCATGGCCCACAGCGTGGCGTGGGGCGGCGACAGGAGCCTGTCGCGTAGGGTGGCCGGGTGCCCGACGACATCGAGATCCGGCCGATTCGTGCCTCCGAATACGCCGCCGCTGGTGCGGCGACGGCGCGCGCCTACCGCGAGTTCTGGAGGCCCGATTCGCCCGGTTGGGATGCGTACATCGCGAGGATCGCCGACGTCGGCAGCCGGGCCGACCGCGCAACGGTGCTCATCGCGCTCGACGCGGGGATCATCGCCGGTTCCGCGACGCTCGAGCTCGGCGCTCGGGTCAGTCCCGGGCCGGCCGAACCGCTGGCGCCGGACGAGGCGCATCTGCGCATGGTTGGCATCAGCCCCGAGCACCGCGGCAAAGGCATCGGTCGGCGGCTGGTGGTCGCCTGCATCGACCTGGCGCGCGAGCGCGGACGGCGGACGATGACGCTCGACACCGGCGCGGTGATGATCGTGGCGCAACAGCTCTACACGTCGCTCGGCTTCGTGCCGACGGGACTGCAGCAGCGTCCGGGCGGCCCGGAGCTCCTCGGCTACCGGCTCGACATCCCGGCAGAGTCCCGGACGACACGCTAGGCTCGACGCGTGCCGGGCGTCTACGAGAAGGGAGAGAAGGAACAACGCGTCATCAGGCTGTTCATCCGCCTCTCCGAAACCGAGATGGGCCTGACGACGCGACAGCTCGCCGAGGAGCTGGAGGTGAACACACGCACCGTGCAGCGCTACGTCGCAACACTGCGCGACAACGCCGGTATCGACGTCGAGGAGACGGCCGGACGCTGGCGCATCGGCAAGCGTAGCAGGCTTCCACCACTGCAGCTCGATCACTACCAGGCGACGATGCTGCTCGTTGCGATTCGGCTCCTGCAGCAGCTCCGACCGGAGCAGGACCCGGCGCTGGTCGGTGCCCTTGCGCATCTCTCCCGAGCGCTGGCGGTCCCGCTCGTGAGCGAGTACCTGCGCCGGACGCTCGCGGCCGCTGAACGCCGCAAGCCCGCTGCGGAGCACCTCGGCGTCGAGCGGGCGGTCATCGACGGCTTCGTCCTGCATCGAGAGATCGAGGTGCGCTACGTTGACGCCAAGGGCAACGAGACCAAACGCGACCTGCGGCCGTATTTCATCGAGCCGGCCGCCGAGAGCCGCCACATCTACGTGTTCGCCCACGACTCGGCGTCGCGCGAAGTGCGCTCCTTTCGGCTCGACCGCATACGCACGGCGCGTCTGCTGCCGACGACGTTCGTGGTGCCTGCCGACTTCGACATCGACGACGCACTCGGCGCCGCGTGGTCCATCTGGCAGGGCGCGGGCGGCGATCGCGTCGTCCTCCGCTTCCCTGAGCGCGTGCGTCAGTGGGTGGACGAGACGCCGTGGCCCGCGCGGGCGCAGCGGTCCAACCTCGGTGGTGGCGGGATCGAGGTGCGCCTGGACGTGGCGAGCGAGATGGAGATGCGTCCGTGGCTGCTGCGCTGGGGGTCCAACGTCGAGGTGCTCGAACCGCCGTCGCTGCGCGCGCACATGGCCGAGACGCTGGCGGCGGCCGCGGCGCTGTATGTGACGATGTCGCCCAGACGCCGCGGTACCGTACGCGTCGAATCCCCGGAAACGGGGTAGAACCTAACCACGATGGACGAGAAGATCACCCTCACCGATGAAGAGTGGCGTCAACGCCTGACGCCTGAGCAGTATTCAGTCCTCCGCAAGGCGAGCACCGAGCGTGCCTTCACGGGGCAGTACGTGCACGTCGACGCCGCCGGCGTCTATCGCTGCGCGGGGTGCGGCGCGGAGCTCTTCAGCTCCGACACGAAGTTCGACTCCGGCACGGGCTGGCCGAGCTTCTCCGAGCCGATGAATGCGGACGCCGTTGAGGAGCATCGCGACTGGAGCATGCTCATCCCGCGGACGGAAATCCGCTGCAAGCGATGCGGCGGCCACCTCGGCCACGTCTTCCCCGACGGGCCCGCGCCGACCGGACAGCGCTACTGCATGAACTCCTGCGCGCTGTCGCTCGACAAGAAGAAGGACTGAGTCCCGATCGAGCCCTCGGCGCGGGCTCGCGCGGTACTCGAGCAGACCTTCGGCTTCGCGGACTTCCGTCCGGGACAGGCCGACGTCATTGCCGCCGCGGAAGCACGCGCTGACGTTCTCTTCGTAGCGCCGACCGGCTCGGGGAAGAGCATCGGCTACTGGATCCCGGGCATCGTCAACGGGGGCCTCACGATCGTCGTGTCACCGCTCATCGCGTTGATGGTGGATCAGGTCGCACGCCTCAACGAGCTCGGCGTCCCCGCCGCATGCTTGCACAGCCAGGTCAGCGCCGCGGTGCGCGCCGACTCATTGCGAGCCGCGACAGCCGGCGAGCTGCGCTTTCTCTACCTCGCGCCCGAGCGCATCGGCGCGGTCGGATTCCTCGAAGGCCTGAGTCGCCTTGCGGTGGAACGGTTCGTCGTCGACGAGGCGCACTGCATCTCCAGTTGGGGCCACGATTTCCGCCCGGAGTACCGGCGTCTCGGCGAGGCGATCGCGGCCTGCGGCCGCCCGCCGGTCGGTGCGTTCACGGCCACGGCCACGCCGCGCGTCCGGGACGATATCGCGACGAGTCTTGGTCTCCGCGCACCGGTCGAGCGTGTCACGGGATTCGTCCGCGACAACCTGACCATGTCGGTCATCCGCTGCCGGGGCGTTGCCGACAAACGCGACGCGGTGCTGCGCCTGATCCGTCCGGGCGGCGGCCGCGCCCTCGTCTATTGCGGCAGCCGGCGAACGACGGACGCCATCACCGAGGTGCTCGCCGGCGTGGGAGTTTCGGTTGCCGCGTATCACGGTGCGCTCGACGGCGATGCGCGCCAGACAGTCCACGAAGGGTTCGCCGCCGGACGCCTGCAGGCGATCGTCGCCACATCGGCCTTCGGCATGGGCGTCGACTTCCCGGACATACGGCGCGTCATCCATCACGATTTCCCCGGCAGCCTCGAGGAGTACTACCAGCAGGCGGGACGCGCCGGACGCGACAGCGAGCCGTCGGAGTGCACGCTCCTCTACAACGCTGCGGACCGCCAGCTCCAGGAGTTCTTCATCGAGCAGGCGTACCCGGAGCGCGATGTCGTGCGAGCGGTGTACCGCGAGCTCCTTCGCGAAGGAAGGGACTCCATCGACGACTGGGACGCGCGTGGCGTCGGCGCCAGCCCGGCGCGTGCCGCGCTCGAGCTGTTGCGCCGATCCGACGTCATCCAGCCCGACGGCAGCATCCGGCGCTTGACGGGCGCACCCGTCGATTTCGAGGAACAGGCGCTCCTCAAGGCAAATGCGTATGCGCGCGTGACCCAGGTCATGGAGTACGCGATCTCGCGCAGCTGCCGCCACGCCCGCATCGCCGACTATTTCGGCGAGCAGGGCGTGGCGAGGACCTGCCGCGCGTGCGACAACTGTCTCGATCCGGACAGCAGCGCCGTCGCAACCGTTGACTCCATCGACGTCACGGCCGCGCTCGCGTGCATCGCGCGCTTCGACGACCATCTCGGCGGCGTGCGCGTCGCCTCCATCCTTCGCGGCGCGACGGACGCGTGGACGGCGTCGCGTTCCTGGGTGACCGAACTGCCCTTCTTCGGAGCGCTGCGCACCTGGGAGGTCGACCGCATCCGCGACCTGCTCGAACGGCTCGTCGAACTCGACTGCGTGACACGGGGCCATGGGGAGAAACCAACACTCGGCATCACGCAACTGGGCCGCAATGTCCTCGGCGGTCAGACGTCCCTGGCGGTGGACGTCCGTGCGACCCGGACGCCATCGTCGCCCGCCCGGAGCCGGAAGCACTCCCCAGGCAGCCCTGTCGAGGAACTCAGCCCCGAGATCAGCGCGCGATTCGAGGCGTTACGTCGCTGGCGGCTGGAGGTCGCGCGCAGCAGCGAGGTGCCGCCGTACGTCGTGTTCCACGACAAGACACTGGTCGAGATCGCGCGCCGTAACCCCAAGTCAAGCGCCACGCTCGTGCTGATCGCCGGCGTCGGCCCGAGCAAACTGGCGCGCTACGGCAGCGACGTGCTGGCGGTGCTCCGAGCCGGCGAGCAGGGCGGCGCGATCGAAGCTCCGCAATGAGAGGTTGAGCGCGTCAAACACGACGCGACGGCGCCCTCAGCGCACCGCCTTCTTCACAAGCCCGGTGATCCTCGCCTCTTCGGTGGCAGTCAACTTGCTCAGCGCGTACTGAATCGGCCACATGGCGCCGTCGTCGATCCTCGCCTTGTCGCTGAAGCCGAGCGTTTGGTACCTGACTTTGAACTTCCCTGCGTTTTGGAAGTAACAGATCACATTGCCGTCCTTGGCGTATGCGGGCATTCCGTACCACGTCTTCGGTGTGAGAGCCGGCGCGGCGGCTGTGATCAGTGCGTGGATCTTCTTGGCAATTGCGCGATCCGGTTCCTGCATCCTGGCGATAGCCGCGAGCAGCTCCGTCTTCCCATCCGCCTTGGCCGCCTCGGCCTTGAGCTCCCGGACACGCTCGCGCGCCGCGGCCTTTTCCTCAGCGCTGAATCCCCTGGATGCCGTGTCGTTCGCGCCGGTGCGCTTCGCAGGTTTCGGCGTGTTGTTGGTCGCCGTTTTCGTTGGGGCCATGGTTCGCTCCTGGTCGAAGGTTGACGAGGACGGCCTTGACTCTATCGCCACACGTAGCGCGATCCAGGCTCAGGTAGTAGGGTCGGCCACCGCGTCGCGAACCGGAATGTTGCAGGTTGCGGCGATGCCTCGCCGCGAAAAGTACTTCTGGTGGTACTCCTCGGCATCCCAGAACTTCCCCGCCGGAACGATCTCGGTGACGACCGGGCGGCGATGGCGTCCCGACTGCTCGAGCGCTGCCTTTGACGCCACGGCGGCGGCTTCCTGCTCCGGGGAGTGAAAGAAGATCACCGACCGGTAGTTGTCGCCGACGTCCGGACCCTGGCGATTGAGCTGCGTCGGGTCGTGGTTCATCCAGAAGATGTCGAGCAACGCGTCGTAGCTCACCTTTGCGGGGTCGTACGTGACCTCGACCGCCTCGGCATGCCCTGTGCGATGTGAGCACACGTCCTCGTAGCTCGGCGCTTCCGTGAAGCCGCCGCTGTAGCCGACCTTGGTCGAAGCGACGCCGTCGACCTGTTCGAATACCGATTCCACGCCCCAGAAGCACCCTGCGCCGAATGTCGCTGTTTCCATGGCTCGAGTATGGCTCGATGGAGCCTCAGCCAATCACGATGCGTGGAGCGCCAGCTTCACCTGTCCGGTCGCGTAAACCGGCGGCCAGACCACGACGCTGACGCGGGGCGCCTGCCACTGCCAGACAACCGCTGCGGCACGAATGTTCTGACCGAGCTGGCCGGCTGCAGTCGAGAAGCGCACGCCGGCCCCGTTGGCGAGGCTGCCCTCGGGAAGGTCGAGTGCGCGAGCCGCCGCGGCGATGCTCGGTGCCTCGTCGCTGACGCCGCGACCGAGGACGTCCGCGAACAGCACCCACGCCGCGCTGAAGCCGGCGAGACCCTCCTCGCTCGGCACCTCGCCAGTGCGCTGTCTCCAGAGCGCCGCGAACCGGTTGTACAGCGCCCGCGCCTGCGGGTCGAGCGCATCGGGGTTGAAGTTGGCCTGCGGACGGTCCGACGCGAACACACCGACGGCGCCCGAGCCGAGGACGTTGCCGAAGTCCTGGTCGCACTGCGCCATGGTCGTGCCCATGAACACCTTCACCGAGAGCCCGGCTGCGAGGAATGCGCGCCGGAACGCGATGCCGTCCTGGATGTGCGACGACAGCACGAGGATATCCGGCTTCGCCGACGCCAGCGCTTGCATGACGGGCGCCCAGTTGGGCGTGTACGGGTTGTAGACGGACTCGCCACTGATGCTGAGTCCGCCGGCATGGAGCGCCGACCGGGTGGCGTCCGCAACCGAATGCCCGTACTCGTCATCCGCGGTCACGAAGTACACGCGAATCTTCGAGACAGGACCGAGCTTCGGCACCAGTTGCGAGGTGACGAACTGTCCGGAGTTGCTGCCGAGCTCCGCGCCGTCGACACCGACGCGGAACACGAGTGGCGATCCCGCTCCGGTCACGCGGTCGGCGACGGCCCCGGTCTCCCAGTACACCATTCCCTCGGCGGCCACCGCCGCGGCTGCGGGGATCGAGAGCTGCGACGAGTATGCGCCAATCACGGCAGGAACTCCGTCGGCGTGGAGGCTCGCGATTGCGGCGGGAAGCTGCGTCTGATCCTCGACGTCGCGCAGGTCCAGCGAGATCGACCTGCCGCCGACACCGCCCGCTGTGTTGACCATCTGCGCGGCGAGCTGGACGCCGAGGTACTCGTCGGTCGAGTCGGGCGCGTCGGTGCCGGCGAGGGGAAAGATCGCGCCGATACGGAGGGGCAGGGGCCCGGCTGCGGCAACCGATGCGCAGGCCCCCGCGAGCACCGGGAGGATCAGCGCGCCAATGAGTCCGAGTGGGCGGGAACGCGGGGTTCCTGGGTCCTGCGGCACGGGGCGATCTTAGCCCTCCGTGACGCTCCCGAGGCCCGAGTCGGCGGCGAGGCGGCCGGCGCGAAGGCTGCTCCGCCGCGTTACGAACCAGGAGATGACGCGCACGATCGCGTAGGTGCCGGTGGAGAGCGAGACGATCCAGAAGCTCACCGGATCACCGGTGTAGTACGCGACGGTCAGCCCGATCCACGTCGACGCGAGTGCGATGGCGATGCCGGCGAAGAGCGCATGGCCGGGGCTCCGGCAGAGACGCTCGGCGATCGCCGCCGGCGTGACGACCAGCGCGAAGATGAGGAGCACGCCGACCACCTGCACAGCGACGGCGACCGCAAGTCCAACGGTCATCATGAACGCGATCGACAGTGCGCGGACCGGCACGCCGCGTGCCTCGGCAACATCCTCGTCGACGGATGCGAAGAGCAATGGACGGTACATCACGGCGATGAGCAGCAGCGTGCCCACGCCGATCGCGAGCGTCTGCACGACCTGGTCGGAGGTGACTCCGACAATCTGCCCGAACAGGATGGAGATGACGAGCCCCGCATCGCCCCCGCTGTACAGATAGAGAAAGAGCACACCGAGACCCAGCGCGAACGCGAGCACGATGCCGATGACCGTGTCGCGCTCGCGGACGCGCTGGCCGAGGGCGCCGATGACCCCGCCCGCCGTGACGCAGGTGATGATGAGCCCGAGGATCGGCGTCCATGACAGCAGCACACCGCCTGCCGCGCCCGCAAAGCCGATGTGCGACAGCGCGTGGGCCGCGAATGCAGTGCGCCGGAGGATGACGAAATAGCCGACGACGCCGGCAACCACCGCGACGATCCCACCCACCTCGAATGCGTTGACCATGAACTGGTAGGAGAGCATCTGGTTCAGATCCGAGAAGAGATTCCAGCTGAACATGTCGATCAATGGCCGCCGTGCGGATGCGCGATTTCCTGATCGAGACCGACGACGAAGCGGCGGCCCCGGCTGTCGCTCAGCACCTCGATCGGCGCGCCATAAAGTTTCGACAGCACCGGCCCGGAGACGATCTCGTCGGGCGCTCCGGTCGCCACGCCACCGCCGGCGACGTAGCAGACCCGATCGATCACCCGCGCAAGCGGGTTGAGGTCGTGCGCCACGAGCATCACGGCAATGCCGCGCGACCGCCCGACGTCGGCGATCACATCGACCATCGCAGACTCGTTGCGAACGTCGAGATTCGCGAGTGGCTCATCGAGCAGCAGCAACTTCGGATTGCCGACGAGTGCCTGCGCGAGCAGCAACCGCTGGCGCTCGCCCCCCGACATCTGACTCACCCTGCGAGACGCGTATGCGAGGGCACCGACCGACTCGAGCGCAGCGGTGACCGTCGCCGCGTGTGCGCGTTGCGATCCCGGCAGCCGCACGCCCCAATGGTGGCCGTCGATGCCGAAACCGACGAGATCCGTCCCGCGCACAGCCGCCCCGGCGTCAAGCGTCCGGCCCTGTGGCACGTACCCGATGTGGGGGTTGCCGCGCCGCGGTGCCTCACCGAGGACGCGGATGTCACCGGCAAGTGGTGGCAGCAGGCCGAGTAGCACACGCAGCAGCGTTGACTTTCCAGCGCCGTTCGGCCCGAGGACGGCGACGAACTCACCCTGCCTCACCGAGAACGTCGCGGCCGACCACACCGGATGACCCGGATAGCCGGCGGCGAGATTCGTCGCGGCGATCACGGGCTCAGACGGCGCCAGGTGCGCGGTCATGCACTCCGACCCGCAGCGAGCGCGCTGCTGAGTGCATCGAGCTCAGCGTCCATCCACGCCTGGAAAGTCGCTGTCTGGGGTGCCAGGGTCTCGGTGACGGCGACGGTCCGAAGGTGAGCCGCCGCCGTTTGATCTTCGAGACTCGTCGTCAAAGGCGTGATCGTCTGAGAATTGAACACGAGCACGACAAACGCCTTCTTCTGGATCTGCTGCGTGAACATGACCAGGGCAGGCGACGGCGGGTCGTTACCCTCGGCCACAGCCTGCATGAACGCGTACGGCGTGATGAGATCGAGACCCAGGTACCGTGCCATGTATTGGAAGAGGCTCTCAGTGGCTGCAATGGGCGTTCCGGCGAAGCGCGCTCTGATATTGGCGAGCCGTTCGTGATATGGCGTGAGCGCTTGCGCGAAGGCGACGGCCTGCTCATTGAAGTACGCAGCCGCATCAGGATTGAGCGCTGTGTAGTCCGCAGTGATGCGCGCGACCACACGTGCGACGGATGCGGGGTCGTACCAGAAGTGCGGATTGTCCCCAGACCGCCGGCCGAGGAGCGTGGCGACGGTGAGCACCGTGCGAGTCGATTCCGGCTGCGCGGCGAGCAACTGGTCCGCCCAGGTGTCGTAGCCGGCGCCGTTGACGATCACGTAGTTCGCCGATGCAAGCAGGCGTGCGTCAGCCGGACTTGCCTCATGTTCATGAGGGTCCGCGTTGGGGTCGGTGACGATGCTGGTCACGGTGACCCGCTCACCGCCGAGTTGCGCGGCGATGCTGCCCCAGAAGTTCTCGGCCGCGACGACCACCAGGCGCCCTGTTCCCGAGACTTGGTGCGGTCCGACCCTCGCACACGACGCAAGCAACGGCACCGCAAGGAGCACCAGCGCGCCAAGAGCCGGCCCCCGGAACTTCATGAGACCGCAGTCTACATGAAACTCAGTATCGTTTAGCCGGCGCCGGGTTGCCGTTCGTGAGCCCGTCGCCGACCCCGGTGTCCGTATAGACAACGCCGTCTGCCGGCCGGCGACGCCATCGCCGGAGGAGTTGGGTGGCTACAAGGCCGTCTCCGTCCACCCCTGCACGCGCGACGCCCCGGCTACGAGCCCCGCTGGGATTTATCGGCCCTGCGCGCTCATGAGGCCGACCATCTCGTCGTGGAGCAGGCCGTTGGTGGAGATGACGTTTCCCGAGTCGATGCGGTCGGATCCGTCGAAGTCACTGAACCGGCCGCCCGCCTCGGCGATGATGACCTGGGTCGCCGCGACGTCCCAGGGGTTCACCCACGCCTCGAACGCGACGTCGATCACGCCCTCTGCGACCAGCATGTGCGACCAGAAGTCACCGAGTGCGCGTACCACTCGGGCGCGGCGAAGCACCTCGCGGAATCCCGGTTCGCCTCCCCGCGTCGCGAAGTCGCGGACATCGGTGCACGACACATACGCCTCCTCGAGGGTTGGCGTCCGGGAAACGTGCATCCGCCCCGACTCGGTGAATGCTCCCTGCCCCGTTGCAGCCCACCACCGTCGCCCAAGCGCGGCAGCCGAGACGACACCGCACACCGCACGCTCGCCCCGCATCAGCGCGATCAGCGTCGCCCACACCGGAACGCCGTTCGCGTAACTCAGCGTGCCGTCGATCGGGTCGAGCATCCAGCGCCAGCCCGAGCTCGCGTCGCCCCCGTACTCCTCGCCGACGATCGGCTGCTCAGGCCGGAGGCGAGCCAGCGCCTCGCGCAGCGCCTCCTCCGTGGCCCGGTCGGCGTCGGTCACCGGTGTGTGATCGGACTTGGTATCCACCCGCAGATCGGGAGCGCGAAAGCGCGCCAGCGTGATCGCGTCAGCGATGTCGGCAAGTTCGAGTGCGACCTCGAGATGTGACTTCATGTCGAGCGCATAGTGTCGCGATCCGAGAATCCCCCGTGCCGTTCTCCATACCATGGCCACGATGACCGACACCGCGGTCGCCGCACCCGTCCCCGCGAGCACGGTCGCGCTGCTCCGCGACGTCGACGGCGGAGTCGAGGTGTGCATGCTCCGGCGACCCGGCCGCAGTAGTTTCGCCGCGGGCGCGTTCGTCTTTCCCGGAGGTGCGGTCGATGCCGCCGACGGGACAGGCCCGGACGCGTACAGGATCGCCGGCGTCCGCGAGGTGCTCGAGGAGGTCGGCCTCCTCATCGGTGGCGCCGCAGAGGGGACCGGCGACGACGACCTTGACACGCGCGTCAGCGCAGCGAGGGCACAGGTCCTGGGCGGAGGGAAGCTCGCAGCTGCGCTTGCCGGGCACCGCCTCGTCATCACACCCGATGACCTCGTCTACATCGCGCACTTCATCACGCCGCCACGCGAAGGGCGCCGATACGACACCCGGTTCTTCGCCCTGCGCATCGGGGTGCAGCAGGCAGTTCGCGTGCATGCCGCGGAGGCGGTGGAAGGCGGCTGGCACCGGCCCGAGGCAATGCTGCCCCTGCAGTTCCCGGCGATCATGCCGCCGACGCGGATGATGTGCCATGAGTTCGCTCGGCTCGGGTCCGTCGAGGCGATCCTGACGACGCTTGGCGAGCGACCCATCGAGGTGACCGACATCACGCCGGAGATCATTGCCGGGTGGATGGGACTCCAGTGAGCGAAAGCACCACGCGTGTGCTCGCCCCCAACCCGTCGGTGTTCACCGGTCAGGGGACCAACACGTATCTCGTCGGCGGCGAGCGCACCTTGATCTGCATCGACCCGGGCCCCGATGACGTAGCGCACCTCGAGGCGATCATCGCCGCCGCCGCCGCGCGGACTGCGCGCATCGCAACGATCGTGCTCACGCATTCGCACCCCGACCACCGGCCACTCGCATCGCGCCTGGCAGTGCTCACCGGAGCGACTGTCCGCTGCTTCGACCCGTCCGCAGGCGACGAAGACGCGGAGATCATGCGCGATGGTGACGTCGTGCGCGCCGACGGTGTCGCGCTCGTCGCCGTGCACACGCCGGGGCATACGCACGACCATCTCTGCTTCCACGACGCGGCATCGCGAGCGCTGTACTCAGGCGACCACATCCTCAACGGATCGACGACCGTCATTCATCCGGGCGAGGGCGACATGAACGACTACATGGTCTCGCTGCGCCGCGTGCGCGAGCTTGCTCCCATCACCCTGTTTCCGGGCCATGGCGAGCGTGTCGACGATGCCCCGGCGCTCATCGACGAGTACATCACGCATCGAGAGGAGCGCGAGGCGCAGGTGCTCATTGCGGCGCGCGCTCGCGATGACGCCTTCATCCCCAAAGACCTCGTGCCGGGTCTCTACGCGGGCTACCCGGTTGAGGTGTATCCGCTGGCCGCGTGGACCGTCCAGGCGCATCTCGACAAGCTGGCCGGCGAGCACAAGGTCGACCGCGTCGACGGTGCGGCGACCGACGTGCCGCGCTACATCGCACGTCGCGCGTAGCGGTCAGTCCCGGCGGACCTTGCCCAGCGCTGTGCGGTCGAGACTCTCAACCAGGATCAACTCGCGCGGCAACTTGTGGCGCGCGATCGTCGCCGCCGCGTGCGACCGCAACGATGCGAGCGACGGCGGCGCACTGTGATCGCGCGGCACAACGCGGGCGACGACGCGTTGCCCCCACTCGCGATCAGCGCTCGCTGAAACCACGACCGCGGCGACGCCGGGATGACCGGCGAGCGCTGCTTCGACCTCGGTGGCCCAGATCTTCTCGCCACCGCTGACGATCACGTCCGCCAGCTTGCCGCGCACGTGCACCGTCCCATCGCCATCCACCTCTCCCCCGTCGCCCGTGCGCAGCCATCCCTCAGCGTCGAATGCAGCCGCGGTGGCGGCCGGATCCAGGCGGTAGCCGCGCATGATCGTGGGCCCGCGGATCAACAGCTCACCGGCGGCGGACGCGCGCACCTCGACGCCCGGGAGCGGGCGTCCGTCGTACACGATGCCACCGCAGGTCTCGGTCATGCCGTATGTCTGGATGACCGGCGCTCCGGCGGCCGCGGCCCTGTCGCGCAGGGCCGTATCCATGCCCGAGCCCCCGACGAGCATGGCTCGAAAGTGGTTGAGGCTGCTGCCCGCGTCGAGCAGACGGGTCAGCTGCGTTGGCACGATCGACGTGAAGCGGGCGTCGGGTAGCGCTGCAACGGTCCCCGCCGTCAGGCGGATGCGAAAGCTGATCGGTGCGCCGAGCAGGAGATGCCGGTAGACGACGAGCA
Organism: Saccharimonadales bacterium (SeqCode); assembly: GCA_035532495.1. Classification (GTDB taxonomy): domain Bacteria; phylum Chloroflexota; class Dormibacteria; order Aeolococcales; family Aeolococcaceae; genus Palsa-851. The sequence goes on from DATKQX010000164.1 coordinate 37,868, forward strand.
TGCCGCCGATGTGCGCCAGCGGAAGACACGACAGCCAGCGGTCGGAGTCGCCCGCGCGAAGCACGGTCGCGGACGCGCGAATCACCGCGTCGACGGCGGTATGCGCCAACTCGGCGAGCCGAGGTCGGCCGGACGTGCCCGAGGTGGCGATCACGAGCGCTGTTGCCGCGCCTGCCGGCGTGCCGTCGACCCGGCGCATCCCGCGCTCGTCAACGATGACCGTCGGCTGAGCGCGCTCGAGCAACCGCTCGCGTTCCGGAGCGGCAAGGCTCGTGTGAATCGGCAGGACGGCAAACCCCACGTCGTGTGCACTGCGCATGATCGGCAGCCACCCCCGGCCCGGTGGCAGCGCGACGGCGACGAGGTCTCCGGCGCGTGGCGCGCTCCAGGTCGCGGCATTCGGCATGGCCTCGAGCGTACCGCCCGCACAGCGCCTGTCGGGCTACCATCGAGGCGAACGCGTGAGCGCGCTCGATTCGAGTCAGCCTGAGGTGTATCGCATCGTGGAATGGGTCGCGACCGGCGAATGGGAGGACATTCGCTACCAGACCGCGGGCGGCATCGCCAAGTTGACGATCAACCGCCCCGAGGTGCGCAACGCGTTCCGTCCGACCACGCTCTTCGAACTCACCCGCGCCTTCGAGATCGCCCGCGACGATCCGGAGATCGGCGTGATCATCCTCACCGGCGAAGGGCCGGACGCATTCTGCTCCGGCGGAGACCAGCGCATCCGGGGCGACGACGGGTACCGCGACGCCAACGGTGTTGGCCGGCTCAACGTCCTCGACCTGCAGGTGCAGATCCGCCGCCTCCCGAAACCGGTGATCGCGATGGTCGCGGGCTATGCGATCGGTGGTGGCCACGTCCTTCACCTGGTGTGCGACATGACGATCGCCGCCGACAACGCACGATTCGGCCAGACCGGCCCGAAGGTCGGCTCGTTCGACGCCGGCTACGGATCAGGTCTCCTGGCCCGCACCATCGGGCTCAAGCGCGCCAAGGAGATCTGGTTCCTCTGCGAGCAGTACGACGCCGCAACCGCCGAGCGCTGGGGACTCGTGAACCGTGTCGTTCCGCTCCAACGGCTCGAGGAGGAGACCGTCGCGGTCTGCCATCGCATGCTCGAGATGAGCCCGCTCGCGTTGCGCCTCCTCAAGGCGGGTTTCAACGCTGACCAGGACGGGCTCGCGGGCGTGCAGCAACTTGCCGGCGACGCGACCCTCCTCTACTACATGAGCGAGGAGGCGCGGGAAGGGCGCGACGCGTACGTGCAGAAGCGAAAGCCGGACTTCGCGAAGTTCCCGCACCGCCCGTGATCGCGGAGGCGGCGCCCCGGCCGGGCCCGCTCGCCGTCTGGTGGATCGGGGCGCGACCACGAACACTCGTCGCGGCGATCGTGCCGGTGCTCGTGGGTGCATCGTGGGCGGGCCGCAGCGCGGTGTCGATCCCTCGATCGCTCCTCGCGCTGCTCGTGGCGGTCGCGTTTCAGATCGGCGTCAACTACGCCAACGATTATTTCGATGGTGTTCGCGGAGTCGACACAGCGGCACGCATGGGACCGCGACGGCTCGTCGCCTCAGGCCTTGCGCCGCCGCGCGCGGTCGCGGCGGCGGCGATCCTGATGGTGTGCATCGGAGCGATCGCCGGCGTGGTGCTGGCATTGCTCACCACGCCGTGGCTCATCCTCGCCGGCTTCGCGTCGGTGCTCGGGCTGCTCCTGTACTCGGGCGGACCGCGACCGTATGCGTCGTTCGGCCTCGGCGAGATCTCCGTGTTCGCCTTCTTCGGGTTGGTGGCGACGTGCGGGACGGCATACGTGCAGCAGGATCGTCTCGACCTGGGCGTCCTCTGGCTCGCGGTGCCAGTCGGACTCCTCGCGTGCGCGTTGCTGATGGCCAACAACCTTCGTGATGTCCCGACGGACAGCCTTGCAGGGAAGCGGACACTCGCCGTACGGCTTGGCGCGCAGCGCAGCCGTGTGCTGCTCGTCGCCACCGTCGTTGTCGCTCTCTTGCTGCCGTCGATCGGCGCGCTCGTCCGCTCACTGCCGTGGTTGACGATGCTCACGCTGGTCACCATCCCGGTGGCAGTGCCGCCGCTCCGCGTCGTGCGTGCCGCGGAGGGGCGTGCGCTCGTGCCCGCGCTCATCGGCCTCACGCGACTCGAGCTGGTGTTCGGCATCGTGCTGGCCGGGGCGTTGCTCGCGTCATGAGACGCCTCCAGTTCAGCGTCGACCTCCGTCATCCGGTGATGGGTGTGACGCGACGCACGGGCTATCTCCTCGAAGGGCCCGCGGGGTGGGGTGAGTGCTCGCCGCTGGCGAGCTGGAACGAGGCGGAACACGCGGCTGCGGAACGGTCGGCACTCGAGGCGGCGATGCTGCCGTTCCCCGCGACGGATCGCGTACGCGTCGCGGTCAACGCGATGGTCCCGCGCGTCCCGCCCGACGTTGCTGCCACTCTTGCCTTCAACTCGGGATGCGGGACGATCAAGGTGAAGGTCGGCGATGCCGGCTCACTGGACAGGGTCGCGGCGATCCGTGCGGCATGCGGACCCGGCGTGCGCATCCGTCTCGATGCCAACGGTGCCTGGGATGTCGATACCGCGCTGCGCATGCTGACCGTCCTCACCGTGTACGACATCGAGCTCGTCGAGGACCCGGTGGCTTCGCTCGAGGAGCTCGCGACGCTCCGTGGCCGCATTCCGATGCCGGTGGCCGCCGAGTCGGCGATCCGAACCATGGCGGATGCGCGCCGTCTGCGCGATCTCGAGGCCGCGGACGTGATCGTTCTCAAGCCACAGCGGATCGGAGGCGTTCGTGAAGCGCTGCGCGCCGCCGACGCCGCCGGAGTGCCGGCCATCGCATCGAGTGCACTGGAGACGTCCGTGGGGCTCGCGGCCGTCGTGGCGCTCGCTGCGGCGCTACCGGACTCGCCCTTCGCGCATGGCGCAGGCACCGCGCAGTTGCTCGCGTCCGACGTCGTGAGCGACCCGCTGCTGCCGGTCGACGGCTGGCTCGTCCCGCGGCGTCCGCACGTTGCCGCAGACCTCCTCGTGCCGGTATGACCGAACCCGGCCAGGGCGACATCGCGCTGGCGTGCGTGAGTGTGCTGCTGGACGAGCTGGTCCTCGGAGGCGTCAGGCACATGTGCATGACGCCCGGCGCACGCTCGACGCCGATCGCGCTTGCCGCGGCGCGCAATCGTGACATCACGCTCCACGTGCACGTGGACGAGCGTTCGTCCTCCTTTTTCGCGCTCGGCATTGCCGTAGCATCCGGCGCGCCCGTTGCGACGTTCTGCACGTCCGGAACCGCTGCGGCGAATCATTATCCGGCCGTTGTCGAAGCTTTCATGGCACGGATCCCACTCATCGTGCTCACCGCAGACCGTCCTCCCGAATTGCAGGGCGTCGGCGCAAATCAGACCATCGACCAGCAGGCGCTGTTCGGGAAATTCGTCAAGTGGTTCTCCGACAGCGGCCTGCCCGACGATGGCGCGTGGGCGTTCCATCACTGGAGCTCGCTCGGCGCGAGGGCGATGTTTCACGCGGTAGGTGATCCGCCTGGACCGGTGCACTTGAATCTCCCGTTCCGAGAGCCGTTGCTCCCCACCGGCGAGGCGATCACAACGGGGTCGCCGTTCGGGCGCTCGACGCACACGGTGACGCAGCAGACCCCGGATCGCCTGCCGGCATTCGCGCGGGAAGTCGCGACCGGTCACCGAGTCGTCGTCGTCGCCGGGCGTCTCAGGGTTCCTCCGGCAGGCCTCGTCGAACTGTGCGATGAGCGTGGCTGGCCGCTGCTCGCGGAACCGATCTCGGGGTTGCGCGGCGATGCCACCGCTGAGAATGGCGGCCCGCTCAGTGCCGGCGCACTCCTTGCCGCCGACGCCGGTTTCCGCGAACGTCATCACCCCGATCTCGTCATCCAGGTCGGCGCAACGCCCACCTCCCGCGGCGTACAGGAGTTGGTCCGGAGCGCGGATCGGCTGCTCATCATCGACCCCGACGCTCTCGTCGCCGACCCGGATCGACGTTCGACGCTCACGTTGGATCGCAATCCCTCCGAGGTGATCGCGACGTTGCGCGACAGACGCACGTCCCTCCCACCGACGAGTCCGAGCTGGGCCGGCGACTGGCACGAGGCGGACCTGGCCGTGCGCGTCGCCGTCGATTCGCTGCTCGACGGGTGGGAGGGCCCCTTCGAGGGACGGATCGCGCGCGACCTCGCCGCCACGATTCCGAGCGGCGGCGTGCTCTTTGCGGGCTCGAGCATGCCCATCCGAGACGTCGATCAGTACATGGCGCCGCGGGACGGTCTCCGAGTGCTCGCCAATCGCGGCGCGAGCGGCATCGACGGCCTGGTGTCGACAGTGTTCGGCGTCGCCGCCGTCAGCAGCCCCACCTACGCGTTGCTCGGCGATCTCACCCTCCTCCACGACGCCGCCGGGCTGCTCTGGGGAGCGCGGCGCTGCCCTGGGGCCGTGCTCGTCGTGATCGACAACGACGGCGGGGGCATCTTCTCGCTGCTCGGCCAGTCGTCCCTGCCGCGCGAGGAGTTCGAACTGCTCTTCGGCACGCCGCACGGGGTCGACCTCGAGGCCGTTGCTCGCGCAGCCGGCGCAGGAGTGCGGTCGATCGATCGCGCGGAGGTGTTCATCCCCGCCATCCGCGAGGCCGAGGCGTCCGGCGGCGTCCAGGTGGTTCGCGTGTGTGTGGACCGGTCGCAATCCGCTCCGTTGCGGGCGGAGGTTGCCGGCACCGTCGCCGCGGCACTCGCCGGCTGATGCCGCTCAGTCCTCGGCGCTGAGGACCCCGAGCGCTCTGAGCATCGGACCGAACTTCGCCTCCGTTTCGAGATCCTCAGCGGCGGGCTCGGATCCCATGACGATGCCAGCCCCGGCGTGGAGGCGCGCACCGCTGCCGGTGATCTCAGCGCAGCGGAGCGTGATCGCCCATTCGCCATCACCCCGTGCATCGACCCAGCCCACGAGGCCGGCATAGAAGCGGCGATCGAAGTCCTCGAGACGGCTGATCACCGCCGACGCGGCCGGTCTCGGCGTCCCGCAGACGGCAGGCGTGGGGTGCAGCGCCGCGGCGAGCGCCAGTGCGTCCGGCGCCTCGCGTTTGAGCGTGCCGTGGACGGCCGTGCGCAGGTGCCAGAGGGTCGCGGTTGGGCTCAGCGACGGCTCCGGATCGACACGGAGCTCCGCGCAGAAGGGAGCAAGGCCATCCGCGACCGCTTCGGCGATGAGCCGGTGCTCGCGTTGCTCCTTTCCGGACGCGCTCAGCTCGCGGGCGATCTCGCGATCGCGAACCGGGTCGGGACTGCGCAGCGCCGTTCCCGCAAGCGGGTCACTGAGCACTGTCATGCCGTCGCGGCGAAGGAGCAGCTCCGGTGACGCACCGACCAGCGTGCTGCCCCCACCGGGGAGCGAGACCAGGAACACGTACGACCCCGGCTCGGCCGCCGAGAGCCGGCGCGCGACGATGCGCGGGTCGATCGGCCGGTCAGCCTCGACCGCGAGGCTGCGCGCAAGCACGACTTTCTCGATCTCCCCGGCCTCGATCGCTTCGAGCGCACGCTCGACGGCAGCTTGATAGTCGACCGGGAGTGGCTCAGGGAACAGCGAGCGCACGACCCAGTCCGGCTGCGGTGCGGGACCCGCCGACACGGGGTCCCCGCGCACCGCCATGTCCGGCACGCGAAGGACCGACTCGCAGCTGCCGGCGTAGGGCAGCGCCCCCATCGCGATCGCGTTTCCCCCCAGCTCGCTCAACACCGCCTGGGTGAGGGCAGCGGCGCGGGTGACATGGTCCGGCCCCGCCGGCACCACGACGTTCCGCGACCTCCCGATCGCAGAGAAACCCATATCGCCGTGCTGAATGACGACGCTCGACCGGTCGCCGAACCCACCGAAGAGATCGCCTGCGAGCGCCGGGACCACCGCCTCGGGTGCCGACCGCATGGCACTCATCGCCTGATCCCGATCAGGAGCTGCGCCGCACCGGCGCCGAGCACCACGCGGCGACGGTGCACGAACCCGGACCGCGCCAGGAGGTCGAGCAGGCCGTCGGGCGGCGGCAGGTAGGCGGTCGACGCCGGCAGGTAGCGATAGGCACGTCGATCGGAGATGAGACCGCCGACCAGCGGGACGATGCGCCGGAAGTAGAGCGCGTGCAACCGGCGCAGCACCGGGTTCCGCGGTTCCGACACCTCGAGAAAGACGGCCCGGCCGCCGGGGCGGATGACTCGCGCCGCCTCGTCGAAGCAGGCCCCGATGTCCACGACGTTGCGCAGCGCGAACCCGCTGATCGCTCCATCCACCGATCCGTCCCGCAGCGGCAGGGCGAGGGCGTCGGCGCGAACCAGCGGCGCAGTGGTGCGCGCCTTCGCGAGCATGCCGGCGGCCATGTCGACCCCCACGCCGCTCAGCCCGGACCGCTCGAGCGCCCGGCACAGATCGCCCGTGCCGCATCCGAGATCGACGACATGCGCCCCCGCGGTGAGCCGGAGCTCGCGCACCGCACGGCGGCGCCACCCGGAGTCAAGACCGAGCGTCATCACGCGGTTGACCAGGTCGTAGCGAGGCGCGATCCGGTCGAACATCTCCTCGACGGCCTGCGCCTTCCGCTCGCCGATCGGGAGTTCCGCCGCGGTCACCGATCCCACTCTACCAAGCATCCCGCCGCCGGCTGCCTCAGCCGCGATCGGCGGCTCGGATGGAGCGCGGGTGCATGCGCAGCGCCGTCTCCGCGGCAAACACGATCACGGCGGCGGCCACAGCGGCCAGCGCAAGCAGCTCAGCGAGGCGCTGCGGCCCGCCCGAATCGCCCCCGATGACCCACCAGAGCGACTCGCGAAACCCCAGCGCCAAGGGCACGGCCAGGCAGCCGATGACAGCGGCATCGACTGCCCGGCGGCGCACCCCGTTCGCAGGCCGCTCCGTGCGCACCAGCCCGACGTATGCCCCCGCGACGACGAGGAAGGCGAACATACCGGTCGAGCCGACGACGACATCGATCCAGAGCGCGGCACCTGCCCCCTCTCGGAGCAGCGTGTTCAAGGCAAGGAGGACGCCGAACGCAAGCGCGGCACCGGCCGCCGCAGCGATCGGAAACCGGCGGATTGGTCTCGCGACCACTCGATCAAGCCAGGGGATGCTCTTGTGCGCCAGGCGTGCCAGCGGCCCGAGCCACCTGGTGCACCATTCGGCGAGGAGCAGGACGTCGCTGAGCCAGTCGGTGACAGGCCGTGGGTCGCCGGGCGCGTGCGGCATCAACCGCTCCGCGCGCAGCACGCCGGCCGAGGCAACGGCCACCACGACGGACAGCACCGCGATGACCGCGATCATCACGCCCGTGCCAGCGATCCACGCATCCCGATTCGCCTGCAGTGCCACGCTCGTCCAGTCAGAGACCAGGGTCACGATCATCGCGCCGAGCACCACGCGGCTGCCGCGGAGGACGCCGACCACCCGCTCGATCGCGAGCGGCTCATCACGGCGGCACAGGGCGATTCGCACCAGGCACACCGCTGCGATCAGGGGCACGAAGAACACCGTGAACGAGGTGATGGCGTCGTAGGGATCGTTGCTCCAGGGCACATGGTCGTACAGCCCGAGGAACTGCTTGACGGGAAGCTGAAACGCCATGAACAGGAACGCGGCCACGAGAACCGTGCGGACGGCACGGCCCAGGGTCTCCCGGCGTGGATCGCCGATTGGGAGGTACGTTCGCACGTCGCATGAAACTGCCGACGCAATCGATTGGCTACGGTCGGCGCCGAACCCTGGTTCGTCTACCCTTGCCGCGATGGCGGTCAGCACCACGCCCGCGCCGAGCCCGGTTTCCGAGTCGCAGTCAGTCGCCGCGCGAACGACCGACGCGGTCAAGGTCTATGGCCGCGGGGACGCGATGGTGCGCGCCCTGGATGGTGTGACCGTCTCGTTCGCGAAGGGTCAGTTCAGCGCCATCATGGGACCCTCCGGGTCGGGGAAGTCGACACTCCTCCACTGTCTCGCCGGCCTCGACCGGCTCACCTCGGGCGCCGTGCACATCGGCGAGGTCGAGCTCGGCAGTCTCGGTGACAAACAGCTCACGCTGCTGCGTCGCGAACGGGTCGGATTCATCTTCCAGTCCTTCAATCTCGTGCCGACGCTGTCGGCGTACGACAACATCGTCCTGCCGCTCACCATCGCCGGGCGCAAGCCTGATGCGGCCGCGCTTGCGGAGGTGGTGCGCATCACCGGCCTCGGCGACCGGCTCAAGCATCGCCCGAATCAACTGTCGGGCGGGCAACAGCAACGCGTCGCGGCGGCGCGCGCGCTGGCCAGTCAGCCCGAGATCATCTTCGCCGACGAGCCGACGGGCAACCTCGATTCCAAAGCGAGCACCGACCTGCTGGACTTTCTGCGTCACGCGGTGTCGGAGCTCGGACAGACGATCATCATGGTGACCCACGACCCCATCGCCGCCGCACACGCGGACCGTGTGGTGTTCCTCGCCGACGGACACGTGGTGAGCGAGATGCACGGGCCGACCGCTGACAGCGTGCTCGGCCTCATGCGTCATCTCGGTGACTGACCAGACCACGCGGGGCTGACAGATGCTCGGGGTCAGCCTGAGAAGTCTGCTCAGCCACAAGCTCCGGCTGGCGCTCACCACCATCGCGGTGATCCTCGGCGTGTCGTTTGTTGCGGGCACCTTCATCCTCACCGACACCATCAATGCGACGTTCACCGGCATCTTCAACACTGCCAACGCCGGCGTCGCGGTCACCGTGCATGGACACGCGATCGCCGGTGAGGGCAAGGGCATCGGTGGTGGGCAGAACCACCCGGTCCCAACGTCGCTGCTCGCGACGGTGCGCGCGGTTCCCGGGGTCAAGGATGCGGTCGGCAACATCTTCCGTAACGGCGCAACCGTGATCGGGCCCAGTGGAAAGCCCATCGGCGGCAATGGGCCACCGACATTCGGCGCCAGCTGGATCACCGACAGCGGGATCTCCCCATACCACCTGCGGATTGGAAAACCTCCGACGCGACCGACCGATGTCGTGGTCGACGCGGGGACGGCCACGAAGAACAGTCTTGCGGTGGGTCACTCCATCGCGATCGTGTTCCAGGGTGGCGTCGAGCAGCACTTCACCATCTCCGGCATCGCGGGATACGGCAGCTCGGACAATCTCGGCGGCGCGACGATCGTGCTGTTCAGCGAGGCGACGGCAGCGCAGGTGATGGACGCGCAGGGCAAGTACGACAGCATCCTCGTGAGCGCCGACAGCGGCGTCACCGACGTCGTGCTGCGTGAGCGCATCGCACAGGCACTGCCGAGCTACGCCGAGGCCGAGACCGGTCAGCAGGCTGCGCAGGCGGCGGAGCAGAGCACGGAGGCGACGATCAGCACGTTCATCGGCACGCCGCTGCTCGTCTTCGCCTTCATCTCGCTGTTCGTCGGCTCGTTCCTGATCATCAACACGTTCAACATCCTCGTCGCGCAGCGCACCCGGGAACTCGCGCTGCTGCGCGCGCTCGGTGCGACCCGCGCGCAGGTGCTGCGGTCGGTCCTCATCGAGGCGGCGCTGACGGGCGTCGTGGCATCGATCCTCGGCTTCGCCGTCGGCATCCTCATCGCGAAAGCGTTGCTCTCGGTCTTCGGCTCGGCGTCGACGGCCGGCATCACGCTGCTGCCCCGCACATTCATCGTTGCCGTGCTCGTCGGAACGATCGTCACGGTGATCGCCGCGTCACTTCCGGCTCGTCGCGCCACGAGGATCTCGCCCGTCGAGGCGCTTTCCGAGGCCCTTCCGGAGACGCAACCACTGCCGCGGCGGCGCATCGTGATCGGGCTCGTGGTCTTCGTGCTCGGGTGCGCTGCGCTCGGGATCGGGCTGTTCACCTCGAGCGACGCGAAGCTGCAGTTCATCGGCGCGGGGTTCCTCGCCGTGTTCGTCGGCGTGGCGCTGCTGGCGCCACTCCTCGTGGTACCGGTCGCGATCGTGCTCGGATGGCCGGTTCGACGCCTCCGCGGCGCAGCCGGCATGCTCGCGGGCGAGAACGCGCGACGCAACCCGCGCCGCACGGCGCTCACGGCGGCGGCACTGATGATCGGGCTCGCGCTCGTCACGACGGTCGCAGTCCTCACCGACTCGTTGCGCGTTTCCACCAACGACGCGATCGAAGGCGCGTTCCGGGCCAACTTCATCGTCTTCACCGAGGGTCCGGACTTCAGCACCCAGGCGGCGCAGGCGCTGTCGGCTGACCCGGCGTTGAGCGATGTCACCGAGGTCCGCGGGACGTCAGTCCTCATCGGAGGCAGCTCCCAGAGCATCGCGGCGATCGACCCCACCAACCTGGGTCGCGTGCTCACGCTGAACATGGTGTCCGGCGACGCATCGTCGATCGCGTCGGCCGACACGGCGATTGTCGACTCGACGGAGGCGACCGCGTCAAAGGTGCATGTGGGCCAGACGGTGACGTTCAACTTCCCGCAGGGATCACCGGTCCGCATCCGGGTCGGCGGCATCTACACCGCCAACGCGCTCGTGAGCGGCTACATCGTGTCAGTCGCGACCATGGCGCCGCAGGTGCCGACGCAGCTTGACGGCATCCTGCTTGCGAACGCCGCGCCCGGCGTCTCGGAGCATCAGGCGGAGCAGGCGCTCGACCATGACGTCACGGCGTTCCCGTTGCTCAAGGCGATGAGCCGGTCCGAATACCGCGCGTTCGTCGGTTCTCAACTCGACAGCTTCCTCAACCTCATCTACGTGCTGCTCGCGTTCGCGATCATCATCGCCGTGCTCGGGATCGCCAACACGCTCATCCTGAGCGTGCTCGAGCGCACGCGCGAGATCGGCGTGCTGCGCGCACTCGGCATGACCCGCTCACAGACCCGTTCGATGGTGCGGTGGGAGTCGGTGATCATCTCGCTGCTCGGCGCCGTGCTCGGTTTGAGCGTCGGCCTTGGACTTGGCATCGCGGTGACGGGCTCGCTGCACGACCTCGGCATCACCGAGATATCAGTGCCGGGGGGGAACCTCGCGTTGTACGCGGTCGCGGCAGGGGTCTTCGGCGTGGTGGCCGCGATCTTCCCGACGATCCGCGCGTCGAGAGTCGACATCCTCCGAGCGATCACAACCGAGTGACGGCATTCAGGCCGGCGTCAGACTAGCGTCGCTGAGCGGCGGCCCGCTCCCATCGCTGTTCGATCCGTCCGAAACGCCATATCGCGAGTGCCGCGGCCCACGTGAAGACGAACAGCCCGACGATGATGAAACCGGCTTCGTTGATGTTGAAGTTCGACATGAAGTCCCAGAAGCCACCGGAGAACTTCAGCTGCGAGGCGAGCAGGCCGAAGATCTCGATGGTGCCGATCAGCATCGCCACGATCACCGAGAGTCCGGTGATCGTGATGTTGTAGTAGACCTTGCGAACCGGCTTGGAGAACGCCCACCCGTATGCGAAGTTCATGAAGGAGCCGTCCAGCGTGTCCAGCGTCGCCATGCCGGCGGCGAACAGGATTGGCAGGCTCAGCACCGCGTACCAGGGAAGACCGGCGGTTGCGACGCCCGCCGTCGCGGCGAGCAGCGCCACCTCGGTCGCCGTATCGAAACCGAGCCCGAAGAGCACGCCAACCGGGTACATCTGCCAGGGGCTCTTGATCGCCCGCATGATCCTGCCGAAGAACCTCGTCATCAGCCCGCGCGCGTTCAACTGCTGCTCGAGCTCCTCGTCGTTGTAGCGGCCGCGACGCATCTCCAGGAAGACCTTGACGATCCCAACGAGGATCACCAGGTTGAGCGCGGCGATCAGATAGAGGAACGAGCCCGACACCGCGGTCCCGATGATGCCGCCGAAGGTCTTGACCGTCGAGTTCGAGGTGCTGACCTGCGTCACGATTGCGCGGGCCGCGAACGTGAGGCCGATCCCCAGGACGAAGACCACGGTCGAGTGACCGAGCGAGAACCAGAAGCCGACCGACATCGGCCGCTTGCCCTCGGCCATGAGCTTGCGCGTCGTGTTGTCGATCGCCGAGATGTGGTCCGCGTCGAAGGCGTGACGGAGTCCCAGCGTGTAGGCGGTCACGGCGACGCCGATCCCGAGGAATTTCGAGTGCTCGGGAAGGATGGCGGCGATGAACACGCCCCAGCCCACGACGTAGAGGCCGATGATGAAACCGACCATGCCGCCGACCCTGCCCCACTCACGGGGGGTCAGCGAGCCGCGGATCCGGGTCCAGCGAGACGGCGTCGCGGCCATGGGGTCCTCCTTGTTCCCGTCAACATCAGGAGCCTGCCCAGCGTATCAAAACGCGACCAGTACGCAACAGCGTCCAGAAACCATCTGCAACGTCCGTTCCTCAGCGTTCGGAGGGCGACTATCCTTGAGAGATGGCACCCACCACTGTTGACGAACTCGTGGCGCAGCTCCGCGACGGTGGCTCGCGGGTCACGACCGCCCGCCGCCTGGTGCTCACCGCCCTCGTTCAAGGCGCCAGCCATCCCACCGCCGAGGAGCTGCTGACGGCCGTTCGAAAGCTGGCGCCGGACGTCCACGCCTCCACCGTGTACCGCAATCTGGAGGAGCTCGAGCGCCTCGGCGTCGTGATCCACAACCACCTCGGGCACGCCGCCGCCACCTACCACCTGGCGACCGAGGCCCACGGGCATCTCGTCTGCGAGCTGTGCGGGGACACGATCGAGGCTCCGGACGACCTGTTCGAGGCCATGGCCGAGGGTGCCAAACGGCGTCTCGGGTTCGAGCTGCGCCCGTATCACTTCGCTGTTCTCGGCGTCTGCGCCGAGTGTGCGCGGGCAGCCGCCGGAGCCTGAGGCCGGCCCTCAAGCTACTCGGCGGTCCGGCCGCGATCGGGGACGAGCCGCTCGACCTTGAGGAATTCCGGCGGTGCATGGTCGACCTGCAGCGTCGTGTGATCGACGTGGAAGCGCTCCTCGAGGAAACGCTCCAGGTCGAGCCGGATGGCATGGCAGTCGTCGCGCGGATGCACCAGCACATGGGCGGAGAGCGACGGGAAGCCCGAGGTCAGCTCCCAGACGTGGAGGTCGTGGACGTTGACGACGTGCGCGTGTGCGGCGAGCGCGCTGCCGATCTCCTCCGGATCGAGGTCGGCGGGCGACGCCTCGAGCAGCACGCGCCCCGCCTTACCGAGCAGGCGCACGCCCGCGTAGACCATGAGGCCGGCCACGAGCAGAGAGGCGAGCGCATCGGCGCGTTCGAAGCCGGTGGTCACGATCACGACGCCGGCGGCCAGCGTGCCGATCAGCGCATAGAGGTCGGTGAGGATGTGGCGGAAACTTGCCTCGATGTTGAGGCTGCGCCGGTTCGCGTGCGACAGCTGCCAGGTGACCCCGAGATTCACGACGATGCCGGCGGCCGCAGTTGCGATCACCGCGCCGCCCTGGACCGACGGCGGTGACGCGACGCGGAGCAATGCCTCGAAGATCAGCACGGCGGCAAGCACCAGCAGCGTCGCCCCGCTGACGAGAGCCGCGAGGATCTCGGCGCGTTTCAGCCCGAAGGTGAGGCCTCCCTTCGGTGGCCGCTGCGCGAGGCGCACCGCGACCAGCGACACGCCGAGGGCCGCGACGTCGGTGAGCATGTGCCCGGCGTCGGAGAGCAGCGCCAGCGACCGCGCGAGGACTCCGATCACGACCTCCGCAACCATGAAGACGGCGATCAGACAGAGCGCGGCGACGAGCGGTCCCTGGTCCGTCGTGGCGCTGACCGGATGACCGTGGTGCGCATCGATATCGTGCGGTGCGGACACAGGTTCACCCTACTCCCCGACATCCCACCACAGGGTCACGATCGGCTGCGAAGGCGGGCGCACGGCCCAGAGCGCATCCGCATGGACGAGGCGGTCGCCGAGCGCTTCCGCAACCTCGGGGTCGCGGCTCGCGTCGAGACAGAGACGCCGCCGGATCGACGCCACCGCGTCCTCACGGCGCGAGAAGCCACCGGCACCGCGGTCGCTGGACGCGCTGCGGCGCCGGACGGGCAACCCGAGACCGCGAAGCAGGGAGAAGGCGTCAGCTGCGTCCGGTCGAACGGGACGCTCGAGGTCGTGAAAGCGCAGCCAGAGGTCGGCCATCCACGACGTGGGGTGCCGCCGCGTCAGCTCCAAAACGACACGCTGCCGTGCGCGCCTGTGCAGCGCGAGCGCGAACGGGGCGAGGTCGCCGACGTTGTACACGACGTGATTGCAGACAACGACATCCGCAACGGGCGTGCGTCGCTGGACGTCCGGCCAGGTGCCCCTGACGGTCCGTGCGCCGGCACCGACGCGTCGTGCCTGACGGCGAAACTCGGCGAGCAACGCGGCCGATGCATCGACGCCGACAATCAGCGAGCAGCGCGGATGCAGCGGGAGCGACGCGGCCCCACTGCCGACGCCGATGTCGAGCACGGTGCCGTGCTCCGGCAGGGCCTCGAGCGCGCGCCGGTTCGCGAAGCTGAGATCACCGGGCTTGGCGCGCTCCACCCGTGTGCGAAACGGCTCGATGGGGAATCCCCAGGGTGATTCCGGCGCGGCCGCAAGGATCGACTCGGGGAGCGCCCAGGTTTGCATCGCGTCGCGCCACTGCTGCGGATTCACAGGTCGATCATGCGACGGCGAGAGGGGGGTGCGATCGCGCGAGCGCGACTGAGCGGGAGCCGCGACCTTTCGGGAGCAGACGACAGAACCATGGCGCTTTCGCGGTCGCGGGTGTCGCGCCATTTCATGGCCCTCGCGCTCAGTCTTCAGGTCCTCTGTAGCACGCGCACGTTCATCGGAGCGCGCCACCTCGTCGAGCGGAAACTGGATCATGTCCGGTCTCTCGCACCACATCGAGGAGATTGCCATGACCGAATCAGTCGACGCCGCAACATTTCCGGGCACGGCCGAGCTCACGCATCTGCTCGTCGTGGCTGACATCCATCGCTCCGTCGCCTTCTACCGCGATGTCGTCGGCGCTGAGCTTTCCCGCGAGTACGGCGGCACGAGCGCCGTGTTCCGGCTGAGCGGCACGTGGTTGCTGCTCGTCACCGGCGGAGGTCCGACCGCCGACAAACCCGGCGTCACCTTCGCACCGCCCGACGACCCCGATCGCGTCAGCAGTGAGATGACGTTCCGCGTCCGCGATTGCCGCGCGGCGTGTGCGGCGCTCGAGGCACGCGGCGCGGTGTTTCTCACCCCGCCCGTCGACCACGGCTACGAGGTGCGCTGCTTCTTTCGCGACCCGGACGGGCACCTGCTCGAGCTCAGCGAGGTGCCACAGAGCGCGTAGGCGCCTATGGATACACCGCGTGGACGCCGGCGGCGGTTGCGCAGGCCCCAACCACCACCACGAGGAATGGCGCTCGCACGGCGACCAGGACGAAGGCGACGGCGAGCCCGGCTGCACGCGAGTCAAGCAGGAGATGACTGCCCGTCGCGAACACGGAGACAGCGATCAGCGCACTTAGCAGCGTGACCGGGAGCGCCTCGAGCACGCGCCTCGCCAGCGGTGACTCCAGCAGCCGAGCGGGCACGACATAGCCGACCAACTTCAGTGTCACGCAACCGGCCGAGGCGATGATCACGGCGATCCAGAGCCTCATCTGCTGAACGCCAGCAACAGCGCAACGCCGAGGAGGCCGCCGAGCAGGATCGGGGCGCCGACCGGGACGAATGGAACCGTCAACAGGGCGATGGCTCCCGAAGCCAGCGCCGTCAATCGCGACCGGGGATTGGTGAGCCGCGGCGCGAGGAGCGCGGTGAAGGCTGCGGGGCCGGCGACGTCGAGTCCGGTCGCGGCCGGGGAGCCGAGGGCGTTGCCCGCAAATGCGCCGACGATCGTGGAAAGGTTCCAGAGGACGTACACGCTCAGCGCCGTCGCCCAGAACGCCCACGCCGCGTAGCCGGCGGACGCTTCGGTCACGGCCATCGCCGTGCTCTCGTCGATCGTCACCTCAGCCATCAGCAGCCGGCGCCAGCCCTTCGGCCTGAGTAGCGCGTTGATACGCGCGCCATAGAGCCCGTTGCGAGTGCCAAGCAGCAGGGCTGTGCCGACAGCGGAGAACACCGAACCACCACCGCTGATGACGCTCACCAGCGCGAATTGCGACGCTCCCGAAAACAGCACGAGCGAGAGAAGGCAGGTCTGCGCGAGGCTGAGATGTGTCTCGACCGACACCGCGCCGAACGACAGGCCGAAGGGAACGACGCTGACGCCGATGGTGAGCGCGCGATTGCGGATGCGGCGATGTGCCGCCGCACGGTGCGCTGCTCGTTGGTCGCCGTTCGGCACAGACATCCGCCGCCAAGCCTAGGGAATGTCCGGCGATCCGCAGCGTGCGGAGGTCGCGTTGACAGCCCGATGACGCCATCGGTACCCTACCGGGCATCGCTCGTACAGTGCAGCCACCCTTTCGCGCCGATCATGTCGGCAGCCTGCTACGACCGGCGCGTTTGATGGCGGCGCGAGCAGGTCGCGCCGCCGGCGATATCACGGACGACGAGCTGCGCGAGATGGAGGACGGCGCGATCCGCAGTGTCGTGGCGATGCAGCGCGACGTCGGTCTTCAGTCCGCAACCGACGGCGAGTTCCGCCGATCGGCATGGCACATGGATTTCATCTATCGACTCGGTGGTGTCACGCAGGCCGATGAGAAGTTGCACGTGCAGTTCTTCAACGACGGCGGCACGCTCGATTTCGCTCCGGCGGCGCTGCGCATCAGCGACAAGATCACGCTTCGCGAGACGATTTTCGCGGACCACTTCCGCTTCCTGAAGTCGGCGGTTGCTGACGGGGTGACCCCGAAGCTGACGATCCCCTCGCCGAGCATGGTGCACTACCGCGGAGGTCGTGCGGCGATTGATCCGACGGTCTATCCGGACCTTGACCGGTTCTGGGACGACCTCACCGCCGCATACGCCGACGAGGTGCGCGCGCTCGGCGATCTCGGCTGCACGTACCTCCAGCTCGACGACACCAGCCTGGCGTACCTCAACGATCCACGCCAGCGCGAGTTGATCGCGTCGCTCGGTGGCGATCGCGAGCATCAGCACGAGCTCTACATCCGCAACATCAACCGTGTACTCGCGGCGAAACCGCCGACGATGCGCATCACCACGCACATGTGTCGCGGCAATTTCCGGTCATCGTGGGCCGCCGAAGGCGGTTATGACTTCGTCGCCGAGGCGCTCTTCGGTGAGCTCGGAGTCGACGGTTTCTTCCTGGAATTCGACGACGCCCGATCAGGCGGTTTCGAGCCCCTGCGATTCGTGCCCAAAGGCAAGTTCGTCGTCCTCGGACTGGTGACAACCAAGCGAGGCACGCTCGAGAAGAAGGACGACCTCAAGCGCCGTATCGAAGCTGCGTCGAAGTTCGTGCCGATCGAGCAACTGTGCCTGTCGCCGCAATGCGGTTTTTCGTCAACCGTCGAGGGCAACACGCTGACGTACGACGAGGAGGTTGCCAAGCTCCGGCTCATCGTCGAAACCGCAGCGGAGGTCTGGGGATAGCCGCTCGAGGCCCGGGGTGAGATTCGTCGGCGTCTCGCACAGCGTGTCGCGGTCCCGGCTTGTCAGAATTCCCGTGGGAAAGGCAAACTTGACGCGGGGCTCGTCATCCGGCACAGTAGGGCGAGGGCGTCAAACGGGGCGATCGTCGAGAGGAGGATTCGGGGGGTGCATATCGACCTGTATGTCGCGTTGGCCGGGCTTATCGTTGGCTGTGCAGTCGGGCTGACGGGGATGGGCGGCGGGGCGCTCATGACCCCGATCCTCGTGTTGCTCTTCGGCGTGGCACCCCTCGCTGCAGTCTCGAGCGACCTGGTCGCGTCGCTGATCATGAAGCCGGTCGGCGCTGCCGTCCATGCGGGACGCGGGACCGTTCGCTGGAACCTGGCAGGGTGGCTCGCGATCGGCTCGGTGCCGTTCGCATTTCTCGGCGTCGTCTTCCTCAAGTCCATCGGCAGCGCGGCGCGCGTGCAGACGATCGTGAGCGTCGCGCTCGGCTCGGTGCTGCTCGTCGCAGTCGCCGCGTTGCTGTTCAAGATGTATCTCGATCACCGCAACGGCACCTCGCGGGGTCCGGACGAGAAACTGATCATCAGAAAGATCCCGACTGTGGCAATCGGCGCGTCGATCGGCTTCATCGTCGGCATCACCTCGGTCGGCTCGGGGACGCTCGTGATCGTGCTGCTCCTCTTCCTCTACCCGCGTCTCCGCGGCTCGCAGATGGTCGGCACCGATCTCGCGCAGGCGATCCCGATGGTCGGCTCTGCTGCGCTCGCACACATCGTCTTCGGTGACTTCAAGCTCGGGCTGACCGCCTCGATCCTCATCGGCAGCATTCCCGGGGTCGTCATCGGGGCGGCCGTGTCGTCTTATGCGCCCACCGCGTTCCTTCGGGGCGCGCTGGCCGCCGTCATCCTGGTCTCCGGCTTGAAGCTGGTCAACGTGCCGACGCTCGGGATCGGCATCGTGCTGCTCGCATCGATCGTGGTCCTCCTGGGGACGTGGCTCTGGATCCGCGCCAGCGGTCGCACGCTCCGCGAGGTATCCGGCGAGTCGCCGGTGCAGGTCAAGGCGCCCTCGCTCTCGACGCCCTGACGGCTCAGGCCTCCGGCGGTCCTGCCAGGAGGCGTTCGCGGATCTGACCGATGCGCTCGTCGGAGTGATGCGGCAGCTCCCAGCGGGTCTCGAGCCACCAGGCACATCCGGCGTCGGCCCAGGGCGCGACCCGTGCGATGGCCGCCGCGCGATCGCCGGTCGGTGTCTCACCGTCGACGATGATGCCGATGTCGGTGCCGCCTCGCTCGGCGAGCCACACGCGCAGGTCGCGAACGTCGTCCGGTCCGCCGTCGCGGCCGGGGACCGCCCACTGGGGGATCACGCCGTCGCAGCGCAACACCCGCTGCATCGACTTCGGCCTCGGCCAGACGCCGACCACCCAGATCGGCATCCGCTGCTGCACCGGTTGAGCCACCTCGCCGAGGTCCGCCCGCCGGTTCTCGTAGTGGAAGTGGCGCCCGTGATAGCTCGCCCCACCCTCCCAGAGCGTGCGGACGAGATCGATGCCTTCATCGAGGTACTCGGCGCGCATCCGAAGGTCGATGACCTCGCCCGTATCGGGCAAATCAGTGTCCACAGCCCCGAGCCCCACGGCGAGGACCGCACGGCCCGCGGATAGCTGGTCGAGGGTGACCATCTGACTCGCGACCTTCCAGGGGCGCCGCCATGGGATGGGCGTCAGCATGGTGCCGAGCTTCACCCGCTGGGTGCTGACAGCCATCGCGGCGAGGAGCGTCCAGGCGTCGACGCCGTAGGCCGCCTCCCACACGAAGACGCCGTTCCAACCGGCCTGCTCAGCGACGACCGCGAGTTCGAGTTGCTGCGCGGCGGTGCCGCCCGGAAGCACGACTCCGAACTGCATCTGTCCTCTCCCCACTACCGTGATCCGATGGATCGGGTCACCCGCATAACGATACCGCCGTCCCTTTTCGCGGGTTCCGCCCGTATTACCAGCATGCGGAGCATCACGCACAGCGCGTTTGGCGCCGTCGCGATCATCGCCGTGCTTGCTGCGTGCGGCGCCCCATCGATCACGCCGAAGGTCTCGCCAGCCACCCCGACGGCGTCCGATTCGCCCAGGCCGACGGCGACGCCCAACACCTGCTCGAACGCGAGCGTTCTGGCCAGCTGGACCCTCAATCAGCTTGCTGAGCAGACGCTGGTCATCCCGGTGAGCGAGACCGACGTGACGTCGATCACGGCGGAGATCGAGGCCGGAGCGGGCGGCATCATCCTCTTCGGCTCGACCGCGCCGACCAACCTCAGCGAGGTCCTGAAGACGCTCACGGCGACCGCCCCGGGCGGGATCGCACCGTTTGTGATGACCGACGAGGAAGGCGGGGCCGTGCAGCGGATGGCCAATCTCGTCGGGTCGATTCCGTCAGCACGCTCGATGGGCGCAACCATGAAGCCCGGGCAGATCCAGCAACTCATCACAACCAGCGCGAAGAAGATGCGAGCGGCCGGCATCACGATGGACCTGGCGCCTGTCCTGGATCTCGACAACGGCGACGGACCGAACAATGAGGACCCGGACGGCACGAGGTCGTTCAGCCTCAACGCGAGCACCACGACCGTGGATGCGGCCGCCTTCGCCGCCGGGTTGACCGCGGGAGGCGTCACTCCCGTCATGAAGCACTTCCCCGGGCTGGGACAGGCGACGGCCAACACCGACGTCAATCCGGCGACGACGCTGCCGTGGACCACGCTCGAACGAGCGGGGCTGCTCCCCTTCGAGTCCGCCATTGCGGCGGGAACGCCCGCGGTGATGATCGCAGATGCCGTCGTCCCCGGATTGTCGACGCTGCCCGCCAGCATCTCCCCCAACGTGATCACCGGTGAGCTGCGGCATCAACTCGGCTTTCAGGGGCTCGTCATGACGGATTCTCTGTCCGCCGGAGCGCTCGTCGACATCGGCTACAACGTGCCGAAAGCAGTCGTCGCAGCAATCACGGCCGGTGCGGACATGGTGCTGTATACGGCCGCAGCGGCAAGCGTTGCGTCGCTCACCAACAGCACGGTTGCGGCAGTCGTCGCGGCTGTCGGCGGCGGAACGCTCGACCGCAGCAGGCTGGAGAACGCGGTCGGACACATCCTCAGCGTCAAGCACGTGGACCTCTGCGCCGCCTGACGGGCGCTCAGCTGTTGGTTTCGTCCGGTGGGAACAGCGCGGGATCCGGAAACTCCGCCGCGGGCGCATCCACCTCATCGCGCTGCGGACATACGGCATCAAGTGTGTACGAGGTCATTGACAAGGAGCCGAACGTATATCCGTCGACGAGGACGTCGAGAGTCTGACCGCCCACACCCGCCGCGCCGGCGAGGTACAGCAGCGGCAGGAAGTGGTCGGGGGTCGGCACCGCGAGACGGAACTCGGGACGTGCATCCACCGTGAGCACCTCCGTCGGCGCATCGAGCATCTTCTCGCGCACGGCGCTGTCAAAACGCTCGGCCCAGTCGAACGCGCCGTCGGGATTGCCGAAGTCCATGCCACCGAGGTTGTGCACGACGTTGCCACTGCTCACCAACAGCACGCCGGCATCGCGTAGCGGCGCAAGCCTCGCGCCGAGGTCGAGGTGGTAGTCGAAGGGCTTCGCCGCGTTGATGGAGAGCTGCACCACGGGGATATCGGCATCGGGAAAGGCGTGGGCGAGGACCGACCACGTTCCGTGATCGATGCCCCAGCTGTCGTGATCGAGTCCCACCCAGACCGGCTTGGCAATCTCCGACACCTCCTCCGCGAAGCTCGTCGATCCCGGTGCCGGGTATTGAAAGTCGAACAGCGCTTGCGGGAAGCCGTAGAAGTCGTGGATGGTGCGCGGCGTCGGCATCGCGGTCACCGCGGTCGAGCCGATGTACCAGTGCGCCGAGACGGCGAGGATCGCACGCGGCCGGGGTACCGACCTGCCGAACAACGCCCACGCAGCGGTGTATCGGTTGTGCTCGAGCGTGTTCATCGGACTGCCATGTCCGAGGAAAACGGCGGGCATCGGAGCGGCCGTCATCGCACCCATCCTACCGGTGCCGCCCGCGCTGGACGCGTCAGCCACCGGAGCGCTCAAACGTGAGTGCCATCCCGTCCTCCGAGATGGTCAGCGATGTGCCGGCGATCCACGCGTGACCAACGTTCTCTTTCCCGGCCAGTCCCGCATGGAGTTGCCCCTGCGCGTCGACCGACCAGCGGCCGCTCGTCTGACGGCCGCTGGGCGCGGTGGACGTCGCCGTCCCGTCCGCCGCGAAGGTGACCGTCATGAACGGGTTGGTCCAGGTGCCGACGATCGCCTCCGCGAGCGGTCGCGAGTCACGCTGGTCCGGCGGCGGTTCCACAGCGTTCCGGTGCATCTGCGCTGTGAATTGCGTCGCCATGGCGGCCATGTTCGCCCGCGCCTCGGCGCGCGAATTCTCGTCGTGACCGTGATGGGTGAGCACATCCTGCACCATGCTCTGTGCGGTGGCGGGCGTCAGCGCCGGCATCACCGGATCGGGCAGATGCTCGAGGTTGACGACGCGACGGCTCTTCGGCAGGAAGTACACGCGAACGTAGCCCGCTTCCGGGGCAGCGAGATATTCGGAACGATATGCTTGCAGGCGCTTGCCGTTGACGTCGATGTAGTAGCTGGCCGTGCCGCTGCCGCGGCCCTCGGTCTGGCGCTCGAACTTCGTGATCGCTCCCTCGACCGACTCGACGCGGCCGGCGCGCACGTCCTCGCTGACCGCATCGCCACCGGTGAACGCACGCACCAGGAGGAGGGCCGCGATGACGAAGCAGACGATGCCGATGATCGGCTTGATGGTCGCGTCCTTCGCGGGACCCGGGGCGAAGGCGACGAGCGCGCCGATGATCGCGACGATCACGGCGAAACTCAACTCACTCTTGCGATATCCCCGCGAGTTCGCGCGCCACTGACGGCGCTGATCGTCGGTGAGCTGCCCGCCGGCGTTCGTCGCAAGCGCACTCTGCGGAGAGGGCCCGGCATCGTGGGTGGATACCGTCATGTCGTACCTCCTCACCTGGCTCCGCCCGAACCATGGTCGCTGCCGCGCAACATATCAGCCGTCCGCGTTGTCCTGCTGAATCGCGTAGCGAACCTCGGCAATGGGGAATCCGCTCCGGTCGTCGGTGCGTTCCTCGCCGGTGAGCGACCATCCGCGCGCTTCGTAGAAGGCCCGCGCGTTCTCGTTATCGAGGAGGACCCAGAGGAACACGCGCGTGAAGCCACGGGTGACGAGGCGCATCAGTGCGTCGTCGAGGAGCATGCGGCCGACGCCGGTGCGGAGCGAATCGGGGCCGACGTGCAGCGAGTAGATCTCGCCCGCAGTGGGATCCCTCGGCTCCGTGCGCGGCCCGAAGCTGCAGACCCCAAGGATCCGTTGCCCGTCGACCGCGACGGTCGTCTCCGTGGTCTCCGACGCCGGCGGCCTGAATGCTCCCTCCCAGCGCCTGATGCGGCCGTCGAGCGTGATCGAGTCCATGAACCCGGCCGGTGTGATCGAGGTGTACGTCGCTCGCCAGCTCGCAAGATGCATCGCGGCGATTGCGGGGACGTCGGCCCAGGTCGCGATTCGGAGCATGTTGCGTGCGTCCGGTGGCGCCACCAAGCGATGGTACCCAGATCCGGCAGCGCTGCTAGCATGGCCGCTCCACGGAACACGGAGGGCGGCGGATGGCGGCGTGGCGAACGAGAAACCTGTTGATCGCGGCATCGACGCTCGCGTCGTTGTTGGTCGCGCAGCAGGCGCACGCTTCGTCAGCGCCAGGTGCGCTCCAACCGGCGGCGGCACACCCCGCGTTGTGGGGCATCGACACCACCGACAACGTGCAGACGAGCGGCGACATCACGCAGACCAAGGCCGACCTCGGCGCGCCGGAGTTCGTCGGCCGCTACCTCATCTACAGCAGCAGGCTGTCCGCCACCGAGGCCGCGTACATCCATGGTCAGGGCTTGTTGATTCTCCTCATCGACGACCCGAATCATGTGTTCACCTCGGGAGCCGTTGACGCGCAACAGGCGATCGCGCAAGCGAAATCCCTCGGCGTGCCCAACGGCATCGCGATCTTTCGCGATGTCGAGACCAACGATCCCATCACATCGACGTACATCGCCGCGTATTTCGCCGCATTCAGCGGCTCGGGCTACACAACCGGCTTCTACGAGAACGCGATCAACGGACCGTTTGACGGCGCCTATTGTGCTGCTGTCGCCGCGGACAAGAAGATCGCCAACAACTCGTTGCTGTACTCGAGCGAGCCCGAGCACACCGGCAGCAATCCGCGTCGCTCCGCCAGGCCGCGGTTCGGCCCGAACGTCCCCGGATGCGCAAACCGAACCGCCGCGTGGCAATACCTGGAGCGCGGACTCTTTCCGGCCGGAACCTGGCCAAACGTCGACGTCGATGAACTCGCGGGCCGCTTCTCCGGCTTTCTCTGGAGCTGAACCGAGGCTGGGGCTCCGCGGGGAGTTCCTCCGCTGCTGTCAGGATCAGGCGGCAGAAAGCCCAAGAGGGCGGCCGCCCAGGCGGTGGCGAGTGGGATCGCCACGCACCTGACGGCAGACATTCTTCACGCTGAGGCCGGTCGCACCGACTAGCAGTCGGTGCAGGGCGTCAGGTCGGTCGAGTGCCCGTCACCCGCTGCGGCGCGGCTGACCTGCCCGAAGTCGCCGGCTGCCCAGAAGGCGGCCCACGCCCGAGCAAGCCGTCCCGGTCCACGCAGGAGGCGCATCTCATACCGCTGCTGCGCGCGGGTCCTCTCCATCATTGCCTTGAGCATGTGCTCCTGCTCGGCCACATGGGCCATCTCGATCAGTTGGGGTCCGTACATGGTCGCTGCCTCCGTTTGGTAACCACCTAACGTGGTTTACTAGTGACATCGTACTCTATCAACAATCACTTGTCAAATGGGTATACTGGTGACGAACCGATGAGCGAGCCAGAACCCCGTGCCCCTTCCCCCGGCTCGCTGCTGCTCGTCCAGCGGTTCCTGAACAGCACCGAGATGCCCGACGGGGTCGATGAGCTCCGGACCGCGCCACTCGCCGCGGAGTGGCTCGAGCGAGCCACCGGAGTGTCCGTGCCGGTAACGGACAAGGAGCGCTCGCGGCTGGTCGCGACGCGCGAGGCACTTCGCGATCTGCTCGAGGCTCACACAGGAGAGAACGTCGATCCCGGCGTGCGTGTGAGATTGCAGAAGCTGCTCGGTCATTCCCCGCTGCGTCCGGTCTTCACCGACGCCGGCGCGACCCTCGCCGTCGACTGCGCCGGCGTCGACAGCTTCCTGGGCATGATCTCGACCGCGATCGTCGAAGCGACCCTGATCGGGACCTGGGATCGCCTGAAGGTCTGCCGCCGCGACACCTGCCGCTGGGCCTTCTACGACCACTCCAAGAACGGCTGCAGCCGCTGGTGCTCCATGCGTGTCTGCGGTACCCGTGAGAAAGCGCGGGCGTACCGAGCCCGTCGGCGTCCGGCGGCTGTCGCCCCCGGTTGACGGTCATCGGCGTCGCCGTCGTCAGCGCTGCCCGCGCCGGAGAGTCTCAGATCTCCTTGCGCCGGTAGTTCCAAACCGCGAGTCCGACGATGCCGAGGATCCAGCAGGCCGTCCAGAGCAGAAACGCGATCGACGGTGGCGACTGGACGAAGAATGGATTCCCGGCACGCTCGGTGGTGGCGCCGAGCACGTCGCGATAGAGCACCGGCTCGAGCTCGTACACGGAGCCCCGCCACAGCGCGTCGGTGGGGAGCACGAGCTGGCTGATGGTCCCGGCGTTGCTGATGCCCGCATTCCCGAACACCTCGCCGATGGCTCC
Source organism: Saccharimonadales bacterium (SeqCode) (assembly GCA_035532495.1). Taxonomy (GTDB): domain Bacteria; phylum Chloroflexota; class Dormibacteria; order Aeolococcales; family Aeolococcaceae; genus Palsa-851. The sequence goes on from DATKQX010000164.1 coordinate 63,235, forward strand.
GGCAATGCCGCCGATCCACGCCACGAAGAAGAGCACGAGCGCGATGACGCCCGCGGTCATCCCCGAAAGCCACGTGCTCAGCATCAGCGCCAGTGACATCACCACGATGCCCTCGGCGCTCAGGAATGCGGCGAGGGCCACCGGTCCTGGCGGGACGTAGTTGCTCGTGATGTTCACGACGATGAGTTCCAGCGCCGTTGTCGCCCCGACGTAGACAGCGATGAGCGTCGCAAACCCGAGCCACTTCCCCACGACGATCTGATACCGGCTCACCGGTCGCGCGAGCATGGCGAGCGCGACGCCGGACTCGACCTCACTCGAGATCGATGGCGACGCGGTGACCACCGCACTGAGCGCAAGCACGGCGCTGAACATGAACTCGACGAGGACCAGCACCTGCGACGTCGCCAGTCGCACCTCGGCACCCGGTATCCGCGTCCCATTCGCATTGGTCAGCGTCGCCAGGTGCTGGAAGCCCCAGCCGGTGAGCCCGATCACGACAAGCGTGAGGATCGCCAGCGCCAGGAGAAGCTTTCGCCGCGACGCCTCGCGGACGGTCAGCCTGGCAATGGTCAGGACGGCCATGCCGCCTCCTCGTCCCGAAGCAGCGCGAGGAACCGTTCCTCGAGCGTCTGGCGCACCGGCTCGACAGCGTAGACGCGCGCGCCGATGCCGACCAGGTCGGCGATCAGTTCGGGAACCGCCTCGCCGCCGACGCCCGTGACGATGAACCAGCCGTCGTGGTCGCTGACGTTGCCGCGCCGCGCGAGCGCCGCTCGCACGGCGTCAGTGACCCCCGTGAGCCGCATCCGCACGCCTCCGCTGCCGAGCAACTCGTCGAGGCTCCCGGTCGCGAGCACGCGACCGTTGGAGATGACGGCGACACGATCGCAGATCTGCTCGACCTCGCCAAGCAGGTGCGAGTTGAGAAAGACCGCACATCCGCGATCGCGAAGCCGCCGGATGATGTCGCGCGTGTCTGCGCGGCCAACCGGATCGAGCGCGGACGTCGGCTCGTCGAGCACGACGAGCGCCGGGTCGCCGAGCAAGGCGACTCCGAGTCCGAGGCGCTGCTGCATGCCTTTCGAGAATGTCTCGACCTTCGCGTCAGCGTGTCCCGTGAGACCGATGGTGGTCAGTGCCCCGGATATCTGCGCCGGCCACTCGGCGCGAGCGATCCCGGCGAGCCGGCAGTGCAACGCGAGCACCTCGCGCGCGCTGAGCCAGCCCTGGTAGCGGAACAACTCCGGCAGGTAGCCGATCCGGGTGCGGGTCTGCCGGTTGCCGGCGCGGGCTCCCAGCACCCACGCCTCGCCGCCCGTCGGACGGGTGAGACCGAGGAGCAATTTCACCGCAGTTGTCTTGCCGCTCCCGTTCGGTCCGAGGAAGCCGAAGACCTCGCCACGCGGAACGACCATCGAGAGGCCGGAGAGCGCTACGGCGGGACCGTAATGCTTGGTCAGCTCCAACGTCCTGATCGCGGGCTCCTCCTGCGAGACCGCGGTGGTCGTGCCGTCGGGCATCAGTGCAGGGAGCGAGCCATGCCGAGTGCGTCAGTGGCGCTGACCGTTCCGGCAACCACGTACACCACGCCATTGTGCTGCCAGAGCACGACACTCCCGAGCCCCGTCGAGTCGCCGATGAGCAGCCCGGAAACCCCGTTGATGCTCACGGTTGCAGCGCTCGCGAGGTCGATCGGGATGGGGATCGGCACCGTCTGGTCCGGGTTGCGAATCGCGCGAATCTCGGATGCCACACCGGCGGGGATCCCCGGGACGGCGAGGAGGTAGTCCTCGAGCGCCTGCACAGTGACCCCGGTCGACGAAACGGTGGGAGTCCGCGAGGCGACGACGACGATCGCCGGTCCGCTCGAAGGCAGCGTGCCGCCACCCCCGTAGAGGGCGCTCACGTCGAGGCCGTACGAGATGATCACGGCCGGGTTGATCGAGACGGTGAGCGTGCTCCCGTCGAGTCCCGAAGGCATCGCCGGCAGCTGGCCACCGGACCGGGCCGCTGCTGCGCGGGCGAGCCGCGCCAGAAAGGTGAAGGAGACGACCGTGCCGTTGACCACCGCGTACCGCGGCGCGACGGCGACCCCCGCGGGCACCGAGATCTCGGGCGCGACAATCCCTGCCAGCTCCCCGGCCGCAGCGGCGTTCGCCTCGGGCGTGATCTGGAGTGGGGTCGACCCGCCATTCACCGTCCCATAGCCGGTGAGGCCCGCGAGGGATCGCACGTCGGTGGCGGTGACCGGCACCGCGGCGAACTGCGACGGCTGGAACAGGCTGAGGAAGTCCTGCGCGCCGCCGCTCACGACGAGCAGCACGCTCGCCGCTGCTGCGCAGGCCACGCCCGCCATCAGCCGCCCACCCCACGTGCCGAGGGGCCGCCGGGGTGCCGGCGCGTGACGCGCGTTCCTTCCGGGAGCGGCGATGCTCGCAGCTGCCTCGGACCCTGCAAGACGCAGACGTGCCGCCTCGACATGGACGGCAGGCTCACGCGAGGCGAACAGCGCTCCGGCCCTGGCTGCGTCAGCGCTGACGTCCGAGAGCCGCCGGCGGCAACGTTCGCACGATTCGAGATGACCCCGGGATCGCGCATCGATCGCTACCGGTTCGTCCAGACTGCGACGGAGTGCTCCGTCAGAAAGATGCATCGCCGACCTCCTTGCGCAGGCGCGCCTCAGCGCGCCGCAACCTCGTTCCCACCCCGTTCACGCCAATGCCGAGCGCCGCGGCCGTCTCCGCATAGCTGAGTCCGCTGTAGCGGAGCGCGAGCACGCTCGCGTCTCGCGCCGGAACACGAGCCAGAGCGGCCCTGATCGCCCGCCGTGTCTCCGCAATCTCGACAGCCGCCTGCGGATCGTCCGAGAGCGACGGCTTTGTCGCGAACCGCTCCTCCCGTGCGCCACGCCGGCGCCGGCTCCGGATGGCGTTGAGCGCCGTGTGCACCGCTGCCGCGTGCAGCCAGGCCGGCGCCTGCGCGCCCGGATCGTTCCCGAAGCGCCTGTGCAGATCGAGGAAGACCTCCTGGGCAACGTCCTCGGCGGCTGCCTGGTCGTCGAGCACGCGCGCAGCGATGGCGGTCACACGCACGTACTCAGCGACGAAAAGCCGCTCAAAGCCCGTCGACGCGATCGCGATCGGCATGGGAGCCGGTCTGACGCTCACGAAGGGGACGGCGCGAGCCGGGGCGGCACGGGAATCAACCACATGAGAGAAGCACCGCGGACCCCATCTTTGTGACACCGCCGCCGGCTAACCCGCGCGCACGGCGGCACTGAGTACGCTTCGCGGCGATGTCCGTCGCGACCAGCAGCCGCATCCGGCGCGTGACTCCGGGCTGGCTCGTCCTTGTCGCCGCCTTCATCGTGATCCTCTGCGTGATCGTTCGACGGGGCGGTGACCCAGACATCTTCTGGCACATCGTCACAGGTCAGTGGATGGTCGATCACCACCAGGTCGTGTCGCAGGATCTCTTCACGTTCACGGCGTCGGGCAAACAGTGGATCGACCCTGAATACACCACCGAGATCATCGCCTACCTGCTCTTCAAGGCCGGCGGCCTGACGCTCGTCTCCCTCGGTTTCGCGGCGGTCACGTTCCTTGGATTCCTGCTCATCTGGCGGCGTGCCGGCCTCGAGATGACCAACAAGGTCATCGCGGCGATCGCGATCGGCATCGCCGGCCTCGGGGGCGTGGAGGTCTGGGGACCGCGTCCGCAGATGATCACGTTCGCCTTCACCTGCCTGGAGTTGCTCTGGCTCGATCGCTACCTGCGTGGCAAGTCGCGCGCCATCTACTGGCTCCCGCTCGTGATGGTCGCCTGGGCCAATCTCCACGGCGGCTTCCTCTTCGGACTCGTGCCGGTCGGGATTGCGGCATTCGTTGAAGCCGTCCACTGGATTCGCCGCGTCGACCGCGACGAGCACAGGCGTCGCGTCCGCAATCTCGTGATCATCTTCGTGGCCTGTGTCGTCGCGGCCGTGCTCAACCCGCGCGGCATCAGCCTGTACGGATACGTCATCCAGCCGCAGTTCTCCGGGGTGCAGCAGAGCTTCATCGCCGAATGGCAGTCGCCCAACTTCCACGTGCTCGAGGAGCGCGGGTTCGAGTTCATGCTGCTGCTCATCCCGATCGCCTTCGCGCTGCGCCGCCCATCGCTCTGGGATATCTGCCTCACGCTCGCCGTCAGCTACCTCGCACTGTCGGCGGTGCGTCACTCGGCGTTGTTCGTCGCCGCCGAAACGCCAATACTCATCTGGTCATTCTCCGCCGGGTGGCAGCGCATGGAGCCGGCACGCCGGATCAGCGAGTGGATGACGCTTCGGTCGAAGGCGATGCTCGGGGGTGCGGTCGCGGTCCTTGTCGTCGCCATGGTCGGGACGGGTCTCTTCGTGCGCTCAACACTGTCCGGACAGACGAAGGCCACGGCCGCCAACTTTCCTGTCGGTGCGTCCAACTGGCTGGCGGCACACCCCACGATCGGGACCCACATGTTCGACCAGTATGGCTGGGGCGGCTATCTGATCAGCCGCTTCTATCCCGACGCCAACCGGCGGGTCTTCTCGTTCGGTGAGGCGACGCTCCTCGGTACCAAGGTGATGCAGCAGGTGGCCGACGTGGAGCTCGGGAATCCTGACTGGCAGCAGATCTTCGCCGAGTACGGCATCGACTACGTCATCGACGTCCCCGAGGCACCCGTGGTGCTCGCGCTCGAGCTCGATCAGCAATGGACCAAGGTGTACGACGACGGACTTGCCGTCATCATGGTCAAAAACTCCGCGCTCGGCTGACGCCGCGATGCCGATCGTGACCAGGTCGCCGCAGCACCCGGCGCTGCGCGACGCGGCGCCCAAAGTGTTCTGGCTCGACGATCCCGCGGCGCCCCCGCCCGCAGCGCCGCTCGACGGCGACAGCGAAGGCGACATCGCCATCGTGGGCGCCGGATTCACCGGCCTCTGGTCCGCGCTGCTCGCCAAACAGCGCACGCCGTCGCTGGACGTCGTGATCCTCGAGGCGCGACGCACCGCCGCGGCCGCCTCCGGACGCAACGGCGGCTTCTGCGACGCCAGTCTCACGCATGGTTTCTCCAACGGCCTGAGCCGGTTCGCGTCGGAGCTGGACACGCTCGACCGCATGGGCCTCGACAACCTCGACGCCATCGAAGCTACGGTCGCCACGCACCACATCGACTGCGGGTTCGAGCGCACCGGGATGCTCGACGTTGCGACCGCGCCCTGGCAGTACGACGAGCTCACCGACCTCGCCGGCGTCATGCGCGAACACGGCCACAGGGTCGACGTGCTCGACGCCGCCGCACTGCGGGAGGAGGTGGTCTCCCCCTCCTACCACGGTGGCATCTGGGTGCACGGCAGCACCGCGATCGTCAACCCGGCGCGCCTCGCCTGGGGGCTGCGCAGCGCGTGCATCGACGCCGGGGTGCGGATCCACGACGGCACTCCCGTGAGATCGCTGCACCGCGCCGGCGATCGCATTCGCCTCGACACGCCGCATGGCACGATCACCGCCAAGCAGGTGGCGCTCGCGACCAATGCGGATCGACCGTTGCTCGCCCGGTTGCGGCCGTTCATCCTTCCCGTGTACGACTATGTGCTCGTCACGGAGCCGCTGTCGGCCGCGCAGCTCGACTCGATCGGATGGAAGCACCGCCAGGGCATCGGCGACAGCGGCAACCAGTTCCACTACTACCGCCTCACCGCCGACTCGCGCATTCTCTGGGGCGGATACGACGCCATCTATCACTATGGCAATCGCGTTGCGCCGAAGCTCGAACAGCGCGCGGCGACATTCGACAAGCTCGCGGGGCATTTCTTCGCGACCTTCCCGCAGCTGGGCGGCGTTCGCTTCACGCATCGATGGGGCGGCGCCATCGACACCTGCAGCCGCTTCTGCGCCTTCTGGGGAACGAGCCATGGCGGCCGCGTCGCATATGCTCTCGGCTACACCGGACTTGGTGTTGGGGCGTCTCGCTTCGGGGCGCGCGTGATGCTCGATCTGCTCGACGGCGAACCCACCGAGCGGACGCGACTGCGTCTGGTCCGGACCCGGCCCGTCCCCTTCCCTCCGGAGCCGCTCCGCTACGGTGTTGTCCAGTTGACACGCTGGTCGCTCGACAACGCGGACCGCAACGCCGGGAACCGCAATCTCTGGCTGCGGACCCTCGATCAGCTGGGGTTGGGCTTCGATTCCTGATCTCGAGAGTCCGCGAGAAGCTTCATGGCGTGTACTATCCGGGGCATGAAGCAACAAGGAGCACGTCCGCCCCGATGACCAGCCGGTTCTTCACCGCGATCGGGAACTTCTCGGTCCGCTTCCGCTGGCCGGTCGTCATCGGCTGGCTTGTCATCACGATCTTCTCGGTCAAAGCGTTCCCCGGCCTCTCGGACGTCGCCAAGGACTCGCAGAGCAGTTTCCTGCCGGCCAACTCCCCCTCCGTTCAGGCGGAGAAGCTGGCCCAGCCCTTCCAGGACTCGCAGCACGGCGTCGCCACCCTGGTGGTGGCTCGCGATAACGCGACGCTCTCGGCGGCGGACCTCCAGCAGATCGCCACGGAAGAGGCGACCATCCGCTCGATCTCCGGCGTGCTGCGCGTGCAGGACTTCGGGCTCTCCCCGGACAGGCACGCCGAACAGGCGCAGGTCGTGACCGACCTTCCCCCCTTCAGCGCCGGCAGCCACGCGATCTCACTCGTTGCAGCGATCCGCCATACATTCCCCAGCGGGTCGGGGCTCGCCTTCCATCTCACCGGATCGATTCCTGGATTTGTCGACCAGCAGAGTCAGTCGAAAAGCTCGATGGGCGACATCCAGAAGTTCTCGCTGCTCTTCATCATCGTATTGCTCCTCATCGCGTTCCGGGCACTGCTCGCGCCGCTCGTGACGCTCGTCCCCGCGGCGTTGGTCCTTGCGCTCGCGAGTCCCGTCATCGCCGGCGCAACGCATCTCGGCGTGCAGGTATCCGCCATCACGCAGTTCATCCTCATCGTGCTCGTGCTCGGTGCCGGCACCGACTACGGGTTGTTCCTCGTCTTCCGAACACGCGAGGAGCTTCGGCGCGGGCTCGAACCGAAGGACGCTGTGCGCCGTGCGGTGGCGACCGTCGGTGAGTCGATCACCTTCAGCGCGCTCATCGTCATCGCCGCGCTGATGTCATTGGTCATCGCGCAGTTCGACTTTTACCAGAGCCTCGGGCCGGCGCTGGCGATCGGGATCGCGCTGATGCTCATGGCGGGGCTGACGCTGCTGCCGGCGCTGCTCGCCATCTTCGGACGCGCCGTGTTCTGGCCGTCAAAGGCGCGGCTCGTGGAGAATCCTCGCGCGAACATCTACGGACGCATCGCGGCAGTCATCGTGCGCCGGCCGTTGCCGGTGGCGGTGGCGGGCGCGGTCATCTTCGGTGCCATCGCCCTCGGACAGATCGGGACGACCACGGCGGGATTCGCCGACCAGTCCGCGCCGGCGGGAACCGACTCCGCAGCCGGCGACACGCTCATCTCCGAGCACTACGGCAGCGCGAACCTGAACGCCACGGAGTTCCTCTTCAAATTCCGGACTCCACTCTGGTCGCACGCCGACGACTTGCAGACGCTCCAGATGTCACTCGCTACGGGCGGCGGCTTCGCCACCGTGGAAGGACCGCTCGCGTTCTCCGGTCAGCCGCTGACGCCGGACCAGCTCGTTGCGTTGCACAGCTCGGGAAACCCGCAAGCCCTGCAGGCGCTTGCGCGTTTCGTGAGCCCGGACGGGCGGACCGTGCAGTACATCGCGGTCGAACCCGGCGGCCGCGCGTTGCCGATCACCGACATTCCCAAGGTGCGCACGCTTGCGACCAACTCCGGTGCGAGCGTCAACGCGCAAGCATCGGGCGTCTTCGGCATCCAGCCGTTCGCGTATGACGTCGATCAGCTCTCGTCGTCAGACCTCTGGCACATCATCCCGGTGGTGGCGATGCTCATCGCAATCCTGCTCGCGATCGTCATGCGCAGCCTCGTCGCGCCGCTGTACCTGGTCACGAGCGTGCTGCTGTCGTACCTGGCGGCGCTCGGCCTGACAGCGATCATCTTCGTGCACCTCGGTGGCCAGGACGGCATCAACTTCGTCTTACCGTTCCTCATGTTCGTGTTCCTCATGGCCCTCGGGTCCGACTACAACGTGCTGGTGATGACGCGCATACGGGAGGAGTCCCATCTCCTGCCGACGCGCGAGGCAGTGCGCCGTGCCATCGGCGCGACGGGAACGACGGTGACCACCGCCGGTCTCATCCTTGGCGGGACGTTCGCCGTCCTTGCGTTCGCCGGTGGCGGCGCGTCCGGCGGATCGCAGATTCAGCAGATCGGCTACGGTGTTGCCTTCGGCGTGGTCATGGACACATTTGTCGTGCGGACCATCCTCGTGCCCGCAATCGTCGTGGTCCTCGGGCGTCGCAACTGGTGGCCGTCGGGACTGTGGCGTCAGGGCGAGCCGGCGCCCGTCGATGCGGTCGCACCGGATCCGGCGCCGAGCGAACCCCTCGCAATCGGGAGCGACTGAACATGAGGTCGGCTTTGCGGGAAGGTTCCTTTCGCCGCCTCGACCGGTGCCGAGGACATGCGCTATTTCGCCCGGGCACCGTCCGGCGACGCGGGCTGCGTGGCCGCGAGATAGGCTACCGCGCCCGCGATCAGGATCGCCGCTCCGATGCTCACTGCTCCGGTCCCCCAGCTGAGGCCACCGCGCTGGTGTGACACGCCCAGCCAGTCCGCAAACGACGCCCCAAGCGGACGGGTGAGGATGTAAGCGAACCAGAACGAGACGACGGCGTTGAGCCCGAGCCAGCGATGCGCGATTGCCGGCACTGCGATCAACGCGGTGAAGAGAATGCCGGACACGAAGTACCCGAGGTGGAGCGTCGTGGCGGTCATGTCGCCGGCGGCGGTGCCCAGGGCGAACGTGGTCATGACCGTCAGCCAGTAGAACGCCTCGCGGCGCGGGCTGTTGATGGTATGGATGGACAGGGTCCGCTCGACCCCGTACCAGACGGCGAAGACCGCCGCCAGCGCGATGGCGAAGAACACCGTCGAGACGACGTACGCGATTCGCAGCTCGATGTGAAGGAAGTCCGCGGCCATGGTGCCGAAGATCGCGACCAAGGCCACGGCAAGCCAGTAAATCCATGGGTTGTAGCGGCGCGCGGCGAACTGCAGGGCGAGAGCCGCACCCAGTCCGACCGCGCCGAGTGCCACAGCGACCACTGGAAGGATCTGGTGGACGAGGTAGTCTGACGTAGCCTCCCCCATGCCGGTTGTCAATACTTTGGTGGTCCAGAAGGCGGGGGTGACCTCCGGAACTTTCCGGTGGCGGGGTCGCCCGGTAGGCGCAGGAATACGGGGAAGATCAATCACGATGCTGGAACTCGATCATCTGTCAAAGCGCTACGGTGACCTCCATGCTCTGCGCGAGCTGAGCCTCACGGTGCGTGAGGGCGAGATCTTCGGGTTCGTCGGCGCAAACGGGGCCGGCAAGACGACCACCATGAGGGTGGTGCTCGGTGTCCTCGAGGCCGACGCCGGCAGCGTGCTCTGGAACGGCGCCGGGATCACCTTCGCGATGCGGCGCCGCATCGGCTACATCCCCGAGGACCGCGGCCTGTACCCGAAGATGACGGTGCTGTCCCAACTGGAGTATTTCGGGCGGTTGCACGGGTTGAGGCGTCAAGACGCACGGACCGCGTCGAAGCAATGGCTCGAGCGCCTCGGCCTCGCCGACCGCGGGGACAGCCAGCTCCAGGCGTTGAGTCACGGCAATCAGCAGCGCGTGCAGCTCGCTGCCGCCCTCGTCTTCTCGCCCGATCTGCTCGTGCTCGACGAACCGTTCGCGGGCCTGGACCCCATCGCCGTCGATGCGATGTCGGACGTGCTGCGCGCTGAGGCGGACGACGGCAAGCCGGTGGTGGTCTCGAGCCACCAGCTCGACATCGTCGAGCGGCTCTGCGATCGCGTCGGGATCATCAATCACGGGCAGATGGTCGCGACAGGGACCGTCACGGAGCTGACCGACCGCGGCCCGCTCCGGTTCTGGGTGGACGTCCCCGGCGCTGCCCCCGGCTGGTACGGCGGCCTTCCAGGCGTGAGCCTGGTCGAGCAGGACGGCACCCGCTGGCTCCTCGAGCTTGCCGACGCGGCCGGCGAGCAGGCGGTGCTGCGAACGGCGCTCGCGATCGGTCCGGTGCACGAGTTCAGGCGCGATCGACCGGCGTTGACCCAGTTGTTCCGAGACGTCATGAGCGGCAAGGCGATCGATGAATAGTCAGGCGTTGATCCGGGTGATCGCTGGGCGTGAGTTCGGAACGCGCATTCGTGCGCGGGTGTTCATTGTCACCACCGTGCTGATGGTCATCGCGATCGGCGGCTACATCCTGCTCCAGGCATATGTGTTCAACAAATCGACGACGGCACTCGATGTCGGGTTCGTCGCGACAACGCAGGCGATCTCTGCGCCCGTGCGCGCGGAGGCGGCGAGTCTCGGCGTCACGATCAACGTCCACCCCTACGCGTCGTTTGCGGCCGGGAAAGCGGACGTGGAGGACAAGACAATCGACGCCCTGGTCAGTGGCGTGCCGACGGCGACCATCGTCACCGTCAACGAGTCACTCGACCCCACACTCCAGACGGTCCTCAACGACTCGGTCCGCGAGGAGGTGCTCAACCAGATGCTGCAGCAGCACGGTGTCGACCCCACCACCATCGATAACGCGATCGCCGCGACATCCGTCCATGTCCACGAGCTCTCACCAATCGACGCAGCGCGGGTCCAGCAGATCGTCATCGGCCTGCTCGTTGCCGGAGTGCTCTACACCAGCCTGGTCATCTACGGGCAGCTCGTCGCGGCAGGCGTGATCGAGGAGAAGTCGAACCGCATCGTCGAAATACTCCTTGCGACGGTTCGACCGTGGCAGCTCATGATGGGGAAGATCATCGGCATCGGTCTCGTCGCGGTGGTGCAGGTCGTCATCATCGCGGGTGTCGCTCTGGTGCTCGCGAGTGCAACCAAGCTGGTCTCGATCCCCACGCTCGGGGTCGACGTGGTCATCAATGGCGTGGTGTGGTTCGTGCTGGGTTACCTGATGTATGCACTGCTCTTTGCGGCCGCGGGTTCGATGGTGTCGCGACAAGAGGACGTGTCCAGCGTTGCCATGCCGGTGATCTTCGTGCTCGTCGCCGCGTGGATCATCGCGCTCACTGTCGCCGCACCCGATCCCGGGAGCACGGCGACCACCGTCCTCTCGTTCGTCCCGCTGTTTTCCCCCGTCATCATGCCGATACGGATCGCGGCGGGTGTTGTCCCCCTCTGGGAGGTCGCGATCAGCGTCGTCCTCGTGATCGGAACCATCTACGTTCTGGCGGCGATGGCTGGACGCATCTATCGAAACTCGGTGCTGCACATCGGTGGCCGCGTGAAGCTCCGCGATGCACTCGGGCTTCCGCCCATCGAGCAGGGAGACACCAACAACGCCACCACGTGACGGGTTGGTCGCTCGCAGACTTGCTCAGCCGATGGGTGCGATGGCGATGCGATCGCGGCCGTCGCGCTTGGCCTGATACATGGCGAGGTCGGCAGCCGCCACGACATCGTCGAGTTGTTCCCCATGGTCCGGGAACACCGCCACGCCGATCGACGCCGTGACCCGCTTCATCTCTGATGACGGTGCGCGCAGCTCCGCCATCGCGGCTTGCAGCGCCTGGGCAACGCGCATGGCGCCATCGACGTTCGAGTTGGTGAGCACGATGAGGAACTCCTCGCCACCGTAGCGCACTGCATAGTCGCTGTCTCGAACGACGCGCCGCAGCGCCCTCGCGACCGCACGAAGCACGGAGTCGCCGGCCGCGTGCCCCGCACTGTCGTTGATCTGCTTGAAGTGGTCCAGGTCCATGAGCAGGATGCCGACGCCCGACCCGGTACGGAGGCTCTGCGCCATCACGCGCGGACCCATGTCGCGCCACCAGCGGATGTTGAAGAGTCCGGTCAGCGCATCGGTCAGTGCGCGACGTTCGAGCTCGCCATACATCTGGGCGTTGCTCCACGCGGCGGCGGTGATGAAGCCGAGCAGCGCAGCGCGTTCGAGATCCTCCTCGCTGAACGCGTCCAGACCATCGCGCCAGACATCGAGCATTCCGAGGCGCTGGTCGCCGGCGACAAGCGGAATCGCGAGCATCGACTCGGGCTCGCGTTGGGTCCCCGGGATGGTTGACGCCGCGGGATGCGAGTCGGTGTCGGCGCAGCGATACGGCTGGCCGCGAGCGAACGCCCAGCCCGTGATGCCCTCGCTCAGCGAGACGTCGTTATCGATGAGGCCCTCGGTCCCCTCGCCGGAGAGCACGCGAGCGCGGAAGCGATGGCGTTCCCAGTCCGCCTCGAACAGGGCGAGCCTGTCGAGCGGGAGCACCTGGGCCAGCCGATCTGCGGCCGCGTGCAGGATGCGTTCGGGGTCGTGCTCGGCCTGGAGCGTGCGCGCGGCCTCGACGAGAAAGCGGGCGAAACTCCGATCGTCGAGGCTGACACCACCCGACGCGGGCATGGGGACCATCTCGATCGGGGCGCGGAGCGTGTTCCCGCGTTCGTGGAAGACACGGACCTCCCTGCGCTGAAACCAGGCGACCGGCACGACGTCGTCGGTGGCCTCGGCGGACGATGCGTCAACGACGAGCGGCCTCGCGAGATGCGGACCGACCCCGTACTGAACGCCGACCTCCGTGACGAGCGACGCGACGACCTTGCTGTCGATGCCGCGAGCGACGATCCGTCCACCGAGGCGGGCGACGTAGACCACGGCGGCGGCGAGATCAGCCTTGGCGACTTCGTTCTCCGCGAGCCGCGCCGGCAGCGTGGGGTCGAGGAAGACGAAGTCCGCACGCAGTTCGGCGATGAGATGCTCGTCGCGTGTTGGGGAGACGACGCCATCGACCGCGATCAGGAATCCAAGCGTTCGAAGCTCGCGAAGCCGCGTCAGCGCCATCTCGTCCAGCACCGTCTCGGTCTCAGAGCGGATGGTCCAGGCAAGTTCGCTCGGGTTCAGGCCGAGCCGTCGCACCGTGGCGGCGACGGTGAACTCGGGCGCGGAGAGCACCTCGTTCGAGAGCGGCACGAGCAACACGGCCGGTCCCGTGTGCTGGGCAAGCGCGAGCGACGCGAGCACCACCTCGTCTTCGTCGGCGCCCGCTGGGCGTGGCAGCGCTTCATATCCGAGATCGACACCGTCGATCAGGTCGATGACCGGCTGCAGCGCGATGCCCGGACGCTTTGCCTCGGTTGCTCGGTCGGACGATCCGTTGTCCATCATTGCTGCTTTCAAACTGTCCCTAAGATTCCTGCTCTACAGGGAACACTTCCCTTGTGGTCCCGGTCACACGTTCGCACCGAGCGTCCAACGAAACGGTGTCATCAGAGCGCGTCCACCTCCACCTTCGCGTGCTGCCGCATGGGTTGCCCGACCGAGCTGGAGGAGTGGGACGCCGTCGCTTTCGATGCCGGCGGCGTCCACGACTCGCTCCGTACTACTCCGGGGTTCGCGCGGTTCAAGCGGCGGCGCCCCGTCTCAACCAGGTCCCGTTCTAGTGCACCTGCACCGAGGCCGCCAGCATCCCCAAGCCAAGACTGCCCACGGTGATCACGCTCCCCAGCCCGATCCGGTCGTGCAGCCTGCCCATGATTTCCTCCTTCGGGGCGGTGCCCCATGTGGCGTGCAGCCATTGTCTTAAGACCACTGCGACGCGCCGCCATCCCAATCGATGACGAGCTCGTAACGTGAACCGCAGAACGCTGCTGCGACGATCGCACACGAAGATCCGGAGACTGTCCCCTACGAGTGGTCTGCCTGGGCTGCCGGCTTCTGGATTCGTCGCGCGGGATGCGCGAACAGACTGTAGAGGGCGCCGAGCGCCACGATCACCACGACGACGATCAAGGTCATCCAGTCGTAGTTGAACAGGGCACCCCGCGGGCTGGAGACGCCTGACGGAAGGAGGATGTTCACGAGCATCGCGGTGAGCCAGACGAGCCCGGCGACCATCACCGGCAGCGCCCACTTGCCGAGCTTGAACGAGCCTTCCGGCCGCCACCCGCGCAGCCGCGCGATCAATGCCGCCAGGACGACCAGCAGGAACGCGAGATAGATCCCGGACACAGCGAAAGACACCAGCAGGAACAGCGCGTTGACGTGCGCAGGAATCGTGATGAACAGGATCGAGATGTTCGAGGACGGGGTGAAGCGGGCAAGCACGGCAAATAGAGCGGGGACGATGGCAGCGACGATCAGCGCGTTCGCCGGAGTGCGAAAGCGCGGTGACACGCGCGCAAGGGTCGTGCTGGCCGGCAGTGCGCGGTCACGGCTGTACGAGTAGATGACGCGGGCGGCGGCGGCTTGGATTGCCAGCCCGCAGCTGAAGAACGCGAAGCAGACGACGAAGAGCGCCAGGTCCTGGATGAACGCCCCGGAAACATTGGAGCCGATGAGGAACGGCACACCGCCGCTCACGGTATTCGCGAGGCCGTCCTTCCCCGCCGGTATGGTGAGCAGCAGGGCTGCCACGAGCACGAAGCTGGTGATACCGGCGGTGATCAGCGACGAGATGATCGCGCGAGGCACGCGCCGAGACGCCTGTACGACCTCCTCGGCGACGTCACCCGCCGACTCGAAGCCGTAGAAGATGTAGACGTGCGCCAGGATGGCGACGAAGGCTGCACCCAGCCACCAGTTCCCGCCGAAGTCGACGCCGAGCGGATTGGTCGCGACATTCTCGGCGCCTTGCGAGCTGAACAGGTAGCCGAGATCGTGATGGAACCCGGTGATCGCGAGCAGGATGGCGATGCCGAACGTCCCGATGATCTCGAAATAGACGCCGATCTGCGAGATTCGGCCGAGGAAGTTCACGCCACCGACGTTGAAGGCGAGTTGCACGAGGATCAGAACGATCGTGAAGATGAGGATCTGATTGGGATCGGCTGGGTTGAAGCTCGTGTGGAAGAGGTTGTTGAGCAACGGCCCGGCGTAGATGACGAACCCGGTGTCGACGGACGCGACCGTCATGATCAGCGCCCACCCATAGATCCAGCCGACCCACCACCCATAGCCTGGGCCGATGAGGTTCTTGCCCCACTGAAAGAGCGCGCCCGCGATGGGATAGTGACTTCCCAGTTCGGCGAACACGAGTGCGACGAAGAGTTGCCCCACCACGACGATCGGCATCAGCCAGATGTAGCGAGGGCCGGCGGTGCCGACGCCGAGCACGAACAGTGAGTAGATCCCGACGACCGGCGAGATGTAGCAGAACGCGACGGCGAAGTTCTCGAAAAGGTTGAGGACTCGCTTCAGTTCCTGGCCGTACCCGAACCGAGCCAGCTGGGCGGCGTCCGCGTCTCCTTGATTCGCCTCAGGGACAACAGAAATGCCGCTCATGCGCTCCTCCATCCGTTCGTGGCGCCGCTCGCGCCGGGCGGCGCGCGCGAAGTATCGAACACCCACCATTGCCTCCGCAACAGGGCGGCCGCTTGACCTGACGCCGTTACGGCCGCGACATGCAACATCGGGCGTGCATGGCTCCGCTCTCCCCCTACGCCGCGATGGCGGCCGCGGTCACGCTCGGCGTCGCCGATTTCACCGGCGGACGCGCCGGACGGCGGACGAGCGCACCAAGCGTCGCGGTGGGGATCGAGATGGTGGGCCTGATCGTGGTGCCCGTCGCGTTGATCGTATTGCCGCACGGCTTCGACGGGCTCGCGGTGCTCCAGGCATTCGCCGGCGGTGCGGTCGGTGGCCTGGGCTTGATCGCCTTCTATCGTGCAATGGCGTTGAACCTCATCGGCGTTGTGGCGCCGATCACCGGGTTCGTTGCCGCGGCGCTTCCCGTCGCGGTCGGCCTGATCGGCGGGGATCATCTCGGCATTTGGCAACTCGTCGGCATCGCGCTCGGGCTGATTGGGTTGCTCCTCGTGACCGGCGCCGACAGCGAGACGGCGAAGAACGCTCGGCGCGGCGTGCTCCTGGCGCTGCTCGCCGGCGTCACCTTCGGCCTCTTCTTCATCCTCTTTCACGCGGCAAGCCACGCCGGGGTCGCCGCGTTTGTGAGCGGACGTCTCGGCTCGAGCTTCGCCGCGTTCGTTGCGGCGCTCGTCAGCGGCACTTCGATCGCGATCCGCCGGCGGGCGTGGCAGTTGATCGTGTTCGGCGGCCTCATCGACGGTTTCGGAGTCGTGCTCTTTCTCTATGCGACTCACACCGGATTGCTGTCTGTGAGCTCCGTGCTGACGTCGTTCTACCCGGCGTTCACCGTGCTGTGCGCTCGCTTTCTGACGCATGAGCGGCTCACGCGGCTCCAGGCGCTCGGCGCGGTGATCGCCGTCATCGCCATCGCGCTCATAGCGGTCACCTGACGGAAACGCGGCGCCCGGCACTGCCGGCGCCGGGCGCCGCGGCGATCGTCAGGCCGAGACGAGCGACATCAGCGGGCCGATCGTGCCCCAGACGTCCGTAACGTCCAGGACTATTGTTTCCGGCTCCGGCGGCATCTCGGCGAAACCAGCATTGCGAAGGACACTGCCGATGACCGGGTGCAGCCGCTCGTCGACGAAGCGTTGGTGTGCCGCCTGCGACTCCCAAACGTCGATGTAGCGCAGTCCCTGCTCTCGCCGGAGGACGAGGTGGACGATCAGACCCTCGGGCGGGGTCTCGCCGAGCCGCTCCATGATCGTGCGGTAGATGTCCATGTTGATCGGCACGTCCTGCTGAAATGCGTATGCCATGTCGATGCCTCCCGCGGAGCCCGTACCTTTCGATCCGAGTCCGCACTGATTCGTCCTAGTTTCACTAGGATCGTCCGTCAGATGCTAGGCTCATCTGGTGGGCGATGTCAAGTCCCGGCGCTCGTATACCTCGCAGCTCCGCGAGGAGCAGGCGCGCCACACACGGGTTCGAGTGCTCGAGGCGGCGCAGCGACGCTTCACGGCGGCCGGATACGCCGCGACGACAGTGGAAAGCGTCGCGCGCGAGGCGGGGGTTGCCGTCGACACCGTGTACACGATCTTCGGCACCAAGCGCGACCTTCTTGCTCAGCTCGCGTACTTTCGCGCCGCAGGGAACGACGAGCCGGTCGCGGTCATCGACCAGGAGGGGCCGCAGGCCGCGCGTCGCGAGACGGACCAGCGGCGTCAACTCGCCATGTTCGCCAACGGGGTGACGAGCATCATCGAGCGGGTGCGGCCGGTGGACGACATCCTGCGCAGCGCCGGCGCCGTCGATGCGAACGTTGCCGGCCTGCGTACGCGCATTCAGGAGGAGCGATTCGGGAGCATCCGCACGTTCGCGCGGTGGCTCGGGAAGAATGGCCCGCTCCGTGCCGGCGTTTCCACGAGCGACGCAGCGACGATCATCTGGACGCTGACGAGCCCGGAGGTCCATCAACTGCTCTGCGACGCCCGTGGCTGGTCGCGCCAGCGCTACATCCGCTGGCTCACGGAGTCGTTGACCGCGACGCTGCTTCCCGAAGCCTGACCGAGCAGCTCACGCGATCACCGGCGGTGCATCGAACTCGAATCGCGTCCCGACACTGTTCTGAATGAACGCATCCGGGCAGCGACTGGCCAGCGCGCGAACCGCGCGCAACCCGGTGCAGTGCGCCGGGACGACGACGTCGGGGGCGATGGCGGCAAGCGCATCAACGGTCACGTCGACGATCGGGTCGAACAGAGGGCCGCTCAAATGAAATCCACCGATGACGGCGTGGACCTTGCTGACGTTGGTGAGCCTCTGCGCGTACTGGACGATGTTGACGATGCCCGCGTGGCCGCAGCCCGTCAGCACGACCAGCCCGCGGTTACGCACATGCACGATGAGCGCCTGATCGTCGAGGACGAGCGGATCCGGCACCCAGGCGCCGTTACGATACGCTTGGTGCACCGCGAATCCCTGCTCGAACGGCGTCGTGCGGTCGACCTCGCCCGTGACAAGCATCGATCCACCAAGGAGAAACGAGGGTTGGCGGTTTTCGACGATTTCGAAGCCGGCATCGACGACCGCGCTGCGACTCGTCGACGGCATCTCGAACGGCTCGCGACCAGGGAACTGCAGTCGCCGCCGCGACCAGAACTCGGGGTGGATGATCACGGGGAGATTCGGCCGTCCCACCGCCCGGATGAACCCGTCGAGGCCGGTTGTGTGGTCGAAGTGGCCGTGGCTGAGCACGACCACCTCGGCATCCCTCGGATCGATGTTGAGCCGGCGCATATTGCCGACCATGCCGTCGGGACTCAGCCCGGTGTCGAAGATCACATGACGTCGCTGCGCTCCGCTCACCACCGTCACGAGCGCCGAGAAGCCGTGCTCCGCACGCAGCGGATCGACCACGGCTTGCCCTTCGATGAAGGCGGCGGGAGCTGTCGGGGCATGCTCGATCGGCGTGGCGAGACCCACGCGATGCGCCGGCCCTTGGTTGGCCAACAACCCATCGATGGCGTTGTCGACGAGCGTCGTCACGTGGAGCGAGTCGACAGGTTCGAGCGCAATGACATTCGCGACCGGGCCCACCACGTCCAGCCGGCGAACCGCATTGACCGTACCGGCTGCTTCGGAATCACCTGCACACATGTGCTGTCTCCCCTACGTTTGCGTACCGGATATCCCGAGTGCGTGCCGGATGAACTCGAGCTCGAGCAGGAGGATGTTCTCGGCGATCACCGGATCATTGGCCATGTGGGTCGCGCCTGTCAGGGGCAGCACGGTGTGCGCGCGTCCCGCCGCAAGCAGTGCTGATGAGAAACGAAGTGTGTGCGCCACCACAACGTTGTCATCGCTGAGACCGTGGATGAGCATCAGCGGCCGCTCGAGCTGACCTGCCTGGCGGAGCAGCGACATCTGGTCGTAGTTCACGGGCTCGCGGGCTGGATGACCGAGGTATCGCTCCGTGTAGTGCGTGTCGTAGAGGCTCCAGTCCGTGACGGGAGCGCCGCTGATCGCAACGTGGAAGACATCGGGACGGCGCAACACCGCAAGCGCCGCGAGGTATCCGCCATACGACCATCCGCGGATCGCGACCCGCGAGAGATCGAAGTCCGGATACCGCGCGGCCGCAGTCTGCAACGCATCCACCTGGTCCTCGAGCACCGGTGTGGCGACGTCGCCGCGGACGGATCGCTCCCATTCGGGCCCACCACCGGGTGTGCCGCGGCCATCGGCGACGAGCACCGCGAAGCCCTGATCCGCAAACCACTGTGACTCGAGAAACGCGGAGGCCGCGGCGAGCACCTGCTGATGGCCGGGTCCCCCGTATGGATCGAGCAGGACCGGCAGCCTTGCGCTCCCCTGTGTATACCCATGTGGGAAGAGCACCGCCGCACGCAGCTCGCGCTTCCCGAGAGACACCATGCGCACGCCGAGCACGATCGCGGGTTGCTCGGCGAATGACTCGATATGGGCGAGCGCCTGATCGCCTCGATGTACGGATACGTGAACACCCGGTGCGTCCAGCCCTCGCCGCACCAGGACCGTGGTGCCACCGCTGCGACGCGCCCTGGTCACACCGTTCCCGGTGAGTTCGGGAAGCACGGCTTGCACGCCATCGGCGCGTGACCACGTGTAGACACCGATCACCGTGCGCTCCACCGATGCGCTGAAGAGCACGACATCGCCGTCAACGTCGAGGACACCTCGAACCTGCAGCTCCGTGGCGGTGACGGGTTGGTCACCGATGACAAGGCGTTTCGCACCGTCACGATCGACCGTCCAGACGAGCGTTCCATCGGAAAGGTGGGCGGGAACACCGCCGATGATGTCGACCCACGAGTCGTCGACATCCTCGCGGAGCACGGTCGTCTCGCCGCTACTGGGATGCACTTCGAGGATGCGCATGGTTCGTTGGTCGCGAGACTGCACGACCACAAGGAGTCCGTGCACCGACCAGTCGGCGGTGGTCACGTATTCGAAGGCCGTGGTATCCCACAGCACCGGCACCGACGTGCCGTCAAGACCGATAACGTACAACGACACCTTTGCGTTGGCGGTACCCGCCTTCGGATATGCGACCTCGGCCGGCAGGCTCTGTGGATTGGACGGATCCGCGATGTGCCATCGCTGCACGGGCGACACGTCGACGCGCGCCACGAGGAGATGAGACCCGTCCGGCGCCCACCAGTACCCCCTCTGGCGCCCCATCTCCTCTGCGGCGACAAATTCAGCGAGGCCGTACGTCACACTGTCGTCTTCCGGCGCTGCGAGCACCCGCGCCGCCGCACCGTCGACGCTGACCGCGCGCAGTTCTCCGCGCTCCACATATGCGACGCATGTCCCGCCCGGATCGAGCTGCGGATCGATGGCGACGCCGCCGGTGGGAATCTCTGTCAGCGCCACGGTCTCGAAATCGACCACGTACAGCCGCCCCGCGAGGTCGAACAGGGCTCGGCGCAGGCCGAGATCCGTCGAGAAACGTACGATCCCGCCTGAGGATTCGCGAGCGCGCTCGCGGCGTGCCCGTTCTGCTGCCGGAATCTCGCCGGCACCATCGTCAGCGACCGTGCTCGGGTCGACGATGAGGCGTTCCTTGCCGCTCGCCACATCGAGCACCCAGAGGCACGTCGCCTGATCGGCGCCGCTGCGCGTCCGCAGGAATGCGACACGACTTCCATCTGCCGCGATCGCGAAGTTCCGCGGTACGCCGAGCGAGAAGTGGCGTGTCCGCGCCTGCTGCCTGGGGAAGCTCTCGGTCATCCCGAGATGGTGCCGCACTCGGGCGTCCGCCCGCGCCCGGCCACCTACGCGGTTGCCACCGCATACGCGACGAAAGCCGCGTACGCGACGAGCAGGGTCACGGCCCCCGACCGCGTCAGGCGCCGAACGACCAACACCACCGCGAGAACGCTCATTGCGAGCAGCCAGACGATGTAGCCGGGCGGCACAGCTGCGCCAAGGCCCGGCACGAACAGGAGCGGCACCGCAATCCCGGCGATCAGGTTCAGCGTGTTGCTGTTGAACGTCGCGCTCACCACCGCAGCGCCGAGACCATCGACCGCCAGCCGGATCGCCGCGTACGCGTTTGGCAGGCTCGTCGCAGCCGCAAGCGCGGTGACCCCGACGAGCACGGTCGGGACGCCCCAGCGCGCACCGAGCACGAGTGAACTCTGGACCACGAGCGTCGCGCCGAGCACGATGATGGCCAGGCTCGGCGCCATGAGCACCACCGGCCGCCAGGAGCGTGGCGCTGCGACGGCGCCGCCGAATTCCTCGAGCTCCGCCTCAAGCTCGTCCCCCTCCATGCCGGCCTCGCTCGATGCCGTGGCGAGCAGCGCATGGACGCGCGCCGGCAGCGGGAGCCGTGCGACGGTGCGCGGTCGCAGCACGAGAAACAGCACATATGGGACGAAGACGACCAGCATCAGCACCCATCCCATGATCACCGGAATCGCGCCGACGGCCGAGCCCCCGACGGCCAGGGTCACCGCGATTGCGACGCCGGCGTCGAGCGTGACCACGGCCCGATGGATGCGTAACTCGCCCCGCGCGAGCGCGGCGCCGCCGAGGAGGATGGCGATGTTGAAGACGTTGGAACCGAAGACCACGCCGGCGGCCGTCGCGGCGGAGCCGTTGGCGATGGCGGCTCCTGACGACGAGAGCTCCGGTGCGTCGGCGCAGAGCGCGACGATCAGCCCGACCAGGCCGCCGAGCATCCCGATATTGCGCGCGAGCCGGCCAACACCACGGACCAGGACTTCGCTGGCCCCGAGCGTCGCCACAAGGGCGACGAGTGCCACGGCGATGACGGCGGCGGTGGGGAGCGCGTTCAATGTCGCGTGCATGATGCGTGACCGGCCATGGGCGCGAGTGCCGCGCTACGTCGTCGGAGGCTGAGAGACCGAGGACGCGAAGATGCCGGAGCAGCGCTTGCTCCGGCATGGACGAGATTCGTTGATCGGTCAGCTCACGCCGACCGCAGCGATCAGGCGGCCTGCCTGGCGCCTGTCTTCGCGGGGTTGAGGCCAGTCGCCTTGATCAGGCGAAGGGTCATGTCCCTCTGGGCGTCGATCATCTGGATGACGAAGTCATAGGACTGCTCGACGACCTCGCTGGTCGAGGGCTGCTTGATCTCGCCGCCCACGGGCACGGCGCGGACTGCCTCGATGAGCTTTGCCTGCGACTCGCCGATGGTGTGCATGGCGGTGAGAAACTGCTTCTGCAACTGGGTGATGTAGTTCTGGTAGTCGGTCATGGTGATCTCCTTCGGGTGATCCGTTTGGTTGTCCTGGTGCTTAGTATACCAAGCACTTGCTGTTTATGTCAACCATCTGCATCACATGGCGTGCCAAGCATTAGGATGTACCCATGCCGACTCCTCCCCCGCCGTTCCGTTCCGTGGGCGACTTCATCCGGGGTCAACGCGAGCTCATGTCGCTCTCGATGCGTCAACTTGCCGAGATGGCTCAGGTCTCGAACCCATACCTGAGCCAGATCGAGCGTGGCGTGTACAAGCCGTCCGCACAGGTCCTCAAGGGCATCGCCGACGCGCTCGACATGTCAGCAGAGACCCTCTACCGCGAGGCGGGCCTGCTCGACGATTCATTTGAGCGTCCGGCAATGTCGGTTGCGGATGCCATCCGGGTCGATCCGCGTCTGACACAGGAAGGGAAGCAGGCGCTGATCCAGGTCTATCAGGGCCTCGTTGCGGCACAGCCTGCGCCTCAGCCACCGACCTCGCGCGCGCCCAGGAGCCCAGCCGCGGCGAGCAGAACCCGCCCCGCGAAACCGACGAGTAGCACGCCTGCGAAGCCAGCGCAGAAGACCTCAGCCAAAGCCCCGGCCCGCAAAACCCAGACACGCAAGGCCCCGACCCGGAAACCCAAACGGCCGACCCGCTAGCGGCGAGCCCTCATGGTGCGCCCGTTCGCGCGCCCCTCGCCCTTTGTCGACACCGCCGTCTTGGCCTTGAACAACCGCCCTGCATCGCCCTTCACGTAGCTCCCGGGCCCGGGTTCACCCCGCGGCATGCCCGGCGGCTCGACAAGCGGCCCGGATCGTTCAGCCGCCCAGGCAACCCAGTCGTCCCACCAGCTGCCCGGCACCCGTTCGGCGCCGTCGCGCCAGGTGTCGGCGTCCATCGCCGGATCCACCTGCGGGCGCGTCCAGTACGCCGCCTTCGGGTTGCCCGGAGGATTGACGATCCCGGCGACATGCCCGCTCGTGCTCAGCGTGTACCGAACCGTGCCGCCGACGTGACGGCTGATGAGATACGAACCCTTCCATGGTGCGATGTGGTCGTTCTCCGCGCCGAGCACATACAGCGGCTGCTTGATCTTGCGCAGGTCGATCGGCGTATCGCAGATACGAAATGCAGCGGGCCGGGTGAGCAGGTTGTCGACGTAGCACGCTCGCAGATACTGCGTGTGCATCGTGGCCGGCATGTTCGTGCTGTCGCCGTTCCATGCCAGCAGGTCGAACGCCGGGGGCGTCTTGCCCATGTACCAGTTGTTGACCACGTACGACCACACGAGGTCGTTGCCGCGCAGCCAGTCGAAGGTCTGCGCCATCGTCGATCCTTCCAGATAGCCGCGCTGCGCGAGCGTCTTCTCGAGCCGAGCCACGCTGGCGCGATCGGCGAAGACTCCAAGGTTCCCCGGCACGCTGAAGTCGACGAGCGTGTTCGTCAGCGTCATCCATCCCACGCGCCCACCCTCGCCTTTTGCAGCGAGATGCGCGAGGCCGATGGTGGACATCGTCCCGCCGAGACAGAGACCGACGATGTTGACCACCGGAGCGCCGGTGAGCACCTCGACCTCATCCAGCGCCGCCATCAATCCCAGACGCAGGTAGTCGTCCCAGCTCACGCTGCTCATCGACGCGTCCGGGTTGCGATAGCTGATGCAGAACACGGTGAATCCGTGTTGCACCGCATACTCGATGAAGGATCGCCCCGGCGCGAGGTCCATGATGTAGTACTTGTTGATCCATGGCGGGCTGCACACGATCGGTTGCGCATGCACACGCTCCGTCTGCGGCTCGTACATGAGCAGTTCGATGAGCTCGTTGCGCATCACCACGCGACACGGCGTGGCGGCCATGTTCTTACCGAGAACAAACGGCGTCGCATCAACCTGCCGCGGGCGTCCCTCGTTGTGCATCAGGTCGTCGACGAAGTTCGCCGCGCCGGCGACGAGGCTCTGGCCACCTGTGTCGAATGCCTCCTTCCACACGGCGGGATTGGCCCACGGCACATTGGTCGGCGAGGCGGCATCGAGCATCATCCCGAGGGCGAACTTCGCCTTGCGGCGATTGGCCGGACTCGCGTGTGACGACTCCAGCATCGTCTCGGTCCAGCGCACCGTCTCGAGGTAGCTCTCGGCGGCCGCACGAAAGAACGGGTTGAGCTGCCACGCCCTGTCGCTGAAGCGCTGATCGCCGGGGGCGAGCTTGTCGTCGCCGTCTCGCACCCCCAGTGAGCGACGCAGCGCCCGCATGCCGACGCCGGCTTGCCCCATCGACAAGCCCGCCACGGCCCGAGCGAAGTGCAGGGGGCGGCGCATCGCGTCGGAGCGGACGACGTCGCGGAGTGCGCCGCTGAAATCGCTCGGATCCACGCTGGAGAGCAGTGCCGTGTACGCCGCGTCCTCGGTTGCGTCCTCGATCACGTGCGACTCACGTGAACATGCCGCCGTTCACGGTGTACAGCGCACCGGTGATGTAGGAGGAATCATCCTCAAGCAGGAAGCGGACCACTCGAGCAACCTCATCGGGTCGCCCAAGCCGGCGCAGGGGCACCTTCTCGATGATGCCCTCGAGAATGTGCCGTGGAATCGCGGCCACCATCTCGGTCTCGATGAATCCCGGCGCCACGCAGTTGACCGTGATGCCCTTGCGCGCGGTCTCCAGCGCGAGACTCTGCGTGAGACCGAGCAGCGCGGCTTTGGACGCCGCGTAGTTCGCCTGGCCGATGTTGCCGGTCTGCCCGATCACCGAGCTGACGTTGACGATGCGACCGCTGCCGCGTTCGAGCATGTGATCGAGAATCGCCTTGATCATGAAGAAAGCGCCGGACACGTTGATGCGAAGCACCGACTGCCAGTCGTCGACGCTCATCTTGCGTACGGTCTTGTCGATGGTGATGCCCGCGTTGTTCACCAGAAAGTCGACGCGCCCGTGCGCCTCCAACACCTCCTGAGCAACGCGATGGCAGTCGTCCTGCTCTCCGACATTGCCCTGATGGACGGAAATCGATGCGCCCTCTGCCGTCAGTTCCTCGCGGAGTTGGCTCGCGGCGTTCGCGTCGCGGTTATAGCCTGCGGCGACATGGGCGCCGAGTCGGGCCAATTCGACGGTGATCGCTGCGCCAATTCCACGGGTGCCACCGGTGACAATCGCCACTTTGCCGGAGAACGGACGTGCGGCGGGATCCACCACAGCCATAGCAACGCCATCGTAGTGCCTCAACAGCGCGCTCCGCTAGGCTAGGCCGATGGCCACCGATCCGCGAACCCGGCCGCAGTCGCAGCCGTCCCCACGTGGAGGGCAGCCGCCGGCTCGCGGTCCCGGCTACAACCCGATCCGGTGGGGTCGCTTCTGGCTGATCTTTGGGGTGCTGCTCCTCGCCAACATCGTCATCAGCGCGATTGTCCAGAACGCCAGCCAGCCCACGACGGTCACGATCCCCTACGACGTCTTCATAGCGCAGGTTGAAGCCGGCAACGTCGCGAACATCACGGCGACCGGGGATTCGATCACCGGAGTCACGAAGACAGAGATCAGCGGGGGATCCGGACAGCCCAAGGCGAAGAACTTCGACACGGTGCGGCCGTCCTTCGCCAACGACAGTCTCGAGGCGGAGTTGATCAAGGCGAAGGTCAGCATTCTCGCCGAGCCGACCAATCCCCCGACACCGCTGTGGGAAACGCTGCTCTTCAGCTTCGGGCCAACGCTGCTGCTCGTGTTCGGCTTCATCTACCTCATGCGTCGGAGCGCCGCCGCGCTCGGGGCCGGCGGCGGCGCCGGTGGCATCCTCGGGCGCTTCGGCCAGAGCGGCGCCAGGCTTTTCGACGCGGAGAAGCCGGGCGCGACGTTCGCCGATGTGGCAGGCATCGACGAGGTCAAGGCTGAATTGGTCGAGATTGTCGATTTCTTGAAGCAGCCCGAGAAATATCAGAAGCTCGGCGGCACCGTTCCAAAGGGCGTGCTGCTGATCGGGGCCCCCGGAACGGGCAAGACGCTGCTCGCACGCGCGGTCGCCGGTGAGGCCGGCGTGCCATTCTTCTCGATCTCCGCCTCGGAGTTCATCGAAGCAATCGTCGGTGTCGGAGCCTCTCGTGTCCGCGACCTGTTCACGAAGGCGCGCTCAGCGGCTCCGGCGATCGTCTTCATCGATGAGCTCGACGCCATCGGCCGATCTCGTTCGGCCGGACTCCGGTTTGGCGGCAACGAGGAGCAGGAGCAGACGCTCAATCAGATCCTGACGGAGATGGACGG
The DNA here is from genome assembly GCA_035532495.1 of Saccharimonadales bacterium (SeqCode). Taxonomy (GTDB): domain Bacteria; phylum Chloroflexota; class Dormibacteria; order Aeolococcales; family Aeolococcaceae; genus Palsa-851. The sequence goes on from DATKQX010000164.1 coordinate 89,721, forward strand.
GTTCGACCCCCACGAGGGCGTGATCGTGCTCGCCGCAACCAACCGAGCCGATGTGCTCGACGCTGCACTGCTCCGGCCGGGGCGGTTCGATCGACGTGTGACCGTGCCCTTCCCGGATCGGCGTGGACGTGCCGCGATCCTGCGGATCCACACAGTGCACATCCCGCTGTCGACCGACGTCGACCTCGACGTCATCGCGTCGCAGACCGCCGGCATGGTCGGCGCCGACTTGCGCAATCTTGCCAACGAAGCAGCACTCGCCGCCGCCCGCCGCGACGCCTCGACGGTGGCGCAAGCAGACTTCACCGACGCGCTGGAGAAGGTGGAGCTGGGCTCGGAACGCAAGCTTTCGCTCAGCCAGCAGGACCGCGAACGCATCGCGTACCACGAGTCCGGTCATGCGTTGCTCGGATTACTCCTTCCCGGCGCCGACCCCGTGCGCCGCGTTTCGATCATCCCTCGGGGCCAGGCACTCGGGGTCACCGTGCAGACGCCTGTCGACGATCGCTTCAACTACGGCGAGGAATATCTTCGAGGCCGCATCACCGGCGCGCTCGGTGGACGTGCTGCCGAGCAGCTCGTGTATCGCGTCGTCACCACCGGCGCGGAGAGCGACCTCCGCACCGTGACCGCGATCGCACGTCAGATGGTGACGCGCTGGGGTATGAGCCCGAAGGTCGGCGCACTCAACTTCTCAGACGACGGCGACGGCGCGGGGCAGACGATGACGATGACCAAACCCTACAGTGAGGAAACCGCCGCGTTGATCGACGCGGAGGTAAAGCGCATTTCCGATGAATGCCTCGCGCAGGCGGTCGAGATGTTGACGACGCACCGCGACAAGCTCGACGCGCTCGTACGCGCGTTGCTCGAGCATGACACGCTCGGTGAGGACGACATCCTGCGTGTCGCGGGGATCGAGCCGGTTGCTGCGCCCGCGCTCGAGCACTCTCCAAGCGAAGTGCCCGTCGCTCACTGAGGTCAGTGAGGCACCGAATAGCTCAGCCGAACCGCATGACAATGACCACGACCGCGCCATCCGGAGGGCAACGTAGCCACGCTGTGGCCCTCCTGCCCTATGTGGTCGCGGCGGCCATCTTCCTCGCCATCCGTTTCGCGACCAACGGCACCCTCGGTTTCCACATCGACGAGCTCTACTACCTCGAGAGCGGGCGGCACCTCGCGCTCGGCTACGTGGACTACCCGCCGATCGTGCCACTCCTGTCCCGGCTCGAGACAACGGTCCTCGGCGTCACACCGTGGGCACTTCGCTTTCTGCCCGCAATCGCAGGCGCAGTCAACGTCATGCTCGGGGCTGCGTACGTGCGTAAGCTCGGCGGCTCAGGCCGATTGCAGGTGCTGGCACTCCTGGTTGGATTGACTGCGCCGATTCTTCTCGGCACGTTTCTCTTCCAGACCGTGGTGTTCGATCAGCTGGCGTGGATGGTCGCGCTCTATCTGTTCCTCTCGATCGTCCTGGATCGCAAGCCTCGCACGTGGATCCTGCTCGGCCTGTCGCTCGGTATCGGCCTCGAGGTGAAATTCCTGATCCTGCCACTGATCCTCGGCATGGTCATTGCCACATTCGTGACCCCATCCCTCCGCGCGGACCTGCGGACGCGTTATCCGTGGATCGGCGGAGCGCTGATGGTGCTCATCTGGCTTCCGAACGTCGTGTGGCAGTTCGCCAACGATTTCCCGACCGTGAACTACATCCTCAATCACCAGGGAGACATCCAGTCAGGCGGCGGCGTTCTTGACTTCGTTGTTCTTTTCCTGGTGCTGCTCTTCCTGCTGACTCCGCTCTGGATCGCCGGCTTCATCTCGCTGTTCCGCACTCGTGAACTCCGCGCTGTTGGGATCGCGTGCGCCGTTCCCATGTTGGTCTACCTCTTCGTCGGCAAGGAGTACTACCCGGCTCCGACGATTCCCATCGTCATGGCCGCGGGCTTGACAGCCCTCTCGAAGGTCAAGCGCCCGAGGCTGCGGTCAGGCCTGGCCGTCGCAGTCGTCGTCGCCAGCCTGATCGACTTCGTCGCTCTCGCGAAAATCACCGTACCCACAACGCCGGCGGATCGCATGCACGCGACCGGCCTGGACAGCCTGGATTCGGACTACGCGTCGACGGTGGGATGGGTGTCGATAACGCAGCAGATGACGGCGGTCTATGGAGCACTCCCCGCGTCGGAGCGAGCCGCATCGGTGGTTGTTTCCTCCGACTACGGCGTCACCGGCGCGCTGCAGATCTACGGCAACTCGATGTCGCTCCCGGAGAGCTACAGCCCGCAGTTGAGCGACTACTACTACCTCCCGCAGCATGTGGCCGCCACTGACGTGCTGATGGTCGGCTATGAGCCGTCAGACGTGGCGTTCATGTGCACGTCGGCGACAGTCGTCGCGCATCTCGCCATCCCCTACCACGTGGTCAACCTCGAGTCGCGTTCACCGGTGACGTTCTGTACGCTGAAGGTGCCGCTGCCGAGCGTGTGGGGACGCCTCAAAGCGTTCTCGTAGCTCGGCGCCGGGAGCGATCTCCCGGCCAGCCAGGGGAGGTCCGGCCGGCGCATCAGGCGAGGATGTGGCTCAGCGCACCACCGGAAGACCACTCTGGCGCCACTTCTGGAAGCCACCGACAACGTCGGTTGCATCACGACCAAGAAGCCGCAGCGTTGCCGCTGCGAGGCTCGATGAATATCCCTCGTTGCAGATGATCAGAACCCGTTGTTGGCCCTCGACAGAAGCATCCTTGAAGTCGCTTTGGGGATCCAGCCGCCACTCCAAGACGTTACGATCGATGACGAGCGCACCGGGAATCCTTCCATCGCGCTCTCGCTGTTCCAAGGGTCGGATGTCGACGAGAATCGCACCCGATGCCGCCGCGCGGTGGGCCTCGGCCGGCTCCAAACGGATCAGGGCCTTTCGAGCAGCACCCAAGAGCACCTCAATGCTGACAGCAGCCTGCCCCGCGACCAAATAGTCGGCGGATCGGTCCGGCGCGTCAGGGGCGCTCATGATGCGAACGATAAGCCGACGATGGCGCGCTCGCAAGCACTGCCGGAGGGAACACCGCCACCCGACGAATCCTGCCTCGACAGTGCAGACTTTGGGTCATGCCGTCACGGTCCGCTCAGGGGAACGAACGACCGCAACAATGGGACCGCCGATACTCCGGCGACGGAGCGACCGGCGTGAGTTGGTATCAGCCCGAGCCCGCGATGTCGCTGGCGCTCATCGACCGCCTCCGCGTGCCGAAAGGAGCGCCTGTCATCGACGTCGGTGGTGGTGCTTCCCTGTTGGTCGATCGGCTCTTGGCGTGCGGGTACTCTGATCTCACCGTTCTCGACGTGTCGTCAACTGCGCTGGCGATCGCGCGGCGCCGCATCGATGACTCGGTTCGTGTGCGCTGGCTGCACGAGGACATCATGACTTGGCAGCCGGAGCGTCAATATGCGCTCTGGCACGATCGTGCGGTGTTCCATTTCCTGACCAATGCAGCGGATCGCGTGCAGTACCTGACCATCATGCGGCACGCGCTTTGCGACTCCGGAGCGGTGATCATCGCCACCTTCGCCTCCGACGGGCCCGGGCGCTGCTCAGGTCTGCCGGTGGCGCGCTATGACGCGGGAGACCTTGAACGGCTCCTCGACGGCTTCACGGTGGTTGAGTCGAGCCGCGAGGAGCACGTGACTCCCAGCGGTACCGTCCAGCCTTTCACGTGGATCGCGGCGACGCGTACCCGAGCGCAGGCCACCGGCTGAGCGGCATCCCGACACGTGAATGACCACCACCGGTCTCGGTGGATTCTTCAATAACGCGTGGCCCTGCCGCGAATGTGAGGCGCCGAGGGCAGCACAAGGCGCATCTCAGGAAACTGGAAGCGTTCAAGATCCTCGATGGTGAAGCCCGCGCTGTCAATTGCCGCCAAGGTGTCGCGGGCGCAATGACACCCAGCGCCAAGTTTCGGCCAGACGGTGGCGTCGAGCACCTTCTGCGTGCGCCTCAGAGTCGCCCTCTCGCTCACGACGTGCTCGAGGAAGCGCAACTGCCCTCCGGGCTTCAACACGCGGTGACCTTCCCGCAACGCACGGGCCAGGTCTGGGACCGAACAGAGCACCAGGGAGTAGACGATTGCGTCGACGCTCTCATCCTCGACCGGTAGGCGGTCCGCTCCTCCCGCCACGACCTCCATCGGGATCCGAACGCGGGCTGCATTCTCCAAGGCCACCTGGCGAAGGCGCGGTTCGGGCTCAACAGCCAGCACGCTGGTCACCTCCGTGGGATAGTGCGCGAAATTGAGGCCGTTGCCGGCGCCAACCTCGATCACCCGGCCCTTGAGCCCCGCGACCAGTGCGCGACGATGGCCGGCCATGCCGCGTCGATCCTGCCTGGGGCTCATCCAGAGCCAGAATCGGGCGAAGATCGGGTGGCTCACGCGGCTCTGGGCATCCGTACTCCGGGTAGGCGTCGACGGTTCCGAGGTCGTGACAACTCTAGTCCTGCGTTTCGTAACGCGACTGTCCGGTGAACGTGCGATCCCCCCCTGCCGATACCAGCGACGATCGGATCCTTCCTGGAAACCCATATCCCTTCCTGATGGCGACGCCCACGTGTCGTGACCCCCGCGCTGGGCGTCGCCGTCCCCCCTTCTGGCGTGGCTGCTTGCCCGGCTCCAGGGACGGTGCCGGCGAGGATGCGCGAACCCGATGCGGCGCGCCCACCCGGCTTCAAGCATCAGCATGGGCGGTGACATCTCTCACGCATCTGTGGACGAACGACGTTGACGAACCGCCAGAACGCCATCGACGCCCTCGAGCGGATTGCGTACATTCTCGAGCGCGAGCACGAACCAACGTACCGCGTGCGTGCGTTTCGCAACGCGATGGCCGTGGTTCGTACACTCTCCGACGCTGAGCTCGAGGAGCGCAGCCGGCGCAAGACACTGCAAGGTCTCGCAGGGATCGGGCCCGCGACGGCAGGAGTCATCCAGGAGGCGCTGGCAGGGGCAATACCCGCGTACCTGCAACGCCTCGAGGCCGAGGCTCCACCGACACCCGCGGAAGCACTGGCGCTGCGACGGGCGCTGCGTGGCGACTGCCACGTGCACTCGGACTGGTCGGATGGCGGGAGTCCCATCGAGGACATGGCGCGGGCTGCTCTCGCCCTCGGTCACGAGTACATCGCGCTCACCGATCACTCGCCACGACTCACCGTTGCGCACGGACTGAGCGTCGAGCGACTCCGGGAGCAACTGGACGTCGTGCGCGGCGTCAACGACCGGCTCGCGCCGTTTCGCATCCTCACCGGCATCGAGGTCGACATCCTCGAAGACGGCTCGCTCGACCAGGAGCCCGAGTTGCTCGCGCAGCTCGACATCGTCGTGGCGAGCGTGCATTCGAAGCTCCGCATGCCGGGCGCGGAGATGACACCGCGGATGATTGCCGCCATCCGCAATCCGCACATGGACGTCCTTGGCCACTGCACCGGGCGGATCGTCGTCGGCCGTGGGCGTCCCGAGTCGGAGTTCGACGCAGACGCTGTCTTCGCGGCCTGCCGCGAGCATCGCGTCGCGGTCGAGATCAACTCACGCCCCGAACGGCTCGATCCACCGACACGCCTGCTGAAGCTCGCCGTCGCGGCCGGATGCCGGATCGCCATCGACACGGACGCGCACGCGCCGGGCCAGCTCGAATGGCAGCTACGCGGCTGCGAGCGTGGCGTTGCGTGTGGTGTTGCTGCCGCAATGGTCATCAACACCATGCCGGCGGCCGACCTCGTTGCGTGGACGAGGATGGCCTAGGTCAGGCTGAGCCGCGTCGGCCGAGTCGCGGCCGGCGTCACTCACGTCGGACCGGTACCGTCGTGCGTTACTCGAACCTGCGCCGATGCGCCGTTGGAACTGACGTCATAGCGGTCAATTGCGCTGGGAAAGTCAGGATCAGTCCATGTCTGCCGCCCGATCCCGGACCCGCTCGTCCCATCCACCGTGATGGATGCCACAACCCCGCTCACGGTCACCCGGCCCGGCACATCTGTGGCGATGGTGATATTCGCCGCAACCGCCGCCCCGTTCAGATGGATGGGGACCGACCCGAAGGGGGACCCGAGCACCAGGGCGAGATTGTCGGCGGCGGCGTTCACCGTGATACTTCGTGCAGCTCCACGCACGCTCATGGTGCCATCGACGGATGCCGCATTGACCGTCATCGACCAATCGACGTCCTGGCTCAATGTCACGGACACATCTGATGCCTGTGTCGCCGCGAACGCCCACCAGTCGCGGTTCTCCGTGCGGATGGTGACGGTATTCGTCGCTTCATCGAAATGCACCGTCGGCCTTGCGGCGGCGTCGCCCGTCACGCGAGCGACGAACAGCATTCCCCCGGTGTCGCCGACCTTGACGTCGAGCGTCACGGCCGATGCGTTGACCCTCAGTGACGCGGCGTCCACCACGCCCCGCGGCGTCGATGCCTCCACCGTCTTCGTGCCACCCCCGACATCGTGGCCTGCCATGGCGTACACCGTGGCGCCGCTGCAGAGCGCGACGAAGGCGGCGGTGAGCGCCAACGCCGCATGGGCAGGCGAAAGATATCGCCGGAGCACGAGGCTGATCCCCGCGAGGATGACGAACACCGGCCAGGTTGCGGCCAGCCGCCCCAGTGCTGCGGCGGACATCGATCCTGTCTGGGCGAGCAGCAGACCGGCCCCGACGCAGACCAGCACGAGTGGCCAGAAGATCCGATAACGGCGGGCGGCGGGCGCGCTCACCGTAGACGCCGTACTAGAAGGGCCAACCCGAGGAGAACGAGTACGGTCGGCCCCACCCAGCGCCCGCTTGCCCAGTCGAGCAACCCGAGGTTCCCGAGCAGGAGCCAGATGCCGACCGCAACGAACGCCGCGCCGAGAATCGGCACTCGGGCCGCGTGCGTGTGGACATGGCCGTTTCGACCCTGGTCGGGCATCGTTGCCGCATCGAACGTCGGCGGGTATGGAGGAGGAGGCGGCGGAGGAGCGAAGCCGGACATCGACGTGCCGATATCCCGTCCCACATCCTTCATCTCGGTCGCCATCGTACGAACGCCTGCCCCGAATCCCGCGCCACCCGCCACAACCGGCGACCCGGCTGGCGGCATGACAATCCAGAGAATCAGATATGCCAGAACGCCTGCGCCGCCCGCGACGGTGAGGATGATGAACAGGATCCGAACCACGACCGGATCGATGTCGAAGTAGTCGCCGAGACCGTGGCAGACACCGGCGATGACGCGGTCCTGCGGTCGCTCCAATCGGCGTTGGCTGTGAGCGGACATGGCTCTCTCCTTTTGCCGCACCTGTTGATTCACCCTCACTATCGCCGCTTGGCCGGGCCATTCTCCAGTGCGCAACGGCACGACATGAGGGGTCGAAGGTCATTGACTCGTCGATGTCGCCGAGACGCCACGGCACCGCCGATGACGGATCTCATTTGCTGCGCGGTTGGTCGCGGCAACAGAGCCGAATCACTTGGTCCGATTCTCGACACGAAACGTCCATTCTGTTCGGTACGCTCGGGTGTGGAAGCGTCGAAGCAGACTGCTTCGTCCGGGGAACGAGCCGGATTCGCGACCGTCACGTTATGCGTCCCTCTTATCGCCAGTGAAGCGCACATGACCCTGGTCATTTCTGCGCGCCTGACGTTCCATCTCTTGCCGGATCTCCTCGTCGGTGATGGGTGTGCGACCGTAGACATCCCACGCGTGGAGCACCAGGCCGATCGCCCACGCTCCCAGAACCCATGCGGGCCAGAAGTAGCCGTGACCCGTCGCGAGCCAGATGGCGACGAGCCCCGCGTTGACGACGACAAACGCGACGACGTGCGCCATGAAATCACGTCGAGCGGACAGGCGGCGGACGGCCGCTGCGCGAGCATTTGCCGTGTCAGTGGTGTAACCCGTGGCAGTCGTCGCGCCACTCGCTTCAGTCATGTCAGATCCTCCATAAACGGCATATGCCATCACGATCGTGACAACTGCGACCAGGGGTTGTTAAGGGTCGTTGGTAACCAAACCGGCACGGCCGAACGTCATGTGGAGCGACTCGATTGGGCACCGCTGCCGTGCGGCGCGCTGCCTGTCGCAAAGATCCGGTGGCCGGACGGCACCGCCTCGTTCCGGCCGGGGCCGAGGATCGATGCGTCTCCGCGCACCCGGGGTGCGCCAGCAACGTTCGGGTCGCGTCAAGCATGGTGGACCTCGATCGAGGCCACCAGCGCGTCAGGGCTTCTTGACGACCCCCGAGCCGCCCGTCACCGTCACGGCGCTGGTCGCCGTGCCGGCGGTCGCTGTTCCTGGCGCAAGCGAGGAGGTCGTCGTCTTCGAGATGACGCCCTCGTCACCGACGGTGATGACGGTGGTCACCGTCCGCACAGCGGTCACCGTCCGCACAGCCGATACTGCTGGGAACGCTGTCTTAACCGGAGCGCCGACGGCTACGAAGTAGCCCGCGAGACCGACTCCCGCGACACCTGCGGCACCGGCTATCGCCTTGATCTTCCGACGCAGGGCCAGGGCGCGATCTCGTCGTTGGACACGATCCTGAGGTGGTGGCAGCGGGGACATGGTGGCTTCTCCGGAAAGGGCTGCTGGTGTGACGTCAGCGTCCCATCAGCGGCTGGCGACAACCTTGCAGAATGCTCGGAGTCCGCTGAGACATCAGTCGACGCGCGCCATCGGGCATGTGCATTGGTGACAAACGGCTCTGTCGTCGCAGCGGCGGAGCTTTCAACATGCTGACATGACGAACGTACTCGCGAGGAGTGGTGCGATGGCTACACGTGTATCCGGCGACAACGCGACACCGGGAGGCCGCGATCTGCGCGGCCCCATCGGGTACCTGATCACACATCCGGCGGTCCGCTTCGTGTGCGCCGCCGCAGCCTTCACGACCAGTCTCTACGCCGTCAGACGCTCCGTCTTCCCCGCCACGAAGCTGAAGCGCGCCGCGTGGACGGCTCTCGCCGCTGTGACAGCCGTCGAGGGTGCCGGGCTCGTTGCGGTCCTTCCACAGCTCCAGCCCTCGCACCTGGACGAAGGAGGCGCGCCGGCATGAGCATTCTCATTGCGTACGCCAGCAAGCACGGCGCCACAGCCCTCATTGCCGAGCGCATCGGCGCGACCCTGCGTCTCCGCGATCTGGATGCCAGTGTCCTGCCCATTTCCGACGTACCACCGTCAGTCCGCTACGACGCTGCAGTCATCGGCAGTGCCGTGTACATGGGACGGTGGATGAAGGAGGCAACGTCGTTCGTTCGCCAACGCCAAGCCGAGCTTGCGCAGATGCCGTTATGGCTCTTCAGCAGCGGACCCGTCGGGCCCAAGTCCTTGCCTGAGGCCGCCGAACTCCTGGAGTTTCGGTCCCTCCTCAACGTCAGGGGCGATGCCACGTTTGATGGCAGCCTTGACGCGCAGAAGCTGTCATTGTCGGAGCGCATGATCGTCAAAGCCGTGCGAGCACCCTACGGCGACTTCCGCAAGTGGGATCGCATCGACGAATGGGCGGGCTCGATAGCCATCACGCTCGCCGCTTCCGCCACCGAGTCGCGCGTCGAAGTAGCCTGACGAGCTCTTGATCCTCCCCAAGATCCGCGATCCGCGGTTCATCACCGTGCGTCGCGGAGGGGTCCTCCAGGACGGCGATCATCGACTGCTCGCGATGTGGGCGGCTGACTGCGCGGAGCACGTGTTGCAGCACTTCGAGCAGGCAGTGCCAAAGGACGACCGTCCCCGTCGAGCGATCGACCTCGGACGATCGTGGGCGCGGGATGAGATCACCTGGTGGGAGGCCCGCACGGCGGCCGGCCACGCAAACGCCGCAGCCAGAAACCTGCGTGGGGCGGCGCGGCACGCCGCGTACGCTGCGGGCCAGGCCGCGGCGGTGGGCCATGTCGCCGCCCACGAACTGGGAGCCGCGGCCTATGCGATCAAGGCAGCGAGAGCGGCGGCTACCGAAGACGAACGCGCCGAGGCCGCACGGCTCGAGTGCCAGTGGCAGCGTACCCAACTCCCTCCCGAGATCCGAGAACTGGTGCTCGACGATCAGCGGCTGCGCAACGAGTTGTGCTGGTTCGCATTCGACTGCTGACACGAGAACGCACCGGGTTCGATGGGATGTCGCCGAGTGCCATGCTGCTGTCACGGATCTCGGCAACTTCAAGCTGTCCCGCAGCCGCGTCGCCGCGGATGGCGAGCACGATGAACGTGGAACCATCAACGTGCCCGGGAACGGGGGCGGCGATCGGGGTCAGCGACATGTGGTCGAGATCCCAGGGAAACCAAACCCGCTGCTGCAACAGCGGGAGAGGCGTTGTGGTGCCTCTCCCGTGTTCGGTGACGAGATGATCAGCTGATTCGCGCAGCGCCGTGGGTCCAGCGTAGACCGGCGGGCCAGACAATGGCGACCAAGCCCACCAGAAACGCGAGCCCCGCCGCCACGACACTGAGGTACCCGGCCAGGTTCACCGACAAGGTGCTCGGTGAGAGGTACGCCACCATGATGGTCCACAGAGCGACGTCAGCCATGACAAACACGACTGACATGAGGAAGTGGCGAGCCAGCAGTGCTACCGTGGTCACGGCGCCGACGATCGCCCAGATCATGAAGGTCATCCCGAGTGCGTGCGCGACGTCGATATTGCCCGCCGCGAAGAGAGTCGGAGCGCCGAGCAACACGTAGGTGAGACCAAGCCCCGCCATGAAGCCGAGTCCGCCGGCCAACGCGAACCGCTTGCCGACGACCGCGTAAATGGCGAGTGATGCCAGAGCGATCCCGGCAGCGATGACAACAGGGAAGATCACGCCGACTGCGCCAGTCGTGATCCATCCGGTGTTCATCACGCCAAGACCCATGAGCATCGTACCCACGGCAATGAAGCTGAGCACGTCAGCTCCGACCTTGGCATCGACGGGTCGGATCGCCACGGCCTCGCGCGCGCCGGGAGTCACCTCCCACACCGCCGCGTCGAATTCCGTCGTCTCGAATACCTTTGCCATTGCAGAACCTCCTTTATGGCTGACGCATTGACGTTTTCAACCCCAGCGTGGCTCCGTTACTCGCCGGATACCAGGGCTTTAAGACCTCAGTGCATGTGACCAAACGCCCTTGATTCGCGATGCGCCCGCCTCGTACGTTCAATAGATGTGCAAGACACCCCGACAGAGTCGTCTCGTTGCTCAAAACGGAGCCCCCGCATGGACCGACTGAGCATCGGCGTGATCGCCGGATCCCGCAAGCCCGACGAGTACCGCCTGCCGATCCATCCGCGGCACCTTGAAAAGATCGACCCTGCACTGCGCGAGCGCCTCTTTCTCGAGGTGGGATACGGTGCACGCTTTGGCGTCGCGGACGACCTGATCGCGCCGCTGATCGGCGGTTTGCGGTCGCGTGAGCAGCTCATCGAGGAGTGCGATGTCTGTCTTCTGGCCAAGCCGACTGCCGATGACGTTGCCGCCCTCCGAGCAGGGCAGGTGTTGTGGGGCTGGCCGCACTGCGTCCAGGACGAGACCATCACACAGCTCAGCGTCGATCGGAAACTCACGATGATCGCGTGGGAAGCCATGAATCATTGGACAGACGACGGCTCGTTTCGAGTGCATGTGTTCCAGGGGAACAACGAGCTGGCCGGGTACTGCTCGGTGCTTCACGCACTGCAGCTCATGGGGGCGACCGGGGCGTATGGCCGTCGATTGCGAGCCGCGGTGATCAGTTTCGGCGCGACGGCGCGGGGCGCTGTCGGGGCGCTGACCGCGCTCGGCGTTGTCGACGTCACGATCCTGACGCACCGCACGGTTTCGGCTGTCGCGGCGCCGATACACGGTGCACAGCTCGTGCATTTCGAGCGCGACGCCCGGGACCCAGCCAGGACCATCGTGCTTGCGAGCTCAGGAACCACGGCAATGGCCGAGTTTCTGGCCGGGTATGACATCGTCGTCAACTGCGTGCTCCAGGACACGGACGCGCCGCTCACGTTCGTGACCCGGGAGGAGTTGGAGCTCTTCGCTCCCACCACGCTGTTCGTCGACGTGTCCTGCGACCAGGGCATGGGGTTTGAGTGGGCTCAGCCGACGTCGTTCGAGGATCCCATGCGGCTGGTCGGCGCCGGCGTCCATTACTACGCGGTGGACCACAGCCCGTCGTATCTGTGGGAGTCAGCCACTTGGGAGATCAGCGAAGCGCTGATGCCATACCTCGAGACCGTGACCGCCGGTCCGGCGGCGTGGGAGGCGGACGAAACGATCCGCCGCGCTATCGACATCCGCGACGGCGTGATACAGAACCCGAAGATCCTGTCCTTTCAGCGCAGGTCTGAAGAGTACCCGCATCGGCGGCGTTGATCGGATTGCAGCCCGCCGCCCACGTCCACCGACGGCATCAGCAGTGCGTGTCCGGAACGTACGCCAAACGACTGGCTTGTCATCTCGAGGGCACTGTCGTTCATCGCTCCGAGCGCGCCGGTCGCGCCAAGCACCCGGGGGCGCACAACCCCTCGCGCCCTGGGGCATGGGCGGGTCGGCAGCGCGGACACGCGCTCGTACTCGGCGCCCGCAACGGTGCGGCTGCTCAGGGGGCGCTGTCCGGTGCGATGCCTCAACCGAGATCACTTCAATGCTCATCGATGCAATGCTCGCGCGCCACCGGAGTTGTGGCCAGGGCCGAAGGCCCCGAGTGCCCGGGCCGAAGGATGCGCGCATGTGATCCGATCGCGGAGCACGGGGTCGTTCGCGTTGGGTGAATCCGCGAACAGCCGCGCGGTGGCAGGATAACGGCCCGCCTTATGAGGTCATTCGGCCGTAGCGCACCCCAGGTCCGCTGCGTAAAGCTCTCTGCATGAACGTGGCCGAGCAGGTTGATCCCGAGGGCAAGACGGAGTTCGTGTGGGCGCAGGCGGAGGACGTCGCTCGCCTCGCGCGGCAGCTTTGCGGCCATACCGAGGACGCCGAGGACGTCGCTCAGTCGTCGCTCGTGAAAGCGGCCGAGCATATCGCGGGGTTCCGCGGCGAGGCGACCATGCGTACGTGGCTGCACCGCATCACGACCAATGAGTGCCGGATGCTGCGCAGGCGCATGGTGGCGACGTCGCTCGATGGTTTGCTCGAGGAACATCCCGGCAACGCCGAGTTCCTGCTGCTGGCGGCCGCTGACGCAGACCCGGAGGCTCTCGCCGCGCGACGCACCGTCGGGAACGCAGTGCTGGCAGCCGTGGCCGAGCTGCCCCAGCGCCAGCGAGTCGCGTTTGTCCTCCACGACGGCGGAGCGATCAGCATCAAAGCGGTCGCTCGGCGCCTCGACACCACAGTCCCTGCGGTGCGATCGCTCCTCGTCCGAGCGCGGCGGGCCATCCGCGCACAGGTCGCGGCAGTGCTGTAGGAGATGGCAGCGCACCATTTACTCGGGTCGCGCATCCGTGGTGGTGGATCGAGCCGGTCACATCGGGTCATGGAAACCCGGCCGGCTCCCCTTCGGAGATCGCCATGACACAGAACATCGGCCCCATTGACCGAGTTGTGCGACTAATGATCGCGTTTGCCGCCGCACTCCTCTCGCTGTCGGTGGGGTTTGGAACCGTGAGCGGCATCGTCTTGCTGGTCCTTGCGGGCATCCTCCTCGTCACCGCGACGGTTGGCTTCTGCCCGCTATATGCGCTCCTCCGCATCAGCACGCGGTCACGGCGCCATGCCAGCCTCTGACACGGCTCCTCACCCCTACGTCGTGGACCACACCGCGAGGACTCGCGAACAGGGTCTCACGAAGTGACCGGGGGTCTCGCGCTTGGGAGCCGCGTGCTCGCCGTCGTGGCGCATCCCGACGACGAGTCGTTCGGGCTCGGCGCCGTGATCGGCGCTTTCGACCGGCTCGGAAGCAGCACGGCACTGCTCTGTTTCACGCAGGGTGAGGCGTCAAGCTTGCGTGGCGTTGACGGTGATCTTCACGCCGTGCGCAAGAGCGAGCTCAACCGGGCAGCGGCAACGCTCGGGGTGGAAGACGTGCGCCTGCTCGACTACCCCGACGGCAAGCTCGACATGATGAGCTTTGACACTCTTCGCACGGACGCCGAAGCAATGATCAAACGAAGCCACCCCGACATGCTCCTTGTCTTTGACGAGGGCGGCATCACCGGTCATCCGGACCACAGGCGCGCCACGGAGGCTGCGATTGCCGCCGCAGGTGCGGCCCTTCCGGTTATCGCGTGGGCCATCCCCGAGGACGTCGCCGCTGTCCTCAACCTCGAGTTCGGTGCATCATTCTGCGGTCGTTCGAGGACCGAGCTCGACTTCCGGTTGCCTGTCGATCGCGCCACGCAACGCCAGGCTATCGCCTGTCACGTCAGCCAGGCGACCGACAACCCAGTGCTCTGGCGGCGTCTCGAATTGCTCGGCGAAGCAGAGTGGTTGCGCATACTGAACCGTCATGGATCGTGACGCATGGAATGCGCGCTACGCGGATGCCGAACTGGTCTGGAGCGCTGAGCCGAACCGTTTTCTGGTCCAAGAGGTCGCGGGCCTCACCCCCGGGCGAGCACTCGACCTCGGCGCCGGCGAAGGTCGCAACGCGATTTGGCTTGCGGAACGGGGGTGGCGCGTCACCGCCGTCGACTTCTCCGGCGTCGGCCTGCAGAAGGCACGAGGTCTGGCAGAGGCGCGCGGGGTCGAGGTCAACTGGGTCGAGGCCGATCTCCGCAGCTACTCGCCGGCGCGGGACGCGTTCGACCTGGTCGCTCTCATCTACATCCATCTCCCCGACGAGGAGCGGCGTGCCGTGGTGCGCCGCGCAGCAGACGCCGTCGCTGCGGGCGGCACGCTCCTCGTGATTGGACACGATCGCAGCAATCTCCGTGAGGGATACGGAGGGCCGCAGGATCCGACCATCCTCTTCAGCCCCGATGACATCATCGATGATCTCGCCGGCATCGAGGGGTTGCGTGTGGTTCGGGCCGACCTTGTCGTGCGTCCCGTCATGACCGACGATGGGGAGCGGAGCGCCACCGACGCCCTGGTGCGTGCCGAGCGGCGCACCACCGACGACGACCATGCACGGAGGTCATCCGCATGAGCACCACCAATGCGTTCGGCTTCAGCGTCGACGTGCCGGCCGCGTATGAGGAGGCCGACTCGCGCGTTCGCGAGCTGCTCAAGGGCGAGGGCTTCGGCGTGCTCACCGAGATCGACGTGCGCGCGACGCTGCGGGAGAAGCTCGACGTTGCGTTACCCCGCTACGAGATCCTCGGCGCCTGCAATCCGCCACTGGCCCACCGGGCGCTCCAAGCTGATCCGGACGTCGGGCTGCTCCTCCCCTGCAACGTGGTCGTCGCCGAGCGCGCCGAGGGTGGATCGCGCGTGTCGTTCATGGACCCTGTTGCGATCCTTGGTCTTGTCGACAATGCAGCGCTGGCACCGATCGCGGCGGACGCCGCTGAGCGCCTGCGGCGCGTTGCCGCAGCCCTCGAGCGCTGACCGACTGCCCGCCCGGGCGCGTCGAACCGTCATGTCACGTGTGGCGTTCGAGCCACTCGGCCAGTACGGCACGGCACTGTAAGCAGACAAGCTCGCTGAGCAGGTGCGATCAGCCGGCTGTCGTGGACGGTGACCACGAGTAACGGGTCCGGCTTCTCGACTCGCCAGTATTCAAGGTCCCGTCCGGCTGCCTCCCGCCACCGCTCGCCGATCATCGACATCCACGGCGTTCGGATCTCCACGATGCGCGACCGGACCTTCCAGCGGGCCTCGTCAGGTGCGTCCGACGATGGGTCTCGCTTGATGGCGACGGTCGAACCGTGATCGGTGCGCTACCGCGCCCGGAGGCCGGGAGCGTCATCAACCACGTGATCGAAGGTCTCGATCTCGACTGCCTCGAAGAGCACCTGCTCAGCGCCGGTGAGAACGTGCGCGTGAACGACGGGCATGCAATCCTCGCCCTCAACAAGGAAGTGCGCGTTGCCGATCTCCCGGAAATCCGTGAGCAGCTCGTGCAAGGCCGCGCGGCTCTGCGCCGGCGTCCACTCGATGATCGCCCGACCCAGATCGTCCAGGCGGACGTGATCGGCGCGAAGCCCTGCGATCTCAGCGTCGGACCCGCTCATGAAGGTCTCGATGTATGGATACACGACGTGCTCTTCCGCGTGTCCGTGCACCGCGATGTGGTCGACGAGGAATCGAACGTTGCGCATCGCCTCGAGCAACTGTGCATCGCTCATGGCGGACATTTCGGCGGTCAGCACTCGGATCTCATCGAGGCGCTGGCGCAGGGACTGTGCTTCACGACTCAGGCGGCCATCTGCACTGCTCAGGGTCGTCGCGTTCGGCTTCTCAGATGCGACGGGATTCATGGCTACCTCCTGGGTGGTCAGCGGGCAAATCCAGCATCGCAGCACCACGCAGAACACGCCAGGGCCATTGGTCCTCGGACTGCCTGGCGCTGTTGGAATGCTGCCCAGGGTCCAAGGTCACTTCGCTACCGCCCGCGCAGGCGGCTGAACCACGACGCTCCGGCCCCTCGCGGGGTCGGTGTGCGCGTCGGCCGGACGTCGCACTCACAGCGCTGATCGCGAGGGACATGGCGAAGCACCTGTTCGACGTGGGCGCCACACCCGGCCCAGGTTGGTCGCCGGCAGCTCTTGCAGGTGACGGCTCTACACATGCGCGTCCCTGATCACGCCGCGCCGGTTGCGACTGATGTGCGCACATTGTCCATGTCAAGTGCACGGATTTGCGCGACGAGATCATCAAGCGCTGTTGCAGGCAGGGCGCCGGGCTGGGAGAACAGCAGGATGCCGTCCCGAAAGGCCATGAGTGTCGGGATGGACATGATCCCGGCAGCACCGGCGAGTTCTTGGTTAGCCTCGGTATCGACCTTCGCGAAAACGATGTCGTCATGCTTCAGTGCCGCAGCCTCGAACGTTGGCGCAAACGCACGGCACGGGCCGCACCATGATGCCCACCAATCCACCAAGACGATGCCGTCTGCCTCGATGGTCGGTCGGAAGGTTTCCGCAGTCAGGTTGATCGTCGTCATGTGTCTTCCTCTGTCAGCTCTGGTGGGTCGCGGTTGCAAAGAAGCAGGTCGAAACGCGCTTCACGTCGTGATCTCCGGTCGCGCGGGCATCACGCGAGCTTGAGGAGCATCTTTTGGACATCGCCGATGTCGTACCCGGCGGCCGCCGACCGGCGCGGGTCTTCGAGGCACCATGTCAACCCGGCAGCGACGAGCACGAAGCCTGCCTGTTCGAGAGCCTTGTTCGCGGCAGCGATCTGCGTCACGACATCGCGGCAATCACGACGCGCGACAAGCATCTGCTGAATCCCGCGAACCTGACCTTCCACCTTGCGCAACCGCCGCTGCAGGTCAGCCAGGGTGGCATCGTCGAAGTCGATGCCGTGTGCTTCCGGCGATGACGTGTGGTTCATGATTCCTAGTCTACGGCATACCCCCTAGGGTATGCTCGGACTATGCTCGCACGCCATTCTTGCGCCACTGCCGGCGGGTGACTCTCTCCCTTCTCGCCCTGCCGCTCGGGTTGCTGATCGGCGTCTCCCTGGGGGCTCTCGGCGGCGGCGGGTCGATGTTGACTGTCCCGGCGCTCGTCTACGTGATCGGTGAGAACCCACGGAGCGCCACCAGCGCGTCCTTGGTGATCGTCGGCGCCACGGCTCTCACCGGGACCATCCGTCATGCCCGCTCGCGACGCGTGCGATGGATCCCGGGACTCATCTTCGGATGCATCGGTGTTGGCGGATCCCTGCTGGGGTCGGCGCTCAACAGGTTGGTCAACCCAAATGTACTGTTGCTCGCCTTCGCCGGCGTCATGCTGCTGGCCGCAGGAGCCATGATGCAGCGCTCTGCGCAAGCGACGCGTGTGCAACCGTCCACCCCTCGAGCAGTCGCAGGCGGCCTGACCGCGCAACTGCTCGTCGCGTTGGCCGCCGTTGGCACGGTGGTGGGCTTTATGACGGGCTTCTTCGGCGTGGGCGGCGGATTCGTTGTGGTCCCCGGCCTGGTTGTGGCACTCGGTTTCGGCATGGCGGAAGCGGTGGGCACGGGCCTCATGATCATCGCGCTCAACAGCGTCGTCGCACTCGCTGCCCGCGGTGGTGTGAGCGCCGTCGACTGGTACGTGGTCATTCCCTTTACGGCAGCGGCCATGGCAGGATCGGTTGTGGGCGTCGGCCTCGCCGCCCGTGTGCCGGCATCCGCGCTGGAGCGAATCTTCGCCGGCCTGCTCACCCTCGTTGCGGTCTCAGTGGCGACCAAGAGCATCCTCGCCCTGGTCTGACGCGGCCATGCGGACTGAGCCGGCTTCGGTACGTGATGTGCATCGGGGTCTTGCGGCGCCTGAAGTTGTGACAAGCGGCACTTATCGGCGTCCGCGGCGTCGCACAGGATGGTACGTAGCGCAGTGCTCGTCGAACTCAAAGCGGCAGCGGCAAAGGAGGCGCACAGTGGGCAGGATCGCCGACCCGGCGAACCACCGATGGTTCGGATTGACCGCCACCCAACTCTTCTGGGCCGTGACCGTGCGGGTGGTAGTCGCCGCGATCGTCGGTGCAGTCGTGTATCTCGCGACCGGGAGCGTGCTCTGGCTGATCGTGGCGCTCCTCGCCACGAGTGTGGTGATCAGCAGCGTCGCGAACTCACGAGGCCGAGCCTGAGGCTTCACCGTGCCGAAAGGCCCGAGAGACTCGTTACGTCCTCCTCTCGTCAAGGCGCCCCCCAGATGCGTCAATTCGAATACGTTGAATCCGATGATTCGTCGGTCCGCCCAGGAGGCACCGCCATGACCAGTGAGCATTCTCAGAAGGGGACACGGGTGACCATAATGGTCATCGAATGCCTTGTTGGAATCGCCGCGTTGGTCGCGGGACTCCTCTTCATCGTACGACCGGATGGCTCGCTGCTGGGGATGTCCAAGAGCAGCCTGTCCGCAACAGCATTCAGTGACTACCTGGTGCCGGGCATCCTGCTCGCCGTCGTCGTGGCCGGCTGGACCCTCGCGGCAGCTGCCGTCGTGTTCCTGCTGACGCGCAATGCAGCGGAAGTTGTGCTCGGCAGCGGCGCGATGCTGGTCTTCTTCGAGCTGGTCGAGTCGGCGCTGGTCGGCTTCAACCCGCAGCAACCGATGATTGCGTTTCTCGGACTCGTCCTCATCGCACTGTCACTGCGACTGGCCGGCCCGATGGAAGCGGCAGAGGTGGCGCTTGCGGGCGATAAGGTCGTGATTCGGTTTCCCGGCGCGTCGATTCTCCTGGCGTTCAAGCGGCCGCTCGAGATCCCTCTCCCACACATCATTGCGGTGGATCGCGCCACCCACGGCCCGGAAGAGCAGTGGCACGGTTTCCTTGGATTCGGACGGTGGCTTCCCGGTATCGCCGGCGCGCCGCGATTCCATCACACCAGCGGGCGCGTGTTCTGGAACGTGAGTGATCCAGCCAACGCGCTCGTGGTGCAGCTACAACAGGAACACTATTCGCGCCTGGTGATTGACGTCGCGGACCCGGACGGAACCATCGCAACCGTCAGGGCTGCAATCGCCAGGCAGGCGCGCAGCGCGGCCTGAGCGTGGCTGATCGAGGCCCCCGTCGTCTGAGCCTGCAAACGCTCGAGTTTCTCGCTTCCCTGGCGGGATTGGCCGCCGGCGGGGCCCTGCGCATCGTCGGATCGGTCGTGCCATCGAACCTCATCTGGGGTGCCACAGCCGCGGCAGCTCTGCTGCCGACGACCGTCGCTGTCGGACGCGATCTGCTGCGTCATCGCGCCGGAGTCGACATCGTCGCAGTGCTTGCGCTGGGCGGCACGCTCGCTGTCGGGGAATACCTTGCCGGGGCCGTCATCGCGCTCATGCTCGCGACAGGTCACGAGCTCGAGGCGAGGGCGTCTGCAAGGGCGCGTCGAGAGCTGTCCGCGCTCCTCGCGCGAGCACCGACCGTGGTGCACCGCGTTGAAGGTGACACGCTCGTCACCCAGGCGATCGACACCGTCCGTACTGGCGACATGCTCATCGTTGCTCCAGGTGAGGTGGTCCCAGTCGATGGCCTGCTGGCGAGTGACGTCGCCACCTTCGACGAATCCGCGCTCACCGGTGAAACGGCGCTTGTGGAACGGGTGATGGGCGATCCCGTTCGGAGTGGGGGCGTCAATGCCGGTGGCGCGCTTCGTCTCCGCAGCACCGCGACTGCCGATGAGAGCACGTATGCGGGCATCGTGCGGCTGGTTCGCCAGGCGCAGGAGTCGCGCGCTCCCCTGGTGCGTATGGCCGACCGGTTTGCGCTCTGGTTCGTACCCCTCACCATCGCGATCGCAGGACTGTCGGGAATCCTCGCCCGCGACCCCGTGCGGGCGGTTGCCGTGCTGGTGGTAGCCACGCCATGCCCGCTCATCCTCGCCGCGCCGATTGCGTTGGTTGGGGGCATGTCGCGAGCTGCGCGTCGGGGCATCGTGGTCAAGGGCGGCGCGGCGCTCGAAACGCTCGGACGTGCGAATGTCCTGCTCTTCGACAAGACGGGCACGCTCACCGAGGGTCGAGCGCGAGTCGCCGACATCGAGACCGACGGGAGTATCAGCGCGGATGAGGTGCTGCGACTCGGCGCATCGTTGGATCAGGTTTCGACACACGCTCTCGCCCGGCCGATCGTCCAGGCAGCTCGGGCCCAGGGCCTTCACCTCGCCCTTCCCGACGACGCTCACGAAGATGCGGGTAAAGGCGTGCGCGGTGGCGTGGCCGGACGCAGCGTGAGGATCGGCCGCGCTTCGTATGTCGCGGACGGTGGCGCAGTGCCGGGTTGGGCGGCGCGCGTGCGCAGACGCACTGCCTACGAGGGCCTCGCCAACGTGTTCGTCGGCGTCGACGGGATTCTGGTCGGCGCGATGGTGCTCGAGGACCCGCTCCGCCCCGACAGCGGCCGTGCCATCGCTCGTCTCCGGAGGGCCGGTATGCGCCGTATGGTGATGGTCACCGGGGACCATCAAGACGTGGCCCAATCCGTCGCCTCGGCAATCGGCGTCGACGCTGTCTATGCCGAGCGCAGCCCGGCCGAGAAGGTCGACGTCGTGCGAGAGGAGCGCCAGCGAGGCGTCGTCGTGATGGTTGGCGACGGCATCAACGACGCCCCGGCGCTGGCCGCTGCTGACGTCGGTGTCGCCATGGGAGTTCGCGGGGCCACGGCGTCATCCGAAGCCGCAGACGTGGTGCTCATGGTCGATCGCATCGATCGACTCGCCGAAGCGGTCCAGATTGCCCGCCGCTCCCACCACATCGCCTTGCAGAGCATCGCCGTCGGCATGGGGCTCTCGCTCGTCGCGATGGGCATTGCCGCAGCCGGCGCGCTCGTACCCGTTGTCGGCGCCGTCGTGCAGGAGGCGATCGATGTCGCTGTGATTCTCAACGCACTGCGCGCCCGCGTTGGCCGTGAGGAGCCCCGACCTTCAGAAGTGGCGCTGAGTGCCGGGCGCCAGGTGCTCCTCGAGCACGCGGCGATGGAACGCGAGACAGCGCAACTCAGACGCCTCGCCGATGAGCTCGGGCGTCTTTCGAGCGCCGCAGCCCGCATGCGCCTCGAAGAGGTGAAGCGCTTTCTGCGCGACGAACTCCTGCCGCACGAACAGGAGGAAGAGCAGCATCTGTACCCGGTGGTCTCCCGTTACATCGGAGGTCCGGAGAGCGTGGCGGTGGCACGCCGCGAGCACGCCGAGGTCGCGCATCTCGCTCGCGTGCTCACCGGCATGATCGACACCCTTGATCCGGACGGTCCGGACGACGAGGAGTTGATCGGACTGCGCCGCGTTCTGTACAGTTTGTCCGCGGTTTTGAGCCTGCACCGGTCCGGGGAGGAGGAGCGGCTCACCGCCGTGGTTGGCGGGCAGGACGAAGCGCCGCTTCACAGGACACGATGACGCGACAGGGCTTGGCACCCTTCGCCTCCGTCGGCGCTCCCGACGCCTCGAAAGAGGTTGGCCTCAGCTCCGACGAGGTGAGAGCGCGGCTGCTTCGTGGTGAGGTCAACTCCGTTCCAACCGGAACGAGTCGTTCGGTGGTCGCGATCCTGGCGAGCAACCTCTTCACCCGATTCAATGTGTTGCTCGGCGTGCTTCTCGTGGCGATTCTGGTCATCGGACCGCTTCAGGACGCCCTGTTCGGTCTCGTCCTGCTCGTCAACACCCCGATTGGCATCGCGCAGGAGCTCCGCGCCAAGTGGACACTCGATCGACTCGCCGTGCTCACAAGCCCAACGGCTCGCGTCATCCGTGACGGTGTCGACCAGGAGATCCCCGCCGCGACACTTGTGGTCGGGGATGTCATCGATCTGCGCACGGGAGATCAGGTACCGGTGGACGGCACTGTCATTCGCGGTATCGGGCTCGAGATCGACGAGTCGCTCGTGACAGGGGAATCAGCTCCGGCTGAGAAGCGCGACGGTGACGAAGTGCTGTCGGGCAGTTTTGTCGTCGGCGGGAGCGGCGTGATTCGGAGTACCAAGGTGGGACTGGCGGCCTACGGGAACGCCCTTGCCGCCGAGGCGCGCCGCTTCGCGCCCGTGCGATCCGAGGTGCGCCGCGGCATCGACCGGCTGCTGCTCATCATCGCGATACTCATCGTTCCGTTCGGCGCAGCGCTGATCGTGAGCCAGATCAAGGCGAATGACACTCCTGTCGAAGCGGTGCGTTCTTCTGTTGCCGGACTCGTGACCATGATCCCAGAGGGCCTCGTGCTGCTCACGAGCGTCGTCTTCGCCGTCGCCGCCGTCCGGTTCGCGCGACGCGGCCTGATCGCTCAGGAATTGGGCAGCGTCGAAATGCTTGCTCGCGCTGATGTCGTTTGCCTCGACAAGACTGGAACGCTCACCGATGGCCAGCTCAGCGTTGCAACCGTTGTGCATCTTGGCGGCGAGGAAGCCAGCGTCGTCGCGGCGCTCGGCGCGCTCGCAGCGGTGGATCCGCATCCCAACGCGACACTGGCCGCCCTGGCGTCGGCATTTCCCCCGCCGACGCAGTGGAGTGCGACGAGCGTCGTGCCGTTCTCTTCGGGCCGGAAGTGGAGTGGCGCCGCCTTCGACGGCCGAGGTTCCTGGATCCTCGGGGCGCCTGAGGTACTCGCGCTGGCGCCCGGCTCGTCGGGTGTGCGTCAGCGAGCGGAGCAGCTTGCGGCGGCAGGGAATAGGGTCATGCTGGTCGGGCGGCTACAGTCGCTTCCGGCGATCGATGCAGCGATGCCGGCCGTCGAACCGCTCGCATTGGTCGTCCTCCGCGAGCGCATCCGTCCCGATGCGTCCCGAGTCCTCGCGTACTACCGGGAACAGGGCGTCGCGGTCAAGGTCCTCTCCGGCGATCATCCGGCCACAGTCGCCGCGCTGGCCGCGTCGGCCGGCATGCCGGGAGCGGATCAGGCGCTGTCCGGCCATGACCTTCCAGCTGACGCTGCGGAGTTGGGGCTCGTCGCTGAGGCAACGACCATTTTCGGCCGTCTGAGTCCGCAGCAAAAACGCGATCTCGTGCGAGCCCTTCAGGCGCGCGGGCATGTTGTCGCCATGGGCGGCGACGGAGTGAATGATGTTCTGGCACTCAAGGCGGCCGACGTGAGCGTCGCCATGGGGTCCGGGAGCGCAGCCGCGCGAGCTGTTGCACGGCTGACGCTCGTGCATGATTCATTTGCCAGCGTTCCGTTCGCCATCGGTGAGGGCCGCCGCGTGATTGCGAACCTGGAGCGCGTCGCGACGTTCTTTCTCACCAAGTCGGTGTACGCGATGGTGCTTGCCGCCGCCGTGGCGTCACGCGCGATGCCCTTTCCGCTCCTTCCGCGACAACTCTCGCTCATTGGACTGCTGGCCATCGGCGTGCCGGCCTTCGCTCTGTCGTTCGCCCCAAGCGCGGAGCGAGCGCGAGCAGGTTTCGTCTCGCGAACGCTGAGCTTCGCAATTCCGGCGGGTTTCGTCGCCGGCGTTGCGTCCTACGGGGCATTCGAGATCGCAATTGCCGCTGGGAGCAGCATCCTGGATTCGAGAACCATCGCCACGGTTGTGCTCCTCGGCATCGGATTGTGGATTGTGGGACGTGTCGCCAAGCCGATCGGCTGGTGGCGCGTAGGACTCGTGGCGGCGATGGTTGCAGGCGCGGTGCTCGCGTTTACGCTCGAGGTCGGTCGCTTCGTCTATGGACTCGTGCTGCTCGACACCGCTGAGTGGCTTGAAGCCGGAGCGATCACAACGCTGGCCATCGTCGTGCTGGCGCTTGCCTTGCGCATCAGCGCCTCCATCACGGTTCGGCTGCATCGGAATGCAGACCGAACGAACGTTGCCGCCGTGACGAATGCCCTTCCCTAGCTCCCTGGAAGCTCACCGACGGTCGCGGATACGACTCGCTGGCCTCCTGTCGACGTGATGACGGTGAGTGAGATCACTTGACCCGGTTTGCTATCAGCGAGCGCCACCGAGAGGTCTGTCGTTGTTCGAATCCGCGCGTTCGCGAACTGGACGATGATGTCTCCAACGGTCAGGCCGGCGGTGGCGGCTGAGCCACCGGCGGTCACGGCGGTAATCAACACCCCGGCCGGAGTGTCCGTCGCGTCGACGACCGTGCTCGCGTGGATTCCGAGATCCGCGCGATGCGAATTCACGACGTGGCCACTGGCAATGATCTGGTTCGCGATGTCGGTGACGGTGTTGGCTGGTATGGCGAAGCCGATGCCGTTTGCCGCCGCGCCCTGGGTCGGGTCGCCGGCGGTGAGTGTCGGGATCCCCACGACCTGCCCCGCGAGGTTCACCAGCGCGCCTCCGCTGTTGCCCGGATTGATCGCCGCACTCGTCTGGATCGTGTCGGGAAGCGTAATGCCACCAGATTCGGAAACCGTCCGATCGACCGCGCTGACGATTCCCTCGGTCACACTGCTCTGAAGTCCGAGCGGGTTTCCGATGGCGAGAACGATCATGCCGACCTTCAGAGTCGCGGAGTCCGCGAACGCTGCGGCATCGAGCTGACCCGCAACATGGATGACCGCGAGGTCACCCGCGGGGAAGGTGCCCACGAGGGAAGCCGGCTGCGTCTTGCCCTCCTGAGTCGTGACCTCGATGGCCGACGCCTCGGCGATGACGTGGTTGTTGGTCACGACGTCGCCCTTGTCATCGAACGCGATCCCAGAGCCGAGACCAAGGTTGGTCCGAATTTGCACTATCGAAGGCAGCACCTTGTCGACGACCGTGACAAACGCGTTCTGCAGGTCAGCGGCCGTGGAGCCGGAGGCTGTCCCGGCGGACGTCGTCGCGGTGGGCGAAGAGGCGGCCGGCTGGCCGGTGCACCCGGCGGAGACGAGCGCGATCAGCAGTGCGCCCGAACCCGCGAGGAATTTCCGCCGCCGAGCCAAGGGCATGTGGTGCCGCACCCGGTCGGCCGTGCTGGCGCCTGTCACTCCAATTACTCGCTCAGCTCTTCGGTCGAGCGTCGGGTGGTTGTGTGGCGAGCAATTGGCGGGCCCGCGTGAGTTCGGATTCGTCGATCTCGCCGCGTGCGTAGCGCGCATCGAGAATGGCCTGCGCGGTTGTGCTACCCGGGCCGACCGGGGTGACGCTCTGCTGCGAGCGGACGAGCCAGACCACGCCGACGACCACGGCTGCAATGACGATCACCCCGACAACGAGCGAGCCGATCATCATTGCCCAGCCACCGAATCCATAGTCAGTTCCCCACATCATTCGGGTGTCTCCGTTGTGCGTTGAGTGAGCGTCCGAGGTGCGACACGCCCCGTACGGCTCATTCTTCGTCTCGAACGCTCTTGAATCGAGTGCCGTAAGGCCTGAAGTTCGAGGGACCAACGGCCGAAGACTTCGGCTTCGTGGGCGCTGCTGTCCGCACCTAAACTTCGAGCTGTGGCCAATCGCCGGGGTCTCCGCGGGGCTCCCGCCAAGCCTCCCCTCGCACGATCTGTCCCACGTTTGCTGAGCTTACTCCGAACGCTGATGCCATGGATCGGTACGTCGCTCCGTAACGTGCCATGAGCCTGAGCCCTGCACAGTGGACGACCCCGTCTTGGGCGCGGCGTGGACGTGTCATGGACGTCTTGATGGACCGCCCGTGGGCCGGAACTCGAAAGCACGCCCGTGCGGGGCCCGCCAGCGTGTGTACCTTGCCGGGTAAGTAACTGGATGGGTACACTGCTGGAGTGGATGCCGTACTGCACGCCCTGTCCGACGAGAGCCGCCGCACCGTCATGGAGGTCCTACGGGACCACCCGGCGACGGTCAGCGAGCTCGCTGAGCTGCTGCCGATAGCCCGGCCCGGGGTCTCGCGGCACCTGCGGGTGTTGCGCGAAGCCGGTCTCGTGGACGTGGAGCAGGACGCGCAGTGGCGGGTGTACCGGCTGCGCCCAGAACCGCTGGTGGAGCTCGACACGTGGCTCGGCCCCTACCGAGCCGTGTGGGAACAGCGCCTGAGTGCTCTGCACACCGAGATCGCTCGAGGACAACGCGAACGGAGCACCAGATGACCAGCACCCGTGGAGACGACCGCGTCCTGGGCACCGTGCGCCGCCTGCAGGACGGCAAAGGCGCAGTGCGCCTGGAAGTGCTCTACGACACCGACATCGAGGACCTGTGGTCCGCGCTCACCGAACCACACCGCCTTGCGCGTTGGATAGCCGAGGTTGAAGGTGACTTGCGGCCAGGCGGTCAGATCCACGCCCGGTTTACCAGCGCATGGGAAGGACCGGGACGCATCGACACCTGCCAGGCACCACATCGCCTCGCCGTCACGTTGGCGCCCGACACAGATGATCAAACCGTCATCGAAGCCACCCTGGCCGCCGAAGATGATGGCACTCGAACTCGCACCCGCCTTGTCATTGAAGAGCGCGGCCTGCCCATCGATGCCCTCGCGTACCACGGGGCCGGATGGCAGGACCACGTCGAGGACCTCAGCGCGCACCTGCACGGAGAGCCGTCCGGAGGCTGGCATCCCCGTTGGACGGCACTCACCCCCGTCTACGAAGAGCTGCGTCGAGGACTGGGCCCCGCGACGTGACTCCTGCGGCTGTGACGTAGCGGACGCCTCAGATCGAAGCGATGCTTCGTGCCACCGCCGACTCGATCACCGAGCCGGACAGGCCACACGGGTGCATGCTCATCTCGCCGCGCCCATCGGCGCCATAGAAAACTCCGGGGTGCGGGCATTCCTAGCTTGCCTGCGGCGCGACGTGTTCAGCACCATCAGGGACCGACTCGCACACGGCGTCGCAGACGGCGACCTCACCGCGTCACCGGGCAGCCTCGACGCCATCGCCAGTCACCACACCACCGTGGTGCAGGCCTTGTCCGTGCAGGCCCGCGACGGCGCCGGCCGCGCCGACCTGCAAGCCCTCATAACCTGCGCGATGATCGCATGGGACACGCATCGCTGCAGAAAGGGCATCGACCTCACACGTCGTCGTCCGTCGGCTGGAATGAGCGTCCCTCTGCGCGACGAACCCCTGCTCGAACGACGACTCTCCGGCGAAATCTCATTCTCGCTCGCGAAATGTTGCGTAAAGGTCCCTATCCGCCCTGCGACGACATTGAACGCGGAACCGATGATTGATGACCGTCTCAGGCGCGGCGTGGACGTCTCATGGACTCTCATGGACGGGGCAGCGGGAGACGGGGGTCTCGCGCGCCGGTACCACTGCGGCACGGCCAGTTGACTTCAGCTACCGGCTGGCTGTCAGCTAAGCCCGCGGCGTTGTCTCCTGTCGCGAGCCGCGGCTCGCGCGATGCGACGCGCGTGAATGGGCCCCAGTCGGATCTGACCGCTGAATTGACCCCACATGCCACAGAAATATAGCCGCGGTGCCGCAGGGTGTTCGGGGGCGCCTGAGTACGAGAATGGCACGCCGTCACCGCGTAGCACACCGAGGTGGCCGACGAGAGGCGCCAATCCGCGTCGGTAGCCCGTCGCGCAGACGACAGCGTCCGGCTGCAGTCGACGTCCGTCGACGAGCACGACGTCGCGACCTTCGAGGCGCTGCACCTCTGCCACGACCTGTCCGTCTCCGCGCTTCAGCGCCGCGACGAAGCCGTCATCGACGGCTGGGTTGCGGTGGTGGTGGCGGTAATTGGCGTACAAACCC
>DATKQX010000165.1:0-3387 GCA_035532495.1 Saccharimonadales bacterium (SeqCode)
ACTATCGGCCTGGATTCAAGCGATCCATCCTCGCTTGATGCATACGATCCTCGGGGTGCCGGTGAGGTGGAAGGCGATGTCTTGAAGTGCCACTGAGTGGATATATAGCCACGGCACAAATCGGGACCCATCGCGACCGGCTCGAACAGGGCCGTGATCTAAGCCAGCGTATCCGCTTCTCCAATCGATTCGTAATAGTCTTATGCCATGGACGAGGAAACAGCGTGGCGCCTGTTTAATGAGGGTCAACCTGTATCACTGATCATCGACGGACAACGCGTCAATCCCGTGCTGGTAACTGGTCTCAGCCTGGGTTTCAATCAGCCGCGCTCGATCGACGCATTGTTGCCCACCCCAATCGACGAACCGGATAGGCGCCGAAGAATTGGCTTGGAGACAGTCGAATTAGCTCCTTGACCGCAGACGCGCTCATGTAGGACCGGTGGCGTGCACACGGGCTTTCCTGCTCTCGGCGCCTGGCGCTACCAAACCTGGTGCTCTCGTCGGCCGTAGGCCTTGGTCAACGCCCGCTTCGGGCCGCCCGGCGATGCCTCTGACGGTTCTCGCTTTTACTTAAGGCGCGGACCCCCGGGCCCTTCGTTCTCGCGACCTGAACGAAACAGATAAGGGCATCACGAATGCCTTCCGCCCGGCGACGGTCACAGCGTCACGCAGCGTCGGTGCCAACGCGGCCAGGGCATCGAGGGGCTTCGTGGGGTAGCGTAGTCGCGGTCACACACCTGCCCTGGAGGTTGACGATGCACTCGACCGTTCACGCGTTCCGCGCACCCGAAGGCATCACGCTCGGGGTCGAGCACTTCGGCGATGCGGCGGCGCCCCTCGTGCTGCTCGTGGGCGGCACAACCATGCTCTCGTGGCCCGACGCGCTCTGCGAGACACTCGTTCGCGGCGGACGTCACGTCGTGCGCTACGACCTGCGCGACTCCGGCGCGTCGACAACGGTCGACCCCGAGGCGCCGGCCTATACGCTGCGCGACCTCGCCGCCGACGCGGCCGCGCTCGCCCGCGGACTCGACGACCGGCCGGCGCACCTAGCGGGCATCGGCGTCGGCGGGATGGTCGCCCAGGTCGCCGCGCTCGACCATCCGGACACGTTCTCGGCGCTCACCCTCGCCGGGACGCGGCCCGTCGCACCGGGCCCAGTCGACGACGACCTGCCCGACCACGACAAGGCGGCGATGAAGCGGCGGTTCGAGCTCCCGAAGCCCGACTGGTTCGACCGTGCCGCGGTGGCGGAGTGGGCCGCCGCCGGAGCCGCGGTTTTCGGCGACGACCCCGGCCCGGCACGGGCGACCGCCGAGCGGATCTTCGACCGCACGCCGGGCACGGCGCCCTCTGTCCAGATGGCCAACCAGCTTGGCATGGTGTTCGCCAGGCTCGACTGCACGCCACGCTGGCGTGAACGCCTGCCGGGACTCGCGTTGCGGACGCTCGTGGTGCACGGGCGTCGCGACCGGTTCTTCCCGGTCGGCAACGGCGAGGCGCTCGCGCGCGAGATCCCTGGTGCGCGGCTTCTCGTGCTCGAACAGGCCGCGACCGCGATCCCCGACGCGGCCGCCGATGAGGTCGCCGCAGCGATGCTCGCGCTCTAATCATTCATCACGCGCATGCAGGTGGTTCTTAGGCTGGGCTTCGTCGGTGAAAGTTCAGCGGGAGGGCGGCGGGTCGGACGAAACGGCGCGGGCTTCCGGTTGGCGACGCTCGCTACACACGTCGGCCCGAATGATCGAGGCAACACGCTTCGCGGCGTAAGCGGGTGCTAGATGTCTGAGCCAGGTCATCGCCGCCTGCCCCGTATTCATCGCGTCGAGCGCGTCGTGGAGCCACCACGCGATTCAGCGACCACACAATCCGAAAGCATCCCTGCATCGCAGGCGACCTTTCATCGAGAGCCACGGAGGAGGAGCTCATTCAGTTCGTCAGAGCCGAGGCCGACGATGTCTACGGCCCAAACCTGCTCGGACGACAGACCGGCTCGCCGAAGTCCGGCCCGCTCGTCCTGCAGCAGCCGCTTGACCTTGAAAGCCGGTCGTGGCCGATCGGGATGGGTCGGTGGGCCGATCCGACGCCTGCCTCGCATCACCCACTTGTGAAACCGAATGCCCTCGGCTTGAAGCTGAGCGCGCAGGGCACGCACGATGCGACGCGCTTCGGCCGGCGCCCACCGGTGGGCTGCCTTAGCGACTGCTACACCGGGGTCCTTAACGATCAACCGCCGAGCGTGACGAGGTGAGACGCCAAGCCGCGCCGCGATGTCGTCAGCGTTGAAATCCAGTTCGTGGAGGCCTCTGGCGCAGACAAGCCGATAGGCAGCCAGGCTGATGGTGCGATTGATCTTCAGCGCCGCCAGAAAGGGCACCAGCTCTTCGTGAGCGGCCGGCGTCGCCCGCCTCAGCCGCCTCTCCATCGCCCGCCACGCCACGTCCAGGTCTTCAGCCGTCGGCGTGCGGCGTTGACGAACGGGCCGCGTGCGCACGCGCAGAACGCGGAGCGACCTAGTCGAAATGAAGTAGGCCCCGTGTGGGCCACGAACGGCTTTCAACCTCCCGCTCCGGATCCGTAGCCGGAGGGTCTCGATGTGGCAGCCGAGACGCTTGGCCACATCGTCGAGCTTGAGAAGCCTTGATTTCACCTGTCGCGATCGAGACCTCCTCTTGCAGTTTCAAGGCTGCGGACACGAATCGACCACATTGTGAATAAGTAGAAGCACCAAAGTTTGTTGGCACGCCCTCGGCATTCGATGACCCGGGGCCCTCGGCGCGGAGCTGAGTGGCAAGACAGGGGTCGGCCGAAGGCGATTTGGCTCTCTACGCCCGATCTCGATGGGGGTCAATGGCCAGCCTGGCACGGCCAGATGTGGGCGCGTTACCGGAGGGGGTCGGACTCTGACCCCCGCCGCGGTCGACGCCTACCGAGCAGCGTGCGCACGGCGTGCGCACGGCGTGCGCACGCTGCCGAGTGTGGAAACGCCACGGTACGATCGCCCAAGGAGAACGTTGGGCAACGCACGGCTGGCTCGATGGGTTGCATGGAATCGGCCAGCGGCCTCGGAAGCCGAAGTCAATGATGCCGTCGCACTCAAACCCGCTCGAGGACGACGCGGATGACGCCGGCGATGAGCTCGAGTTCGCTCCGGCCTTCGCTTCTGGGGATTCGCTGCGGCCTGCGCCTCAGGAAGCGAAGGACGGAGCGCAGGCCTCCCGAACTCAATTCGGCGCGCCGCGCGAACCAGGACGGTCTCTCATTCCAACTCATCCGATCATCCTCAGAGACCTTCCTCCTCAAAGCGAAGCTCGTCCTTCGCAGACTCAACTCAATCGACTACACCGAAGCCTCAACCAACGCGACCTGCTCATCCTCCAAGCT
>DATKQX010000166.1:0-8360 GCA_035532495.1 Saccharimonadales bacterium (SeqCode)
GGGAGACCGTGGAGCGTCTTGTGACACAGCTCGGCCGTCGCGGTCAGATGCAGCAACGTCGGGCGCGCGAAGCGGTGCGGCGGTTCCGGACACCCCGCCGGCCGATCGGAGGTCGTGCCGAGTACTGATGACCCAAGCGGCAGTTCCTTAATCGCCGCATTGGCTCGTGGGTACACGCCGGACGGGTACGAGGGAGTTCGTGTCCGAGCACCATCGCCCACCCCAGCGTGCAATTAACACTTGAGCCGGAGTTCAAACCCGAGAGCTCAACCCAGGCGCGACGCGGCCAGGCTCGCACTGCGGACCGCAGCCGACCTTCACGCGGATTTTGGCGCCGGCGCCTGGGTCGTCGAGCTCATCGAGGTTCGCGATGCTGCCCTCGTGCCCAGCGCCATGCTCGCGGCAGTTGACCTCCGTGACCAAGCTGGGGCGGAGCCCCCTTCTGGCGGGAAACAGTTGTTTCTGGTGTTCGACACCGCGCGCTCGTCTCTCGATGCGGCTGCTCAGCACGTCGCTGAAGCCCTTCCGCGACGTGACGTCGCCTCGCGCAGCCCCGGGTTGATGAATGTCACTCGAGCAGCGCGGCCGTTTGAGGCGGCTTGAGCCGTGGCACATACGTTCGTAAGAGAGCTCGATCACGGGAGCCCACCGAACTTCTTGTAAACGTTTTGCCGCCGCCGCGGCTGGAGTAGTAGGAGCACATCCCAGTGACCTACATCAATCCCCCAGCCACCACACCCTCGCCTCCGACAACGGAGCCTGATGTCGCTGTTGCGCGGGCGCTCGGCTCGCTGACCGCTCGTCTGGCCCGGCATCGAGTCGACTTCCTCCCGCTGGCTGGCAACAGCGAGGCTCTGGTTGGCCTGCTCGAGCGCGGCATCACCATCCTCATCGACAGCTTCTCGCCGCTGGTCCCGGAGTACCGGGGACGCTCCGCCCTGGACCTGCTGCGTCAGGCGGGCGCCGCTCGCCTGGTCTCGCGGGTCGCCGCCTGTGAGCCTCCGCTGCTGGGCCGCCAGGCCGCGCTGACCATGCTGTCGGTGCAACTCTCCGCAGTGGCGCTGCATCAAGGTGCCATGTCCGAGCCCCTACCCGACTGCGCCGGCGTTCTCGATGCCTCTTTCGACCACTCCCAGCGCCGGGCTGTCCGGCGCCTGATCGAGCGCATCTTCGAGCGCTCCGGGGTCAATGGAGTTCCGATCGACTTTGCCGCCAGTTGGCGAACCGGAGACAGCCGCCTCATCCGGACGCTGGACCAAGACGGCGTGGCGCACGCTTTCGAGTCCAACGGAAATCGCTTGTTCGCCCTTTTCATCTGGCTCTTCCTCGCCGACTGCTGGGCGGTGAGGGCCAACCCGGTGAGCGTCGCCTACCTCACCGGCATGCAGGTCGGGTACGAGCGCTGGCTGTCCGGCAGTGACGCCTACCGCCAGGCGCTCACCGAGGCGCTCGTGGTCGCCACATCCAGAGACGTCAAGCTCGACGGGCTCGACGACGTGGGCTCTGCAGCCTGGGCGGCCGTTCTCACCGGGGACCTCATCGAGTGGGCTGGCAGCGTCCTGGTCTCCTTCACGGAGGCGATGGAGCAGCCCGGCTATCTCGCAAAGTTCGGCGTCTTCGACTTCATGCGCTCCCTGGAGCGCGCCGGGAAGCGCGGCCGGCGGTTTGAAACGGTCGAAGAGCACCTCCTCGGTCTGGCGCACAAGGTCATTCGGATGGACGACGCGGAGGGCATCATCGGATCCGACGCCAACGATCCCGGTCAACGGATACCAGAGGTCTACGAGCTCCGGGGGCGCATTCAGAAGATCAAGCTCACCCGGCGCCAGCGCCAGGTGCTCGCCCGGCGTATCGAGGACATGGACTTCGCGGCGATCGGCAAGGAGTTGCACATGGCCCCCGACACGGCCCGGGTGGTCATGCATCGGATTCGCCGCTCCATGGGGGCCAAGCAGATCCCCAGGCGAAGGAGTGCCTGAGAGATGACGACAGGCATTTGTCGCTCGACCAGATTTGAATGGATCAAGCGATCCGTCGATTACCAGCAATTCGCCGCCGGCTCCGCCGCGGTGCAGACAAGGAGCACAACGTGACCAGCACTGAAACCGTCGAGACACCAGACGCTCGCCGGCACGACTACGAGATCTTCGTCAACACCCGCCCACACCGTGTCGATGGCGACATCGTGTCCTACACGCATGTGGTGGACATCGCCTTCCCCGGCCACCCCGTCAACCCCAACATCTACTTCGAGGTGACCTACAAGGGGGCCGCCGGGCCCAAGCACGATGGCACCCTGCTCGAGGGCGAGGCGGTGCAGGTGAAGGACGGAACCCGTTTCCATGTCACCCAGACGGATCGATCGTAGCCCGGATCTTCGGCACCTTCGGGATGACGGATACGACATCCGCATCCGCGCCGGCTATCTGGTGATGAGCGGCGTGCCCTACGTCGCAGCCGGCGGTGGTATCGGCCGAGGCATCCTCGTCGACCAGCTCCAGCTCGCCACCGACGAGACCACGAGCGGCCCGGCCGATCACACCATGCGCTGGGCGGGAGAGACCCCATGCGACCGCACCGGGCAGCCGCTGGGGCTCTTCCGCGACTCACCGGACGCCGTGACGATCGACGCCGAGCTGACCACCACCCACCGGTTCTCCGCCAAGCCGGCGACGCCGGATTCGGACTACTACGTCAAGTTCACCCGTTACGTCCGACTGATCACGGCCCACGCCGAGGCGATCGATCCGACCGTCACCGCCGCCACCTTCCCGGCCATCGAATCCGATGACGAGGATTCGGTGTTCGCGTACACCGACACGGCGTCGAGCCGCGCCAACATCACCGCGCTCAACGACAAGCTGTGCGCCCACCGCATCGCCATCGTCGGCGTCGGCGGCACCGGTTCGTACATCATGGATTACGTCGCCAAGACAGAGGTCAAGGAGATCCACCTGTTCGACGGCGACACCTTCTTCCTGCACAACGCATACCGCTCACCCGGCGTTCCCACCCGCGAGCAACTGGACGCCAAACCGCTCAAGGTGGCCTACCACCAGGAGCGGTACTCCGGCTTCCGGCGCGGCATCGTCGCCCACCCGGTCTACATCACGGCCGCAAACCTCGACGAACTGAAGAGCATGACGTTCGTGTTCCTCGCCCTCGATCGCGGTACCCCCAAGCGGGCCATCATCGAGCGGCTTGAGGAACTCGGAATCCCCTTCATCGATGTGGGGATGGACATCTTTCGGGCCGATGGAGCCCTCGAGGGAGTCCTGCGAGTCACGACCAGCACCCCGTCGCAGCGTGACCACGTCCGGGAGAAGCACCGCATCTCCCTCGCCGACAGGAACGACAACGACGACTACGCGCAGAACATCCAGATCGTGGAGTTGAACGCGTTCAACGCGGCCATGGCGGTGATCAAGTGGAAGAAGCTGATCGGGTACTACCACGACGCCGAGCACGAGCAACACAGCATGTACACGCTGGAGTCGAACCACCTCCTCAATGAGGATTGCGCATGAGGAGAGTTCGAACCGTCCGGCACGAGTTCGTCGACCAGGTGCCGCGCCAGATGAAGGCGAGGACGCTGTACATCTCGATTGAGCACGGCATCTGTCTCCACAGGTGCCTCTGCGGTTGCGGCTCCGAGGTGGTGACTCCGCTGGGCCCACGCCAGTGGGCGTTGACGTACGACGGCGAAACCGTGTCGCTCTGGCCGTCGGTCGGCAACCGGCAGCTGGCGTGCAAATCTCACTACATCATCAGGCGCAGTCGCGTGCTCTGGGAGCGACAGTTCTCAGCGCAGGAGATCGCAGCGGTGCACGATCCGTGCCATGTTGCCGAAGCAGAGCCGCAACAGGCAAAGCGCACTCGCAGACGCACCATCTTCCCGAGGAAGACCCGAACATAGGTCTACGTTTCGACGCCCGGTTCAAGGTACGGCCCGACTCAGGGGGCCGGGGGTGCCTCCTGCGGCTGTGTGCTGTCGTTAGCATCCCCCTGATCGGTCACCACCTCCACGGGGCGGGGGCGGAAGAGCTCGTCAGGATCATGCTCAGGGCGCCAGCCACCGGCGTAGCGAAGCGCCAGCTGCAGCGCAGTGACTTGCTCGAGGTTGAGGTTGACCTCCGCGCCATTCCCGTCTGCCGGGAAGAAATCGGCGACTCGTGCTCGAAGACGCTCCAGCGGGGCGATCGCGGTCAGACGGCGCCACTGCAAAGCATCGTCGACGCTAACGGCGACGGATCCAAGCGAGGCACTTTGGATTCGGGTCCGCGCCACCATCACAAGCCTGACGAAGAAGTCGTCGTTGTCGATCGCGTTGTCGAAGTACGCGCGTCCAACCTCGGTGGTACAGAGCAGCTCGGGGACATCCAGCATGGTGAACGCAGCGGTGAACTCGGGCACCGACAGCACCAGCAGATGGTCACGGATGCTCGCTTCGAGTTCCTGCTTCGTCGTGGCATCGATGACCGGCTGCTCGCGTTGCGACGTCCACTCGACCAGGAACAGTTGCGCCTCGGGATGAGTGATGCCTGGCACTGAGGCGCGAACAGCACCGGCCGCGTCGGCGCCATCGAGGTGCTGCAGTAGGCGATGGACAACGCGACCAACGGTGACCTGTCGCGCTTCCCCGAAGAACCCGGGGCGCTGAAGGGGAAGTCGGGCAAACAGGTCGGCGATGACGGGCAGCCCCGCGGTCACGGCGTCGACATCCTTCGGCGCCGACCTTCGACTGCAAACCGGACGAGCCCACGCTCCGACCAGCCCGACATGCCTCGGCCATCGTCAGCTGCCGCTCAACCGCCGCTGACCGCCCTTTCGCCCGGTTGAAATGAACGATCTGGGTTAAGGTGCTACGGTCTGGCGGTACCTGACGAGCGCAAGGTGCTTGTGGTTGATGCTGGCCAGGACACTCTGTCAAATGGCCCCAATGCTTTGCATGAAGCGGCCCATGTCCTTGTGCCGACCAACGAACCTCATGGCGCCGAATTCGTACGGGTGTGGCTCGATCTACTCGCTCGATTTGGCCCGTGCTACTACGCTCGCCTGATGCTGATTGATGCCCTAAAGTTGGCGAACGTACAGATTGATGCTGTGACATCACGACTCGCCGCAGACGGTGCGGGTCTCTTGAGGCCGCCGTAGTACATCATGTCACTCGGAGGCAGGTTCACCGCTCAGGCGATCGGCCGTGGTCCCGAAGCGACCGAGGTTGCTCGCGTCAACGTGTCACCGTTCGTCTACCTATTTCACGGGCGAACTACCAGCCGTGATTTGCAGCGTGCGCACTTGAGTTTGATCGCCAGCTGGGAATTGGCGAATCGTCAGTGCTCGAGTTCGATGACCATCGTCACCGCGCCCGTGTCGCGTGTCAGCTCGGCGTATCCCAGTCGCTGGTAGAGACGGAGAGCAGGATTGCCGTGCTCGACGCCGAGACTGAGCCGTGGGATGGCGGACGCTCTCGCATCGGCGTGAAGCGCCTCGAGGAGGCGGGTGCCAACACCGAGCCCGCGCCAGAGCTGTTGGACTCCAATGCTGACCTCGGGGGTCGTGTCGTTGATGAAGCCGTAGCCGTGCCGGGCCTCAGTAAAGAACCGAAACCACGCGGCGCCGCCGATGGCCCCAGTCGCGTCGCGGGCCACGACGGCGGCGTCGCCTGAGCGCCCCCAGTCCTCGATGTAGACGGCCAGATGGGGATCGGAAAGGCTGGCGTCAAGAGATGGACCGGGAGAAGCTGCTATGCGCCAGAAGGCGGCTTCGTAGTTCGCGTATTGCAGAGGTTCGATCAGGCCAGATGGAAGAGCTCCAATCTTGACTGCGCCCTGAGGGGCATCGTTCTCCCACACACGCGGAACAGTAGCGAAAACCGAGGGCGCGCATCCCCGCTTCCACCTTCACTCCACCCCACCCCGTCGTCTTAGCCCGGATCATTCACTCGGCCGTGCGAGTCGACGCGGCTGAAACGTGAAAGTGCCTGCCTGAGCAAGGGATACTGCGGGTGTTGACGCCTGAGAACCCCAAGTGCAGGAGGCACCTTCAGAGTGCAGCGTACCAAGCTCCATGCCGTCCGCTAATCAGCGCTGACGGCGCCGGCGTGGCCAATCACGCGGGCAGCCTGCTGATCCACGAGCTCGCCGATCGAGTAGCCCTGACCAGCGCGCCCTCCCGTGGGTGTACACCCGCGTTCCGCGAGGTGCGCGTCCACGATCCCGGCGTGGTGCTGCGTGATCTCGCGGTGATGATCGCCGACGGCGGCGACTGTCTCTCCCACTGTGCGTGCTGCGCGACCAACCCCGGTCGAAGCCTCCAGCGGTGACATCCGCCGGCACCGATTGTGTCGTGCCGGGAATCGCTCGCTGAACAACGCACTCCATCTCGCCGCACGCGTGCAGGTGATGCACCCGGGGCTTGGCCAGGAGCACTACCGCCGAAAGCTTGCCGAGCACAAGTCGTCCCGGGAGGCCATGCGCAGCCTCAAGCGACAGCTCGCCAAGGTCGTATACCGCGCGCTCCGAGCGGATCACGATCGGCTTGCGGCGCAGCGCTTGACATAGAGGCGCTATCAGGTCACGTTCGCCCCGCTGATGGCCCCAACAAGGGTCCCCGGTCACGGACGACGAATCATTGGGAAGGCAATGCGCCTGTCGCTAGAAGAGTCAGTCCGTGCCCGAGAGGTCCTCGGCGACATCATCCCAGTCGCTAGATGCGTAACCTCTTCGGACGACTGACGAGAAAAGGAATGTGCGCGCATCGGGGGTTGGCCGAGCGGCTTGGCGCCAAGACGCACGTAGTCAGAGGGGCTGGAGCCGGGTGTGCAGGAGGCAGAATTCGTTGCCTTCTGGGTCGGCCAGGACATGCCAGTTCTCGGTGCCGGTCTGGCCCACGTCGGCGGGCCCGGCGCCGAGGGCGAGCAGCCGCTCCAGCTCGGCGTCCTGGTCGCGGTCGGTGGCGTTCACGTCGATATGCAGTCGGAGCTTCCCGGTCCGCGGGTCGCTGCTGGGGATGAGGACGAGGGTGGGCTGCGGGCCGCCGAAGCCGGTGTCGGGCGGCCCGATCTCGATGCTTCCGTCGTCCTCCCGGCCGAGTTCGACGTAACCGAGGACCTTGCTCCAGAATGCGGCGAGCCGGTCGGGGTCGGCGGCGTCGATGACCAACTCACTGATGCGGCATGCCATGCCCGTCAGTGTACGCAGACAACCCGAGGGTCGATCGTCGTCGGCGTACTGGAGGGCGACACGCTCCGCGATCGCGTTTTACCTGACGCTCTATCGATTCCTTGCCAAGTGCTTATGAGGCGGTGCCATGGAACCTCGGTAGTGACCACATCTGCTAAGATTCCAGATATTACTGGATCTATAAATCGGGAGGCAAGCGTGGACGGGCGCGAGGTCAAGGACACCCTCTACGAGCAGTTCGCGCGCATCGGCAAGGCCGTGGCCAACCCCAAGCGCATCGAGCTCCTCGATCTCATCGCTCAGGGGGAGCGGAGCGTCGACGATCTCGCTGCCGGCGCTTCTATGGGCATCACCAACACCTCCAACCACCTCCAGGTGCTCCGTCAGGCGCGCCTCGTCGAGACCCGCAAGGAGGGCACCCGCGTCCTCTACCGGCTCGCCAACGACACGGTATTCCGCTTCTCGGTCGCACTCCGCGATCTGGCCCGCAGTCGTCTCGCCGAGGTGGGCGAGGTCGTCCGCGATTACTTCCTCGCCCGCGACGCACTCGAACCGGTGAGCCGCGAGCAACTGCTCACCCTCATGGCACAGGGCGAGGTCGTCGTGTTCGATGTGCGCCCGCCCGAGGAGTTCGACCAGGGCCACATCTCCGGCGCTGTCTCCGTGCCGCTCGACGAGCTCGAGGCGCGGCTGCGCACCCTGCCCGAGGGGACCGAGGTCGTCGCCTACTGCCGCGGTCCGTACTGCGTCCTCGCGCCCCAGGCGGTGGAGCTGCTGCGCGACCGTGGATTCCGAGCCCGCCGGCTCGAGGACGGCATGCCCGAGTGGCGGCTGGCGGGGCTGCCCGTGGCTGTCGGGCACGCGTGACCACCATGAACCTGCTGCTCATGCTTAACGACTCGCCCTACGAGACCGAGCGACGAGAAGGGCTGACCCAATGAAGATCCTGATGATCCTGAACGACCCCCCGTATGGCAGCGAACGGGTCTACAATGGTCTACGGCTCGCGACCAACCTTCTCGCCAAACACGAGGCAGCCGACCTGTCCGTGTTCCTGCTCGGCGATTCGGCCAGCGCGGCGAAATCGGGCCAGCAGACGCCGA
This sequence comes from Saccharimonadales bacterium (SeqCode), assembly GCA_035532495.1. Lineage (GTDB taxonomy): Bacteria > Chloroflexota > Dormibacteria > Aeolococcales > Aeolococcaceae > Palsa-851. The sequence continues at coordinate 8,288 of DATKQX010000166.1, forward strand.
ACGGGTACTACAACGTTGAGCGCATGCTCGCAAACGCGCTCCGCAAGGGTGCGACCGTGCGGGTGTGTGGCAC
>DATKQX010000167.1:0-5133 GCA_035532495.1 Saccharimonadales bacterium (SeqCode)
GCAATAGAATCGTCGCCGATCGCCTGTTCGATACTCGACACATAGCCGCGTAGCGATTGGACGTTCGCACTCTCAGTGGCAATTCGCTTGCGTGCCTCGGCGGGCGCGTCGTGCCTTAAGGAGGCGAGTTCACCGACGACAAGATCGAGTCGCTTCGCGTCGTTCTCGCCGAACATGGTGTGTTGATCGATGTCCGAGGACGAAGTCGTCGGCGATAATGATTTGATAAAGTTCCCCGACGGCGATTGAGTTGCAAACGCGTCGAGGGCCGCCTTGTCTGGGCGACTCTGGGCAGCGTATTTCTTGAGGTATTGCTGTACGCGATCGACCTCCTTTGCCGCGCGCGCTGGGAGTTCTAACCCTTCAGGCGCAATCGCGAGTTCATTGTTGGCGATATACGTCCGAGAGCACTGAGCGTCCAGGACAGCAAAGCGCGCGCAGTTATCCGGCAGCACCTCACCGTCAGTCCATAACACGGTCTGGACATCGTCCGGCGTGGGCGCGAATGACAGGGCAGCGGTTGCCTTGCCGGCGATGGCCGAAGGATCGTCCCGAAGGTTCGGAAGGATGTCATCAACGACGCGGGCCCTGAACACCTTCTTCAGCACGCGTGCGTAGCCCGATTTGCCGGAAGCGTTGTGGCCGTAGACAACGGTCATCTGGTGCCCGAAGTTGAGCGTCTGATCAGATCGTAAGGCGTTGACATTCTTCAGAGAGCCCACGGACAGCAGGCGAAGGCCGTCGTCAACGCGTGCCGTAGTTGGGAAATCGGCGGAACTGAGCCTGGCGAAGGGTAAGTGTTGCTGCTCAGACTCTTTGACCGCGGCCTCGGCAAGTTCAATCACGTCCTCGTCCCGGAGGTCTCCGCCCTTGGCAATGCGCCGTAACAACTCGTTTTGCCATACGGGAAGATTGCCTCCCCAGTCCACCAGATCGCGGTACACACCTCCGATCGGCGTCGCAGATCGGCCCCCCTCTACAGTCATCGTCCGATGATGGTACCCAGAGTTGGCAGTCGGAGCTACGCCCAGCCAAACTGGGGCGCGGGAGACGATCCCTGAGCCTGGGGAACCTCGTACCAGTTGCCGAGATGAGTCCGTTGCCACTCGAACAAGGCGAGTTCCTTCTCACACCACTGCCCAAAGAGGCCTCCAAGGACGGCACTGCCGAGAGCGACCCAAGGGGCCAGATCCGAACGCGTTTGGGTGCCAATCCCCAAGCCACCAGCGAGCCCGGTCAGGGCGCCTTCGGCTAGGCGCGTACCGAGACGAGTGGCGATTAGCCGCGTCGCGTACAGCCCTGACCCCTCAATGGCGCTCAGCAGGGCGTTGGCTGCATTCTCGTGGTGTTCCCGTGCATTCAACACATCAAGGGAGGCGGTGACAATGAAACCAGTTCCGTCGCCGACCGCCTGAACCTGACCCTGGCCTACGATCCTCGATGCAACCGCAGATGCGACCTGTTCTTCTGTTGGTCTGTAGAGGGATATGGTCCGGGGAAGTTCGGCTGTAAGGCGGAGCATGGAAACTGACCTCCTACTCGGTTCTCCAATGGTATCACCGCCATTCGAGTGTGGTCAAACGTATGTTCGTCTCGACTTGTCGTCTTCGTCAGGCCCCCCGACCGGGCATCACCGCCCTTACTCATCGGTCTGTCGTTTCGTCCCCATGGGAGGTTGCCCGCCACGGCGCCTACCTCGCTATCGCCAACGCTGCGGCGAGCAGCCGCGCCCGTAGCTCGGGGAGAGTTCTAATAGCGTCGAGTCTTCCCAGCCACACAGGATTCGAACAACCCGTGAACCAACAGCGTCGACGAGCCGTCGCTTCACAAGCGTCGAGCGTCCTCGAGTTTCCTGACCACGGCTGACACATCGCCTCGATCCGGATGCCGCCAATTCTCGGGACAAGGTGTCGCTATCGCCTCGGTGCATCGTGCCTAGCGTCCCACTGGGAACGGCACGGGTGCCCCGTGCGGCGCGCCGATCATGACGCGTTGGCCGTCGCTGTATCTCCGTTCCCAGCCTCCGCCGGACCACACATCGATAGTCCCTACTCGGGAGGTTCCGCTCCAGAACTCGCAGGTTTCGCGGCCACCGCTCCCGTTGACCTCGCACACCCCTTCCCACGCCCTTCCACCCACCACTGCTGAGGCCGCGGCGCGGACGCCCTGACCGTCAGCGGAGACTACCAGAGCACCGTCGCCGGTGTAGATGTCAGGCGACGTGGCGTGCAGCACCGCATCGCCGATTCGGTACGTGCTCGCGCTGATGCTCACGGTGACCGTAGTGCGCGCGATGAGCAGCGCCGCGCCCGCGCCCGCGCAGCCGACGGCGGCTACAGCGCACGCCCCATGCAGCAGACGTCGCCGCCACACACCTCGGACGCGCCAGGTCCGCTCAGCCTGCTCACGGTTGCCAAGCTCGAGCAGGCGGCCGTGTGCAAGCTGCTCCCCAACCCAGCGGGCGTGGCCGCCCCCGCTCACGCCGTGGTCACCGAGAGGCTCGTGATCCGCGTGCATGAGCTGTCTAGTTCGAGTTTGAGATGCCACCACGCAGGCGGCAGCGGGGTTCGCAGCCCATTCGGCGCACGGAGCACGGATTGGTCTTCGACGAACAGTTCAACCTGCACCGGTCCATCGATCTCAGGCATGTAGGCCGTCCCCGCCACCCGCTCGCCGTAATCCGATTCAACGTTGTTGTTCGCATCGCGGATGCACGTGTCGAGGGAGCGCAGCACCTCGGCGGCGCAGGCTGGCGTCAGGTAGTCGAGGGCGGGCTGCTCGCCATATCCGGTTCTGGCCACATCACCAAGGAGGCGCTCGGCCAACTCCGTGAGGCGCCGCACGCGCTCGTCCGGCTCCGCGCGGGCGCTCGATCCCCTCGGGCCATCAGCCACGGCGCACCCCCATCACCTGTGCCTGCCGTGCCGCCACCACCGCGCTGAGCACCCCGGCGAAGCCATGATCGGCCCCGCGGGAGGCACCCACGACGGAGGTGCGCCGCTGGCTCGCCGTCTGCACATCGATGGAGTAGGGGACCTCGACGACGGCGGCGCCGGCGTCGCGGAAGTGGTCGAGCACGCTCGCGATGACGGACAGCTGCAGCGCCCGGCGGCCGTTCGGAGGTAGGAGCAGCGGGATCACGAGCCCAGGCACTTGCATTGCCCCGCCGCCCTTGGCGACCATGGCCTCGAGGGCGTCGAGGAGCTCGCCCGCCGCGATGAAAGAAGCCTCGCCCAGGTCGATCGGGATGACGGCAACGTCGGCGTGCTGCAGCCAGTGCGCCACGACCGCTTCCGATGGGCCGGCGCCAAGGCTGGGCAGGCTGTTCGGCAGGTCGACCGCGATCAGCGTATGGCGCAGGCGAAGGTGCTGCGCCAAGCGGGCGATCTCGTGGGCTCCGTATGCCACGCCGCCAGCACGGCGCTCGGGAAGCACCCGCAGGCGCTCGTTGCGGGCGAACTCGCCGTTGGGCACGATGGTGCCCCGGTTGAGGGCCTCGACGACCTCACGGACGGTGAGCGCGTCGGAGGGCACCCCGAGCTGGCGCCAGGCGTCCGGGTTGTTGAGGTTGGCATCGACGAGCACCGCGCTCCCGCCGTGTGGCTCGACGGCCCGGGCGCCGAGGATGCCGAGGGCGGCGGCCTCCGTGGTCTTGCCAGGCCCGCCCTTCGGCGTCCCCACCGTGACGAGCGTGGAATGGGCACGGAACAGAGCCTGCCCGAGCGCGGCCAGGTCCGGCTCCGCCTGCCTCGGTGACATGGGGACTCGGCGCCCAATCAGGTCGCGGACGCGCTGCAGGCCGCGCTGGCTTGGACGTCGCGCGGTGTTGTCCACCACTTCGGCTTGAGCGCGCCCGTTGCTGCCAGCCTGGCTCGCCCGCAGCCGCTGCGCCATCGCCGCCAATGGTGTGATGGCCGTCCGCGAGGCCACCGGTACACCGCCTGGCCCCTGCTCGATGCCAGGGACGCCGTTATCCGTATCGACGAACGCGAGAGCCTCATCGGACGACTGCGCAGCCAGGCTGACGATCTGCGGCGCGGGCTCCTCCGCTCGAGCCGCCCGGGCCCAGGTCGGCGTCGGTGGCATCCCGCGCTCGCGGCCCACTGGGACTCTGATCGATCTCTTGGAATGCCATGGCCCCGCCGCTGCCACCCGTAAGTCGGCGACAGACGTGGCGGCGGGCTCAGAGCCGGGTTCCGCGATGGTCGCTAGGCTGCTCTCCTCCTCGGCGTCGCGAAGATCCCCGGTCAGCCGCCGCACCAACTCCCAACCCAGTTCCTCGACCGTCGCGGCGAGCACGGGCATCGCCGGATGTGTGGACCACGCTTCCACCTCCAGCTCATCGCGGCACCAAACGTAGCACCGACTGCCGGCGTTGCCCCGCTGCTCCGGCCTTCGCGGGCCTGCCGGGATAACGGTCGCAATCTCGCGCCCTGAAAGCTGCAGCGCGGCGGCGCCTATGGCTGGCTCGGGCGGCGCAACCAGCGCGAGGTGCGCTGCGTCGACGGGGCGCAGCACCCTGTGCATCTCGGCGAACAGACGGTCAGAGTCATCCCGTTCCAATAGGCTGACCAGCAGCGTGGCCTTCACGGCGAGCCCGTGAGCTGCTGCTCCGCCTGGTTGACGCTGCCGCAGCACTGTGAGTACGACGAGCTCATATGGTGCAGCACTCCCAGGCAGAGTAGCGCGGCGCTGCCGGCTAGCGCCAAGCCGAGGAGCAGCCGGGTCCAACCGGCGGTGACCCCGATGTGGCGCACCATGCGAACACCGAACGCCACCGTGGCAGCAAGCAGCGCCAGCCATATGAGCGCTGTGGAGGCGGCCACCACCGTCGTGCCGGTCGGATACCCACCACCGAGAAAGCCTCCGGCGGCGCCGATGTCGGGCAGATGCAGCACCAACGCGACGACGACAACCTCGGCGACTGCGAACAGGAAGAGCAGCACAGTGCGCCGCATCTCAGAGGCCGCCGTTGGCGCTGGCGTAGGCGACCGCCGAGAAGATGACGACGAAGATGGCCGCGAGCAGCCCGACCATGGGCACGAGCACGGTGATGGTGCGCGAGCCCAGCCGCACGCGGGCGTCGGCCAGCCGCTGCGCGGTGAAGGAGCGCGCTGCGACGAGGTACTCAGC
>DATKQX010000168.1:0-22792 GCA_035532495.1 Saccharimonadales bacterium (SeqCode)
TGGCGGTCCTTGCGCGCGGGCGCCATCGCGTGCCGCAACGGCGCTCCGGACGAGCAGCTGCACGACCTTCGGATTCGTGCCAAGCGCTGCCGGTACGCCGCCGAGGCCGCGGCGGCCGCGACCGGCAAGCGCGCGGCTGCCTTCGCCAGAGAGGTCGCCGCCCTTCAGGAGGTGCTCGGTGAGCTGCACGACGCCGTCGTGGCGGAGGAGTGGCTCCGTGAGCGGTCGCGGGCGCCGAGAATCCATGACACCGCGCTGTTCGCCACGGGCGAGCTCGTCGCGTTGCAACGCGATGCGGCGGAACAGTCGCGGGGCGGCTGGCGCGTGGTCTGGCAGCGCGTCGAGAAGCAGTGGACCGATGCCTGGAAGTGAGTCCGCGAGCTACCTCGTTCGCCACGCCAAGGCGGGTTCGCGGGAGCGCTGGACGGCTCCGGATCGGGAGCGCCCCCTCACTGACTCAGGAAAGCAGCAGGCGGTCGCCCTGATCGAGCTGATCGGCACCGGCGTTCAAAGCGTCAAGTCCAGCCCGTACCTGCGCTGCATGGAAACGGTTGCCCCGCTCGCGGCCGCCCTGGGATTGCAGCTCGAGGAGGAGACCCGGCTTGCCGAAGGCGCCGGGCCGGAGTGGGCGATGGGCGAGCTGGCCGTCGCCGGCTCGGTCCTCTGCACGCACGGCGACGTCATGGCCGAGGTCGTCCACCTCCTCGGTGAGCGGCGCGTGCCGATGCGGGGCGGTCTGCAATGGGCAAAGGCTGGAACGTGGGCCTTTGAGATCGCCGGCGGCAGGATCGTCGCCGGGCGCTATCTGCCTCCGCCCGGCTGAGCGACCTTCCGCCCGCGAAGTGTCGCTACGGCGACGAGCGCGCCGGTGACGCTCCGGCAAATGCCGTCAGGGAGATGACGATATCGCGTCCGATCAGCGGCCTCCGGGAATCCCCGCGAGATCTCCCGCCACCCGGATCAGCACGCTCGTCCATGTCCGGAACGGCCGCCACGCGGCGGCAATGCGCTCCAGTTCGCCGGGGCTCGCTGGGCCCGCCAGCCCGTAGAGGTGGGCGACGTACGCTGGAAGATGCGGCTCGTTGAACGTCATGACGTCGGTCGCGCCGGTCGACCGCAACAAGATGAGACCTGCATACATGGGGCCGATCCCGGGAAGCCGGCACAGATCGGCCAGCGCCTCCTGTGTCGTCATGCCGAGGAGCCGCGACGGCTCGAGGACGCCGGCCAGCGCGGCGCGCGCGACCCCGTGGAGACGCTCCATCCGGACTGGTTCGATGGAGGGGAACGACCCGACGCGAAGGAGTGCCTCAGGGAGTGGGAACGCCTCGAGATCGCCATTCGGGAGCTTGAAAACATGCCCGTGGGCGGCCGAGAGGCGCCTGCGAAGCGCTGTCGCCTGGGCGCGGTGGCGGCGCTGGCTCAGGACCGACCACGCCGCGGCCTCGTATGGCGAGTGGAAGAGCACGGGTCGGAGCCCGGTGTGCGCCGCCTGGAGCCGCCCGATCACCGGGTCTCGGACGCCGACCTCCGCCCATGCCAGTCCGGAATGGTCCAGCGACAGCACGCGCCGCAGCTGCGCCTCAACAACGGTTGGATCCGCCTCGCCGATGAGCACCGCATTGACGACGCCCTCGGGATCCTGGGTGACGATCGCGGCGGCGTGATGCCGGTGATCGTCGGCGACGAAGGCGAGTGACATGGCACTGCCGTCGGGCTTCGGGCGCCCGGTGTTCGGCCCGAACCCGAAGGCCGCCGCGGCCGCCAGCGAGAATGCCCCGTCGGGCGCGATCGTGATGTCTCTCACCGGCGCGTCAGCCACGGATCTCGCCTAGTGTCGGAGACGGACGATCAGGTTGATGACGACGGTGAGCACGACGCTCACCACGATGCAGAACGCCACCGGGAAGAAGAACGAGACATTCCCGTTGCTGATCGAGATGCTTCCGGGCACCTGGTTCACCCCGGCGCGGCTCAGCAGCAGGATCACCCCGCCGAGCACGGCGATCACCGCGCCGGCGATGAGGAGGAGCTTGCCGACGTCTCCGAATGCCACACGACCACTCTAAGGTAGAGTCCGCCGGACGCATCCACTTCAAGCAGGTCCGAGAGGCCGGCAAGGGATCGCAGCGCCGCTGCGCGGCTGCCCCGGCCTGCACCGCTCGGGCTGGAGGTCATGACGCGATGACGGTCGAGACGGCGCCGAAACGGGCTCTCGGCAATGTCGTCAGCAGCGACCAGTTCGACCGGCGGCTCCTCGACCAGATCTTCGAGCGGGCGTCCGCGCTCGTTGATGTTCGCGACAACCGCCTTGCGCACCGCATCATGGCGACGCTCTTTTACGAGCCGAGCACGCGGACGAGGCTGAGCTTTGAATCGGCGATGCTCCGTCTCGGCGGGTCGGTGCTCGGCACCGAGGCGGCGCACACGTTTTCGAGCGCCATCAAAGGAGAGACGCTCGAGGACACGATCCGCATGGTCTCGACGTACGCCGATGTGATCGTGCTGCGCCACGACGAGGAGGGAGCGGCCGCGCGAGCAGCTGCCGTCGCGTCAGTCCCGGTGGTGAATGCCGGAGACGGCCCGGGCGAACATCCGACGCAGGCACTCCTCGACCTGTACACGATCGAGCGGGAGCTGGGACATGTCGAGGGTGTGCAGATCGCGTTCTGCGGTGACCTCCGGTTCGGCCGCACCGCACGCTCCCTCGCGCTTCTCATGGCGCTGTACCCCGGCGTGGGGATGACCTTCGTCGCGCCGGATATCGTGCAGGTGCGACGCGACATCCTCGACCGCCTCGAGGCGCGTGGCATCACCTGCCGCCTCGCGGATCAGCTCACCGATGTGCTCGACGGCATCGACGTCGTCTATCAGACGCGCGTGCAGAAGGAGCGTTTTGCCGACCCGGCGGAGTACGAGCTCGCGCGCTCGGCAATCCGCATCGACAACGCCCTGATGGAGCAGCTGCCGTCCACCGCGATCGTCATGCATCCGCTGCCGCGAATCGACGAGATCGCGCCGGAGGTGGATGCCGATCCGCGCGCCGCGTACTTCCGCCAGGCCGCCAACGGGGTCGCCATCCGCATGGCGCTCCTCGAGATGCTGCTCGCATGAGCGGCCTCGCGCAACCGCTCGATGACAGTCCGTGCCTGCTGGACGCCGCCGCGTTGCGCCGGGTCACGGTGCGCCTCGCGCACGAGATCGTCGAACGGCATCCGAACCTGGACGCCGTCGTACTGGTCGGCATTCCGACGCGCGGGGTGCCGCTCGCGCGCGCTGTTGCGCACCAGGTCGCGGCGCTCGGCCACACCGCGCCGCTCGTGCTCGTCCTCGACCCGAGTGGGCATCGCGATGACAGGCCGCGTCCGACCTCTCCGCAACCCGCGCTTTCCGACGCCGACGGCGGTGCCGCACCACGCATCGACGGAGCCGTGGTGATCGTCGTCGATGACGTGCTCTACACGGGACGAACGGTTCGTGCGGCGCTCGATGCGCTCGTTGATTGCGGCCGGGCCGCTGCCGTCGAGGTTCTCACACTCATCGACCGCGGCCATCGCGAGCTCCCGCTGCGTGCCACATATGTCGGCAAGAACGTGCCCACCGCGCCGGGGGAGCGCGTTGTCGTGCGGATGCGCGAGACCGACGGCGTCGAGGGTGCGTGGCTGCGCCGGAGCGCGCAACCGTGAACGCGATCCTGCGCGGTGTCCGCGTGATCGATCCGCTCGGACGCCTCGACGCTGCAGGCCAGGATGTCTGGATCGACGGAGGCAAGATCCTTGCGATCTACCACCACATCGATGCCGACGGCGTGCCGGTCGTCGACCTGACTCCACGCGAGGGCGTGGAGCCGTGCGTGCTCTGTCCGGGGTTCATCGATCTGCATGCGCATCTCCGCCAGCCGGGTGACGATGAGGCGGAGACGCTGCAGAGCGGCTCCCGCGCCGCGGCAGCCGGTGGGTACACACACGTGGTCGCGATGGCGAACACGAATCCGCCGATCGATACCCCGGAGCGGGTCGCGGAAGCACGTGTCATGGCCGCGAAACTCCCGGTATCGATCCTTCAGGTCGCCGCGCTCACGCGCGGGCTGGAAGGCGCGGCGCTCGTCGACATCAAGCGCTGCATCGAGGCCGGTGCCATCGCGATCAGCGACGACGGGCGCAACGCGGTCTCGCCGCGTCAGCTCGCGATAGCGCTTGCTGAGGCGGGACATCTGTATCGCGCGGTGTTCGTCCATCCCGAGGACGAGGAGATGATCGCCCAGGCCAACGCCACGCAAGGCGCCGTGACACGCAGCCCCCTGCGACCGCCGGACAGCGAGACTCGCGCTGTCAACCTTGCGATTCGCGCGCTCACGCACGCGCGCGTCGGTCACCTCCACCTCCAGCACCTGTCCTGCGAGGCATCGGTCACGTCGCTCCGGCGGGCCCGGCACCAGGGGCTGATGGTGAGCGCTGAGGTGACTCCGCACCACCTCTCGATGTGGCTGCCGGTTGCCGAGGAGCCGGACCCACCTGCGCTCCTCAAGGTCAACCCGCCGCTGCGCACCGAGCGCGACCGGACTGCGCTCGTGCGCGGGCTTCGCGAAGGAGTGATCGAGGCCGTGGCAACCGACCACGCGCCGCATCGTGCAGAGGAGAAAGCGGGTGGTTATGACGCCGCCGCGCCCGGCATGGTGGGGCTCGAGACCGCGCTCGCCACGTGCATCAGCATCGGCGGCATGGGCGGCGAGTGGTTGCCGGCGCTCATCGAGCGCATGACGGTCGGTCCGCACCGGATCCTCGGTCCCAACTCCGGCGTGCCCGAGCCACGTCTGCGAATCGGTGAGGCAGCGACGTGCACGTTGTTCGATCCAACCGCCGAATGGACCGTCGGTGAGGCGGAATGGCAGTCCCAGTCACGCAACACCCCGTTGATGGGGAGCCGGCTGCGCGGTCGCGTGCTGCTCACCATTGCCGGCGGGCGTGTGATCCATCAGGACCCGGTGCGCGTGCCGGTCGAGTCAGGGATGGTGACCGGTGCCTGAGGTGCGCGGACGCCTCGCGTTGGAATCAGGGGCGACGTTCGACGGCATCCTCTTCGGCGCTCCCATGACGGGATCGCAGAGTGGTGAGGTCGTGTTCAACACGTGCATGACCGGCTACCAGGAGGTGATCTCCGATCCGTCGTACGCCGGGCAGGTGGTCGTCATGACCTACCCGCTCATCGGCAACTACGGCTGTCGCGACGACACCGCGGAGTCCGGTCGCGTGCAGTGCCGCGCGCTCGTGGTGCGCGAACTCTCATCCGACATCGGACACCCACGGGGCGAGCGCACTCTCGAGGAGGAGTTGCACCGCAATGGGGTTCCCGGCCTGCGCGCTGTGGACACGCGTGCGCTCACCCGCCACCTCCGAGACCACGGCACGCTGCGCGGCGTGATCGCCGCCTCCTCGGAGATGTCGACGGACGAGCAGGTTGCTGCGGCGCGCTCCGCTCCGTTCGTCAGCGACGAGGATCTCGTCGGGCTCGCGTCGATCGATGAGCCCTGGCGGTCGTTCGCGGAGCCGCTCGACATCACGCTGCATCGCGGTGTCGTCCTGTCGGGTGGTGAGAACGCGTGGAAGGGCGTGCGCGTCGCCGTCATCGACTACGGCCTGAAACGCAATCAGTTGCGCGCGCTCTGCAGTCGTGGCGCGGAGGTCGTGATCGTGCGTCAGGACGCGCAAATCGAGGACGTGCTGCGGCACAACCCGGATGGCGTGGTGCTCTCCAACGGTCCGGGCGATCCCGCTCGTCTGCCGCATGCCGTGCAACTCTGCCGCGATCTGCTCGAGCGACGGGTGCCGCTGCTCGGCATCTGTCTCGGTCATCAGATCCTTGGACAGGCCGCCGGAGCGTCGACGTCACGGCTCCGGTTCGGCCATCACGGCGGGAACCACCCCGTGCGTGACGCCGAAAGCGGCGCCGTGTACGTCACGTCGCAGAACCACGAGTTCCAGGTCGATGCCGCTTCACTGCCCGCCGGCTCCGGATGGTACGTGAGCGAACGCAACCTGAACGACGGAAGTGTCGAAGGGCTCCGGCACCGTGAGCTCCCCGCGTTTTCTGTGCAGTACCACCCAGAGGGCGCTCCGGGGCCGCAGGACCGCGCGGGGGTGTTTGACGAGTTTCTGGAACGGTGTCGGAGGGGGGGGATCCTTCCGTTCGCCATGACGCCGCCAAGCGATCATCGCGCGGGCACGAACGCTTCGCTGACAGAGAAGCCCAAGTGCGTGCTGGTGATCGGCTCGGGCCCGGTGATCATCGGCCAGGCTGCGGAGTTCGACTACGCGGGGACGCAGGCTTGCCGGGCGCTGCGGGAAGAGGGGATCCGCGTCGTGCTGGTCAACAGCAATCCCGCGACGATCATGACCGACGACTCGTCGGCTGATGCGGTGTATGTGGAGCCGCTGACTGTTGCAGTGGTGGAACGAGTCATTGCTGCTGAGCGGCCCGATGGGTTGCTCGCCACACTCGGTGGGCAGACGGGATTGAACCTCGCGGTCGCGTTGGACGATGCGGGGGTGCTCGAGCGGTACAACGTCCGCGTGCTCGGCACGGGGTTGCGCGCGATCCGCACTGCTGAGGACCGCGAGAAGTTCAAGGATCTGTTGACAGCGATCGGCGAACCGACACCGGAGTCTTCGACAGTGGCGACACTCGCCGATGCGCGCGTGCTTCGCGAGCGGATGGGTCTCCCGCTCGTGGTTCGTCCGGCGTTCACGCTTGGTGGCACCGGCGGCGGGCTCTGCGAAACCGAGGAGCGGTACGCGGAGACGATTCTCGCCGGGCTCGCCGCATCGCCGATCAGTCAGGTCCTTGTCGAGCGGTCACTCGCGGGTTGGCGCGAGATCGAGTACGAGGTCGTCCGAGACGCCGCGGGAACGTGCATCACCGTCTGCAACATGGAGAACCTCGACCCGATGGGCGTGCACACGGGCGACTCGATGGTGGTGGCGCCGGCGCAGACGCTCACTGACCGTGAGCATCAGCAGTTGCGCAGTGCTGCGCTGCGCATCATCAACGCGCTCGGCATCGAGGGCGGCTGCAACGTGCAGTTCGCGCTCGCGCCCGATTCGCACGAGTACCACGTCATCGAGGTCAACCCACGCGTGTCGCGCTCTTCCGCGCTCGCGTCCAAGGCGACTGGCTTTCCGATCGCACGCGTTGCCGCGAAGATCGCGTCGGGGAAGCGACTCGATGAGATTCCGAATGCCGTGACCGGCAAGACGTGTGCCGCATTCGAGCCGGCACTCGACTACTGCGTCGTCAAGATCCCACGCTGGCCGTTCGACAAGTTCCCCGAGGCCGACAGGCGTCTTGGAACGCAGATGAAGTCGACAGGCGAGGTGATGGCCATCGAGCGGTCGTTCGAGGCGGCGTTCAGCAAGGCGTTGCGTTCGCTCGAGCAGGAGACGCCGGACCCTGCGGCGTTGCACGAGCCGGTGCTCATCGACGTCGCGAACGACCGGCGAGCGCACGCGCTGCTCGAGGCGCTGCGCGGAGGTGCGACGACGGAGGACCTGGCGCGCCGGAGTGGCATATCGATCTGGTTCCTGCGACGCCTCGCGACCATCGTCGGTTGCGAGGAACGCCTGCGCTGGGGCGGCGTCGACGACGACTCCCTGCGCGCGGCCAAGATGGTCGGCCTCACCGACGCGCGGATCGCGGCGTTGTGCGGCCGCGCACCGGATGAGATTCGCGCTCGCCGCGATGCCGCCGGCTTGCGCCAGGTGTTCAAGTGCGTCGACACGTGCGCCGCGGAGTTCGAGGCGGCCACGCCGTACTACTACTCGACCTACGAGATCGAGGACGAGGGACCTGCGGCGACGGCGCTCGCGCCGGACACGGTCGTCGTCCTCGGCAGTGGCCCGATCCGCATCGGCCAGGGCATCGAGTTCGACTATTGCAGCGTGCACGCCGCCACTGCGTTGCGCGCGCAGGGTGTTGCCGCGGTCATGGTGAACAGCAACCCGGAGACGGTGAGCACGGACTTCGACTGCAGCACGCGTCTGTACTTCGAACCCCTCGACGAGGAGGCGGTCACCGCGATCATCCACGAGGAGCGGGCGTCGGGTGTCGTCGTGCAGTTCGGCGGACAGACCGCGATCAATCTCGCCGAACCACTGGACCGCCGCGGCGTCACCATTCTCGGCAGCAGCATCGCGAGCATCGATCTCGCCGAGGACCGGCGCGCCTTCGAATCCCTGATGCGGTCGCTCTCCATCGCGCAGCCGCACGGTGCCGCGACAACCGACCTCGGCGAGGCGCTCGCCATCGCCGACGACATCGGGTTCCCGGTGCTCGTCCGGCCGTCGTACGTTCTCGGTGGACGTGCGATGGAGATCGTTCACAGCCGGGGTGCGCTGCAGCGGTATCTCGAGGCAGCGATGGCCGCGCTTCCCGCGGACACCGGTCGGCGGCGCGGCACCGTGCTCATCGACCGTTACCTGTTCGGCACCGAGGTGGACGTCGATGCGATCAGCGACGGCGAGACGGTGGTGATCCCGGGCCTCATGGAGCACGTGGAGCGTGCCGGTGTGCACAGCGGCGACTCGATGGCGGCGTACCCGGCGCGCCGCCTCGATGACGATGTGCGGTCGCTCATCGTCGATGCGACCGTGCGGATCACGCGCGCCCTCGACGTCCGCGGCCTCTGCAACATCCAGTTCGCCGTCCACCGTGGCATCCCGCACGTGCTGGAGGTCAACCCGCGCGCGTCGCGAACGGTTCCCTTCCTCAGCAAGGTGACGGGTGTTCCCATGGTCGAGCTCGCCACGCGTGTCATGCGCGGCGCCAGGCTGGCGGATCTGGGATGGGACACGGGACTCGTTGCCTCGCGGCCGCTCGTCGCGGTCAAGGCGCCGGTGTTCTCCACGGTCAAGCTCATCGACGTTGACACCGCGCTCGGGCCGGAGATGAAATCAACGGGTGAGGTGATGGGCATCGACACCGACCTCGGCGCGGCGCTGGAGAAGGCATTCATCGCGGCCCTCGGCGAGATGCCGTCGAGTGGCGGCGTTCTGTGCAGCGTGGCCGACGTCGACAAGGCGGAAGCGCTGCCGATCGTCGCGCAGCTGAGCACGCTCGGCTTTACGATCTACGCCACCGCGGGGACCGCGGCCGCCCTTGCGAGCGCGGGGATCTCCGCCGTCTCAGTGGGCAAGATCGGCCACGGGCGGCCGAACGTCATCGATGTGATCCAGGACGGGCGCGTGTCCATCGTCCTCAACACCGTCTCCAACTTCGACACCGATGAGCTCGATTTCGCGGGCGATGGTGGCGCGGCCGCAGCGGTCGGTCGCACGGTCAAGGACGGGTATCGCATCAGGCTGGCGGCCGAGCAGCGGCGCATCCCGTGCTGCACATCGCTCGACACCGCCGCGGCGCTCGTGGACGCAATCGGACGTCACGCGTCTGGGCAGAGCGTTCGCGTGGCAACTGTGCGCGCGTATCGAGAAGGCATCGCCCAGGCGGTCACGTGACGGCGGATCTGCGCAGGGCCGCGCTCGAGAAGGGCGAGGTGCTCGTCGTCGAACGTGTCGGCGGAGGAATCCTCGAACTGGTTGTGCGCCTCCCGCACCTGGCCGCGACTGCGATGCCAGGGACCTTCGCGCAGCTCAGATGCGGCAACGGGACGACCCCGCTGCTGCGCCGGCCGTTCAGCGTTGCCTGGACCCACGACGATACCTGCGGCTTCGTCTTCGAGGCGGTCGGCGCCGGGACACGCCTGCTCTCCGAGCTGCAGCCGGGTGACGCCGTGGACAGCCTCGGGCCACTCGGACACGGCTTCACGCTCGTCGAGCACGGCCCCGTGGTCTGCGTCTCGGGCGGTCTGGGTTGCGCGCCATTTCCCATCCTGATCAACGAGCTTCGCCGCCGTGGCGTTGAAGACATCGTTGTCTTGAACGGTGCGCGCACCGCGGCGCGCCTCTATCCCGCCGAGCGCTTCGGCCGTCCCGCCGTCTCCGTCGTCGCGGAGGCGACTGACGACGGCACCCGCGGGCACCGCGGGTCGGTTGCGGAGTTGCTCGGCCCCGCGCTGCGCTCGCACCCTGCCGCGATCTACGCCTGCGGCCCGAACCCGATGCTCGGCGCCGTGATGCGCGCGCTGACGGCATCGGGCGCGGAGCTGCCGCCCGTGATCGAAGCGTCGCTCGAAGCCCCGATGGGATGCGGATTCGGGACGTGCCTGGGTTGTGCGCTGCCGATGCTCGACGACGACGGCGGCAGCGTGTGGAGGCTGTGCTGCACGGACGGTCCGGTGATGTCGATGCGAGGTGTCGACTGGACGGCGCTCAGCGAGCTGCCGGGCGCGGACGTCGCATGACCGAGCAACCCGCCGGCGGCGTCGACCTCGGCCGCGGCCTGGTCCTGCCCAACCCCGTCGGGCTCGCCAGCGGCACCGCCGGATACGGCTTCGAGCTTGCGCAGCTCATCGACCTCGACCGCCTCGGCGCGCTGTACACGAAGGGGACCACCGCCGCGCCGCGCGAGGGGAACCCGCCGCCCCGGGTCGCGGAAACCGGTGGCGGGATGCTGAACAGCATCGGTCTCCAGAACCCGGGTGTCGACGTTGTCGCCGCGGAGTACGCACCGCGCTGGCGTGACTGGGCGATCCGTGTGATCGTCAATGTCGCCGGCGGATCGCTCGACGAGTACGTGCACTGCACACAGGTATTGGAGGACGTCGCCGAGGTCGCCGGCATCGAGCTCAACATCTCGTGTCCGAACATCAGCGGTGGCCTTGATTTCGGCCGCGACCCGGCCGAGGCGGGGCGGCTGGTTGGGGCGGTGCGAGCGGTCACAGAGCGCTGCATCATCGTGAAGCTGAGTCCGAACGTCACCGACATCGCGGGGGTTGCTCGCGCGGTCGAAGACGCCGGCGCTGACGCCGTGTCGGCGGTCAACACGTATATCGGCAAGAAGATCCACCGTCCCACCGGCCGTTCGGTCCTGCCGCTCGGGACCGGAGGGCTGAGCGGTCCCGCGATCCAGCCGCTCGCGCTCGCGGCTGTCGCAGCGGTATGCGACGCCGTGCACGTCCCGGTCATCGGTGTTGGTGGCATCCTCGACGCCGCGTCGGCTCAGGACTTTCTCAGCGTCGGCGCACGCGCCGTGCAGGTTGGGACGGCGACATTCGTCAACCCCGAGACCGCCTTGCAGGTGCTCGACGGTCTCGGGGTTTGACAGCAACGGTCAGTTCAGCTCGCCGGCTCCCACCGGAACATGCGCCGGCCCCGGGACCTTGTGGCCGTTGACCTCGAAACCCGACTCGTCCCGTGTCATGTCGATGGCCACCTCACCGTGCAGCGCAAGGTCGCCGACTTCGAGCTCTTCCGCCGTCATGCGCAGCGGCACGATCAGGCTCACGAGCTTGATGACCACGAATGTCGCAACCGCGTCGTAGACGATGATGAACCCAAGAGCGAGCGCCTGCAGCCCCAGTTGCTTTGCGTTGCCGTAGAGCAGGCCGGTCACTGCCACCGAAGCGGTGCCACCGGTTCCCACGTACACGATCATGTTCGGTGACGCGAACACGCCGGTCATGAGCCCGCCGAATGCTCCCGCCACGCCGTGGGTGTGGAAGACGCCGAGCGTGTCGTCCACGCGCTGGAAGACGCGCGTCTTGCCGAACCTGTTCATCGACAGCCACGGCAGCACGCCGGCGCCGATGCCGATCGCAAACGCCGCGTAGGCGTTGATGTAGCCCGCCCCAGGGGTGATCGCCACCAGGCCCGCGATCATCCCGCTGATCATGCCGATGATGGTCGGCTTCTTGAGGAAGAAGATGTCCATGATCATCCAGGTCAGCAGCGCCGTCGCGGTGCAGAGATGGGTGTTGAGCACGGCCGCCGACGCGTCGGCGTTGGCGAAGTACGGATCACCACCGTTGAAACCGCTCCAGCCGAGCCAGAGCATTCCTCCGCCGGCGACGGCAAGCATGATGTTGCTCGGCGCATTGTTCTGCCGGTCCTTGAGCAGGCGCGGCCCGAGCACCGCCGCCGCGACGAACGCCGAAACCGCTGCCGCGACATGGATGACGTAGCCACCGCTGTAGTCGACCGCGCCGAGCGCACCGAGCCATCCGCCGCCCCAGAGGCTGAACGCACCGACCGAGTACACGAGCGTGATCCAGAGTGGGACGAAGAGCGCCCATGCCTTGAAGCTGATCCGGCCGAGCAGCGCGCCGCCGAGGATGATCACGGTGATCGCCGCGAAGACGAACTGGAAGTACACGAGCGACGACATCGGGAAGCGCATCGCCGGTATCAACCCGGTCAGCAAGGGGATGCTCGCCTGCTGCTCGAGGTCGGTCGCCCCCGCGACCGGATGCGGAATGCCCACGAACGTCGTCGCAGCGCCCGCGACGTGCAACGGCTGCCCGAAGCTCATGTCGTACGCGAAGAACATCCAGATGACGAGTGTCATCGCGAAGGCATACACCACCATGAGCGCCGAGTTGACCGCGAACTTGCGCTTCATCAATCCTGCATAGAGGATCGCCAGCCCCGGGATGCTCATGATCCCGACCAGCGTCGCCGACGTGAGTTGCCACGCGGTATCGCCGGAGTTCAGCCAGCTTGGATCCGGGATCAGGGTTGCGAGCATTGCGGGACCTCACCTGTGCTTCTGGTTGGGAAGTGAGCGCGGTGCGCTATGCAGGCAAACTCTGTCAGAGCCGAGCGCGCCGTTCATCAGCCACAACGCACACATCGACGCCTCGGCATATGTACAGCGCGCACGAG
Organism: Saccharimonadales bacterium (SeqCode); assembly: GCA_035532495.1. Classification (GTDB taxonomy): domain Bacteria; phylum Chloroflexota; class Dormibacteria; order Aeolococcales; family Aeolococcaceae; genus Palsa-851. The sequence continues at coordinate 12,771 of DATKQX010000168.1, forward strand.
GGACCCATCGCGATGCACGGCCGCCCGACCCATCCGGGCAAGGGGTGCCCTCAGACCGCGGTGGCGTACCGCTGCGGCGCGCTGAGGCCGTTCCGCCCGGAGATCACGAGATCCGCTGCCGGGACAGGTCTGCCGGTGAAGTATCCCTGCGCGCGATCGCAGCCGAGGAGGGAGAGCAGCTCGAGTGTCGCGAGCGTCTCGATGCCCTCAGCGACGACGGTGAGACCGAGCGCGTGCCCGAGCTCGATGGTGGCCCGAACGAGTTTCACATCCTGCTCCCTGCCGTCGGCGATGAGCCCGTTGACGAACGTTCTGTCGAGCTTGAGCTCCGACACCGCGAGGCCACCGAGGTACGCCAGTGAGGTGAATCCGGATCCGAAGTCATCGATGGAGATGCCGAGGCCGAGCTCCCGCAACTCGTCGATAACCTGCTTGCATCCCTCGAAGTCACGGATGATCGTGGTCTCCGTGATCTCGAGGATCAATGCCGAGGCGGGCACGCGGAAGCGACGCAGTGCGTTGCGCACAACACCGAGGAACCCGGGATCGAGCAGGTTCGAGGACGAGATGTTCACGGAGACGGCGAGCCTCGTCCCATTCGCTCGCCACGCGGCGCACTGCGCCAGCGCGTGTTCGAGCACGAGGCTGGTGATGGGGCCCATCAGCCCCGCACCTTCTGCCAGCGGCAGGAAGTCCAGCGGCGGGATCATGCCGATCCGCGGGTGCGGCCAGCGCAGGAGCGCCTCGACGGCGGTGGTCTCGCCGCTGCGCAGATCCACCTGCGGCTGGTAGAAGAGCACCAGGTCCTCCTGCTCGACGGCCGCACGCAGCTCGTCGACGAGCAGGAGCCGGTTGCCTCCGTCGTCGATGTCGGGCTGATACACCTCGTAGGAGCGCTGACCGAGCTTGGCCCTGTACATCGCGACGTCGGCGCAGCGCATGAGGCCGACGCTGTCGACGGCGTCGCCCGGCGCCATGGCGATACCGATGCTGGCGCTGATGCGTACGCTCACCGCGTTGAGGTTGAAGGGTTGCTCGAGAAGTCCGGTCAGGCGCTGCGCAAGACCGGCCGCGTACTCCGGCTCGGTATCGATGAGCACGGCACCGAGCTCGTCGCCGCCGATCCTCACGAGCATGTCGCCGGCGCGCATCGAGCCCAGGAGCCGCGGTCCGAGCTGGCGAAGCAGTTCGTCACCCGCCGAATGTCCGAATGAGTCGTTGATCTCCTTGAAGCGGTCGAGATCGACGAACAGGAAGGCGAGCTTCCGTGGGGAAGTCTGTGGGTCCAGGTGGTCGGCGAAATACGCATCGAGCAGGCTGGTGAGCTGACGGCGGTTGCCAAGTCCGGTGAGCTCGTCGGTCACGGCCTGGCGGTGGCGTTCCTCGGTGAGGGCCCGAAGCCCGCGTACCGAGAACGCGAGGCGGATGCCGACCACCACGAGCGTGGCGGTCGCGAGGCCGAGCGCGACTGGGGAGACCTGGTGCTGGAGGGCCCCGTACAGCAGGATCGCGAGGCCGGCCGTGGCACCCACACCCGGCAGGACGAACGCCGGCATCCGGCCGGTCTCAACGAGGTCGCGGCGTCCCGCGGGCGCCCAGACGGACATCGACATCAGGAGGATTGCCGTGGGCCACGCGATGCCGTTGAAGAGATCGCCCACCTGGGATGACGCTCCGGCGGCCCCGAACAGGTTGAACGTGTCGCCGATGGTGTTGATGCCGCAGGCGGTCGCGAAGAGCAGCCAGGGCAGACGCCGTCCGGGCAGCACCGCCGTGCCGCCAACCACGAGCGCGAGGAGGAGCACGTCCCCGATCGGATAGACGAGATTGACCGCCACGCCGAGGGGGGAGATCAACGGGCCGAGTGAGACCTCGACCGCGTGGAAGGCAAAAGCCGCGCAGACGGCGGCGGCGCCAAGGCCGGCCACGGCGCCATCCAGCCATGTGGCGGGCAGGAGCCGGGTGATCTCCTTCCGGAGCATGAGGATGACTGCCGCGTACGCGAGTGGGAAGAACGCGATGTACGACACGTCCGCCGGGGATGGGGTCGGCGCGGTGGCGCCGTTCCATTCCTCCCAGGTGAGGATGGCGTCGCCGAGCGACCATGCAAAGACGGCCGCCCCGAGGACCAGCACGATCGTCCGCATGGGGCCCTTCTTCAGCCCCCGCATCAGGAGGAGGCCGGCGCCGATGAACTCGAACGCGACGACACCCCAGCCGTCGATCCAGGGCCAGGATGTGTCCGCGCCCCGAACGACGAGGGCGACGACGTAGGCCGCCAGGGCGACGCCCATGATCCCGTAGGCAATCCACAGTGCGCGCGGCGGCCGGCCGGGCGTGGGGGCGACTGCGACGGTCGGGGGATGTCCTCGAATAGCCGCAGAACTCACCGGTCAAGCTTTGCGTATTCAGTGTCGAATTCCGGTTGCGACCGTGGAACGACAATGATCCCAGTCGCTCTGGTCGCATGACGCCCCTTTGGGGGCATGTGCCTCAGGGTCTGCGATCGTACTGGTCGAGATCGATCAGCGACGCGTGGAGTGCGACGGGGCCCGACCGGAGAATCCTGGTCCGGACGAGGACGGGCTGAAATGGCGCCAATGCAGTCACGGATTGGGCAAAGTCCTGCCCCGTGAAACTGAGCAGGAGTATTTGCGCGGGCTGCCGTTGCTCGATCATCCGGATTGCGGGAGCGGACAGCACGCCGAGCGGGCTGGGGATCGAGTCGAAGAAGGCGTGGTACATGCCGATCGGCCCGAGGATCCGTTGCTGTTCGGCACGCGGCCACCAGATCAGCAACTGCTCGCCGGCATAGGCGGCCTGCCCGACGAACCCCGGCAGATCGGCCGTGACGACGTAGAGCCCCACGGCTTCGGAGTCGTCGCCACCGAGTGCAGTCGCGTAGGCAGGCGTCGCGTCGAAGATCGTCCCGGGGAGGGCGCTGTGGGGTGGGATCGGTGAGACGGTCAGCACCAGGAGACATCCCGACATCAGCGCGAGCGAAACGCACGTGCCAAGCCGCGTCGCGGGCCGCGGGGCGGCGTTCCTGAACCGGGCCGCGATCGCGGCGAGCGCGACGATGATCAGCGCGAGCATGTCGCCGTACGGCAGCCAGCCAAACGGTGGCACGTGCGGGTCGAGCTCGTACGCGAGCGGCACGAGCAGCAGCAGCAGCGGCAGTGCCCATGTCGAGCGCGGGTTGTCCAGGATCGGGCGTGTCAACTGCACGAGCGACAGGGCCAGCAGCAGGGTGAGCCCCGCCCACAGCAGGGACGAGAAATAGTGGACTTCGAGTATCTGAACCCTGCCGACGAACTGCAGCAGCACGCACACAACCAGCTGCGTTGCGCATGCGACACCGACGACGAGCTGTGGCGTCGGAATGCTCGTCAGGCGGCGCCCAAAGGCGATGAGTCCCACGACAACGATGGCAGGTGGGACAAGGAGATACGCCACGAACGGCGCCCACCGCCAGCTGGCTGAGTGATACATCGCCTCCAGCGACTTGTGACTCAGATAGATCACCGACTCGATGGTCGGACGGATGAAGTCGAACTGCCCGAGCAGGAGACCCGAGGCGAGCATGAGCAGACCGGTCATCGTCACCGCCGCAATCGCCATCACAGCGGCATCGCGGTAGATATGCGGGGGCTCACGCCACAGCCGGATGATCCCGTACACCGCGACGGCCGCAACCACCAGCGGAGCGGACGTTGCGATTGACCAGACCGCGAGCGTGAAACACACCGCGCTCACCGCAAGCCATGCGATGCGATGCCGAACCGACGGCATCACGAGGCATGCGAGTCCGGCAATCAGGTACGAAACTGCGGCCGAGTTGGGAAAATCAGTGCCCCATGCGGTGATGATCACGGGACTGCTGAGGATCACGATCGCAGCCACGGCGCCCGCGGATCGGCTGTACAGCCGGCGAAGCAGGAGGTATGCCGGCACGACGGCGACCAGTGCGAGCACGTATCGGAACACCACGAATCCGGGCACAGCCCCGAAGAGCAGATATGTGATCCGTCCGGGGACGAGGAACGCGACTCGCGCTCCTTCGCGCAGTCGGGCCGATGGCGTGAAAGCCGCAGAGTAGCGAAGGAATATCGACTGCGGGTCGATGATGAACGTGGTATGCATCGCGGGGTCGTTCAGGTCCGGCACCGGCATCAGCCGAAGCCGGAGGACGAAGAACGCGACGACGGGCGACACGAGCACCGCGAGGCTCTCCACGACCGACTGCAGAGACCATGCGCGACGCGTGCACCTCAACCCGTGCTGCCGTTCAACGGTCATGGCATGCTGTGCGCGGCCACGGATCGCCAGGTGCGACGGCGGGTGGCCAACTCATGAGGACGTGACGATGAGCGTGGACATTAGCATCGTGAGCGACGAGGCGCAGACCCAACGGTTGCTACCACTGGCGCGTGCCTACTGCGACTTCTACCACTCGCAGCCGTCCGACGATTCGCTGCTGTTGTTGATGCGGGCGCTCATCGCAGATCCAGCGCGCGAGGGCGCGCAGTTCCTCGCCAGCGACTCGGGATCGGACGTGGGATTTGCCACCGTGTACTGGAGCTGGGAGACGACGATATCGAGTCGCGTCGGTGTCATGAACGATCTGTTTGTCATTCCAGCATCGCGCGGACGCGGCGTCGGCTCCGCCCTCATCGATGCATGTCTGCACCGTTGCCGCGAGCACGGTGCCGCGCGCATGATTTGGCAGACCGCTCCCGGCAATGTCCGCGCGCAGGCCGTCTACGATCACATCCGAGCGACGCGCGAAACGTGGGTGGACTACTGGCTTGATACGCGCGGCGACCGGTAGACCCGGCGACGCGAGCTACTTCTTCGCGGCCTGGTAGTACGGGTTCGCGCCCTGGGCGTGGTCTGTTGTGTCGCGCACCTCGGTGATCTCCGGGAACCGCTCAAGGATTGCGACCCGGACACCCTGGCCAAGGGTGACCTCGGCCATGCCGCATCCCTGACAGCCCCCACCCATATGAATGAATGCGACGCCATCGCGGACGTCGAGCAGATCGATGAAGCCGCCGTGCGAGGCTACCGACGGGTTGATCTCGTCATCGAGCAGCCGTTGGACGTCACGCGCCAATTCGTCGAGCCAGAGTGGGTTCGGATTCTCGACCCGGAGCGCGCCGCTCACACGGTCGGCGTCGATCGTGATGCCGTCGAGATACGGGGCGGATTCCAGTGGCATCGTGAAGCGGATGCCCGAGGGCCCGTCCACGGACAATTCGCCCTCGTGCTCCTCTCCGGCATTGACGAGGGCCAGCTCGTAGCTGAACTGGCCGTCCTGCCGTCCGGTGATCGCGATACGCACGCCGGCATCGGGCTGCTTGCGATTGGCACGGACCTGCTCGATCCGCGTCAGTGCATAGTCAGTCGCCGAGATTTTTGGGGCCTTCACGGTGATCCCCATGGTACTGCCGCGGTTATGCGGGCGTACGCTGATCTGCATGTCGGCCAGGGTGATGCTCGTTCTGCCCACGGAGACCTATCGGGCCACCGCCTTTCTCCGTGCCGCCGCAACGCTCGGTTTGCAGGTGGTTGTTGCCTCGAACGAAGCGCCGACGCTCGCATCGCTCATGGAGGGTCGCGTTCTCACTCTCGATCTTCACCGGCCTGACGATTCAGCCGACCGCGCGGCGGCGTTCCACCGGATGTGGCACGTCGATGCCGTCGTCGGAGTTGACGAGGCCTCGGTGGTGACCGCCGTACGGGTCGCGGATCGGCTCGGGACGGCGCGGCGAAATCCCGTCGCGGCGGTCGAGGCGACACGTGACAAACGCTTCATGCGGAAGCGTCTCACCGCTGCGGCTCTGGCGCAACCCCGCTACTTCGAGACTGACGTCGATGCTGATGGAACGGCCGTCGACGAAGCCATTCGTGTGGTCGGACTCCCCTGCGTGGTCAAACCTGTCGACCGCGCCGGGAGCCAGGGCGTGATCCGTGCGAATACGCGCGAAGCAGTGGTGTCTGCAGTGCGACGAGTCGGACAGCTGTTGCGGGCGACCTGCGTCGACGGACCGACTCCGCAGCTGCTCATCGAGTCGTATGTCGATGGAGTCGAGGTCGCCGTCGAAGGCCTCCTCCAGGATGGGTCGCTTGACGTCATCGCCTTGTTCGACAAGCCGGATCCCCTGACGGGCCCATTCTTCGAGGAGACGCTGTACGTGACGCCGTCACGTCTTGATATCGCGACGCAGGCCGCGGTGGCGGAGGCGGTTCGCGCCGCCATCACGGCGCTCGGATTGCGCCATGGACCAATTCATGCAGAGGTGCGGGTGCGCGACGCGAGACCGGTCGTCATCGAGGTCGCAGCGCGGTCAATCGGTGGGCTGTGCTCGCAGGCAATCCGTCTCGCCTGCAGCGACGCACCGGACGTCGTGCGCTCAATTGAGGACGTCATCCTCCGCCAGGCCTGCGGGTTGCCACTCGGCTCGATCAGCTTGGCCGACGACGCGTGTGGGGTGCTCATGCTACCGACTCCAGCCGCCGGCATCCTCAAGGCTGTGACGGGGGTCGACGATGCGGCCGCGGTCGTGGGCATCTCCGGTCTGACCATCGCAGTTCCGATTGGCGAGGTGGTGACTCCGCTCCCCGAGGGTGATCGTTATCTCGGGTTTGTTTTCGCCCGAGGGAGCACACCCGCCGGCGTTGAAGCCGCACTGCGGAAGGCGCAATCGTTGATCAGCCTCGATGTCGCTTGATCGATCAGCGCCCGTTCGGCCGGAGACCTGGACCGGCTCGGCCGGATTCACACTGATTTGGCGAAAGGACAGGGACGTCAGTTGGATCTGCTCGCACAAGAGTTCCGTGCGGAGAACGCTCCGCTCACGCTGGTAGCCGACTCGTCGATGACGACGACACAGCACTGCTGTCGAGCAGGATCTGACTTCCCAATCCGACACCGCACCCCGCATCGCCGATTTCGTGGACGTACGTGCACCGTATTGCGGGCTGACTATACTGAGCGGCGAAGTGAGGGATATTGGCGGGTCTCCCCCGCGAGTCCTCGTGGTTGGTTGGGGATTCCTCGGCGCAGCGATTGGTCGCAGATTATCCAACGACGGCGCAATTGTCGCTGGTCTAACGCGATCGCTCACCCCGCGCGGTCTTGAGGCACGCGTGGCAGGTATTGACGTCGTGATCGGCGACGCAGGAGAGCCTGACACCGTCCAGAGGTCGATGCATGGTATCGACCATGTCATCTACGTGGCCGGAGGTCTCGACCCGCCCCATGCCGCGCAACGACCCCTCGACGACGCTGTCAGGACCTTGTCGCCATTGCTTTGTACGCTCGAGTCCTTGCGTGTCCATCCCGACACCAGCTTCACATACGTCTCCTCAGGAGGTGCCGTTTACGGCAATCCCGTGAACGCCGTGGCGGTGGAGACGGATTTGGCGCAACCGATATCACCGTATGGTGTGTCACGCCTTGCCGGCGAGTCGTATGCCCGGATGTATGCGGGCACATTCGGTATCCCCACCAGGATCGTGCGCTGCGCGAATGCCTATGGCCCCGGGCAGTCGCACAGCCGGCCACAGGGAGCGGTTGCAGTGTTCCTGCATCGCATCGCCGCCGGCCTCACAGCAACGATCTTTGGTGACGGGACAGCGACCAGGGACTACGTGCATGTCGACGACATCGCCTCGGCACTGTCACAGCTCGTCCTGTCCCGCATCAACTGCGGTGTTGTCAACGTGGGTTCCGGATCAGGGCACACCGTCGTGGCCCTTCTCAAGATCATTGCGGAGATCGTCGAACGAGAGCCGATGACGGTATTCGTTCCGCAGCGACCGTACGATGTCCATTCGATCGTCCTCGACATCTCAAAGCTTCGCAGACTCATCCAATTCGACCCCACTCCCCTTGAGGCAGGGGTGCGCGCAACATGGCTCAGCGGCGCCGTGGAGGGGGGCGCAGCTTGAGGCAACGAGCGATGCAGCGACTACGGATGAGCGTGCGCCGTGTGCCTGGGGCACGGCGGCTTCGACGAGCGCTCCTGGGGTTTTGCTCACGCCGACGCGCTGCACTTGACGCCGGGCCTCCGCGCGGGGCCTTGGACCGGCCTGACAGGGCGTGGGTTGTGCGGGAGCCGGTCGCCTTCGACGGGTGGGCATTGGTGGGCAAACGCACGGTGGCCACCGTCGACATCATCCTCAACGACCTGACCACCGTTCGAGCCACCCTTGGTCACGCGCGCCCGGACGTTCCAGTTGTACTCAACGAACCAGGTGCAGCAGTGTCATGCGGGTGGTCGGCCATCATCGACTTGACCGCATGGCCGCTCGGAGACTTGCATGTCGAGGTCGTCGCGACGTCTCGCTCCGGCATACGGTCGGTGATCGGGCACCGCCTCTACACGCTGAAGGGCGAAGGCTTCGAAGGGCATCTCGACACACCCCAGGAGGGATCTGAAGTGCGTGGAGATCTTCTCGTCGTCCGGGGGTGGGCGACGATTGGACAGCAGCCGGCCTCACGGATCGACATCGATCTGAACGGGCGCCCCACCGGGCGTGCGCGGCTGCGGTTGGCGCGCTCGGATGTTGAGCGCCGCGGATCCGGCCGTCTCGGTCCGGTGACAGGCTTTGAATATCGGGGCATCATTTCACCCAGAGACGACCCTGCTCTCGAGATTGGCGTCACCGTGCATGCACTCGATGGCACGACGGTCGTCATTCCCCCGCGGCACGTTCGCGTTGTACCGATCGACCATTCGAGCGATGAGCCACTCAACGGCGCGCTCCGGGCTCGCAGCGACGCCGTGTTGGCGAAGATGCCGAGACGTGACGGCGCCACGGCGCGCCCGCGACCACGCCTGTTGGTCGTCACGCATAGCCTTGCCCTCGGCGGCGCCCAGCTCTACCTCGCGGATCTACTCCGCCAACTCATGCCCGCGCTGGCGTGCTGCTCCGTCGTATCGCCGACGGATGGGGTCCTCCGCGGCGAACTCGAGGAGCTGGGAGTCGATGTGCACATCACCAAGGCTCGAACCCCGCGAGATGTCGAACACTACGAGGACTACGTCCGCGAACAGGCGCTGTTCGTCCTCGAATCTGAATGTGATGTCGTCCTGCTCAATACCCTGGGACCGTGGGCCACTGGCGATGCCGCTGTGCGGGCGAATGTTCCACTCCTGTGGGCTATCCACGAGAGCTTCGAACTCTCCGATTGGATCGCGCTGAACTTTGGGGTCGTTGGGCTGCCACCATACATCCGCCAGCGTTTCGAAACGGCGCTCCGGGGTGCAGCACGACTGATCTTCGAGTCCAACGCCACGAGTCACATGTTCGCGCCGTACACCGACGACGCGCATCGGTCAGTCGTCCCGTACGGAATCGACACCGTCGGGATCGCTCACTTCGCCGAGGCGTTTGATCGCTCCGCCGAGCGGTCGCGCCACGACATACCGGACGACGCCACGGTGCTCCTCAGCATGGGAATCCTCGAGGAGCGGAAATCGCAAGCGTGCATTGTCGAGGCATTTACCCAAGTCGCGCAAGGATATCCGGAGGCCTACCTCGTGCTCGTGGGCGATCACGAGTGCGAGTACTCCACTGCAATACACGCGATGATCGATGCTGCGGTGTGCTCGGATCGAATGAAGCTGCTCCCGATCACGCCGAACATATGGGAGTGGTACGCGCACTCGGATGTCCTCGTCTCGGCATCGGACATCGAGTCGCTGCCGAGATCGATGCTAGAGTGCATGGCATTCAGCGTTCCCGTCCTGTCAACCGATGTGTTCGGCGTCCCCGAGCTGGTCGAAGACGGGGTGAACGGATGGCTCTTCAACGCCCGTGACATGGGCGCGCTTATCGCGGCGATGCGCCGCGTCCTCTCCTTGAGTACGGACGAACGTCGCGCCGTAGGCACAGCCGGCAGACACACTGTTGAGCAGCGACACCCACTGTCGAAGTATGGGGTCGGCTACCAGGAATTGCTCGGCGCTGCGCTCGTGCACGCGGCTCGACCTGAGTGATGTCTGCTCCCC
>DATKQX010000169.1:0-6004 GCA_035532495.1 Saccharimonadales bacterium (SeqCode)
CGGGGCGAGGGCTTCGTGTGGGAGGACAAGATCTTCGGCGGCTCCATCCCCCAGAACTTCAGGCCGTCGGTCCAGAAGGGCATCGTCGACAACATGGCCAAAGGCGTCGTGGCGGGGTATCCGATGGTGGACGTCAGGGTGTCGCTGGTCGACGGCAAGTACCACACCGTCGACTCCAACGACATGGCGTTCCAGATCGCCGGGTCGATGGCCATCCGCCACGCCGCCCTCGAAGCCGGGCCGGTGCTGCTCGAGCCGCTGGTCGAGGCCACCATTCGAGTGCCGGAGAAGAACCTTGGCGACATCATGTCCGACATCAACGGACGGCGAGGGAAGATCCTCGGCACCGAACCGGACGACGGCTACCAGTACGTCAAGGCGACCGTTCCCGAGTCGGAGATGCTGCGATTCGCCCTGGACCTCCGCTCGATCACCCAGGGCCGGGGCAGCTTCCACAAGAAGTTCTCGCACTACGAGGAGATGCCGGCGCACCTGGCCAAGGGCATCATCGAGGAGTTCCAGAAGCAGCACGAAGCGGCTGGTTAGTGGTTCGACCGCCGGACAGCTCTAGTATCCGGACGTGAGCCCGTCCAGCGCGCACGACGTCTGCGTCATCGGCGGCGGCGTAACGGGGGCGGGGATCGCGCGCGACCTCTGTTTGCGTGGGCTGTCGGTGCTGCTGCTCGAGAAGGGCGATTGGGGTGGCGGGACCAGCGGCGCCTCGAGCTGGATGATCCACGGCGGACCTCGCTATCTGGAGTTCGACTGGGACACCACCCGGACCTCGACCAAGGACGCCGGATACATCGTCTCGATCGCGCGCAACCTGGTCTACCGCGTGGTGTTCCTGATCCCGGTCCTCCCGCACGATCGCAACAACATCGAGCGGATGGAGACCGCGATGGAGGTCTATGACCGCTTCCAGCCGCTCAAGAAGGCACACCCTCACCGCCGCCTGAGCCGCGCCGAGGCGCTGCAGGCCGAACCGGGCCTCACTCCGGACCTGATCGGCGCGGTGACCATGGAGGAATGGGGCGTCGACCCGCACCGGCTGGTGTACGCCAACGTCCAGGACGCGGTCGCCCACGGCGCCCGCGCGCTCAACCACACGCGAGTCGTCGATTTGGTGCGAGATGGAGGCAAGGTGATCGGGGTCCGCTACCGCGGGCCTGACGGCGTGATCTCGGAGGCACGCGCGCGGGTGGTCGTCAACGCCACAGGGCCGTGGTCGCCGGAGGTGAGCGGCATGGCTGGGGTGCCGGTCCAGCTGCGACCGGCCAAGGGGATCCACATCATCTACCCCCACCGCATCTCGAACTTCTCGATCAGCGCGGAGTCGATCGACGGCCGCGACCTGCTCATGGTCTCGCACAGCGGATTCACGCTGCTCGGGACCACGGACGACGATTTCTACGGCGACCTGGACTCCATCGACGTGCTGCAGGATGAGGTCGACTACCTGCTGCAAGGGATCGAGAGGGTGTTTCCGACGATCCGCCGGTACCGACCTGTGCGCACGACCACCGGCGTGCGCCCGACGCTCTATAAATGGAGGCGGTACGAGGACGAGCTCTCGCGGCGGTACGAGGTGATCGATCACGCCGGCGAAGGCGTCGAAGGTTTCGTCACCATCGCAGGCGGCAAGCTTTCGATGTACCGGCTGATGGCGGAGCAGACATCGGATGCCGTGTGCCGCAAGCTGGGACACCAGGCGCCGTGCACCACCGCGACCCGGCCCCTGCCTGGAAACGAGTCGGACGTCGAGCCGCCCGCCGACCTCGCGCGGCGCTGTGGAGTCCCCGCGCTCGCGGCGGTGAAGCTGCAGACGCGCCACGGCTCCAACGCGGGCAAAGTGCTGGAGGAAGGCGGCACGGGTCGCTTGCTGTGCCGCTGCGAGCCGATCACCGAGGCCGAGTTGACGTTCGCGACACGCCACGAACAGGTCCGGTCCCTCGCCGATGCGTTTCGGCGAGTAGGCCTGGCCGGAGGTCCCTGCGCCGGAGCCGCGTGCGTGATGCGCGCCGGTGAGGTGATCGGCCACGAGCTCGGTTGGAGCGCATCGCAGAGGTTCGAAGCCGTCCGGGAGTTCGTGCAGGGCTCGTGGCTCGGGCGCGCGCCGGTCCTCGGGCATGCGGGATGGGTGCAGGAAGAGATGGCACAGGGCGCGATGAGAGGCTTGAAGGCCTGATGGGACGCGCAGACTCGCTGGTCAAGCTCGCGTGGGCGTACGGCCTGCACCAGACGCGACGGCGCATCACGCGTCAGCGGTCCGAGCTGACGGACCTTCTCGACACGTATGCGGCCGACGGCATCAGGGCGCTCGAGCCCGCGGAGCGTGAGCGCCACCCGGGCATGGTCGGTTGCATCAACTGCGGCCTGTGCGCGTTCGCCGCCGGACGAATGGGCAGATCGCGGCTGCCTGACGTCGCGGCTTCCTACATGCGCCTTTACGCGCGGCTGGGTGCGGCGTCCTCAGATGTCGAAGGTGACGATCCCGACCTGGGGGCTGCGGCCGCGGCCTGCCCGGTGGGAGTGCCGCTCGCAGAGGTGGCGGCGATCGTGCGGCGGTTGAGCCAGGGCTGAGGCCGAGGAGCCACGCGCCAGGCCGCGGCTCCCATCCGGATCACCGGTCGAACCGGCTCCGCACAGCGATGATCCAGATGCCTGCCCATCTCCTGGCGTGGCCGCATCCCGGCGATTGACGCGCCAAGGGCAACCCCGCGCGCCCTGCGTGACGCTGAACGGAGCGGTGGGCGTGAGACCTCAGGGGGTTGCTAGTTATCCACATTCTGTATACAGTCTGGGGATATCACACTACATCTAGCGCCAATGGTCAAGAAGTTGTTTCGGCCGCTCCGTCGCTGGCCCGCGGTTGAAGCGCTCCTCGCCCGGGTGGCGGGCCGGTTCAGGACGTGGCCCGCGGACGATTTCGTGGGCGCGTCGGTGGGTACGGGGATGGCAGGCGCCGCCACGTTTCCCCCTCCCGTCGAGCCGTTGCGCCCGCCCCCGCCGAGCTCGATGGCCCCGGCGACGTTCGAGATGCGGTTCATGAAGCTGCATTCGGAGGGCAGGTTCGACGAGATGTGGGACATGCTCGCCGAGGACGCGCAGCGCGCGTGGGGAGGACGCGAGTCCTTCATGCGTGACATGCCTCGGCTCGACGACGGTACGGAGCTCCTCGACATGCAGCCGGTCAGCGTCGCCGTCCTCGAGGGTTGGACCGACCAGGCGCACCAGCGCACGTACAGCAACGTCGCGCAGCTCGTGATGCGCTACCGCATTCGCCAGCAGTGGCGAGAGTGGACATTCGACCGCCAGGTTCATCTCGTCCCGGCCGCGGGAGGATGGCGCACATTGTGCTACCCGACAAGAGGTAGAGTCGCGGCAAGCCGCTGATATAGTGGGTTTCAGGCCATGCTTCAGCAGACCATCGAAGAGCAGGAGCGCGACATACGCTGGCATCGCCGGAGAAAGCGCGCGATGACGCCGCGTCACCTGCTCCAGGAATCCGATGAGCTCCTCTACTGGGTCGAGGAATGCGTCGTGCAGGAGATCCGCATCGTCCCTGGTTGGTTGATATCGCGATTGATGGTGGTCCTTCGCCACGCGCACCCCGAGCTGCCTGGGCGGCTGGGACGCGAGCGCCGGCCCGGACCGGTGATGGAGATCATCTACGACGCGCAGGCCGCTTTGATGGACCAGGCGTGCCGCAGCCGCGGCCCCGCGGAAGTGATTCCGCTGTTCGCCCGCGCTCGCGAGCGGATGCTCAGAGAAGCGACCGTATAGCTCCAACCCAGTGAAGGTCGACCTGCACCTTCACTCCAACTTCTCCCACGACGGACGCAGCTCGCTGGAAGAGCTGGTCGCCCGCTGCAAGGAATGCGGCCTCGACCGCATCGCCCTCACCGACCACAACACCGTCGAAGGAGCGATCACACTGGCCCAGATGGCCCCGGAGCTTGCGATCGTCGGAGAGGAGGTCAAGACGCTCGAGGGCGAGGTCGTCGGGCTGTTCATCACATCGCGAGTGGCTCCGTATCTACCACCCGAAGAGGTCATGGACCTCATCCACGGCATGGGCGGGCTGACGTACATCCCGCATCCGCTGGACCGGCGGCGCGCCAACTTCTCGGCTGAGCGAATGGCCGAGCTGGCGGACCGCATCGACATCATCGAGACCTACAACCCGTGGTGCGAAGCGGCTGTGAACCAGGCGGCCGCGCGCCTCGCCGAAGACCTGGGCAAGGTCACGGCCACCGGCTCGGATTCGCACGCGGCGCACGAGCTCGGCCGCAGCTGGATGGAGGTGGATGCGTTCGGCGATCCCCAGGATTTCCTGGAAAAGCTGAGGTATGCGCGGCACGTGGTCACCGCCAGCAGCGGCACCGGGCGACGTGCCTGATCCTCTCGAGCTGCTCGTCGTGGGCTCGATCGCCCTCGACACGCGAGACGGTCCGTTCGGGCAGGTCAAGGAGGAGCTCGGGGGCTCGGCGGTCTACTTCGCGCTGGCGGCCAGCCTGATCGCTCCGGTCAAGGTCGTCGCACCGGTCGGTGTCGATGGCTCGAAGCGGGTCGCGCGCGCCTTCGAGGGCCGCGCCATCGACACCACGGGCGTGGAGATCCTCGAGGCACCCACCTACCGCTGGAAGGCGCACCAGGAGCACGGGCACAACGTGGACCTGGGCAGCACCGACCACATCTACGATGCTTGGGAGCCGGCCATCCCGGATGGCTTCACGGGCTGGGCCTTCGTCGGATCGATGCGGCCGGACCGGCAGGCGCAGGCGATCAAGATGCTCTCGGGAGCGCGACTGGTGGCGGCGGACGCGATGCTCTCTTACGTCCACCGCCGCCCGGAATCGAAGGACGTGCTGCGCCGGACCGGCTGGTTCTTCTGCAACCTGGAGGAGTTCGGCGCCCTGGGTGGCAAAGAGCCGGAGGAGTTCCGGCGGCAGTGGTGGCTCGACGGTCTCGTGCTGAAAGCCGGGGCTGCCGGCGTCACGGCCTACACCGCTGACGGCAGCTTTCACGTGCCCGCGGTCAAAGGTCGGCCGGTCATCGACACCACCGGGGCGGGCGACGCGCTGGCGGGCGGAATGCTGGCGCGTTGGGTCAGCACTGGAGCGGAGCGCGCCGGGCTGGCGGATGCACTTGCGTGCGGGGTCGCCTGCGCATCGCTCGCCATCGAATCGATCGGGACGCGTGGTATCGGTACGGCAACGCCGAAACTGCTTCAAGGACGTCTCGGGGAGGTCGCCGCGTGCATGCGGAACGAATCCTGATCATCGATGGCGACCTGGTCGACCAGGACGTCGATGCGATCGTCAACGCCGCCAACAACGACCTGGTGCTGGGCGCCGGAGTCGCCGGCGCGATACGCCGCAAAGGAGGACCGTCGATCCAGGCGGAATGCGACGCGCTCGGTCCCATCAGAGTCGGCGAGGCTGCGATCACCGGCGCGGGCGAATTGTCCGCGCGACATGTGATTCACGCAGCGAGCATGGGTCTGGGAGGACGAACGACGAGGACGTCACTGACCTCCTCGATGCACCACGTGTTTCGACTGGCGCGCGACAACGGCGTGAAAACCATCGCGATCCCCGCGGTCGGGACGGGCATCGCGGGTTTTCGGATGAATGAGTGCGCCCGCGTCATGGCCGAATGTTTGCGCACCTCGCAACAGCAGGGTTGGGAACCCGAAGAGGTCCGCTTCGTGCTGTTTGGGGCAGCCTCAAAACAGGCTTTTGAGGCTCCGTTTTGGGCCGCATTCGGGCCCACCTCCAGCCCCGTGATCTGAATTCGAGCTGAACTGGGGTTGTGCTGGGTAAAGACGCGCCCCTAGAATGGGCTAGTCCGACCCCGCACAGAATCTCGTATAAGGACGGTGACCAGTTGGAAGGCTACTGCTTGAAGGACAAGAGAAAGGTCGAAATGAAAGACCCTCAGCCGATCACGATGAAGAATGGCAAGCCGGCAACAGTTGGGACATGCCCACACTGCGGCA